>CAYWWD010000205.1:0-1536 GCA_964461965.1 uncultured Halioglobus sp. | reverse complement strand
CCCGCCCTGATGTGGCCTCCCGAAGGATCCTATTCCTTCTGGACGGTGGAAGCGGTGGATATTCGGGCCAGTTTGATCAAGGCGGATGATCTGGTAACGGGTGACCGGTATATTTTCATTCGTAACGCCTATTTGCAGCGCCGCGAGCATTTCCTGACCGGAGAAATCCAGGACAGCTTCTCGGAACAGGATCAGACCGAGGACTATCTGGAGTTCTGATTGTGTGACGCGGGCATGGAGCCCCCTGAAACGCCACAGCACAGAGTAAAATTGTAAAATCCTGCCAAAGCGCAAGCGCTCCGGTTGCCTGCACCCAACGATGGGCGTAGTGTCTCGACCAACGCATGATCAAAGCCACCTATGATTGCTTCTAACGGCAATATACTTATTGTTGATGATAATCCTGACCGAGCAGAATTGATGGCCAGTTTGCTGTCATCGCACGGGTATCACACGCAGGTCGTAACGGATGTCAGTAATTCCAGTTATTCGCTGGGTGGAGACAGTGAACTCGATGTCGTTTTGTGTGAACTGGATCTCAAGGACTTCTCCTGGGTAGACGCCCGCCATGCACTGCGCGAGATCGACGTGCAGGTGCCGGTGATCATGTTCTGCGATGTCGCCGACCCTGATCGCATGATGACGGCCCTGCGACTGGGCGCCAGCGATTTTTTCCTGCGTCCCATAGAAGACACGACCGCTCTGCTCCGCTCGATAGAGCGTTGCGTGCGCCAGCGCAATTTGCGCCGCGAATTGCAGGAATCGCGGCGCAGGCTAGAGGCGGCGAATACCGAGTTGCGCGGCACGGTGAAGATGCTGGAGCAGGACCAGCAGGCCGGGCGCCAGGTGCAGTTGCGAATGCTGCCGGTGACGCCGATGGTGTTGGGGAATTATGTGTTCAGTCACACGGTGATTCCCTCGCTCTACCTGAGCGGCGATTTCACCGATTACTTCACGGTGGGCGAGGACCACGTGATGTTTTTCATGGCGGATGTCTCAGGCCATGGCAGTTCCTCTGCGTTCGCGACGGTGTTGCTGAAAAACCTGTTTGCGCGCAAACGCTCCGATTACTCACGTCGCGGCGTCGATACAATTCTTCATCCGGTGGCCATGTTGCAGGAAGCAAACAAGGAACTGCTGGATCTGGGTGTGGATAAATTCGCCACGATGGTGGTGGGATTGTTGGATATGCGCAAAAACTCATTGCGTTACAGTGTCGCCGGGCATCTGCCGCTGCCAGTGCTGGTATCCAGTGCCGGTGCGCGCTACTTGCAGGGAGAAGGCTCCACTGTAGGCATAATGGAGGACGCCGTGTACGAAGAGCACGTCATCGATCTTCCCGACAGCTTTATGCTGGCGCTGTTTTCAGACGGTATCCTGGAAATTCTGCCGCCGCGCAGTCTTATCGAAAAGGAAAAATATTTCCTCGATGTATTTGCGCAGACCGCGGATTCTCCGGAACAACTGACCATTCATCTCGGCCTGGACCGTGTGGAAACCGCGCCCGATGACAGTGCGGCGTTGTTCCTGAGCAAG
>CAYWWD010000204.1:0-1610 GCA_964461965.1 uncultured Halioglobus sp. | reverse complement strand
CAAATAAAATCCCGCGACTCGTGTACCCTTACAATTGAACTGAGTTCGTGGTCGACGTTAATGTGATCGCCGACATGACGGTGATCAACCCCTTCGATTTCTTCGTTGAGGAATACGCCGAAAAGTTTCCGTTCAGCTATGCCGAGCAAGTGAAAAAGGAATTGCTGCCGTACCTTGAAACACTCGAGTGCGGCCCGCTGTTCAAGGAGTTCCTGGCCGGAGTGAACCGGAAGAAGCGCCCCATCAACGACTTTCTGGTGGATCTGAACCAGTACGTGCAGGGCGACATTGAATACATGTTGCGCATGGAACCGGGCGTACAGACGCCGGAGGAAACACTGGAGACGGCCAAGGGCTCGTGCCGGGATTCCGCCTGGCTGCTGGTGCAGTTGCTGCGCCACCTCGGGCTGGCGGCGCGCTTTGCCTCGGGCTACCTCGTGCAGCTCAAGCCGGACGAACTGTCATTGGATGGGCCCTCGGGCGCGGCAGAGGATTTCACGGACCTGCACGCCTGGTGCGAGGTGTTCCTGCCCGGCGCCGGCTGGGTAGGCCTGGACCCGACCTCCGGCTTGTTCGCGAGCGAAGGCCATATCCCGCTGGCCTGCACGCCGCACCCGGTCTCCGCCGCGCCGATTGCCGGCGCCACTGACAAGTGCGAGGTGGAGTTCAGCTTCAGCAACACCGTGGAGCGCGTGCTGGAGGACCCGCGCGTCACCAAGCCCTACACCGAGGCGCAGTGGCAGCACATCGTGGCGCTGGGCAAGGCGGTGGACAAGGAATTCGAGCAACAGGACGTGCGCCTGACCATGGGCGGCGAGCCGACGTTCGTGTCGATCGACGACATGGAATCCGCGCAGTGGAATACCGAGGCTTTGGGCGAGCAGAAACTGAGCCTGGCGAAGACGCTGCTGCTGCGCCTGCGCGACCGGTTCGCCCCCAAGGGCCTGCTGCATTACGGGCAGGGCAAGTGGTATCCGGGCGAGGAGGTGCCGCGCTGGGCGCTGGGCGTGTTCTGGCGCAAGGACGGCGAGCCGCTGTGGGACAACCCAACGTTGCTGGCCCGGGTAGACCAGAGTTACGACTACGATGTGGACGTCGCCGACCGCTTCGGCCGTTATTTGTGCGACCTGCTCGCGCTGCCCCGCGCCTGCTGCCAGCCAGCTTTTGAGGATGGCCTGCACTACCTGATGCAGGAGCAGATGCTGCCGAAGAACCTCGACATCCTCGCGCAAAAATTGAAGGGCGACCTGGACCGCCGCCGCCTGGCACGGTTGATTGAACGCGGTTTTGGCGTGCCGTCCGGCGTGGTGATCCCGCTGCAGCGCAGCACCGGCTGGCCGGTGGTCGAGGCGCAGAAAGCCTGGCGCAGCAGCCTGTGGCCGCTGCGGCGCGAGCGCATCACGCTGATCCCCGGCGACTCGCCGATGGGCCTGCGCCTGCCGCTGGGTGAACTGCCGGAAATCGCCAAGAAGGCGGACCGGGTGCAGCCCCAGCGCGATCCGTTCGAGCCCCGCGATCCGCTCGCCAAGCGCGCCGACATGCACTTCGCCGATCCCGCGAAAGCGCAGGACTGGGACATCAGCGAACCGGCGGAGTACGAGCAGGTAGTG
>CAYWWD010000203.1:0-1676 GCA_964461965.1 uncultured Halioglobus sp. | reverse complement strand
GATGTGCAGTGGATGACGGCTGCGTCGGGCCTGATCCACGAGGAATTCCACAGCGAGGATTACGCCGGCAACGGCGGTCCGTTCGAGATGGTGCAGCTCTGGGTCAACCTGCCGGCCAGGGACAAGATGACGGCGCCGGGTTACCAGGGCATCACCGCAGACGTGATTCCCGACGTGGCGCTGCCCGACGGCGCGGGTCGCGCCCGGATCATTGCCGGCAGCTATAACGGGGCCAGCGGTCCGGCGCGCACGTTCACGCCGATGAACGTCTGGGACCTGCGGCTGAACGCCGGGCATGGCGTCGCGTTCGATCTGCCGGAAGGTCACACCACAGCGTTGTTCGTGCTCAAGGGTGCGATACGCCTGAACGGACGGCACGACGTGGGTGCGGCTGAACTGGCAGTAATGGAGCGCGCGGGCAGCCGTCTGGTCTTTGAAGTTCTGGAAGATACGACGGCGCTGCTGCTGAACGGCGCGCCGCTCAACGAACCCGTGGTTGGCCACGGCCCCTTCGTGATGAACACGCGCGAGGAAATCGCACAGGCGATCGATGACTTCAACAGTGGCCGATTCGGGCGCATCGACCGCTGAACAACACAGCCCGCCACCAAGGAGAATCACATGAACAAGCCCTATATCAGACTCGACAAAAACAACGCCGCCGTTCTGCTGGTCGACCACCAGACCGGCCTGTTGTCCCTGGTCCGCGACATCGACCCGGATAAATTCAAGAACAACGTGCTGGCGCTGGCCGACCTCGCCAAGTACTTCAAACTGCCGACCATTCTCACCACCAGCTTCGAGACCGGCCCCAACGGACCTCTTGCGCCCGAGCTGAAGGAGCTGTTTCCGCAAGCCCCGTACATCGCCCGGCCCGGCAACATCAATGCCTGGGACAATGAGGATTTCGTCAAAGCGGTCAAGGCCACCGGCAAAAAGCAGCTGATCATCGCGGGCGTCGTGACCGAAGTGTGCGTGGCGTTTCCCGCGCTGTCCGCCATCGAGGAGGGGTTTGAGGTGTTCGTGGTGACCGACGCTTCCGGCACGTTCAACGAGATCACCCGCCACTGCGCCTGGGACCGCATGTCGCAGGCCGGTGCACAGCTGATGACCTGGTTCGGTGTCGCCTGCGAACTGCATCGCGATTGGCGCAATGACATTGAAGGTCTCGCGGCATTGTTCTCCAATCACATTCCGGACTACCGCAACCTGATCACCAGCCACACCGCGCTGACCGCAAGTAAATAGTCTGCCAGCCGCAGGGAGTGTTGTTCGAAGTGCCGCACGCTCGCGCGCATAGGTAGCAAACGAGCGTGCTGGTTTCATTAGATGATTGAGCGTGTGGGTTGGCGCTGCAACAATTCTTGCTCTCGAAGCAAGTTTGCCGCACGATCCGCTCAATTCTTTCTATGAGGAGAATTAACTCGTGAAATACCTGCACACCATGGTACGCGCCCGGGACCTCGACGAGACCCTGGACTTCTACTGCAACAAACTGGGCCTGGTGGAAGTTCGCCGCCATGCGAGCGAGGCGGGGCGCTTCACGCTGGTGTTTCTCGCCGCGCCAGACGACGTGGCAAGCGCACAACAGGGGCACAGCCCGCTGGTGGAGATCACCTGGAACTGGGATACCGAGGAGTACACCGGCGGGCGCAACTTCGGCCACCTGGCCTACC
>CAYWWD010000202.1:0-1679 GCA_964461965.1 uncultured Halioglobus sp. | reverse complement strand
CGGCCATCACGCCGATCGTAATGCCCTCCATGTCCTCGCGCACGCTCACCGCGGACCAGATCAAGCGCATCCGCTCCCCCTTCGACGTGTACCAGCTGGATGCCGTGGCCTATCCGGGTAACAGCGGCAGCCCTGTGTACGACACCCGCACGGGTCATGTCATCGGCGTGATCAACAGTGTGCTGGTGAAGACGACCAAGGAGGCCGTGCTCAAGGAGCCCTCGGGGATCTCCTACGCGATCCCGGTGCGCTACGTGCGCGCGCTGCTGGCCGGCAGTGGCTGAACAACTGGGCGGCCCATGAAAAAAGTCTCCATCCTGATGGTCTGCAGGGCCAACGTCTGCCGCTCGCCGATGGCCGAGGGGCTGCTGTTGCTGCGCGCCGCACGCGAGGGGTTGGGGAAGACCCTGGTGGTCCAATCTGCAGGAACGCACGTAAGAGTGGGCGGGCAGAGACCGGACGCGCGGGCGCAGCGCGCTGCTGCAGCCGTGGGCGCAGATCTTGGCTGGATGCGCTCGCGGCAGGTGCAGGGCAGGGATTTCGCAAGGCACGACTATATTTTGGGCATGGACGAAAGCAATCGGCGTTACCTGCTCGAGGTTTGCCCTGTTGAGCAGATCCGCAAGGTCGCATTGATCCTGGATTTCGCGCCCGAGACCGGGGTGACCGAGGTGCCGGATCCCTATTTCGGCAACTACGCGGGCTTCGAGCGGGTGCTGGAACTGCTGGAGGCGGGAGTGGGGGGGCTGCTGCGACACGTGCAAACTGAGGGCCATCTTTGACTCCGTCGGGGATCCTGGAAGGCGGAATTATTTATATTTCCCAGACTGCAGCTATCTTCAGTTGCAACGATTGCGCGCCAACTGCCTGATTGGTTTTGGTGCAACTATCGATGGCGCGATGTTTGCTGTCCGTAAACCAACGCACGTTGGCGGTGCATTTCGTTTGTCTCTTCATGCGGGTAGGATATGCGAACTGTTTCACAACGTTGCCTTCCACCCGCACGTCCGCGACGTACTGCCGGGGAGGATGCTGAATGAGCGAAGCCACTGCATCTCCCTGCGAGGCGTTCAATACCTGGTTTTCGGTCGACGTTGCCTCGTCTGCAGAACTGCGGAAACGGGTCTTCGAGGTTCGCTATCGGGTGTATTGCGCAGAGTTTGGCTATGAGGAGCGGGCGGCCTTTCCCGACGGGCAGGAGCGCGACAAGTACGACGCCGCTTCGCTGCACTGCCTGATCACACACCGGCCCAGCGGCCGGCCGGCGGGTTGTGTGCGACTGGTGCCGGCCAATGCGGGGCCCGGGCTCGAACTGCTGCCGCTCGAGGAGCATTGCGGCCCCAGCCTGGACCGGGCGTTCCTGGATGGCCTGAACCTGGACCGGGACACGGTCTGCGAGATCTCGCGCCTGGCCGTGGACGGCCAGTTCCGCCGTCGGCCGGGCGAATCCAGTACTCGCTACGGTATGCCGGAGGCGCTGGACGTTTCACGCCAGGAGCAGCGAAGTTTCTCATTGATCTCGGTCGCCGCCTTTCTGGCCGCCACGGCGCTCACCGACCTGGCTGGGCGCACCAATGTGTTTGCGATGATGGAACCATTCCTGCCGCGGATGCTCGAACGCTCTGGCATCCGCTTCCAGCGCGCCGGTGCCGATACCGATTATCACGGCATCCGCGCGC
>CAYWWD010000201.1:0-1812 GCA_964461965.1 uncultured Halioglobus sp. | reverse complement strand
CAGCCGGTACCGAATTCGCGGTCGACGTACGCATCGGCGATCACCGGTATCGTTCTGTCACAGAGCGGCAGCTGTACCTGCTGCCCGATCAGGTGCGCGTAGCGCTCGTCCTCGGGGTGGACGGCCACTGCGACATCGCCCAACATGGTTTCGGGGCGCGTGGTGGCCACCGTGAGGTGCCCTTTGCCCTGTGCCAGCGGATAGTTGAAGTGCCACAACTGTCCCTGCTCCTCCTCGGAGAGAACTTCCAGATCGGAGATCGCGGTGTGCAGCACCGGATCCCAGTTCACCAGGCGATTGCCGCGGTAGATCAGGCCCTCCCGGTACAGGCGAATGAACACTTCCTGCACCGCCGCGCTGAGGCCGGGGTCCATGGTGAAGCGTTCGCGCGACCAGTCCAGCGAAGAGCCGAGGCGTCGCAACTGGCGCGTGATGGTGCCGCCGGATTCCTCCTTCCACGCCCAGACCTTTTCCACAAACTTTTCACGGCCGAGCGCCTGTCGGCTGCTGCCCTGGGCTTCGAGTTGGCGTTCCACCACCATCTGTGTGGCGATGCCCGCGTGATCCGTGCCCACCTGCCACAGTGTGTTGTCGCCGAGCATGCGGTGGTAGCGGATCAGCGCATCCATGATCGCCTCCTGGAAACCGTGCCCCATGTGCAGGCTGCCGGTCACGTTCGGCGGTGGAATCATGATGCAGAACGCGTTGTCGCCACCCTGCGGTGCGAAGTAGCCGCCGGTTTCCCACGCCTGGTACCAGCGGGCTTCAACATCGGCGGGTTGGAACGTTTTATCCATAAGCGGGGGAGTCCGGAAGGTGGGTGAGCGCGCCGCCAGCTGACGGGCGGGCGCGGGCGCGATCACGGATTATACGGCAGGCGCACAGCGACCGGAATCAGCGCGCGGTGTCCTGCACCGGGAGATCGTGTTTTTCGAGCTGGTAGCCGCGCTCCCGGTAGAACTTCCACGACTGGCGCAACGCATCGAGGCTCGCCGGCTCCTGTGTGACCACTTCGGCCACGCGCTGGAAGCGACTGAAGAACGGTGGAATACCCAGCTGCAGGTTGATCAACAGATCATCGTGCGCACCTGGATCCTGGCCCCAACCGATGCCGATGGTGTTGCAGTGTGCCTGCCCGAGCAGGCCGTGCGGGAGGAAACTGGACGGCCTGAACGACCACAGCAGCTCGTCGAGCTCCTGCGCCTGCGCTTCATCGCCGGCGTGAATATAAATGCGGTGCCCGCGCTGGAATGCCTTATCCGCAAGGCGTGCCGCGACCTGCAGGCGCTGTCCTGGCGCAGCGGATTGCACTACGTAAAAACCCACCAGCGTCATCGCGAACCCGCCGCGCTATCGATCAGGTAGCGCGCGAGCAGCGCCACGGGGCGGCCGGTCGCTCCCTTCGGTGAACTGTCCCAGGCGGAACCGGCGATGTCCAGGTGCGCCCACGGATACCCGCGGGTGAAGCGGGAGAGGAAACACGCGGCCGTGATACTGCCGGCGCCGGGACCGCCGACGTTGGCAATATCCGCGAAATTGCTTTTGAGCTGGTCCTGGTAGTCGTCCCACAGCGGCATGCGCCAGGCGCGGTCGTGTGACTCGGCGCCGGCGTCAAGCAACTGCTCGGCCAGCGCATCGTCGTTGGCGAACAGGCCAGAGGCATGCGAGCCCAGCGCCACCACGCAGGCACCGGTCAGTGTCGCGATATCGATCACGGCGGCGGGCTTGAAGCGTTCCGCGTAGGTGAGTGCATCGCACAGTACCAGGCGGCCCTCGGCGTCGGTGTTCAGCACCTCGATGGTCTGGCCCGAC
>CAYWWD010000200.1:0-1971 GCA_964461965.1 uncultured Halioglobus sp. | reverse complement strand
CGAAAGTGAATCGCGCGCCCTGGGAAGCCTTCGGCGCCGCCAATCCGGAACCGCTGAACAACCAGGTGCTGGAACTGTATGACCTGAATACGGATTTCAGCCAGTCGCGCAATATCGCCGACCAGCACCCTGACAAAGTCAAGCAGATGAAGGAGCAGTTCATCGCCGAGGCGAAGAAATACCAGGTGCTCCCGCTGGATGCGTCCGTCGCCGCGCGCATTGTCGCACCGCGTCCCAACATCACCGCGGGGCGCACCGAGTTCGTCTATACCTACCCGATGGTGGGCCTGCCACAAGGCGATTCGCCGTTCATCCTGAACAGCTCCTACACCATTACTGCTGACATCGAAGTGCCCAAGGAAGGCGCCGAGGGTATGATCCTCACCTCCGGCGGTCGCTTTGCCGGATACGGTTTCTACCTGCTGCAAGGAAAGCCGGTATTCCTCTGGAACCTTGTCGACCTGGAGCGCATTCGCTGGGAGGGCCCTGTGCTCACACCGGGTAAACACACGCTGACGTTTGACTTCAAATACGATGGCCTCGGTGTCGGCACGCTAGCCTTCAACAACATGAGCGGCCTCGGTCGTCCTGGCACCGGCACGCTGTCGGTGGATGGCAAGGTCGTCGATACGAAGACCATGCCCAAGACACTGCCGATGATCCTGCAGTGGGATGAGAGCTTCGACGTCGGCTCCGATACGCTGACCGGTGTCAACGATGCCGACTACAAACCGCCGTTCCCCCTGACTGCGACGCTCAACAAGCTGACGATCAAGGTGGATCGGCCGCAGCTCTCGCCTGCGGACATCCAGAAACTGGAAGCAGGCATGAAGGCGGCAGCCGACGCGTCGTAGTCCAGGGTCGCGCTCGGCTGTGACAAAAAAATGGCCAGGACTGCAAGTCCTGGCCATCGAGCACACCCGTTGGGAAAATCAGTTGCCCGTGGGTAGTGACAGGTTAAACCCGTCCTTGCCGAGTTGTTCCCGCAGCCACTGGAACTGTTGGTACCTGGAGATTTCGATCGGGCCAGAGTACGACATGCTCTGCAGCTTGCGTGGCGGGTACTGCACGTAGGTTTTCATCAGCTTTTTAACAGAGTCGCCGATCGGAACCATGGTCCAGGTACGCTCCGTGAAGTTGCCCATGAAGATGTCGTAACGCTCCTGCGGGTCCGCCCACAGGTCGAAGATTTGCGGCACGGTAGCGACATACTTCTCCGCGCCCTTCCAGCCCAGGTTGGTATCGACAGCGAGACCGCCGGTTTCCTGCCCGTTGTCGCCGCGCAGGTTGAACACCGCCTTGTAGTTGCCAACGCGAACAGCGCCGGGCGACAACTCGTTCTCGGTGAAGTAGAACCATTCCGTGCGCGGCGACTTGCCCGCACCCGTGAGCACCGGTGTCATGTCGTAGCTGTCGAAGATAATGGGCTGGCCATCGCGATCCTGGATTGGCAGCTTGACGCCGCCGGTCGCCGCGAAAGTCGCCATCTGGTCGAGGCCGCCGATGATCTCGTGGTTTTTGACGCCGGGCTTGATCTTGCCAGGCCACACTGCAATCGCGGGCACGCGATTACCACCCTCGCGCACGGTGCCCTTGGTGCCACGGAACGGGGTGTAACCCGCATCCGGATAGACATCCTGCCAGGCGCCGTTGTCGGTGGTGTAGAACACCAGCGTGTTCTTGTCGAGCCCCAGCGCCTTGAGCTTGTCCATGATGCGGCCGATCCGGGTATCCAGCTCCACGACCGAATCCGCGTATTTGCTCTTCGACATCGATTTGTATTCAAACTCGGGGGCTGGCATGTTGGGCTGGTGCACCTTCATGAAATTCACGTTGATGAAGAAGGGCTTCGAGGGGTCCTTCGCCGCCGTATCGAGGAACTCGATCGCCGCTTTCTCGACATAGCTGTCGAAGTACGGGATGCCGACCACGCCGTCGGGATAGGTGACGCCGTGCAGCGTCACGCTCTTG
>CAYWWD010000199.1:0-2076 GCA_964461965.1 uncultured Halioglobus sp. | reverse complement strand
GAAAATGCCTGCTATGCCGCACATGGGTGGCGATGGATTCCAGTCAGTTCAATGTGTCTATTGTAGGAGCGGGCCACGCCCGCGACCGGATGTTCGCGTTCAGGGCGTGCTTGGTCGCGGGCATGGCCCGCTCCTACGCGGCTAATCGACCGTAATGGCTTCATTGATGGAGGGCAGCATGGCCTCGAGGAATGCCTGCATCTGCACCTGCGCCTCGTCGGGTGCTTCCGTGTAGGGTGCGTAGATCACGATGCCAAAGCCATCGCGACCGCCACCGCCCAGGCGGCCCAAGGCCTCGTAAACCTTGCCCACGTACTCGTTGTTCACGTCCCGGCCCGCCACCCGCATCCAGTGCCACACCAGCAGTCGCTGGTAGCTGGATTCGATCCGGGACTCGATCAGGTCGATCGTCGTATCACCGATCTGCACCTCGCGCGGCCCCTGCATGGGTTCGTGCCAAACCGGGTGCTTCTGCACGACCATGACGTTCTGTGAATTGATCAGCTCCGCGCCCTGCTCCTGGCGACCATAGTAGGCCAGGTACACGCCGACGTTCTGCTCGCCGCTGGAGTAGCTCGATTGGCGCTCGTCAGCCGGGTTCAGGTACCGCGGTTTCCAGTCGGTGAAGGATTCCGTGACTGACCAGCCACCGGCGGCCGCGGGCTCGGGAATGCGGAAATTCTCGGTGTGCGGGCGAGCGTCAATCCAGGCGACCCATAGCGGGCCGAGGACGAGCAGGGCGAGGCCGGAGGCGGCGACCGAGTACCAGGGGCGCAGGGGATGTCCGGATGAATCCGGACCTACGGGGTGCGCGGGATGTCCGGATGAATCCGGACCCACGGAGGTCGCGACTGTAGGTCCGGATTCATCCGGACGCATGGGTTCATCATCACGGAAGAAACCGCCGGCCCAGAACAGGAAGAACATCACGATGCCGAACCAGACCCAGCCGTAGACCAGGTGATCCACGCCGGTCGCGATTGTCATGCCGCTGAAATGCCCCAGCATCACGATAATGAAGGCGCGCATGCCGTTGGCGATCACCGGCACCAGGCAAGCCGCCAGGATGAAGGCTGCGCGGCGCCAGTAGCTGTGGTAGGTGAGGTAGGCATACAGCACGCCGAGCGTGACCGAGGCGATGATATAGCGCACGCCGCTGCAGCCCTCGACGATGTTCCACGTCCCCGAGGGCAACGTGAAGTACATCCCGTCCCAGAACACCGGAATGCCGGTCAGCCGCACCGCGCCCACCGTGAACGCCGCGGTGAACTTCATCATCGGGTAGATCAGGAACTCGCCCACCGGCACGGCGAGCAAGATGAAGGCCAGCGGAAAGGCCAGCGCCCACACCGCGCGCAAGCCCAGGCACAGCCACACCAGCACCGGCAGCATGACGACGACTGCGTACTGCTCCACCACCAGCACGTCCACGCTGCGGGCCACCGCCCAGCCCAGCACCAGTGCAAAGAGCGGCGCCAGTGCACGCGGGTCTGGCGCCAGCGGCAGCCGCACCAGCTCGGCGCGATTGCGCCAGATCAGCCAGGCGGCAATGGGGAAGATCAGGAAGCCGTGCGAGAAGGTCTCGGAGCGCCACCAGACCTGGCCCATGCTGAGGTAGGTGCTGAAGTACACCAGCACCTGCAGTGCGATCAGGGCGAACAGCACCCGCGTGATGCCGCCGTGCCCGGGGGCCGCGGCGGGCCCGGGCACGCCGTAGCCACCATGCGTATCCGGAGCCGCTTTCGTTTCTGCCACAGTCATATATGTACCGTTTGCGTTGCTGCGCGACTCTACGATTTATCCGTGAACCACGTGACCCGACGCGGCAGCACATGCTGGCGCAGGAAACCTTCGGCCAACTTCAGCTCCAGCGCCCGTTCGTGCGAGAGCTGCCGGTGCTTCACCTGGTAGAGCTTGCCTCTGGAAGCCTGCGGCTTACCACCCAGCTGCTCCCCGGCGCCCACGCGCTCGATGAATTCCGCGTACACCTCGGCACTGTCCTGCACCGCGCGCCAGAACAACGTGAGCTCGTCCTCGTCGCCGTGGATCTCGGGGCTCACGTGCGCGATCAGCTTG
>CAYWWD010000198.1:0-2115 GCA_964461965.1 uncultured Halioglobus sp. | reverse complement strand
TCTCCGACCCGGATATCCTGTTGCTCGATGAGCCCACCAACAACCTCGACATTGACACCATCCGCTGGCTGGAAACCACGCTCAACGCGCGCAAGTGCACCATGATCATCATCTCGCACGACCGGCATTTCCTGAACGCCGTGTGCACGCACATGGCGGACATCGACTACGGCGAGCTGCGCATTTATCCCGGCAACTACGACGATTTCATGCTCGCCTCGACCGCCGCCCGTGAGCGCCTGCAGTCGCAGAATGCCAAAAAGAGCGCCGAGATTGCCGACCTGCAGCAGTTTGTCAGCCGGTTCTCGGCGAATGCATCGAAAGCGAAGCAGGCCACCTCGCGCGCCCGGCGTATCGAGAAGATCGTGCTGGAGGAGATCAAACCCTCCAGCCGGGTCAGCCCCTATATCCGTTTCAAGCAGGAGAAGAAGTTACATCGCCAGGCGCTGACGCTGGAAAAGCTTGGGCACGGTTTCGATGAGGGCCCGCTGTTTGCAAACGGCAGCCTGATCCTCGAAGCCGGAGCGCGGCTCGCCATCCTCGGTGAAAATGGCGCGGGCAAGACCACTCTGCTGCGCTGCCTGATGAATGAAATCGCGCCAAACAGCGGCAGTGTGAAATGGGCGGAGAATGCAACTCTGGGGTACTGCCCGCAGGACAGCACGGCCGATTTCGACTGCGAGCTGAACCTGTTCGATTGGATGAGCCAGTGGCGCAAGCCCCGGCACGACGACCAGATCGTGCGCGCAACGCTCGGCCGCCTGCTGTTTACATCCGATGATTTCAACAAGCGGGTAAGGGTCTGCTCCGGTGGCGAGAAGAACCGCCTGCTGTTCGGCAAGCTCATGATGATGGATGCCAACGTGCTGTTGCTGGACGAGCCGACCAACCACCTCGACATGGAGTGTATCGAGGCGCTCAACCTCGCGCTGGAACACTACGACGGCACGCTGATCTTCGTCAGCCATGACCGGGAGTTCGTGTCCTCGCTGGCGACGCGCATCCTTGAAATCAAGGGTGGGGCGCTGGTGGACTTCCAGGGCAGCTACGACGAATACCTGGCCAGCCAGCAGCTCGCCAGCCTGCCCGCCAGCGCGGGCAGCAAGGCAAATGATCGGACAGCCCGGCGATAGTCTCTGTTACAGATGGCGCGCATGGAACGCGATGTGGTCGCCGATGAAGGACGCAATAAAGAAGTAGCTGTGGTCGTACCCGGCCTGCCTGCGAATCGTCATGGGGTAGGCTGCGGCCGCGCAGGCCTGCTCCAGTAGTTCCGTCTTGAGTTGCGCGGCCAGGAAGTTGTCCGCCTCACCCTGGTCGACTAACACGGGTAAATGCTGTTTCGCGTTGCGCACCAGTTCGGTGGTGTCGTATGGTTTCCACGCCGCGCGATCCGCGCCGAGATAGTTGCCCAGCGCTTTCTCGCCCCAGGGACAATTCATCGGTGAAGTGATGGGTGCAAACGCGGAAACGGAGCGGAATCGCCCGGGATTTTTTAAGGCGATGGTCAGCGCGCCGTGGCCGCCCATCGAGTGTCCGAAAATACCGGCGCGCTCACCGTCCAATGGCAGGTGGGCACAGACCAGCGCCGGCAGTTCGTCTAGCACATAGTCGTACATCCGGTAGTGCTGCGACCACGGCGTCTGCGTCGCGTTGACGTAGAAGCCGGCACCAAGGCCAAAATCCCAGGCGCCTTCCGGGTCATCCGGCACGCCGTCGCCGCGCGGGCTGGTGTCCGGTGCCACGATCGCCACGCCGTGTTGCGCGGCGTACTGCTGCGCGCCGGCTTTCTGCACGAAGTTTTCATCCGTGCAGGTAAGCCCCGACAGCCAGTACAGCACCGGTACTTTGTCCTGCTGCGCTGCGGGCGGCAGGTACACGGAAAAATGCATGTTGCAGTTGACGGCGGTCGAGGCGTGCGTGAAGCGCAATTGTCGCCCGCCGAAGCACCGGTTGTCCGCGATCTGTTCCATGAGACGGCGCCCTAGTACAGCACGACGGAGCGGATACTCTCGCCCTTGTGCATCAGATCGAAGGCCTTGTTGATGTCGCCCAGCGGCATGGTGTGGGTGATCAGGTCGTCGATCTGGATCTTGCCCTCCATGTACCAGTCGA
>CAYWWD010000197.1:0-2131 GCA_964461965.1 uncultured Halioglobus sp. | reverse complement strand
CTGGAGTTCTCCAACACCACCACGCTGCCGGCGAAGATCTACGCCAACGAAGGCGTTGCGCAGATGCTCTTCTTTGAATCCGATGAAGTCTGCGAAGTGAGTTACAAAGATCGCGGCGGCAAGTACCAGGGCCAGCGCGGCGTCACCTTGCCGCGCGCCTGAGCCGGGCGGAAGCCGATTCCTCCGCCGGATTCACAACAGGCGCCTTGGCGCGCGCTCTCGACGGCCCAGGCGGTGAAACCCTCCGCCGCTCAGAAGGCTGAGATATTCGCTATGGAGGGTTTCACCGCCTGGGCCTTGCGTCGAGAATGTGCAGGGAGAATATCCCTGGCGCGCAATGCGCGAAACATTTGAGTTGATCACGGCGTCCGTCAGGGCAGGTGCAGGCCTCGCTCGCTCAGACTGCCAAGATATTCGCCGCGAGGCCTGCACCTGCCCTGACGGACGCACACAGCCTGAATCCAATTTACGGTATTCGCAGCTCTACCGAGTACGGGATACCCGTCGCCGGTATCGGCCTGCCATCCAGCATCGCGTGATTTTTCGCCAGTCGCAGACGCCCTTCGCAGTGCCACCGCACCGCCATCGGGTAGATGACGTGTTCGAGGCCCGCCACCCGCGCGGCGAGCGTCGCGGCGGTATCACCGGGCAGGACAGGCGCACGGGCCTGCAGTACCGGCGGCCCGCCGTCGAGTTCCGGCGTGACAAAATGCACGGTCGCGCCTGCCTCAGCGTCCCCGGCGTCCAGCGCGCGCTGATGTGTATGGAGGCCGGGGTATTTGGGTAGCAGCGAAGGGTGAATATTCAGCAGGCGCCCGAGGAAGGGCTCGATCAGCACCGGCGTCAGGATGCGCATGAAGCCGGCCAGCACGACCAGGTCGGCGTCGCAGGCGCGCAGTTGTGCCAGCAGCGCGGCATCGAAGGACTCGCGCGAGGTGTAGTCGCGGTGGTCTATGCAGCGGGTGGACACACCGGCTTCGTGCGCGCGCTGTAACCCCGCCGCGCCGGGATTATTGCTGATGACAAGGCCGATGTGCGCCGCGAGATCACCGCGTGCGCAGGCGTCGATAAACGCCTGCAGGTTGGAGCCGCGCCCGGAGATAAGTATGGCCAGACGGGGCACCGCCTGCGCCCTCACGACACCAGTTCTACCCGGTTCTCTCCCGCAGCGATGCGGCCGATCTCCCAGGCGCTGTGGCCGGCGGCCTGCAAATGGGCCAGGCTGCGGGCCACGTCCTGTGCCGCCACGCACAGCACCATGCCGACACCGCAGTTGAATGTGCGGTACATCTCCTCGCGTTGCACGTTGCCGGTGCTCTGCAGCCACCGGAATACCTCGGGCCACTGCCAGCTTCCGGTTTCGATCACGGCGTTGCAGTGCTTGGGTATTACCCGCGGGAGATTTTCCGTCAGGCCGCCGCCGGTGATGTGCGACAGCGCCTTCACCTTTGCCTGCCGGAACAGCGACAGCAGCGTTTTGACATAGATGGTGGTCGGTGTCAGCAGCGCCTGCCCGAGCGTCGTGCCGCTCAACGGCTGCTGCAGGTCGGCGCCGCTGAGCGCGAGGATTTTGCGAATCAGCGAATAGCCATTGGAATGCGCGCCGCGGCTCGCAAGGCCCAGCAGCACGTCGCCGGGGGTTACGCTGCGGCCATCGATGATCTCGGATTTCTCCACGACGCCGACGCAGAAGCCGGCGAGGTCGTAGTCCTCGCCCTGGTACATGCCGGGCATTTCGGCGGTTTCGCCGCCCACCAGGGCGCAGCCGGCCAGCTCACAGCCCCTGCCGATGCCGGCAATCACGGCGGCTGCGGTATCGACATCCAGCGCGCCGGTGGCGTAGTAATCGAGAAAAAACAGCGGCTCGGCGCCGGCGACCACCAGGTCATTCGCACACATCGCCACCAGGTCGATGCCGATGGTGTCGTGGATGCCCATCTCCATGGCCAGCCGCAGCTTCGTGCCGACGCCGTCAGTGCCGGACACCAGCACTGGCTGGCGATAGCCGGCCGGGATTTCACACAGCGCGCCGAAGCCGCCGAGTCCGCCCAGCACCTCGGGCCGCTTCGTGCGGGCCGAGACACCCTTGATGCGCTCGACCAGCGCATCGCCGGCGTCGATCTTGACGCCC
>CAYWWD010000196.1:0-2149 GCA_964461965.1 uncultured Halioglobus sp. | reverse complement strand
AAATCGAGGTAGTCGATCGGCGTGTTCTCGATGACGACGGTGTCGCGTGCCGGGTCCATGCGCGTGGTCATCGCCCACACCACGTCCTTCCAGTCGCGCACGTTCACATCGTCGTCGGTGACGATGATGAACTTGGTGTACATGAACTGGCGCAGGAAGGACCACACCCCGAGCATCACGCGCTTGGCGTGCCCGGGATATTCCTTGCGCATGGTGACGACAGCCAGCCGGTACGAACAACCTTCCGGCGGCAGGTAAAAATCCACGATCTCGGGAAACTGCTTGCGCAGTATCGGAATAAACACTTCGTTCAACGCCACGCCCAGGATCGCAGGCTCGTCCGGTGGGCGCCCGGTGTAGGTACTGTGGTAGATCGGTGCTTCCCGGTGCGTGATGGCCTCCACGGTAAATACCGGGAAGCGCTCCACCTCATTGTAGTATCCCGTGTGGTCGCCGAATGGTCCTTCGTCAGCCAGTTCACCCGGCTCGAGGTAGCCCTCAAGGATGAACTCGGCGGTGGCGGGTACCTGCAAGGCGTGTTCACGACACGCGGATGTAAAGCATTCGGCCAGTTCAGTTTTACTGCCGCGCAACAGGCCGGCGAAGGAATACTCCGAGAGTGTATCCGGAATGGGTGTGACCGCCGCTAACGTAGTGGCGGGATCTGCACCGAGCGCCACCGCCACGGGGTAGCGCGCACCCGGGTGGCGCTGTTGCCACTCGCGAAAGTCCAGCGCGCCCCCGCGGTGCGAGAGCCAGCGCATGATGAGCTTGTTGCGCCCGAGCACCTGCAGACGATAAATCCCAAGGTTCAGGCGCTCCTTGATCGGTCCGCGCGTGATCACCAGCGGCCAGGTGATCAGCGGCGCGGCATCGCCCGGCCAGCAGGTCTGGATGGGCAGTTGTGTGAGGTCGACATCCGCACCCTGTTTCGCGTGGTACTGACAGGGTGGATTGCGCACCATTTTCGGCGCCATATGCAGCACCTGCTTCAACAGCGGTGCCTTGTCCCATAGATCGCGCGCGCCCTTCGGCGGGTCGGGCTGGCGCAGGTAGGCGAGGACTTCGCCGATGTCGCGCAGTGCCGTCAGATCCTGCGCGCCCATACCCAGTGCCACGCGCTGCTCGGTGCCAAACAGGTTGGCGAGCACCGGTGTGTTGTAGCCTTTGGGATTTTCAAACAGGAGTGCGGGGCCGCCCGCGCGGAGCGTGCGATCGGCAATCTCCGTCATCTCGAACCTGGGATCAACCTCGGTTTGAATTCTCACTAACTCGCCGCGCTGCTCCAGCATGGCGATGAATTCCCTGAGATCGGTGTATGTCACAGTGCGGTGTGTCCGTCAGTCATCACGCCGGACTCTACACGATGTGGCGGCAGGTAGAGCCGGGTGATGCTATTTGCGCTTCATCGACTTGAAGAACTCGTCGTTGGTCTTGGTTTCCTTGAGTTTGTCGGACAAAAACTCGATTGCCGGCAGATCTTCCATTCCGTGCAGCAGCTTGCGCAGGATCCACATTCGCTGCAGTTCATCGTCTGCCGTGAGCAGCTCTTCGCGGCGTGTGCCCGAGCGGCGAATATTGATAGCGGGGTAAACGCGTTTTTCCGCGATCTTGCGATCCAGGTGGAGCTCCAGGTTGCCCGTACCTTTGAACTCCTCGTAGATCACTTCATCCATCTTGGAGCCCGTGTCGATCAACGCGGTGGCGATGATAGAGAGGCTGCCGCCTTCCTCGATATTGCGCGCCGCGCCAAAAAACCGCTTGGGTCGCTCCAGTGCGTGGGCGTCGACACCACCGGTCAGGACTTTGCCCGAACTCGGGATCACGGTGTTGTAGGCGCGCGCGAGTCGTGTAATGGAGTCGAGCAGGATGACGACGTCCTTCTTGTGCTCCACCAGCCGCTTGG
Organism: uncultured Halioglobus sp.; assembly: GCA_964461965.1. Classification (GTDB taxonomy): domain Bacteria; phylum Pseudomonadota; class Gammaproteobacteria; order Pseudomonadales; family Halieaceae; genus Marimicrobium. The sequence goes on along the minus strand of CAYWWD010000196.1, from coordinate 243 downwards.
CTTTTTCAATCACCATGTCGGCTACCTGCACGTGGCGGGAGGGCGGCTCGTCGAAGGTGGAAGCCACCACCTCGGCGCCGCGCACGCCGACGGAGCGCTGCATCTCGGTCACTTCCTCCGGGCGTTCATCGATCAATAGCACGATGATGTAGCACTCCGGATTATTGGTAATGATCGCCTGCGCTATGTTCTGCATCATGATGGTTTTGCCGGCTTTTGGCGGCGCAACCAGCAGGCCGCGCT
>CAYWWD010000195.1:0-2179 GCA_964461965.1 uncultured Halioglobus sp. | reverse complement strand
ACGCACCGCCGCCGTGGCGCGCCATGCCGCCGTAGGTGTCGACGATGATCTTGCGCCCGGTCAGGCCGCAGTCGCCCACCGGGCCGCCGATGATGAACTGCCCGGTCGGATTGATGTGGTACTGGGTGCGCTTGTGCAGCCACTCCGGCGGCAGTACGTCCTTGATCACATGCTTCATGATCTGCTTGTGGATCTCTTTCTGGCTGACTTTCTCGCTGTGCTGGGTGGACAGCACCACCGCGTCCACCGCCACCGGCCTGCCGTTTTCATAGCGCAGGGTCACCTGGCTTTTGGCGTCGGGGCGCAGCCACGGCAGCGTGCCGTCCTTGCGCAGCTGCGCCTGGCGCTCCACCAGGCGGTGCGAGTAGTAGATCGGCGCGGGCATGAGCACGTCCGTTTCGTTGGTGGCATAGCCGAACATCAGGCCCTGGTCGCCGGCGCCCTGCTCATGGTTTTCGCTTTCATCCACGCCCATCGCGATATCGCGCGACTGTTTGCCGATGGCGTTGATCACCGCGCAGGAGGCGCCGTCGAAGCCGACCTCGGAGCTGTCGTAACCGATCTCGAGAATGGTCTTGCGGATGGTCTCCTCGAGGTCCATGTGGGCTGAGGTGGTGACCTCGCCCGCGACGATGGTCATCCCGGTCTTGACCAGGGTTTCAACCGCGACGCGCGCATCCTTGTCCCGCGTCAGCAGGTAGTCGAGGACGGCGTCCGAGATCTGGTCGGCCATCTTGTCGGGGTGTCCTTCGGACACGGATTCGGAGGTGAAGATTTTGTACTCGCTCATAGCTTTATCCTTATCACACAGAAAAAATCAGGCGCGGCCGAACAGCCGCACCTGGACTTGAAAACCGTTGCGTTGCGCCAGGTAGTCACTGGCGATGTCCGTCAATCCCGCGGCGTGGGCCCACTCGGACAACTGCTGCGGGTCGAAGCCCAGCCACAGGTCGCCGCAATTCTCCCGCGCCCAGCCCTGATCGTGGCGGCACAGGTCCGTGACCAGTGCCACGCCGCCCGGCGCGAGGCATCCCGCCACGTCCCGCAGCACGTCACCGGGCGCGGGCGTGTGGTGTAACACCATATTGATCACCACGCAGTCGGCCTGCAGGCCGAGTAAGTGCTCACTGCGCGTGTCGCCCAGCAGGAATTCGATATTCTGCGCCCCGGCGTCGGCGCCCTTTGCGCGCGCCTGCGCCAGCATGCCCGGCGCATTGTCCAGCGCCACCACACGCTCGAACTGGGGCGCCAGTTCCAGCAGGAAGGAGCCGTCGCCCGGGCCGACTTCCAGCGCGGTGCGGCGGTGCAGCAGCGGGGCATTGGCCAGCATTTGAGCGACCACATCCGCGTATTGCGTATAGCTGGCGATGAGGTCCTGCTGTTCATGGAATTTGTGGGCGTTGAGCCGGAAAAAATTGCTGGAGTTTTCCTCACGCTGCCGGTGCAGCGCGGCCAGCCGCTGCTCGATGGCAACTGGCAGCTCAAGCTCGTCCACCGCCGCAAAAATACTGTGTTGCAACGCTTCCAGATCGGGGTGTTGGCCGAGCTCGCTGCGTCGATAAAAGCTGGTGTTGGCTTCGCGCCGCGCAGCGACCAGCCCGGCATTGGCTAGCACCTTCAGGTGGTGGCTGAGCGCGGGCTGGCGGATGTCGAAAATGGAGCACAATTCGGACACCCCGAACGATTCCTCACGCAATACCCGCAGCACCAGCAGGCGCAGGTGATCCGCGCTGGCCTTGCACAGGTGGGCGAGTGCTACCAGACGCGCATCTGACTGCAGGTCTGGCTCAGCGGCCACCAGTTTTGCGGTTGTGGGTGAGGGCATGGCGAGGCAGTCTAGCAGCACGGCGGGGCTACATCAAAATATTTTGATGTAGCCGTGTGACGCCTTTCACGGCCCGGCACATCCGGCCGACAGCGGTAATTCTGCGTATCTGTTTGCCGTTCACGCGTGCTTACGCGAAAATGGCGGCCTTTTTCATTCCCACCCCCCGCACTGGAGACATCGATGCCTTCCCCGCGCCTGCAACTCGCCAATGCCATCCGGGCCCTCAGCATGGATGCCGTGCAAAAGGCCAACAGCGGCCACCCCGGCGCCCCCATGGGCATGGCGGACATCGCCGAGGTGCTGTGGAACGACTTCCTGCGCCACAATCCGGCCTATCCTGCCTGGCCGGGA
>CAYWWD010000194.1:0-2201 GCA_964461965.1 uncultured Halioglobus sp. | reverse complement strand
GCACTGTCCTGCCCGATGATGTGTTTGTCCAGTTCGTGGACGATCTCGCGGGGGGTCATGTTGGACATGCGCAAGCCTAATAATCCAGTTGTTCGATGGTGCGATGGTGGTTGGTGTAGATGCAGATATCGGCCGCGATGCCGAGGCCCTTCTCCACGATACTGCGCGCATCCAGTTCGGTGTTATCCAGCAGTGCACGCGCTGCGGAATGTGCAAACGGGCCGCCTGAGCCAATGGCGATCAGGTTGTCCTCGGGTTCAATGACGTCGCCATTGCCGGTGATGATCAGCGACGTGTTCTTGTCGGCGACGGCGAGCAGCGCCTCCAGCCGTCGCAGGGCGCGTTCGGTACGCCAAGCTTTGGCGAGTTCGACAGCCGCACGCACCAGATGCCCCTGGTGTTTTTCCAGTTGCGCCTCGAACAGTTCGAACAGGGTGAACGCGTCGGCGGTCCCGCCGGCGAACCCGGCGAGCACCTGATCGCGATACAGGCGCCGCACTTTGCGGGCGTTTCCCTTCATGACTGTATTGCCCATCGAGACCTGGCCATCGCCGCCGATCACCACTTGCTGGCCGCGGCGGACAGAGAGAATGGTTGTGCCTCGGAATTGTTCCACGTCGATAGTCCTCGGGAATGCGTCACGGGATCGCGGCGCAGCGGGTGTGGGCGATGGCGTAAACACCGCTCCCGGGCGGCGTCGTCGGCTGGATATGGGGGTGGCGTGCGGGGATTTCAAGGCGCTCGCCCGCTGCGTTCATGGCCCGTTGCGTTTCACTAACACCGCGTCAATGTTTTCGTTGGCCAGCAGCCCCCGAACCCGGGTGACGGCTTCCTGCGAATTGAAGGGCCCCAGGGATACCCGGAACCAGCGGCCGCTGGCGCCGTTGGCCTGCTCAATTTTTGGCTCCAGTCCCAGCAGCGCCAATCTGGCGCGCTGCCTCTCGGCATCGTCCTGCTGCCGGAACGATCCCGCCTGCAGGAAATACGGCTGCGGCGCCGCGCTGGCGGCGGGCGGCTTGGGCATCTCCGCGGCCGGTTCGACGGGTTCAGGCGCCTGTTCCACTTCCATGGTCTGCTGCGGCAGCATGGTGTAGAACTCAAAGCGGGGTTTCGGGACTTCCACCTGGGGCGGCGCGGGACTAGCGGCTTCCTCACCCGGCACCACCTCCTTGGGCAGGTTGGCGAGGTAGGCCAACAGGCTGAGGAAGACACCGGTCATGACGCCGGTCAGGTACAGACGCAGCCCGTGGCCGCGGGGCGGGGCATCGCCGCTGTGCCGCTGGGCTTGCGCCTTGCGCGGCGCGGCCTTCTTGCCACTGGCGCTCGGTTTGCGTTTGGCAAAATCCTGGGGCATGCGTTACATCACCTCTGGTGCGGAAACACCCAAAAGGTCGAGCCCGTTGGCGATGACCTGACCGGTTGCCTGGCACAGCGCGACGCGCGCATCGCGCAGTGCCGGCTCCTCCACCAGCATTTTATGGGCGTTGTACCAAGTGTGAAAGTCGCCGGCGAGTTCGCGCAGGAAGGTGGCGAGCGTGTGCGGCTCGCTGCTGTGCGCGGCACCGGCCACCACCTCCGGGTAACGCGCCAGCCGGCGCAGCAGGTCCTGCTCGTGTGGTTCCTGCAAACGATCGAGATGCTGTGTTGCGCGTGACGCCTCCCAGTCCCAACCCTGCTCACCCAGCTTGCGCAGCACGCTGCGGCTGCGGGCATGCGCGTACTGTATGTAGTACACCGGGTTGTCATTGCTCTGCGACAGGGCCAGGTCGATATCGAACGTGAGTTGCGAACTGGGCGCACGGGCCGCCAGGAAGAAGCGCGTCGCGTCGCGCCCCACTTCATCGATCAAGTCCCTGAGGGTGAGATAGCTGCCCGCGCGCTTGGAGAGCTTTACTTCTTCGCCGTCGCGCATGACGGTTACCATCTGGTGCAGCACATACTCCGGCCAGCCCTGTGGGATGCCCTGCTCCAGCGCCTGCAGTCCGGCGCGCACGCGGGTCACGGTGCTGTGGTGATCCGCGCCCTGTTCGTTGATCACGCGCACGAAACCACGCTGCCATTTGTTGAGGTGATAGGCGACGTCCGGCAGGAAGTAGGTATACCCGCCATCGCCCTTGCGCATGACGCGGTCCTTGTCATCGCCGTAGTCGGTGGTGCGCAGCCACAGCGCTCCGTCCTTTTCATAGCAGTGCCCCGCTTGC
>CAYWWD010000193.1:0-2235 GCA_964461965.1 uncultured Halioglobus sp. | reverse complement strand
ATTAGCCTATACACCCTTAGCAGGGGTGCGCCTTCAGCCACTCGGCCAGCTCTCCGTTGTAACGTGTCGTCGCGGTATGCATCGAGCGTGAGACTCAACGCAGGTGTGTAGTTCCTACCGCGAGATTGGGCGCGGCATGATACCACAGGCGCCGCGGATTCAAACGTATAAAGGGTGGGGCGATCAAGGTTCTTGTTTGTTGCCTTTGGCAGCGGGCTGTCCGCCCTCGTGAATTCGACTGTAAATTTCCTCGCGGTGCACGGCAACATCCTTGGGGGCATTGACCCCGATGCGAACCTGGTTGCCCTTGACGCCCAGCACAGTCACGGTGACGTTGTCGCCCACCATGAGAGACTCTCCAACCCTGCGGGTTAATATCAACATACGTCCTGCTCTCCAGTCCCAAACCTGTCAACTGATGTCACGGCGGGGATAGTTCCTGTAACTTCCCTCACAGCTCCACAATCCGACAGGTCTGTTATTACAGCCGAGATCACGGTAATTGCAATGTTATGAAATACCGCTTCCTTTGGCTGATTGCAAGCGGCCCGCACTAGTTAGGCCGCGTTCTCATCCTTCGGTTCCTTGTCCAGTCCGAACGAGGAGTGCAGCGCCCGTACGGCCAGTTCCAGGAATTTTTCCTCGATAATCACCGAGATCTTGATCTCGGAGGTTGTGATCATGAGGATATTGATGCCCACTTCCGCCAGTGCGGCGAACATCTGGCTGGCCACGCCCGCGTGCGAGCGCATACCGACGCCCACCACAGACACCTTGGCGATTTTTTTGTCGCTGGTCACCTTCTCGGCGTTGATTTCCTTCGCGACGCGGTTGAGCACTTCTTCGGCGCGAACCAGGTCGTTGCGCCCGACGGTGAAGGTGAAATCGGCGGTCTTGTCGTGGCTTATGTTCTGCACGATCACGTCCACTTCTATATTGGCATCACCGATCGGGCCGAGAATGCGGTAGGCCATGCCCGGCATGTCGGGTACGCCTTCAATGGTGAGCTTGGCTTCGTCGCGGTTGAATGCGATGCCGGCAATGGTCGGCGTTTCCATCTGGGTTTCATCCTCCATCGTGATCAGGGTGCCGGGGCCGTCCTTGAAGCTGTGCAGCACCCGCAGCGGAACGTTGTATTTCCCGGCAAATTCCACGGAGCGTATCTGCAGCACCTTGGAGCCCATGCTGGCCATTTCCAGCATCTCCTCGAACGTGATGCGAGACAGGCGGCGCGCGCCGTCCACCACGCGCGGATCGGTGGTGTAGACCCCATCGACATCCGTGTAAATCTGGCATTCGTCCGCCTTCAACGCGGCAGCCAGCGCCACGGCCGTGGTATCGGAACCGCCGCGACCCAGCGTGGTGATGTTCCCGTTCTCGTCCACGCCCTGGAATCCGGCAACGACGACCACATAGCCGTCCTGCAGATCCCGGCGCAGGCGCTCGTCGTCGATATCGCGGATGCGGGCCTTGGTGTGCGCATCGTCGGTGAGAATCCGCACCTGCGCGCCGGTGTAGGATTTGGCCTTCACGCCGCGCTGGCTCAACGCCATCGCGAGCAGCGCGGTGGTCACCTGCTCGCCGGTTGAGAGCAGCACATCGAGTTCCCGCAGCACCGGCCGCTCCTGCACCTCATGGGCGAGCGCGATCAACCGGTTGGTCTCGCCGCTCATCGCGGAGACCACCACGACCATGTCGTGGCCCTCGGCGCGAAAGCGCGCGACCTTGTCAGCCACCTGGCCGATACGGTCGGTGTCGCCGACGGAAGTGCCGCCGAATTTCTGGACCAATAGGCTCATGAATGCTCGCGCTGATCGTGGGGGAATTCACCAGCCGCGCCCGGCAGGCGGTAGCTGCGCGATCCGAATGAAAGGTGGCTATTAAACACCAATGCGCCGCCGATTAAAACCTTGAAACGGGCCTGTTTTCCCGCACGGCGTATCACGCCAGCTGCGAGGACACCCAATCCGGCACCGCCTTCAACACCTCGGGCAGTGCCTGCACATCGGTGCCACCGCCCTGCGCCATGTCGGGTTTGCCGCCGCCCTTACCGCCAAGGCGATCGGCGAACTCCCGCATCAGGTCACCGGCTTTCACGCGATTCGTGAGATCCTTGGTGACACCCGCGGTCAGCACGATCTTGTCGCCATCCACCGCCGAGAGCAGGATTACGGCACTGCCCAGCTTGTTCTTGCACTGGTCCAGCGTGTCGCGCAGCGATTTGGCATCGGCGCC
>CAYWWD010000192.1:0-2275 GCA_964461965.1 uncultured Halioglobus sp. | reverse complement strand
AACCTGTATGACCGCTGTGAACGTGTATCCAGCTTATGCACGCTGTACTACGAACTATGTGGCGACCTCGTCGAAGGCTATATCTCGCTGACATCACATCAGCTTAACAACACGATGAAGATCCTGACGATCATCACCGCGATATTCGTGCCCATCACGTTCATCGCCGGACTGTACGGCATGAACTTCGACAACATGCCGGAATTGCATTATGAATACGGGTACTTTTTTGTGCTCGGTGTGATCTTCGCGTTGGCTGTTGCGATGATTGTGTTGTTCAAGAAGATTCGTTGGTTGTGACGGGTCGCTTCATCGACTCGCATGGTTTTTGATCGCGATACAGCGCCGGCGGTCGATCCCGTGGCTACCCTGCTTGTTCGAAAAGCTTACTCACCGCAGGGTAGCCACGGGATCGCCCGCCTACCTTCACAGCGCGTCGGGATGTCCGTGAGTACTCGGAGGGAGTCACTGCCCGGGACAAGCCTGCAGAGCGAATGCGCTTTTTGAGCGAACAGGCTTGTCCCGGGTAGTGACGGGTCAGCAAAGTGAACGATCGGCGGACGTCAATCCGAGATCGGCCACCGCTTGTCACTGGTGTAAAACGCAAAGCGCTTTTCGATCATGTCGCGGGTCAGGCCGTATTCAGCGAGATTGTACTCGTGCTTGCCATGCTTGCCCTTGGGATTGGCATCCACGTGAGCCTGCATCGCCGCGCGCGATTCCGCGCTGAGCGGCAATTTAAAAGCGCTGTACACTTTTTCCACCACCGCCATCGGCGCGTCGACGAACTCGCGCTGGGAACAATCCACGAACAGTTCCGCTGGCAGTTTCGCCCGTTGCGCGAGGCCCTGCTCCAGCGACATCGCGTACCACTCCATCACGGCCTGGCCGACCTCGGCCGCATCCAGATGGCTGAGGTCGCCGGCATACATGCCCATCACCACCTTGTTCATGCTGTTGATGCTGGGCACGACCAGTTGCGGGTCGCGATGGCACCATATGAAGCGCGCATCGGGGAACACCTTCAGGATCGCGTCAATGCCCCACATATGCGCGGGCGCTTTCAACATCCACTGCTTGCCGGGATTGCGCCAGTTCAGCATCTGCATCTGCTTCTTCTGGTAGGCGTAGAGCGGTTCAAGATCGCGTTGCAACAGCCAACTGCGGTAGGGCTCCAGCATGATCTCGAAGCCCAGTTGCACGCCGTCAAACGCGTAGGCGTGCAACAGCACGCACTCTTCCGGGGTGTCGGCGTCGATGTAGTGAATTTTTGCAAACTCGGAGTTGCGGGTTTGTTCCAGCGCCTTGACCAGATAGGGATAGCGCGGGTCCTGCTGCCCCGGCTTGCTGTCGGGCCATGGGTCGGGGAACTGCACTTCCCACTGCAGCAGGCCGCGATTGTCCGGCGCGGACACCAGCAGGTTCAACAGCGCCGAGGTGCCGGACCGCGGCAGGCCGGTCACAAAAATCGGCGCCTTGATCTCCTGCTCGGCTATCTCGGGTATCGTCTTGAAGGCGTTCTCACACTTGAGTCGCGTCGCCAGCAGCATCACCAGTCGGTCGTGACAGCGCTTGCGGCCTTCGGGCTCCTTGACATGGCGATCAAACGTCTCAATCAGCACATCGAGACCCTCGCGATACGGCAGCTCGCCGAAGTCGTCAAAGCCGGTCTGGCGCTTCGCCTCGGCAATCATTGCGTCGGCATCGTAATTCACGGTCACGTCGGTCATTGCAGTTCCGCCAGTTTCGCCACGCGGGTTTTCAGTTCAGGATGCTGCTTGGCACCGATCCAGCGCCAGCACATCGTGCCCATGCTATGGCCTGCGGTTTCAACCCAGTTCGGTACGCCAGGATCGGTGTGTGACACCACGATGCGAACGCTGCCATCGGTGTTGTAATAGGCGGTGTGCTTGTTGATGTGAATCGTGTGATGACGATAGTCCAGCGACTCCATCCACCAGTTGTCGAGTTGGAAATTCCAGGTCTGGCATTCGGGAATCTCTGGCGCGTCGATGATGAACACCTCATCGTCGGCGAGTTGCCAGGCGCTGTGGAAATAGAAGATGTTCGGGTCGCCGCCGATCAGCTGGCAATAGGCCTGGTCCGCCGGAGGCAGCTCGTTCAGGGTCGGCAGGAAACTTTCAGACCAGTTCTCGAACAGCGTCGCCGAGCCCTTCACGAAGCCGATGGCGCCCTGCAGGCCGCGCTCGAGCTTTTCCGCGCTGAATGCGTCGGGACGATCATCCTTCGCGCCGATGCGCTCGATCTTGAGGTC
>CAYWWD010000191.1:0-2324 GCA_964461965.1 uncultured Halioglobus sp. | reverse complement strand
GGCCTGCGGATTGAGGCCGGATTCGGTGCGGGCGATGGCGTAGAGCAGGGCGCTGCTGACCTGGTAGCGCTGTGCCGCATCGTCCCAGCAGGCCTGCGCGGGGAGGGCGGCACCAAAGGCGAGATGGATGCTCAGTCGCATCGCTAACGTTCGCCTCCGCGGTCTCTGCATGCCGTTCTCCTGGTCTGATGTCTGCGTGCCTGGCGGGAATGCCGCTGCGCAAAAGGTGGAGCGCATCGTAAGCAGGGAGGACGGGCAACTGAGCCTGATTCGGGGCCTCGATGAGGCCTCCAATCTGCTTGACATCGGGTGACGGCTTACGAAACAGCCTGCCAAACCGCGGTGTTTGCGTGGGTGGACCGAATTGCGGGCGCGAGTCAATGGGTATTGGGGGCCTCATCGAGGCCTCAATTGCCCCAGATGTCCCGAAACGGACCGGCAATACTCGGTCGATGATGATCAAGTGGATGATCCGGTGCGAGCGCAGAGCGGAGCCGGGAAGCGGACTTGCGGTCGCCGGGACGTTGTTGCGCAGGCCACTGCCGGCGAACACGCCTCAGTGCTTGCAGGACGAGGCCTTGGTCGACCTCATTCGGATCAAGATGGGTTTCCCCATCGAGGTGTTCGAGCCGGTGGTGCGCCCGGTCATCGAGGGCTATGCGGCGTACTTGCACGGGCTGCCGGCGACGGAATCGCGGCCGCAGGCGGATAGTGGTGCACGCAGCGGTGCTCGCTTCACGCACGCCCTGCAGGTCGGCAGTCGTGCGCTCGATTTCCGTCGTGGCCAGATCCTGCCGCGAGGGGCGGCGCCGGAGGTGATCGGCGCGCAGGCGCATCGCTGGACCTACGCGGTGTTTGTCGCCGCCTTGCTGCACGACACCCGGCACGAGGGGCTTGCGGAGCAATTACTGAATCGCTGCGTACCGCCCCTGGTTCTCGAATGGCTGGCGGCCGATTCCGAGATGATGCGCGAGCTTGTTACATTCCTCTCGGGAGACGACTCGGCGCCGACTGGAGCGATCAGTGAGCTGGTATTGCGCGCCGCCGGTCAATCGCCGAGCCGCGATCTTCGTCCGCGCGGTCGAGGTGATCCCCAAGTGCAGGAGGCTGTGCCGGCCCCGAGTCCGCGGAGTGTGAAAGCCGAAGGTGACGTCGAGGATCCGACAACCGCTTCGGGTCCGACAAAGGCAATGGACCAGCCGGCACTTCCGGCAGAGGAAACGGAGTACCTCGAAGATGTTGACGACGGTCAGGCGGAATCAGCGTCGCCGCCGTCGCGGAAATCCATGACATCGGATTCAGCAGGGCCGCAAGCACCCGATGGGGCGCATCGCTTCATGGCCTGGCTGCAGCAAGGACTCGCCGATGGCACGCTTCCGGTCAACGTGGCCGGAGCGCTCGTGCATTTCGTCCCCGAGGGCATGCTTCTGGTATCGCCCCGCATTTTCCGCGAGTTCGCCACGCGATTCGGCGACGACAGAAACGGTTTGGTCCCCGATGCCGGCGACCCGGATATCGGCAAATCCATCCAGCGCCAGTTCCTGCGCGCGGGCTGGCATCGGCGGGCCGGGAAGGGCGTCAATATGCTGAGCTACCAGGTGATGCGCGGCAAGCGCGCCGTGTCACAACTCTCCGGCGTCGTGATCCCGAACCCGGAACGCTTCGTCATGCCGGTGCCTGCTGTCAATCCGGTGCTGGTCCGCCTGCCCGCAATATCTGGACAAGCGTGAGCCCATGGCCTACCCGCTCGAATCCCTGCTGCGGCCCGCCTACGAATTGCGTGCGGCGGCTGTTTCCGCACTCGCCGCGGGTGGCGTCATGACGAAGCCATCGATCTTCCTGCTGACACCGAAACTGGCCTGGGGGCTGGCCGGTGTCCTGGTCTGCCATGCGGCCTGGCGCTGCGTTGCCGGGCTGAGGATCCTGCGGTACCGCGCCAACCTGCCGCGCCAGCGCCGCTACGTGGTGGCATCCGAAGACATTCCGTGGTCGGTCGAGCGCCTGTTTCTGGGCCGGGGTTTCAAGTGGGATCAACGCCACACCCAACGCCTGCACGAAGCCCGTCTTCCAGAAAAGCTGGACCTGCTGCAACCCGGCCTGATTGGCAGGACTACAGAATTCCTGCGTTACCTGCCGCCAGAGCACTCCGCCATCGGTGGTGATCCGGCCATTCACGGCGTCGAGCCCGCAGAGTCCGACATCTGGATGGACATCAGCGACCGAGTCGGCCACACCCTGGTCCTGGGCACCACCCGAGTCGGCAAGACCCGGCTCGCCGAAGTGCTCCTGACGCAGGACATCCGGCGCGGCGAGGTGGTGATCGT
>CAYWWD010000190.1:0-2325 GCA_964461965.1 uncultured Halioglobus sp. | reverse complement strand
GCATCGATCTCGTCAATGAAGATAATGCAGGGTGACTGCTTCTTCGCCTGGTCGAACATGTCGCGCACACGCGAGGCGCCCACACCGACGAACATCTCCACGAAATCCGAACCGGAAATCGAAAAGAACGGTACTTTCGCTTCACCCGCGATGGCTTTGGCGAGCAGCGTTTTCCCGGTACCGGGTTGGCCGACCATCAACACGCCCCGGGGTATACGCCCGCCGAGCTTCTGGAAGCGGCTGGGATCGCGCAGGAACTCAACCAGCTCCTGTACATCCTGTTTCGCTTCATCGACACCCGCCACATCGGCAAAGGTTGTGGTGATCTGGTCTTCGCCCAGCAACTTGGCCTTGCTCTTGCCAAAACTCATGGGGCCGCCACGGCCACCACTGCCGCCCTGCATCTGGCGCATGAAGAACATGAAGACGGCAATGATAATCAGGATGGGGAAGCTGGCGACGAGCAATTGCGTCCAGACACTCTGCTGCTCCGGCTTGCGGCCCTCCACCACGACGTTGTGCCGCAGCAGGTCGTCCATCAGCTTGGGGTCTTCCACCATGGGGCGGATTGTCTCGAAGCGGGAGCCGTCATTGCGCTCACCGACGATCGTCAGGCCGTCTACGACTACTTTCTTGACCTGCTCATTCTGGATTTCCGTAATCAGATCGGAATAGCCGAGCTGGGCCGGCGCGCCCTGCATGTTGAAATTATTGAAAACGGAAAGCAGAACTGCGGCGATGACCAACCAGAGCAGTAAATTCTTCACCATAGTGTTCAAAACCATAACCTCGCGGGGGACATTCGCCGAATTCGACAGAATCCTGTCTGCCAATCTACTACAAATTGGGGCAATCTGCCCATGTTTCAAGGCTCGCCCCCACTGCGTTCTCAGCGGCCCCGAAAGCCCTTGGCCACCAGATAAACCTCCCGCGAGCGCGGCCTCGAAGCTTTGGGTTTGCGCGTCAAAACCTTGAGATACAAGGCTTTGGCGACCTGGTATGCGTCATCAAAACCCTCGCCGTGAAACATTTTGGCCACGAATGTACCGCCCGGCGCCAGCACCTGCTGCGCGAAATCCAGCGCCAGCTCCACCAGGTGGATCGCACGCGGCTGGTCCACCGCGTGTACACCGCTCATGTTTGGCGCCATATCCGACAGCACGAGATCGGCCGGTTTGCCGCCGAGCGCCGCCAGGATGCGCCGGAATACCGCCTCCTCGGTGAAATCACCCTCGATGAAGGTGACACCCGCCAGGCTCTCCATGGGCAGGATATCGGAGGCGAGCACGACACCGGTTTCGCCCACCTGCGCGGCCGCCACCTGCGACCAGCCGCCGGGTGCACTGCCCAGATCCAGCACGGTCATCCCGCGTCGGAACAGCCTGTCTTTCTCCTGCAGTTCCAGCAGTTTGTAACTCGCACGGGAACGGTAGCCGTCGCGTTGCGCCTGCTGTACGTAGGGGTCATCGCGGTGCTCCTTCAACCACGCTTTGCTGGAAGAACGTTTTTTGGCCATGAGCGGTCGCTGTCGGTCGGGTTTCTCGCGCCGGATGGCTTGTGTAGAATGGCCCGCCCCGGCAAAGCAGCCATTGTACCGTGGAACCACTATGAGCAAGAACGCGCAGCAGGATACCCGGCGCATGCGTGCAATCGGACACAAGTTGAAGCCGGTGGTCATCGTCTCGAACAAGGGCCTGACCGAGAATGTGATGGCCGAGGTCGAGCGCGCACTGACCGACCACGAACTGATCAAGATCAAACTGGCGGCAGGATCCCGCGAAGCGCGCGCCGAGATGGCGCAGCAGATCAGCGCGCACACAGGGGCTGTGCTAATACAAAGTATCGGCAACGTTGTACTCTTGCTGCGCCGCTCCGCCAATCCTGATCCGCGATTGTCCAACCTGATCAAAACGCTGTAGTTGCCATCCTATGGGCGACATCCTCGAATTCCCTTCGCAACGGATACAGGGGCTGGCATTTCTGGATCGCCACCTGCGCGACCTGCTCGCGGCCAAGGGCGCTGACGATCAACTCGTGGATTTTGCCGCCAAACAGCTGACGCGCATGTACGCACAATTGAGCGCCTCGGAACAATACAGCTTCACGGTCGAATTGCCGGCGCATCTCGATGGCGAGCAGCGCGATCAGCTATACCGTCAGATCAACGTGGGGCTGGAGGGTATTCGCAGGGAAAACCACGCGCTGCTGGTGAATATGCTGGCGCAGCTGGTGTTGGCGGAGGTCAGGTTGTTCCAGCACGAGCGCGGGGACTAGTGTAGTGGTGCGTATTTAATGGAACATAAATAATACTTTTCTGTCATATGC
>CAYWWD010000189.1:0-2328 GCA_964461965.1 uncultured Halioglobus sp. | reverse complement strand
TGATGTATTGCAGGAACAGCAGCGCGGTTTCCGCCGTCTGCATGTTGGGCGGGAAATTGGCCTTGATGCCGACTTCCTCCTCGCCGCCAAACGGCGGGTTGGTTAGGATGACATCCACGCGCTCGCAGTGGCCGATCTCGTTGATCCGCCGCTCCAGTGTGTTGCCGTAGGCGATTTGCGGCGCCTCCAGCCCGTGCAGCAGCAGGTTCATCTGCGCCAGCATGTAGGGCAGCGGCTTGGCTTCCTGAGCATAGAGAGTGTCGCGTTGCAGGGTGCGACGCTGATCGGGTGTGCTCACCTGCGGGACGAGGTGGTCGTAAGTCTCGACCAGAAAGCCGCCGGTGCCGCAGGCGGGGTCGAGCAGCGTTTCACCCAGGCGTGGGTCGGTCACCCGCACCATGAAGCGCACCACCGGGCGCGGCGTATAGAACTCACCGGCGTCACCAGCTGCGTCGCGCATCTCGCGCAGCATCGACTCGTACAGGTGCGAGAGCGTGTGGATTTCTTCGCTGGCCGAGAAGTGGATGCCGTTGATCTTGTTGAAAATGTCGCGCAACAGGTAGCCGCTGACCATGCGGTTCTGTATGCCTTTGAACACGTTGGCGATGACTTCGCGCTGGCTGCCTTTTTCGCCTTCGCCCGCGAGGCCGCGCAGATAGGCAAACAGACCCTTGCCGGAACTACCGTCGGCACGCACAGTGACTTCCTGGTTGATGAAAGCCAGCAGTTCGTCGCCGGTAATGCCATCTTCGCGGGCGGCCCAATCGCGCCAGCGGTATGGGGCTTCGATGATGGGCTGGTAGCGCTTGCCATCAAGCTCGGCTTCCTGCTCGTGAACGATTTCGAGGTCGTCGAGAAACTTGAGGAACATCACCCAGGTGAGCAGCGGCAGGCGGTCGACGTCGCCGTTGAGGCCCTTGTCCTTGCGCAGGATCTTGCGCGCAGTGCCGATCAGCGCGGAGAGATTTTCGCGGGTGGTGAGTGGCGCCCTGGCCTTGCGCGGTGCGCGCGGCTTTTTTTCGGCGGTAGTAGTGGCTTTGGCCATCGGGTCGAGTTCTCGTTATTGGTACAGCGCGGACTGGAGCCGGGAGATGGCGTCCTTCATGCCACGGACTCCGCCGAAGTGGCGCGTGGCGATCTCGGAAGGACTGCCGTAGCGGTCGAAGGGTTGCACCTTCATCAGCTCCGATAACGCATTGAATTGCAGGATACCGCGCTCGACATAGCGGTCGAGCAGCAGCGCGAGGATTTCACGGGCGGTATCGCTGTGTTGGACGAACAGGTCCCGGGTCCGACGCCTGGCGGCTTCCGCGCGTTCGCGGCGCGTGAGCAACGGCGCGTTCCAGGCCAGGTGGCACAGCAGATCGAACGGGTCCGCGTCGGGCTGTTCACTGCTGGCGGCCAGCTCTTCAAAACTGATGCCGCGTTCGGTGAGTTCGCGCAGTACCTCGGCGCGGGTATCGGGGTTGGCCCAGGCTGATTGCAACGCCTCGCGCGTGGGGTACAGAGTGCGCACGGCGCGGCCCGAGTACTCGGTGTATTTGACGACCTGCAGCTTCTTGCCATCGGTGTCGAGGTCGTAGATCAGGTGGCCGATCACTTCGACTTCACCGCCGTCGATGTAGTATTTGCGCGGTTCCGGCGGTGGTTCATTGATAAGAATGCCGGAGCCGGGCTCGATTTGTTCTTCGGGAATCTCATACTCCCCGGATTCATCCTCTGGCGGAACGCTAGCTTCAGCTTCGATGATGTCGATCTGCTCGCCGGCTTCATCGACTATCACTTCCTCAATCCGCGCCGGGTCTCCGTCGAAGTCCGCGTCGGCGAAATGACGGGTGGCCGTACCGGTGAAGTCGATGATGTTGAAGTACTCCTTGCCGTAATCCACCTTCAGCCGCGTGCCACGGCCCACAATCTGCTTGAATTCAGCGCGGGAGCCGACGACACGCGCCAGCACGACGTTTTTGACCATTTCGGCATCCACGCCGGTGGTCAGCAGTTGTGATGTAGTGAGAATGACGGGCGTGGGTTTGTCCACATCCTGGAAGTGCGACAGGTGGGTCAGGCCAATCGCCCCTTCATCGGCGGTGACGCGGCACACATAGTCGGGGTACTGCTTGACGAGATCGCTATTGAGGTTGAGCAACTCCTGCCGCATCTCGGCCGCGTGTTCCTGATCGACGCAGAACACCAGCGTCTTGGCGAAGCGGTCGGTACCTTTGAGCAGGTCGGTCAGGTGGCGGGCCATCGCCCGGGTGCGGGAGCGCAGCGCGACGACACGCTCGAAGTCCTTGGTCTGGTACTCGTCGTCGGGCACCTCGCGGCCGT
>CAYWWD010000188.1:0-2524 GCA_964461965.1 uncultured Halioglobus sp. | reverse complement strand
CGCGAACTGATCATCGGCGACCGCCAGATTGGCAAGACCGCCATCGCAGTGGACGCGATCATCAACCAGAAGGGCACCGGCATCAAATGTATCTACGTCGCCATCGGCCAGAAGGCGTCATCCGTTGCGGCCGTGGTGCGCAAGCTTGAAGAGCACGGCGCCATGGAGCACACGATTGTCGTAGCGGCAACCGCCTCCGATCCGGCGGCGATGCAGTTCCTCGCGCCATTTGCCGGCTGTACCATGGGCGAGTACTACCGCGATCGCGGCCAGGACGCGCTGATTATTTACGACGACCTGACCAAGCAGGCGTGGGCCTATCGCCAGATATCCCTGCTGCTGCGTCGCCCGCCGGGTCGCGAAGCCTATCCCGGTGACGTTTTCTACCTGCACTCGCGGTTGCTCGAACGCGCCGCACGAGTCAACGCGCAGTACGTCGAGGACTTCACCAAGGGAGAAGTAAAAGGGAAAACCGGCTCGCTCACCGCACTGCCAGTCATCGAGACCCAGGCAGGCGACGTGTCGGCCTTCATCCCGACCAACGTGATCTCCATCACCGACGGCCAGATCTTCCTGGAAGCTAACATGTTCAACGCCGGCGTACGTCCCGCAATGAATGCCGGTATCTCTGTCTCCCGGGTGGGTGGTGCCGCACAGACCAAGATCATGAAGAAAATCTCCGGCGGTATCCGTACCGCACTGGCCCAGTATCGCGAACTTGCGGCGTTCTCCCAGTTTGCCTCGGACCTCGATGACGCGACGCGGGCACAGCTGGATCACGGCGAACGTGTAACTGAACTGATGAAGCAGAAGCAATACTCCCCGCAGAGCATCGCAGACATGGGCATCATGCTTTATGCCGCCAACGAAGGCTTCCTCAAGGATGTCGAGGTCAACAAGATCGGTGCCTTCGAGCAAGCTCTGCTGTCCTTCATGCGCACGGAGCACGGCGAGTTGATGAACCGCATCGTGCAGTCCGGGGACTATAACGACGAGATCGAAGCCACGTTCAAGTCGGCAATCACGAAGTTCAAAGCCACGCAGACCTGGTAGACCCGAGGACCAGCAGATGGCAGCCGGAAAAGAAATCCGCACCAAGATCTCGAGCATACGCAGTACGCAAAAGATCACCAGCGCCATGCAGATGGTGGCGGCGAGCAAGATGCGTCGCGCGCAGGATCGCATGCGCCTCGGCAAACCCTATGCCCGGCGGATGCGCGCGGTAGTGGGACATATCGCCAATGCGGCGCCTGAGTACCAGCACCTGTACATGAAGCAGCGGGACGTCAAGCGCGTCGGCTTCCTGGTGGTGTCAACCGATCGCGGCCTTTGCGGCGGCCTGAACATCAACTTGTTCAAGCGCACCGTGCGGGCCATGAAGGAGTGGGCAGACCAGGGTGTGGAAATCGACCTTTCTCTGATAGGCGCGAAGGCGGCGGCCTTCTTCAACAGCTACGGCGGCAATGTCGTGGCCGCAGTACGCGATATGGGCGAGACGCCGGCGCTGGCCGACCTGATCGGCAGCGTGAAAACGATGCTCGATGCCTACGCGGCGGGGCGCATCGATCGCCTGTTCCTGGTCAGCAATGAGTTCATCAACACCATGGTACAGAGCCCGGTCGTTGCGCAACTGCTGCCCCTGGAGGCGGAAGACAGCCCCGGGATGAAACACCACTGGGATTACATCTACGAACCCGAAGCCAAGGAGCTGCTGGAAGGACTGTTGACCCGCTATATCGAGTCACAGGTGTACCAGTCGGTGGTGGAAAACGGCGCGTGCGAACAAGCCGCGCGCATGCTGGCGATGAAGAATGCCACGGAGAACGCCGGCGAACTGATCGACGACCTGCAGCTGATCTACAACAAGGCCCGCCAGGCGGCCATCACGCAGGAGTTGTCGGAAATCGTGGGCGGCGCCGCGGCAATCGGCTAGTGCCCGTGGCGGCAGCGGTATGGCAACTGACAAGGTATCTGATCCCCGCCCAGTCTACGGGGCTCCCAGCCAAACAGAATTGAATTTTGAGATAGAGGATCCGGACATGAGCAGCGGACGAATCGTACAAATCATCGGCGCCGTCATCGACGTGGAATTCCCGCGCGACCGGGTGCCCAAGGTTTACGATGCACTGAAAGTCACCGAGAAGAACCTAACGCTGGAAGTGCAACAGCAATTGGGTGACGGCGTGGTGCGCACGATCGCCATGGGTTCGTCCGAAGGCGTCAGTCGCGGCCTGGCGGTCGAGAATACCGGCGAGCCGATTGCAGTACCGGTCGGGCAGGAAACGCTGGGGCGCATCATGGATGTGCTTGGCAACCCTATCGACGAACTCGGGCCGATCGGCGAAAAGGAGCGCGCCTCCATCCATCGGAAAGCACCGACGTACGAAGAACTGGCAGCTTCCAATGAATTGCTGGAAACCGGTATCAAGGTGATCGACCTGGTCTGCCCTTTCGCCAAGGGCGGTAAGGTCGGCCTGTTCGGCGGCGCCGGCGTGGGCAAGACCGTCAACATGATGGAGCTGAT
>CAYWWD010000187.1:0-2527 GCA_964461965.1 uncultured Halioglobus sp. | reverse complement strand
CGATTAACAGCGGCCAGCCGGTGAACATGCGGATGCGCTGGTAGAAGCCTTCGATCTTGCGCGTGTAGATTTTCTCGCGCCGCTGGTAGAGGTCGAGTTCCCCGACTTCCGCCGGCGCGATTTCCACCAGGTCTATCAATTCCGGCTCAGGCATGGTGCTCCCCGGTGTCCGCATGCGTCTGGCGTGCCATCCGCGACCCGGATGCCGGTAGCGGCGAACCGGGACAGCTGGCGTTACTGTCGGCTGAGACCGTACACATAGGCAGCCAGAATGTGAATCTTGTCCTCGCTGAGTAAATCCTTGTGCGCGGGCATGCGTCCGTTACGCCCGCTGCGCACGCTGTGGCCGATGTGCTCGGCGCTGCCGCCGTACAGCCAGATGCCGTCCTTCAGGTTGGGTGCGCCGAGCGCGGGATTGCCGGTGGCGTCGGCCCCGTGGCAGGCAACGCAATAGGTCTGGTAAACCTTCGCGCCCGCCGTCGCACTGGCAGCATCAGCATCGCGGCCATTGAGCGACAGGATGTACGCGGTGACGTCGGTCACGCCCTGCTCGCCGATGACAGTACCCCAGGCGGGCATGGCGGCCTGCCGGCCCTGCGTGATACTGGCCTCGATTTCGGCTGCGCCGCCGCCGTACAACCAGTCATTGTCGGTGAGGTTGGGAAAGCCGTAACTGCCTTTGGCATCGGCGCCGTGGCACTGGGCGCAGTTGTTGGCGAACATTCGCATGCCCATCTTGCGCGCGGCGGGATCGGTGGCAACGTCCTCCAGCGGCAGCGCCAGGTAGCGGTCGCGCAAGCCCTGGAAGCGCTCCTCCGCGCGGGCGACGTCGCGATCGTGCTGGTCCACCTGCGTCCAGCCCAGCAGGCCCGGAAAGTTGCCGAGGCCGGGAAATATCATCAGATAGCCCACGGCCCAGACGATGGTGAGCACAAACCCGTAAAACCACCACGCAGGCAGCGGATTGTCATACTCCTCGATACCGTCGTAGACGTGCCCGGTCGTCGTGTCTTCTTCCCGCGGGCCGCCCTTGCGATTGGCAAATAAAATCCACACGAGGCCCACGATGGTGACCGTCGTGAGGATGATGATCCACAGGCTCCAGAAACTACTCATGCGTCGCGGTCCTCACTACGGTTGTGCTCATCTCGCGGCTCATCTGCAAACGGCAGGTTTGCCGCTTCATCGAACGCCTTCTTACGTTTCTTGCTGAATGCCCAGCAGCACAGGCTGATGAACGCCACCATCAGGAAGGCAGTGCTGAGTCCTCTGAGATCGTTGATGTCCATAGTTCTCGCCCGTGCCCTAGCGTTTGCTTTGCAGCAGCGTGCCCAGTTGCTGCAGGTAGGCAACCAGTGCGTCGATCTCCTTCTTGCCTTGAACGGCTGCGGCCGCACCGATGATGTCCTCATCGCTGTAGGGCACGCCGACGCGGCGCAGTGCTTCCATCTTGGCACCGGTGCGCGCCCCGTCGATCTCGGCGTCAAACAGCCAGCGGAACGCCGGCATGTTGGATTCCGGCACCACATCCCTCGGGTTGTACAGGTGCGCGCGGTGCCAGTCATCGCTGTAGCGCGCACCGACCCGCGCCAGGTCGGGGCCGGTGCGTTTGGAACCCCAGAGGAAGGGGTGGTCGTACACATACTCGCCCGCGACGGAGAAGTGGCCGTAGCGCTCGGTTTCGGCCCGCAGCGGCCGGATCATCTGGGAATGGCAGGTGTGGCAGCCCTCCCGGACGTAGATGTCGCGGCCTTCGAGCTCCAGCGCGGGCAGGGGCTTCAGGCCGGCGATCGGCTCGCTGGGATCCCACTTGCCGAAGATGAGAGGCGCCAGTTCGACCAGGGTGCCGAAGCTGATCGCAACGATCATCAGGATGATCATCAGGCCGATATTCTTTTCCACCACATCGTGCTTCATGATCTGCTCCCTATACCGCCGCGGCCGGCGCCGCCAGTGGCGCAACATCCTTGCGGGCGGTCATGTACACGTTGTAGCCCATGATCAGCATGCCGCCGAGGAAGATAGCGCCGCCGAGGAAGCGCACGACATAACCCGGATAACTGGCCGCAACCGATTCGACGAAGCTGTAAGTCAAGGTGCCGTCCTGGTTGTAGGCCCGCCACATCAGCCCCTGCATGATGCCGTTGACCCACATCGACACGATGTACAGCACGGTGCCGATGGTGGACATCCAGAAGTGCGCGCTGATCAGGCCGATGCTGTACATCTTCTGCTTGCCGAAGAGGATGGGGATGAGGTGATAAATGGAGCCGATGGAGATCATCGCCACCCAGCCGAGCGCGCCGGCGTGCACATGGCCGATGGTCCAGTCGGTGTAGTGTGACAGCGCGTTCACGGTGCGGATGGACATCATCGGGCCTTCGAACGTGGCCATGCCGTAGAAGGAAAGGCTCACCACCAGGAAGCGCAGGATCGGGTCGGTGCGCAGTTTGTCCCAGGCGCCGGACAGCGTCATCATGCCGTTGATCATGCCGCCCCAGGACGGCGCCAGCAGGATGATGGACAT
>CAYWWD010000186.1:0-2631 GCA_964461965.1 uncultured Halioglobus sp. | reverse complement strand
GCGCGACCTGCTGTTGCGCACTGGCATGCTGGTCAAGAATGAAGACGGCAGGATCTACGATCGATTCCGCGATCGCGTCATGTTTCCCATCCGCGACCGGCGCGGCCGGGTCATCGCGTTCGGCGGCCGGGTGCTGGGAGACGACAAACCGAAGTACCTGAACTCGCCCGAAACCGATATCTTCCACAAGGGGCGGGAACTGTACGGCCTGTACGAAGCCCGTCAGACTACGCGCAAGCTGGAGCGCATCGTGGTGGTGGAGGGTTACATGGATGTGATCGCCCTGGCGCAATACGGCATCACCTACGCCACGGCGACGCTGGGCACCGCTACCAGCCAGACGCATCTCGAGCGCGTGTACCGCCTATGCCCGGAAGTGATCTTCTGTTTTGACGGCGACGAGGCGGGGCGCAAGGCGGCGTTCCGGGCGCTGGAAGCGGCCCTGCCCTGCATGGAGGATGGCCGCCAGGCGCGGTTCCTGTTTCTGCCCGAGGGGCAGGACCCGGACGACGCCGTGCGCGCCGGTGGCAGGGAACACTTCGAGCACCTGGTCGGGCAGGCCGTACCGCTGGAGACCTTCCTGTTCGACGCGGTGGCGACCGGGCTGGACCTCGCCAGCCTCGAAGGCCGGGCGCGCATGAGCAAGCTGGCCCTGCCCTTCATCCGCCAACTGCCCGATGGTGTATACCGCCAGTTGATGTTCCAGGCACTGGCCGAGCGCACCGGACTGGAACTCGGCAGCCTGATGCGACTGGAAGTGCCGCCTGCACCCACGCGGCCACCGGATGAAGGTTCGATTCTCGGGCCATCACCAGGATACGACGCCCCCTTGGACGCGGCTTCGCTACGGCCACCGCCCCGGCGTGGACCGCCCATCAAGCACCAGCCTCCCACCACGGGCTACTCCAACCTCGCGCAGGCCGCCATGGCGCTGCTGCTGCACCAGCCCGACATCGCGCGACTCGCCAGCCCCGCGCTGCTCGAGGGCGTGACCGGTGAGGACGGCGACCTGCTGCGCGAACTGTTGCACTTGCTCCACCGCCGCCCGGAATCGAGCACCGCCATGCTGCTCGGCCACTGGTACGGGACCGACGAGGGCCGGTTGCTCAGCCGCCTCGCGGGGCAGGAGCGGCTGATCCCCGCCACCGGCATCGAACAGCAGTTCGTGGACACCATGACCGCGCTTTCGCAGCTCCCGCAGCAGTCAAAATTGGCGGCCCAAGTCGACAAACTGAAACTCACGAACTACGCTGAGGTCAGTGAACTGGAGAAGCAACGGCTCCGGGAACTGCTGCAGGAGAAACTGCAGCGGGACATGCTGCGCAACAAACCCCGCGAGTAACGCATCGGCACCCGGCACATGCCCCTCTCCGGCGACCGGTTGAATGTGCCTGCACGAAGCCCCATATAAGAAGAAGCAACTTTGGGGGTAGTTGCGGGTCAAATGGCCCCCGAATGGCGAAGTTCCAGTAGGTAAGTCGCTGTTTTGTGGTTATAATCGCCGGCTAATTTTTTTCCCCACTTTTCAGGGTTTTTGCTCAATGACAGACGTCGCGCACCAGCAGTCCCGCCTCAAGGACCTTATCGCCCGGGGCAAGGAACAGGGCTACCTGACCTACTCCGAAGTCAACGACCATCTGCCGCAGGATATCTCCGACCCGGATCAGGTCGAGGACATCATCCAGATGATCAATGACATGGGCATCCAGGTGTTCGAATCCGCGCCCGATGCCGATGAACTCCTGATGACCGAGGGCGACGCCTCCGCCGACGATATCGCGGCGGCCGAAGCCGCCGCCGCGCTGGCAGCCGTTGAAACAGAAGCGGGCCGGACCACTGACCCGGTGCGCATGTACATGCGAGAAATGGGCACCGTCGAACTGCTGACCCGCGAGGGCGAAATCGTCATCGCCAAGCGCATCGAGGAAGGGATTCGCGAAATGCTCGCCGCCGTGGCCATGTATCCCGGCGCAGTGAAGCAGGTGCTCGACGAGTACGACCTTGTCATCAAGGAAGACAAACGCCTTGGCGACCTGATCGTGGGCTACCTGGACCCGACCGAGAACGTGCCCTCGGCTGCCGATGTCGTCGAGGCCGCGCCGCCGACCGAGGACGAGGAAGAAGCGGAGACCGGGCCCGACCCGGTGGAAGCCAAGAAACGCTTCACCGCTCTCAAGCGGCAATACAACAAAACCGAGAAACTCGTCAGCCAGAAAGGACGACTGGACAAGAATGCCATCAAGGAGATGGAGAAGCTGGGCGAGCTGTTCAAGTTTTTCAAATTCACACCGCGCATCTCCGATCCGCTGACCGAGGCACCGCGCAATGTGCTGGCGGCGCTGCGCGATCACGAGCGCGAGATCATGCGCATTGCCGTAAAAGTGTGCGGCATGCCGCGCAAGGATTTCATCGCTTCGTTCCAGGGCTCTGAAACCGACCCGCGCTGGGTGAGCCGCCACGCGCGCAAGAAAGATTACGGCACCAAGCTGGGTAATGAAAAGGACGAGATCCAGCGCCTGCAGCGGCGCATCGCGCTAGTGGAAGAAAAGAGCGGCCTGACTGTCACCGAAATCAAGGAGATCAATCGCAACATGTCCATGGGCGAGGCCCGTGCCCGCCGCGCCAAGAAGG
>CAYWWD010000185.1:0-2682 GCA_964461965.1 uncultured Halioglobus sp. | reverse complement strand
CGATCCAGCTCGTCCTTGCTGGGGCGCCACCCCGCGGCGTCCACGGTGGTGATGACACGGTGCACTCGGTACGGTGCGAGAAAGCCGTCCTCGATGCCCTGGCGCAGGCTGTAGGTGTAGACCGGGTTGCCGAAGTACTCGTAGCTGTCGCGCGACTCCTCGCGCAGCGGTGTGGCCGTCATACCGAACTGCACGGCGGGATCGAAGTAGTCCAGTACCGCACGCCAGGCGCTTTCGTCCCGGCTGGACCCTCGGTGACATTCGTCGATGACGATCAGGTCGAAGAAGTCCGGGCGGTACTGGCGGAATACGTCGGCGCTTGCCGTGGACAGTGCCTGATAGATGCCGAAGTACATGTCGCGGCTTTGGCTGGTGTCGCCGCCAGCGATCTTGTGCCGGGCATCGCCGAAGGGAGCGAACATCTTGGCCATCGGTTCATCGACCAGGATATTGCGGTCGGCGAGGAACAGAATTTTGGGGCGGCGGTATTCACCGGTGCGGTTCCAGCGGCTGCTCCACAACTTCCAGCAGATCTGGAAGGCCACGCAGGTCTTGCCGGTGCCAGTGGCCAGTGTGGCGAGGATGCGCTTCTGGCCCTGCAGAATAGCCTCAATCGCGCGGTCGATCGCGATCCGCTGGTAGTAGCGCGGCACTTTGCCAGAAGCGAGGTTGAACGGCTCCAGCAGGTGGGTGGCCGATGTCCGCGGCAATTGGGTGGCGGCTGTCAATCGAGAAAACAGTTCATCGGGCGTGGCGTAGCGATGAACCTCACGCTCCGTGCCGGTGGTGTAGTCGATCTCGATGATGCGATGGCCGTTGGTGGCGTAGGCGAACTTGAGGCCGAGAATCTCCGCGTACTCGCGGGCCTGCTGTACACCGGTCTCCGCGGGCAGGCTGATCTCCTTGGCTTCGACAACGGCAAGGGGATAGTCGCGGCGGTAGTACAGAAGGTAGTCAGCACGCTTCTGTTTGCCGCGCCGAACTTTGCCGCCCGCCACAATGATCCGGCCGTTGGTGAAGCTGCGTTGCTCGCCGATGGAGTGCGGTGCCGCGCCCCAGCCGGCCTCGACCAAGCGGGGTGTGACAAATTCACGGCAAGTATCCGCTTCGGTGATAACGCCATCGCGCATTGTCTTCCCTTTCACTGCGTCGCCCTTCAGTCGATCAGGATCTTGAAACTGGTTGCCAGTGCGATGGGCTCGATCTCGCGCACGTCCTTTTTCAGTGCCACCAGGCCATAGCCCTCCATCATCCGCAGCGTGCGTGACAGGTTGGGCAACTGTCGTCCAGTGAGCTCAGCCAGTTCGGTCAACGATTTGGGGCGCTTGTCACGGATGAGGCGCAGCAAGGCCTGGTTGTCTTCGGACAGCACCGCCGCCATCGTGGCCATCGAGGGGAACCAGACTGTCGGCGCATCTTTGGAGGTGGCGACCGCCCCCGGCTCTCCAGGGCGACGAATACCGATAACGCAACGCTTCATCCGTGACTTCCTGATTGGCTTGGCATAAGCGCCACATATTATCAATGTGGCACAACTACAGCCAGCCTTGATTGAATCAGCTTGGCTTGTTGATCGCTCTGCGCGTGAAGTTATTGGCGGATAAACAGGGTGTTGCGAGTAGATTTTCTCCGCTTGCGTAGTTGCTGCGTGTTTAATTCTCGCGAGAACTTTTGCCAAATCTCGTGCAATGCTCGCATCGGTGAGTGTGCGGTTCATGCTCGTCCAATTTCGGACAGCAACGCGCAGCGGTCAGGCCAAGCTGATTTTCTGGCCTTTTTGCTGATTGAATGCTCTTGGACTGGATACGTTCCCAGCGAAACCGGGTAACGCCACCTGGAAGCAGGCGGCGCAGATCGACTGGGGCACCATTTTCCTGTTCGCCACGCGACGGCCGCCGTGTCGGGCGCCGCCGCAGCGAGGACTGTTCGACGCGACGGCGTGACAATCCCCATGATGAAATCGTTCGTGCTCCGGCGTCAGCAGTGCGGCACTGGCGTCGCTCATTCAGAAAACCGGCGAGAGAGGGAGAAGTGTCTCGGCGAGGCCGTCGTTGGGCGCATTCCGGGCTGTGACACCAATCTGCACGCTGGTGGGCGAGCCGGAGCGGTCTGCCGAGGGAAGGTGCCGGCGCCGACCAGGTAAGAGTGACCGCGGCGAGTCACCGAAAATGTGGTTTATGCTGCCTATACCCCCCCGCCCGCGACCTTGGGAAGCGGACTGCCATCCGCGGCTGCGGCGGTTGCCGCCCGCAGCTTCCTGATGTCCTCTTCCGTCAGCGTAGGCCGGTCCACCTTCACTGTCAGTTTGTTGAGTTTGGCGGTCAGGGTGAACGGCGGCGTGTAGTCGGCATCGTTCACACCGGTTAACGTATCGGAACCGATGTCGAAGCTCTCGTCCCACTGCAGGATCATGGGCAGGGTTTTCGGCATTTTCTGCGTCTGGACCACTTTGCCATCCACTGACAGAGTGCCGGTGCCGGGACGCCCGAGGCCGCTCATGTTATTGAAGGCGAGCGTACCGGTACCGAGTCCTTCGTAATCAAAATCAAAGGTCACTGTGTGCCTGCCGGGTGACAGCACAGGGCCCTCCCAGCGTATGCGCTCCAGATTGACGAGATTCCACAGGAACACCGGCTTGCCCTTGAGCAGGTAGAAGCCGTAGCCGGCGAAGCGACCGCCCGA
>CAYWWD010000184.1:0-2829 GCA_964461965.1 uncultured Halioglobus sp. | reverse complement strand
AGGGTGGGGAATATTGGCTTGCCCAAAGTGGGGAGTTTTGCATTGGCGTTAACAGCGACAGTCACCTGAAGACGGCACGGGCGTGGGCCATGAAGGAAATGGCCATGGACATCTGGCGCTACCAGACCCGCGGTTGGGCAGTAAAAGCGTGGCAGCGATGGTTCGCATGGGCCCAGCGCTGTCGGTTGGCTCCAATGAAAAAGGTAGCGGCGACGCTAAAGGCACACCTCTGGGGCATTCTGAATGCAATGTCTCTGGGTGTTCACAACGGTCACGCTGAGAGTAATAACGCCCGCATACAGAGAATCA
Organism: uncultured Halioglobus sp.; assembly: GCA_964461965.1. GTDB lineage: Bacteria > Pseudomonadota > Gammaproteobacteria > Pseudomonadales > Halieaceae > Marimicrobium. The sequence goes on along the minus strand of CAYWWD010000184.1, from coordinate 2,520 downwards.
AGGCAAGAGCCTGTGGGTTCAGGAACAGGGAGCGATTCCGTCATGCCATTTACTTCCATTGCGGCGGGTTGAATCTCATGCCAGAAAACATTGATACGGCGTGGCTACCCACCTGATTTGGTGAAGCCCCTAAAAATTCACCCAGAGCGCATCCGGAGTCGGCCGCTCCAATCTATAGAAAACGTATAGGAATCAATGAAATGGTGGGCCCAGCAGGACTTGAACCTGCGACCTGCCGATTATGAGTCGGACGCTCTAACCAACTGAGCTATGGGCCCCCGGGAAGGAGGCGAGATTATAAAGAAGAACACAGGTCAGTGCCACGCTACCTGTCGTCCGCCGCCAGCAGCTTATTCAGCGGCTCATACGCCCCGCGTAAACGCTGAAAATCCTCGCTCCTTACCAGCAGCAGTTTGCAATCTTCCAGCACGGTGATCCTCCCGTGCGTCAGGCGCTTTTCTCGCAGTGCGCGAGAGCCCCAGCTGTCGCCTGTTCGCAATTCACTCCGCGCAGGTTCACCGGCGTCGTTCTGCAGCACTTGTTCCAGGCGTCCGCTCAGTACGATGTAAAAGCCGGCGGGCAGTTCATTGGCATACTGCACCACCTCGCCTTTGGCGTAGTTCAGGTAACGGGTTGCCGGGCGGTCGCTCTCGGCCATGTAGACGATGGTGCGCGGCATGAAGTAATCGAAGAGCCAGTCGAACCCCACGCGGATGCGAGTTGCCATGCCTGGCAGCATACCGATGTAAGCAATACGCCAGATCAGCCAGGCGAGGAAGCCGGTAACGCGCAAGCCAAACAGTTGGGCGACGCCGCGGTGTCCACCGAGCGAAGCCAGCATACCCACGTCTTCACCGTCAAAGGCGCTCAGCGGAGCGCCGCGTTGGCGCCGCACGATGTTCTCTGCAAGAGTTTCGGCCTGTTGCCTGGCGGATTGCGCGGTGGGCGGCGCGTAACTTTGCTCGCCGGTCCGCGAGCACACCGGTACGAGCGCGGCATCGCCGATTGCCCACACGTTGCGAAGCCCCGTCACCTCCAGTTCAGGGCTCACGGGAATGCGCTCGCGATCCAGTGCAATCGGCAGCGATTTCACAAACTCGGACGCTCCGTTGCCAATCGTGGTGACGATGGTGCGCGTGGCGAGCGAGCGGCCATCGCTGGTGTACACCGCCTGTTGCGTCGCGGACCGGATGGAGGTGTCCAGCCACACCTCGACGCCGCGCTTTTCAAGATGCTCCCGCGCGTACTGGCTGAGGCGCGCCGGCATCTCGGGCAGCACACGTTGACCACGTTGGATCAATACCATCCGCACCTCGTGGTGCTGAATGTTCGGATACTGTGGCAGGATGCGCTCGATCATCTCCACCAATTCACCCATCGTTTCCACGCCGGAAAATCCGCCTCCCGCCACGACGAAGGTGAGCGCACGCTGCTTGATCTCGGGGAAGCGCGTGACATCGGCCATTTCCATGCATTCTATGACGTGATTGCGCAGCCGGTACGCGTCTGAGAGATCCTTCATGGTGAGGCTGTGGTGCTCGAAGCCGGGGAACATCGCGAGGTTGGCGCTCTGTCCAGTGGCGATCACCAGGTGGTCATAGTCCACGCGCTGCAGGATTTTTTTCTGCCCCTGGCGCAGCACCACCTGCCGCACATCGAGATCGACACCGGTCACTTCAGCGAGGCGTACATGCACGTTCTTCAGCAGCGTGCGCAACGGGGTAACGGCATCCTGGGGGTCGAGCGTGCCTGCCGCCACTTCGGGCAGGAGCGGTTGGTAGACAAAGTAGTTGATCTTGCTGATCAGCTCGATGTCCAGTTCGCCACCGCAGATCGCCTGCAGTTTGCGAGCGGTGAACAGGCCGCCGAAGCCGCCACCGATGATGACGACCTTCGGCTTGTGCGCGGGCTGCTTCAAGCCGAAGAGTGGGTGATCAGTTGTCGTCGAGGAAGCTGCGCAGGTAATCCGAGCGGGTAGGGTGGCGCAGTTTGCGCAGGGCCTTGGCTTCGATCTGGCGGATGCGCTCGCGCGTCACGTCGAACTGCTTGCCCACTTCTTCCAGCGTGTGGTCGGTGTTCATGTCGATACCGAAACGCATGCGCAGCACTTTCGCCTCGCGCGCGGTGAGGCCGGCGAGCACTTCCTTGGTGGCTTCCTGCAGGCCCTGGCCGGTGGCGGCATCCACGGGCGAGTGGATGGTGTGATCCTCGATGAAGTCGCCCAGATGCGAATCTTCGTCGTCACCGATCGGCGTCTCCATGGAGATCGGCTCCTTGGCGATCTTCAGCACCTTGCGCACTTTGTCTTCCGGCATGTCCATGCGCACGCCCAATTCTTCCGGCGTCGGTTCGCGGCCCATCTCCTGCAGCATCTGGCGGGAGATGCGGTTGAGTTTATTGATGGTTTCGATCATGTGCACCGGAATACGGATGGTGCGCGCCTGGTCGGCGATGGAGCGCGTGATCGCCTGGCGAATCCACCACGTTGCATACGTGGAGAACTTGTAGCCCTTGCGGTAG
>CAYWWD010000183.1:0-2846 GCA_964461965.1 uncultured Halioglobus sp. | reverse complement strand
GTGGAGGCGGGTTTGCGCGCCATGCGGGCGTAGCCGTCGGCGGCGCCGCTCAGCACGCCCTCGAACAGGCACAGCACGCAGCGCATGCCCTCGACCTGGTCCAGCGCCGCGACGAAATGCATCTCCGAGGTGCCGGGGTTGGTGAAGCACACCTCGATGCCGTTGTTGATCAGGGTGGTGAGGAGGCTCTCTGCGCCGTTCATGCCATGCTCCGTTGTAGTCAACCGCGCCTGGTCTCAGGGTGCGGCAATGGCGTCCGTGGGAAATATCTTGTTCGGGTTGAGGATGTTTTTCGGGTCCAGCATTTTTTTCATGGCGAGCATCAGCTGCAGTTCGGCCGCGCTGCGACTGCGATGCAGGTGCTCGCGTTTGCCCAGGCCAATGCCGTGCTCCGCCGAGACCGAGCCGTCGTAGCGCCCTACGGTTTCGTAGAGGAGTTGCTGCAGGCCGAGGTAGTCAAAGGCCTGCGCATCGCGTGAGCCGAGGATCAGGTGCAGGTTGCTGTCGCCGAGGTGGCCGAAGATCACACAGACCGGGTCCTTGCGCTGTGCCATCGCCGCGCGTATGTCGGCGATGAATGCCTCCATGCGATCGAGCGTGATGCTGACGTCGAAAGGAATGATGGGACCCAGGTGAAAAAACTGCAGCACATCGTCGCGAATATCCCACAGCGCATTGCGCTCGGACTGCGAGCGCGTCAGCACGGCATCGGCGATCAGGCCCTCCTCCAGCGCCTCGCCGAGCACGGTGGAAAAGTGCTCGGCGTCGGCCTCCGGGTTGGAACCCAGCGTTTCCACCAATACATAATACGCGCTGCCGTGCGGCAGCGGCGGCCTGTGCAGGCTGCCCTCGCGCGTGATGTATTCGTAAAAATCGGGCCACATGACCTCGAACGCTGACAGGGTCCCGGCAGTGTGCGCGTCCAGCCAGCGCAGCAGGTGGGTGACGGCGGTAAAACTGTCCACCGCGAGCAGCGCAGTATTCTGGCTGCGCGGGTGCGGCCGCAGACGCAGCACCAGGCGCGTGATCACGCCCAGCGTGCCCTCGGCGCCGATGAACCAGTGCTTGATGTCGTAGCCGGTGTTGTTCTTGAGCATCTTGTTGAGGCTGGTCACCACCGTGCCGTCGGCCAGCACCACCTCCAGCCCCAGTACGGAGTCGCGCAGCATGCCGTAGCGGATCACCATGTTGCCGCCGGCATTGGTGGCCGCGTTGCCACCCACCGTCGCCGAACCGCGCGCGCCGAAATCCAGTGGCAGCAGCAGATCGCGCTCCTTCGCCGCTTCTGCGGCAACCTGCAGGATGCAGCCGGCCTGCACGGTCATGGTGCGATTCTCGACATCGATCTCCTCTATGACGTGCATGCGCTCCAGCGAGAGGCCGAGCTCCCCACAGGTGCGAAAATGGCCACTGGCAAGGCCGGTGCGCCCGCCGAGTGGCACCACGGGCTGGCCCGCAGCCGAGCACAGTTTGAGAATTTCCGAGACCTCTACGGTGCTGCGCGGCAGCAGGATGATCTCGGGCATGAACGCATCGGGCTGCTCGCGCACGCCGCCCTCGCCCAGCAGTTGCCGCATCCGCTGCACGACATCGGGGTTGGGTGCGGGGTCGGTGTTCGAATCAGCCACGGATCTCTCCTCGTGTTCTGCCAGCGGCGCGGCGCGACAGCCGGTTCCGCCAAGCATAGATGAAGGGCGCGCGCGTCGCTATACGCTGTCCACACGCGGCACCGCTGCCAGCAGGGCGCGCGTGTACGGATGTTGGGGCTGCGTGAGAATTTGCTCGGCGCTGCCCTGCTCCACCAGCCGGCCCGAGCGCATCACGCCCACGCGGTGCGCAAGGCCGGGCACGATGGAGAGATCGTGCGTGATGAACAGGTAGGAAACGCCAAACGTTCGTTGCAGCTCCTGCAGCAGTTCCAGCACTTCGGCGCGGATGGACACATCCAGCGCGCTGGTGGGCTCGTCGCAGATGATCAGCTCCGGCTCCACCGCGAGCGCGCGGGCGATGGCTACGCGCTGCAACTGCCCGCCGGACAACTCGTGCGGGAAGCGCTGGGTGAACTCGCTCGCCAGTTGCACGCGCGCGAGTAAGTCCGCGACACGCTGCTCGCGCGCTGCGCCCGCAAGCCCCATGCCGAGGCTGTCCATACCCTCGCGGATGATATCGCCCACGATCATGCGCGGGTTCATGGAGGAATGCGGGTTCTGGAATACCACCTGGATTTTCTTCCGATAGGGCAGCATGGCGCGCCGCCCCAGTGCCTGCACGGGAACACCCTGGAAGGTGATCGTACCCGCCGCGACGGGTTCGAGGTTGAGGATGGCCCGCCCCAGCGTGGATTTTCCGCTGCCGGATTCGCCCACCAGTGCGTAGGTTTCGCCGCGGCCGATGGACAGCGACACGCCATCCACCGCGCAGGTGTAATCCACCACGCGCTGCAGGATGCCGCGGCGGATGGGGAAGTGCACTTTGACGTCGTCGAGCCGCAGCAGGGCATCGTTCGCGTCGTGCGCGCGGAAGCGCGTGAGGTCCGGCAGCGCGGCGATCAGGCGACGGCTGTAGTCCTCGCGCGGGTTCCGGAAGAACTCCCGCACGCGGTTGCGCTCGATGATCTCGCCGCGGTACATCACCGCCACTTCGTCGGCGACCTGGCTGACCACGCCCATGTCGTGCGTGATCAGCAGCACCGCCAGTTGCCGCGTGCGGGTGAGGCCGCGGATCAGGTCCAGCACCTGCTGCTGGATGGTGACATCGAGCGCCGTGGTGGGCTCGTCGGCGATCAGGATTTCCGGCTCGCAGGCCAGCGCCATGGCGATCATCACCCGCTGCTGCTGCCCGCCCGA
>CAYWWD010000182.1:0-2847 GCA_964461965.1 uncultured Halioglobus sp. | reverse complement strand
GGTTACGTGGGCTACGAGGAGGGCGGCTACCTGACCGAGGCGGTGCGGCGCCGCCCCTACTCACTGCTGTTGCTGGATGAAGTAGAAAAGGCTCACCCCGATGTTTTCAACGTGCTGCTGCAGGTGCTGGAGGATGGCCGGTTGACGGACGGTCAGGGCAGGACCGTGGATTTTCGCAACACCATCGTGGTGATGACCTCCAACCTCGGCTCCCACCTGATCCAGGAAATGGCGGGCGAGGACAACTACGAGGCGATGAAAACCGCCGTGATGGAAGTCGTCGGCACGCATTTTCGCCCCGAGTTCATCAACCGGGTGGATGAATCGGTGGTGTTCCATCCGCTGGCGCAGGAGCAGATTCGCGGCATCGCGGCGATTCAGTTGCGCGGGCTACAGGCGCGATTGGCGGAGCGGGAGATGAAGCTGGAAATCAGCGATGCGTTCATGGACAGGCTGGTGGCAGCCGGTTTCGACCCGGTGTATGGCGCGCGGCCGCTCAAGCGGGCGATCCAGCAGGAGCTGGAGAATCCGCTGGCCCAGCACATCCTCGCGGGCGAGTTCGAACCGGGAATGACGATCAGCGTGGATGTGAAGGCGGATAAGCCCGTGTTTACCCAGCGCTAAAATCCCCGGCGCTGAATTTGCAGCAAAAAAAGCCCGTCTGCAGGAGACGGGCTTTTTCTATTTGGGAGGGAGGGGCTTGCTACGCTTCGTCGCAATTCAGCTTGATGGTATCCAGCGCCTTGTTGCGCTCCACCTGCTTTTCTTCTTCGGAGAGAAACCTAACCTCGCCTTTGTCGTCGCGCAGCCGGATCCGGGCGTGTGAATCGAGGGTGGCGAGATTCTCCTTGGCGCGTTTGCAGTACTCAGGGTTCTTCTCGATCTTGGGCTTGCTGGCGTCCACCGGCTCGAACTGGTTGTCGGCACTGGGTTTGACTTCGAGCGGCACGGCGCCTTCTTTGGAGTCAACCGGTCGTACCATGCTCGATTGGGTGGAGATCACCTCATAGTCAACGCCCTTCGGTGGCGGCCGGTCGCTGTTCACCGGGTTGCCGCGGTCGTCCTTCCAGCGGTAGACCACCTGGCCGGCATTGGCGAGGGAGCCGGCAAGAACAAGAGCTGCTGTGGCCAGAACCAGTACGCGTTTCAAGGCGGTGTTTCTCCTGCGGATGTACCTCGGGCCAAACTACCCCACATCACCCCGCGAGGCAATTGTGCAAATTCCGCCCCGTTGTATGGCAGGCTCTGGTGGTTGACTTTGACGCCGTGCCGACATGAAAATGGCGACGTCTTGCAATTGGCAACGGCTAACGTCGAGTACCCTCGGCCTCTGGCCCACTGCATCGATCCCATTATTGGATGCAGCTTGTTGTAAGTCCCGTATTCAGTCTCTGCCGCATCGGCGGGATTGAGGGCCAGACACTGCGCTACCCCGCAGGGCGACCGATACACGGGCTGTTCGTGATCGAAATCCCTGTTGGGTGATCGCGTGCGGTGTATCGAGCTTGAACGAGGGGTGGTGTGGCTCATCGAATGCCGGTTCCCGGCATTGTCGTAGCGACTCCACAAATTTTTGAGATGTTCCGGCGAGGGCTACGCGTCGGGCGTTTTGCAGTGGAGAATGCGTGTGGATCTCATGTCCGGCGGTGAAATGATCGCGCGTGCCCTGGAAGACGAAGGTGTCGAGTTCATCTTCGGCTATCCCGGTGGTGCGGTACTACATATCTATGATGCCCTGTTCAAGGACTGCAAGGTCCCGCACGTGCTGGTGCGGCACGAGCAGGCAGCTACCCATGCGGCGGATGGCTATGCCCGGGCGACCGGCAAACCCGGCGTGGTGCTGGTGACCTCGGGTCCGGGTGCGACCAATGCCGTCACCGGCATCGCCACGGCGTACATGGATTCGATCCCGATGATCGTGCTGTCCGGCCAGGTGCAGAGCCACCTGATCGGCGAGGATGCCTTTCAGGAAACCGACATGATCGGCATCTCGCGGCCCATCGTAAAACACAGCTTTATGGTGAAGCGCACCGAGGACCTGCCGTTGATCATCCGCAAGGCATTCCATATCGCCTCCAGCGGCCGGCCCGGCCCCGTGGTCATCGATATTCCGAAGGATCTGACGCGCCCGGGAGAAAAGTTCGAGTACCACTATCCCAAAACCGTAAAAATGCGCTCCTATGCCCCGGCCCAGCGCGGCCACACCGGCCAGATCAAGAAGGCCGCGAAATTACTGCTCGCGGCCAAGCGCCCTGTCATTTATACCGGCGGCGGCGTGGTGCAGGGCGAGGGCAGTGAGTTGCTGACGCGTTTGGCACACCAGCTGAATTATCCAGTCACCAACACCCTGATGGGGCTGGGAGGGTTTCCCGGAACCGATCGCCAGTTCCTCGGGATGCTTGGCATGCACGGCTTCTATGAAGCCAACATGGCCATGCACCACAGCGATTGCATCCTCGCGGTCGGCGCGCGGTTCGATGACCGGGTGACCAATACGGTGAGCAAATTCTGCCCCGGCGCCAGTGTGATCCACATCGACGTGGACCCGGCATCTATCTCCAAAACGGTCATGGCCGATATCCCCATCGTTGGCCCCGTGCAGTCCGTGCTGACAGAATTGCTGGCGCAAATCGAGCAGATGCTCGAAAAGGACAGCACGCTGCCGGATCGTAATGCGCTGGATCGTTGGTGGCAGCAGATCGAGGAGTGGCGGGCCGCGCACGGCCTCCTCACAGCGCGGCGCTTTGGCGAGAGCGACATGATCATGCCGCAGCAGGTCATCGAGAGCCTGTACCGGGTCACCGGTGGCGATGCCTATGTCACCTCGGATGTCGGCCAGCACCAGAT
>CAYWWD010000181.1:0-2860 GCA_964461965.1 uncultured Halioglobus sp. | reverse complement strand
CCACAAAACACGTCCATGGCGCAAAAAGGACAAATCGGTGAAATATCCGGGCTAGGCTTTTGGCTTTGCCGGACTTTCCCCCACGTCGATCAGTGTGATCGCCTCGGCCGGCGTCTGCACCCGTCGCGCAGCGGCGCGGCTCACACGCGTGGGCAACTCGGTGTTCGCCACCGGAATGCCTGGTCGATCCTCCCTGAAACCACAGCTCACGCAGATGCGCTGGTCCGTCTCCAGGTCGACAACCATTTTGTCGATCAGCGCGCAGTGCGGGCACACTGCGCCGGCGATAAATCTCCGTCTGTGCGGGACGTCGGGCATGGCTTCTCCAGGCGCTCGGGCCACACGACTGGCCATGTTGCGGCGAAATGCCTATTGTAACAGGCCCGACCGCAGCGAGACCTGGAGCATGCTACACCTGAATCACGGCAACCTGCGCAGTTTCCAGGGTAAATCTCCTTCTCTGGGGCAGCGTGTGTTCATCGACCCGAGTGCCGTGGTTTTGGGCCAGGTATGCCTGGAGGACGACGTGTCCGTCTGGCCACACGCCGTCATCCGCGGGGACATGCACAGCATTCGGGTGGGCGCCCGCACCAGCGTGCAGGACGGCAGCGTACTGCACATCACGCACGCCGGGCCGTACAACACCGAGGGCTGGCCACTGAATATCGGATGCGATGTCACTATCGGTCACCGCGCCACCTTGCACGGCTGTACCGTGGGCGACCGGGTGCTGGTAGGCATGTCGGCCACCGTGATGGACGGCGCCGTCATCGAGGATGAAGTCGTGATCGCTGCGGGCACACTGGTCACACCCGGAAAACACCTGCGCAGCGGTTACCTCTATGCCGGGAGCCCGGCACGAGAAGTGCGCATCTTAAGTGAAAAAGAACTGCGCTACTTCGTCTACAGCGCGGCCAACTATGTGAAATTGAAAGATCAGCATATACAGGAGCTGGAGGGCGCTGTGTGACCCAGCGCGCCTAAACTGCGGCCATCGCGTCGCGCAACTGCCTGATCACCACGCGTGTGTCGGGGCGCACCTTGCGCCAGAGGTAGAAGGATTCCGCCGCCTGCTCCACCAGCATGCCGAGGCCATCGGCCACTGCCCACGCGGCGTGGTGCGCCGCCCAACGCATGAACGGCGTAGGCTGCGCACCGTAGACCATGTCGTAGCAGCAACTGCGCTCGGTCAGCAGAGACCCCGGCAGCTCCGGGGGCGCGCCCACCAGGCCGGCGGCGCTAGCGTTGATAACCAGGTCGAACTGCCCGCTGGCCTGTTCGTATCCGCCGCCTTCCAGAGGGCCAACATCCGCAAACTCCTGTGCGAGTAACTGTGCGCGCTCTGCAGTGCGGTTCACGATCATGAGTATTTGCGGCTGCTCTCGCAGCAACGGCTCCAGCACGCCGCGAGCGGCACCGCCGGCTCCGATCAGCAACACGCGCAACCCCCGCACCACCCAGCCGAGGTTGGCCGTCAGGTCGCGCAGAAGGCCGACCCCATCAGTGTTATCGCCGTCAATCCCACCATCGGGTGCGCGCATCAGCGTGTTGACCGCTCCGGCGCGTTCGGCGCGCGCGCTGAGGCGATCGGCAAACTCCAGAGCATCGTGTTTGAACGGTACCGTGATATTCAATCCTGAACCGCCGTCATCAAAAAACCTGCGCGCCGCACCTGCAAAGTCGTCCAGCTCAACACGCACCGCGCGGTAGACCATCTGTTGCGAACACTGTTCGGCAAACAATGTGTGGATGACAGGGGACTTGCTGTGCTTGATGGGATTGCCGAAAACAGCATACCGGTCGAGCTCTGTCATGGGCTGCTCTCGATGTTTTTCGCTTCGGCCAACCAATCGCGATCCCGAAGGTAGAATTCCGTCAACTGGGCCTCGGGCGAGCCCGGCACCGGATGGTACTCGTACTCCCAGCGCACCAGCGGTGGCAACGACATGAGGATGGCCTCTGTTCGACCTCCCGACTGCAGGCCGAACAGCGTGCCGCGATCAAACACGAGATTGAATTCCACATAACGGCCACGACGGTAGAGTTGGAAGTGCCGTTCGCGCTCGCCGTATTGCCTGCCCTTGTTGCGTTGCACGATCGGGAGGTAGGCGCGCAGGTAGGAATCACCCACCGCGCGCATGAATGCGAACGACGTGTCGAAATCCCATTCATTCAGGTCATCAAAAAACAATCCGCCTATGCCGCGCGGTTCGCCGCGATGTCGGAGCAGGAAATACTCATCGCACCATGCCTTGAAGCGCGGGTACACGTCCGCGCCGAATGGTGCGCAAGCATCGGCAGCTACACGGTGCCAGCTTACGCAATCCTCGCGATTGGCGTAGAAGGGTGTGAGGTCGTAACCGCCGCCAAACCACCAGACCGGGGGCTCGCCCGGCTTACTGGCCACGAAAAGCCGGACATTGGCATGTGACGTAGGCACGTAGGGATTGCGCGGATGAATGACAAGCGAAACGCCCAACGCCTCGAATCCGCGGCCGGCCAGCTCAGGTCGTGATGCGCTGGCCGAGGGCGGCAGCATCGCACCATACACGTGTGAAAAGTTGACGCCCGCTTTCTCGAAGACCGCGCCCTCCGCGAGTACGCGGCTGCGTCCTCCGCCTCCTTCCGGGCGTTGCCACTCATCGGTGATAAATGCTGCTTCACCATCTTCATCGGACAGCGCCTTGCAAATGCTGTCCTGAAGCTGCAGGAGATAGGCTTTCACCTGGTCGATGTACATACCCAGGACTCCTCGGGGCGGTGTCGGGGCGCATTATACGCACGCGCCCCGGGTAACTGTACTAGTAGCCTTTTCCAACGGAACATGAGCCTGAAGACAACGCGTCATTCCAACGGGACG
>CAYWWD010000180.1:0-2863 GCA_964461965.1 uncultured Halioglobus sp. | reverse complement strand
AGTTCCTCGACAAGGTCGCGCGGCGCATCGTCAACGAGCTGCGCGGCGTGTCGCGGGTGGTCTATGACATCAGCGGCAAACCGCCGGCCACCATCGAGTGGGAGTAGCGGATTTCGCGATCGCGTAAAAATTGCTTTGAAATTCAATGGTTTACGTATCTCCATCAACTATCGGCGATACATGATCAACAGCTTGAAAAATGCAGTCCAAGCCATTGGCCTGGCCAAGAATTTCACCTCGTGACCGCTCCATCCGGGAAAAAGGGGTCAACTCCACTTTGACGGTAAATCTGACGGTAAAAATCTGCGGCTCTACGGCTCGCGAAAATTTGCCGTCACTTGAATTCCCGGCCTGACGGTGAAAATCTGGACCGAGATTGCATAGAAATCATGGGCTTACAGCTTTCCGAGCCTGCGAGTTGGCGTGACGGTAAAAGCGGTGGATCGTTGATGTCCCAAGCAGGGGGTGAGTCTCTCGATGTGCGGCCAGGCGCGGAGGGAGGTTGCCCTTGACCTGCCGCTTGTCAGCGGTTCGAGCTGACTACGAGGTCCGATCTGCTCTGGTCGACCGTTCAGTTCGGACGCGCACGAAGAGCCCCTGGCTACGGGTTCTTGAATGCCCGCAATGCGCTGGACAGCGGCCGCACTGGCAAGAGAGGTGGCGGGCAGCAGCCGGCCACGAGCGGGTGCTCGCGACCGTCCGGTTCGAGCGTCCGAGTCGATCCAGCCGAACCATTGGCGGCTGCTCGCTTCCAAACAGTTGCCGACAATGCAGCCTGAGCTGTACCTCGTCGGCAGCGGCCAATCCACAACCTGAGTTGTGGCCCGAACTGCCCAGTTGACCGCTCCCACTAGGGCAAGGAGCGCGACTCGGCACGCCAATGCGACGGCGTCGTGCCTGACCAGCGGCGAAACGCACGCGTGAGTATGCTGGCGTCCGCGAAGTGCAGGCTCTGCGCGATGGCAATGATCGGCATTTCGGTATCGCGCAGCAGTTGACGCGCGACTTCGTAGCGAACCTCGTCGACCAGGGCTTGAAAGCCGATGCCCTGCAACTGCAGTCTGCGGTCCAGCGTGCGTCGGTGCATGGACAGCTCTTCTGCCACCTGCTGCATCGAAGTGCCCGCGCTCAGCAGCTGCCGGCGCAGCACGCGCCGCACCTGTGCCGGCAACTCGCCGGTGGCCCGGGCCTCTATGGCGCGGGCGCGTGCCACCAGTGACGCCAGGCGTTGCGGGTCGGCGCTTCGCAGCGGCGCATCGAGCCAGGCCTTGTCGAACACGACGGCGGATTGATCGCGGTCGAAGCGCAGCGGTGCACGCAGGAAACTGCGGTACGGGCGGGTGTCGGGCGGTCGCCGACGCATGAAGCGGACTTCGTGCGGCAGCCAGTGGCTGCCGCACAGGGCGCGCAAGATGTTCCAGATCGACGCCAGCACGATGTCGTAGACGACTTCAGCGCGCTCGACGCCGGGCTCGTACAGCGCATAGGCGTAGCTTGCGAAGCGCGTGCCCTCACTCAGCGTCGCCAGCCCGCCGCCGTCGCTGAGTGTCAGATAGCGTGACAGCAGCTTCAGCGCGCTGCGTACATCCGGTGCCGCCATGACCAGGTCGGCAATGATGCCCAAGGCCTCCAGGGGTGTGTGCCGCCCGATCAGCAGCCCCAGGTGGGCGCAACCGGTGCGGTCGACGCACAGCCCGAGCAGGCTGCTGCCCTGTCTGAACGGCAGCAGGTTGTCAGGGTGGTTGAACAGTTCGGCGGGCAAACCCGCCTGCGCAAGAACCTGCGCCAGTTCGACGCCGAACTCTTGCAGCAAAGGCTTCAACGCCAGCGTCGATGCAACGCGGTCGTAGCCGCCGGGCACCACATGGGGTGCATCGGCAAGGGCGGTCGGGATGGCGCGCGCAGCTGTCACTGATTTCGATATCGCGCTGACGCGCGCGGTCTCATTGCATGGGCCAACGGTAGAAAGCCCCTGCATTGTCACAAATAGCAAAGCGTCGGCGAGTCGGCTTGCCTAGACTCGCGCTGATGCAGGTGCTGGGGGCCGGAAGCGCGCAGGGGTACTGCCGGGGACCGCCCTTCACACCACACATGCCGGCCACGGACGAGCGCGCGGCGCGATGCCGGCCTCGGCGCGCGCGCCGCCCGCAGTACCCACACGAAAACACGCGGAAAGTACCATGAACGACTGCTCCTCGTTGCACACAACCGCACGGCTGGCGTTGGCTGTTGGCATGTGCCTTGCCACGGCAGCGCAGGCAGAACTGTCGGCCGAAGAACTGGCCAAGCTGGCGCAGAACCCGGTGGGCAATCTGGTCAGCGTGCCGTTCCAGAACAACGCCAACTACAACGTCGGCCCGCTCAGCGGCAACCAGAACGTCCTGAACATCCAGCCGGTGATCCCGGTCAGCATCAACGCCGAGTGGAACATCATCACGCGCACCATCCTGCCGGTGATCTCGATGCCGGCGTTGAGCCCGAGCACCGAGCGCGAGAACGGCATCGGCGACGTGCAGTTCACCGCCTTCCTGTCGCCCGCCGTGCCGGGCCACTGGATCTGGGGTGTCGGCGCGGTGGCGCAGTTGCCGACCCACACCAATGGGCTGGGCAACAAGAACTGGGGGCTCGGGCCGACCGCTGTGTTGTTGCGCCTGGAAAAGGGCAACCCCTGGGTCTATGGCGGGCTGATCAACAATGTCTGGTCGCTGTCGAGCGACAAGGCCGGGGCGCCTACAACAACGGGCTGCTGCAGCCTTTCCTGAACTACAACTTCGCCGGCGGTGCCTACCTGACCAGCGCACCGATCGTCACCGTCGACTGGCAGGCCCCGAGCAGCCAGCGCTGGACGGTGCCGGTGGGTGGC
>CAYWWD010000179.1:0-2945 GCA_964461965.1 uncultured Halioglobus sp. | reverse complement strand
CGTTGTGTGCGATCACGATGCCGCGCTTCGGCCCTTCGCGTCCAAACGCCACGGTCCAGCTATCGACAGTCGCCTCGCCCGCAGGATCAGCCGCCACCGGCAGTCGCGGCGCGGCGTCGAGCGCAGCCTGCAGTGCGCAGTTGTCAGTGTCGCGCCAGGGTGCGGCGGGTGCTGCGGTGGAGTAGAGGCCGAGCGAATGCTTGGTCAGGTACAGGCCGTTGGCGGTGACCAATGCATGCCCTGTGCCCAGCTCGCGCAGCCGGGCGGTCACTTGTGCGATCGCGTGCAGCGAGTAGTTGTTGCCGGGGCCACCGAAACAGGGCAGGCCACCGGTTACGGTAACGCCGCGTGCGTCCTGCGGTGAGAGACCGAGCTCGCTGCAGGCAATCTGCACGGCACTCGGAAAGCAGCTGTAAATGTCGAACAGGGAAATCTCATCCAGCGCAATGCCGGCCTGCGCGGAGACGGCTTGCCATGCCGCGTGGATGGCAGGCGAGCGGTGCAGCGCCGGCCGTTCGCAGACGTACCAGATGTCGTTCACGTCAGCGCCGGCGCGCAGGTAGATCCAGCGCTCGCGGTCGATGCCCAGCTCGCGCGCCTTGCCCACGGTGGTCATGAGCACGGCCGCCGCCATGTCCACTTCCAGGATGGGGTTCATCGCGCGCGTGTACGGGTAGCCGATGTAGCGGTTGTGCGTCGCCACGCTGGCGATATCCTGCGCCGACTGGAACTGCGGCTTCCAGGCGTACGGATTGCCTGCGGCGACCGCGCTCATCGCACTGCACAATTGCGCTATGTCCGCCGTGTGCTGTTCCTGGCTGATCCCGAGATGGTGACGCAGGGCGTTTTCGAACAGTGGGTAGGTGTTGATGGGTTCGTACAAGCCATGGGCCAGCTCGAGCGCGGTGTGTCCCGCGCGTTCCTGCCCGAGAGTCGGTGGCGCGGCCTGGCCGGCAGGCGCCCAGGCGGAAATATCCTCGCCGGAGCGCAGCGCCGCGAACAGCGTCGCGAGCAGTTCGGCGCCCGCGAGTAACACCACATTGTGTGTGCCGCGTGCGAGCTCGCCGGCGAAATAATTGACCAGGTACTGCGGCGTATTACCGCCGATGGTGCCCTGGAAGCATGCGGGGTTGTTAAGACCGAGCCGGGTGGCGAGCGCGCTACCGGGGTCGCGCGGAAGCAGCGCGCTGACACTCGGCGTGGCGTCGGCGATGAACCGTACCGTGGCCAGGGCGTCGATGGCAGGCGTGATACGTGCGCCGCCGGCGTCGGCGATGGCCGCAGCGGCGGCGGCGTGTAGTGCGTCCACGGGTGTCCTGCTGGCGTCGGTAGCGCGCCAGGTCCTCTGGCCGGCACCGATGAGGATGGGCGTGTGATCGGGTATTGCCATGGGTGCAGTGTGCGCTCGTGTCGTTGAAAACGTCGCTCACCATAAACAGGATGCACTGCGAAATCCACTCCCGCGCATCCATCGCGCAGCGTTGATTTTTTCAGAAAAAGCTCTATGTTGGTCACCTCGCCGATGACCCACCCGTGAGACAGGCACTATGAACTCCCCGTTTGAAGGTCGCTCCCAGCGCGCGGTGCTGCTGCTGTTCCTCGCCGGTGCGCTCTATGCCTGCTACCTGCTGGTGCAGCCTTTCCTGCAGCCGATCATCCTCGCAATATTGATAGGCATGCTGGCGTCTCCTGCCCATCAGCGCCTGGTGGGCTGGTTCAGGGGGCGAAAGAATCTGGCCACACTGGTCAGCTGCCTGGTGTTGTCGGCGCTATTTCTGGTGCCGATCCTGCTGGTCATGGTGGCGGTGCTCAAGCAGGGGTACGCCTACTCCGTGATCGTGCGCGACTGGGCGACGCAGGACAATATCCAGCAGTTCATGGCCCAGCCCTGGGTGCTCGAAATCCAGTCGCGCGTGACCCGTGTACTCCCGGAAGGGGCGCTGTCCGCCGACAACATCCGCGCGCGGGCGCTGGAGGGTGCGGGCTTTATGGGGCGCCACTTCGCCGATGTCTCGGCATCCATCATCGGCAGTGTGAGCCGGTTCATGATCAACGCCATGCTGCTGGTCTTCGTGTTGTATTTCGTGCTGCGCGACCAAGATGAGCTGATCGCTTTCCTGCATCGCGCGCTGCCGCTTTCGAACAGCCAGGAAGTGACGCTGTTCCGCGAGGTGCGTGCCGTCAGCAAGACTGCGCTGATGGGCTCGCTGCTCACCGCAGCGACGCAGGGCATCGTGGGTGGGTTCGGCCTGTGGCTCGCGGGCTTCCCCGGCCTGTTCTGGGGCACGGTAATGGCCTTTGCCTCGCTGATACCTTTCGTCGGCACGACCCTGATCTGGGTGCCGGCGGCGCTGTTCCTCGCGGTGACGGGGCAGTGGGGCTGGGCCATCTTCATGGTGGTGTGGGGCATCGTCGTCGTCGGCTCCATCGACAACTTCCTGCGCCCGCTGTTCATGCAGGGCGCCAGTATGAGCACGGTGGTGATTTTTTTCTCGCTGCTTGGCGGCCTGCAGCTCTTCGGTCTGATCGGGCTGATTTACGGGCCGTTGATTGTCGCCATCGCCCTGGTGTTGTTCAAGCTGTATGAGACCGAGTTCGCCGGCTTCCTCGATCAGCAGGATCGCCGCTAACGCGCTTGTCCGTAAAGCCGTCTCAGCAACGGTTTGTCCGTCTTGCCTGCGGCATTCAATGGCAGCGCGTCCACGCGAACCCAGCGCCGGGGTGTTTTGTAGCCGGCGAGGTGTTCCCGGCAGTGTGCTTCCAGCGCCTGGTCGCTGAGCTCGGCGTTGAGGATTACCACGGCGCAGGCACACTCGCCCCATTTCTCGTGTGCAATACCAATGACGGCGCAGTCGGCAACCTGCGCGTGCCGCCGCAGCACTTCCTCGATCTCGCGCGATGCGATGTTCTCACCGCCGCTGATGATCATGTCCTTCTTGCGGTCG
>CAYWWD010000178.1:0-2964 GCA_964461965.1 uncultured Halioglobus sp. | reverse complement strand
GCGCGATCATCCAGCCGCCGGCGAAGGCGACACCGTTCACCGCCGCGATGGTCGGTTTGGAGAGTTCGATATTGTCGCCGGGCACGGGGAAGAGATCGCGCGGCGGGACTTTCAGCTGTGTTTCGACCATCTCCTTGAGATCGCCGCCGGCGCAGAAGGCTTTTTCGCCGGCGCCGGTGAGGATGGCGATGCGCAGCGCCGGATCGCGCTCAAAGCGTTCCCAGGCGGCAAACAGGCCGGCGCGAATGTCCTTGCCCAGGGCATTGCGTTGCTCCGGCCGGTTCAGGGTGATGATCGCGATGCCGTCATCGCGCGCATCGAACAGTACGGCGTCACGCATTCGTATGTTCTCCGGTAATTGATGTATGACTGGTTGTGTACAGTCCGTCTGCCTCAGTATGACTTCGGAAGCTCCAGCACTTTCTCGGCAATAAAATTGAGGATCATGTGCGCGCTCACCGGCGCGGTGCGCGGGATGAGCACCTCGCGCAGAAAGCGCTCGATATGGTATTCCTGCGCGTACCCCATGCCGCCCAGGGTGGACAACGCCGTGTGGCAGGCCTCGAAGCCGGCTTCGGCCGCGAGGTATTTGCCCGCATTCGCTTCCACGCCACACTCCTGCCCGAGGTCGAACAGCGCCGCGGCCTTCATCACCATCAGGTTGGCGGCTTCCACCTGTGCCCAGCACTTTGCGAGTGGATGCTGGATGCCCTGGTTCATGCCGATGGGGCGGTCGAATACGATGCGTTCGCGGGCGTAGCGCGCGGCGCGGTGGATGGCCGCGCGGCCGAGGCCGATCGCCTCGGCGCCGATCAGGATGCGCTCGGGATTGAAGCCGTGGATGATGGTTTTGAAGCCCGCGCCTTCGGGGCCGATGCGATCCTCCTCGGGTATCCACAGGTCGTTGATGAACAGCATGTTCGAGTCGACCGCGTGGCGGCCCATCTTGTGGATCAGCCGCACTTCGATCTTCGAGCGGTCGAGGTCGGTGAAGAACAGCGAGAGACCGTCAGTCTTGCGCTTCACCTCCTCCAGCGGCGTGGTGCGTGCCAGCAGCATCATCTTGTTGGCGACCTGCGCCACGGAGATCCAGATTTTCTCGCCGTTGACGAGATAACCGCCATCGCGCTTCACCGCGCGCGTCTTGAGTTTGGTGGTATCGAGTCCGGTATTGGGTTCTGTGACGGCGAAGCAGATGCGGTCTTCGCCCTGCAGCACCGGCGGAATCATGCGCTGCTGCTGTGCCTCGGTGCCGAACTGGGCGATCGGCTGCAGGCTGAACACCGGCCCGTGGATGCTGGAGGCCGCCGCCATACCGCCGCCGGCCTCGGCCACTGCCTGCATCATGATCGCCGCCTCAGTGATGCCGAGTCCGGCGCCACCGACGGACTCCGGCATGGCGATCCCCAGCCAGCCGGCCTGCGCCATCGACTGGTGGAATTCATGCGGGAAAATGCCGTCGCGGTCCCGCGCCAGCCAGTATTCATCGGGGAATTGCGAGCAGTGCTTGAGTACAGCCTCGCGGATGTTCTGCTGGTCCTGCGTGAGCAATAAGTCCACGTGTCGCTCCTGGTACGAATCTGTTGCCATGATGGCGCCGCTCAGAGCAGGCCGCCGGCCTGTTCCTCGCCGTGTGCGGTGGTGCCCGCGGCCAGGCCCACCTCGCAAAGCACTTCCTGCGTGTGCTCGCCGAGTGCGGGCGTACCGCCATGGACCCGCCCCGGTGTTTGCGAGAACCATGTCGGCACCCCTGGGAAACGCACCGCACCCTGGGGCGTTTGCACGGTCTCGAAGAAGTCGACTGCGTTCAGGTGCGGATTGTCGAACAGTTGGTCGAGGGAACGCACCGGCGCGGCCGGGATGTCCAGCGAGCGCAGCAGGTCCAGCCACTCCTGCGTGGTGCGCTGGAGAAAAGTCCGGGCGAGCAGCGAGTACACGTGGTCGATCTGCTTTGCCCGTTGCTCCAGCGTGTCGAAGACCGGGTCGTTCCAGTCAGGCTGTACCGCACCGATAAAGGCCGACCACTGTTTGTCGTTGTACACCAGCGCGGAAATCTGGCCGTCGCGGGTGGGGTACGGTCGCCGGTTGCGCGATACCACGCGGGGATAATTCGCCGCGCCCAGCGGTGGCGAGAACATGGCGCCGTTGGCGTGCTCCACCAGCATGAACGAGGCCATGGTTTCGAACATGCTCACCTCGACCTCCTGGCCCTCGCCGGTGCGCTCGCGGTGATACAGCGCCATCATGGTGGAGTAGAGCGCGGTAAGCCCCGTCACCTTGTCTGCGATGATGGTGCCGGCGTAGTTCGCCTCGCCGGTCAGCAGTTCCTGCGCGGCGACCAGCCCGCAGTCGGCCTGTATCGTGTCGTCATAGGCGGTGAGGTCGCGGTCGGGGCCGCGGCGGCCATAGCCGTAGCAGTTAGTGTAGATGATGGCCGGGTTGAGCTGTGCCACCTCTGCGTAGCTGAGGCCGAGCTTGAAGATCGCCTTGTAGCGCATGGAGTGAATAAATACGTCGCTGGTCCTGATGAGTTCCGCCAGCGCCTGTTTGTCGTTTTCACACTGCAGGTCGAGCACGACACTGCGCTTGCCGCGATTGACGTTGACGAACACGCCGCTCAGGCCCGGCTCCGGCCCGACCGAGATATAGCGGGTGGCGTCGCCGGTCGGCGGCTCGATCTTGATCACATCCGCGCCCATGTCCGCCATGATCTGCGTGCAGTACGGCCCCATCACCATGGCGGTGAGATCGACGACGCGCACGCCGGCGAGCGGTCCTGTGCGTTCCATTATTCAGCGTCCTGCAGTGAGTGTGGCGCGCCGGTGCCCATGTACCTGGCCAGGTTGTGGTGCAGGTTGGCGGTGCTGCGCTCCATGTAGGGGTTCGGTTTGGGGCCGCGGAAGCCGGCCGACTTCATGCCCTGCTGCACGGCGGCCATGTTGGAAAAATCCTGCCCGAGAACGT
>CAYWWD010000177.1:0-2982 GCA_964461965.1 uncultured Halioglobus sp. | reverse complement strand
AACCCGACTGGAGCTCGACGGCGGATTTCCAGGCCCTCGGTGCGCCCAACCTGTTCTTCGGTGTCGCGGCCGGCAACATGGACTCCATGATCAACCGCTACACCGCCGACCGCAAACGGCGCAACGATGATGCCTATACGCCGGGCAACGTCGGGGACAAACGGCCCGACCGCGCGGTGATCGTGTACAGCCAGCGCCTGCGCGAAGCCTATCGGCAGGTGCCGCTGGTAATTGGCAGTATCGAGGCCAGCCTGCGTCGCATCGCCCACTACGACTACTGGAGCGACACGGTGCGCCGCTCCATCCTGCTCGACAGTCGCGCCGACCTGCTGTTGTACGGCAACGCAGAGCGCGCCATCGTCGAGCTGGCGCACCGCCTCGCTGCAGGTGAACCGATCCACGCCATCCGCGATTTGCGCGGCACCGCATTCGTGCGCAAGCGGGTACCGGAAGGCTGGCGCGTACTCGACTCCACCAGTATCGACGCGGTGGGGCCGGTGACCGCGTCGGTCAACCCCTACGTAGACACCCGCACTGCCGGTTGCTCGACGAGCGCTTCGGCGGCAGAAAGTGCGGAGCCGGTGGCAGCCGTGAAGCTGCTGGGTTTTGGCGACGGGGACGTTGCGCAAGCCGTCATCCGCATCCCTTCGTTCGAGCAGGTGCGCGCTGACCCCGCCCTGTATGCGCACGCCTCGCGCATCCTGCACAAGGAAACCAACCCCCATAATGCGCGGCCGCTGGTTCAGGCGCACGGCGACCGCGAGGTTTGGCTCAATGCGCCTCCGCTGCCGCTGACCACCGAGGAACTGGATGGCGTGTTCGAACTGCCGTACACGCGTCTGCCGCACAGCCACTACGGCGACGCGCGTATCGCGGCCTACGAAATGATCCGCCACTCGGTCAACATCATGCGCGGCTGTTTCGGCGGCTGCACCTTCTGCTCTATTACCGAACACGAAGGCCGCATCATCCAGAACCGCTCCGAGGACTCCATCATTCGCGAGATCGAACAGATTCGCGACACCTCACCTGCATTTACCGGCGTGATTTCCGACCTCGGCGGCCCCACGGCCAATATGTGGCGCCTCGCCTGCAGCAGCCGGGAGATCGAGGCGAGTTGCCGCAGGCTGAGCTGCGTGTTCCCGGGTATCTGCAAAAACCTGAATACCGACCAGACACCGCTGGTCGGCCTCTACCGGCGCGCGCGCGCCGTGCCCGGCATCAAGAAAGTATTGATCGCCTCCGGCCTGCGCTACGACCTGGCGGTACAGACGCCGGCCTACGTGGAGGAACTGGTCACGCATCACGTGGGCGGGTACCTGAAGATCGCGCCAGAGCACACTGAGGACGGCCCGCTCTCAAAGATGATGAAACCGGGCATCGGCGCCTACGAACGATTCAAGGCAATGTTCGACAAGTACTCCCGTGCGGCGAGGAAAACGCAGTACCTGATCCCCTATTTCATCGCCGCACACCCGGGCACCACGGACAAAGACATGATGCATCTGGCGCTCTGGCTCAAGCAGAACAAGTACCGCGCGGACCAGGTGCAGACCTTTTATCCCTCCCCCATGGCATCGGCGACGGCGATGTATCACAGCGGTCGCAACCCGTTGCAACGCATCGTACGCGGCAGGGAAGACGTGGCCACGGTGAAAAGCCTGACGCAACGCCGCCTGCACAAGGCCTTCCTGCGCTACCACGATCCGGACAACTGGCCGATGTTGCGCCAGGCACTCAAGAAAATGGGCCGGGCCGACCTGATCGGCAGCGGCGCGGCTCACCTCGTGCCCGCGCGCCAACCGGCGCGGCAACACCCGGTAGTACCACCCGGCACTCGACCGTTCGCCACCCAGCACAACGGTGTGACGCAGGTGCCCGCGCGGACAAAACGCAAATCCCGGCGCTAGCCGCAACGGCTTCACGACTTCAACGCTGTCCTCCAGAGGAGAAAAAACGATGGCACTTTCACGCGCGATTCCCGGCCTGTTACTGGCCCTGTTCTGTGTGCGCGCACTGGCGGTGGCGCCCGCCGTAGACGCTCCCCTCCCCCCGCTCAACATCGCGGAGCGCGGTGAGCTCACGCTGGTGGGTAACGACGTCAAGTTCGTTCCCTGGCGCTCGGACGCCAATCCCGGCAAGGTGCACATCGTGCAATATTTTGGCGCCTCCATGAGCGACAGCAAAATTTTCGAGCCGGTCACCGATATGCTGGAGAAAGACCTGCCTCCAGACACGGTTCATGTCACCACCGTGCTCAATCTCGACGCCGCAGTCTGGGGCACGACGGGCTTTGTGATGTCGGAACTCGAAAAGAACAAGCGCCTGCACCCCAAGGCCACCATCGTCGTGGACGACAAGGGTCAGGGTGTAACGGCGTGGGATCTCGGCAAGCCAGGCGTGGGCCTGTTCGTCCTGGATCAACAGGGCGTGGTGAAGTTTTCCGCGCTGCACGCGCTGAGTGAGGCGGAGATGGCCTCTGTCATGGCACTGCTGCGCGGCAACTGATTTGTCATATGGGGGCCGCTGTACTACTTTTAAGCTACACCTTCGCGGGTGCCAAAGACGACTCACCAGGAGATTTGATATGTCATTGAAAAACAGCAAGACGGAAAAAAACCTCAAGGACGCATTCGCTGGAGAATCCCAGGCTAACCGCCGCTATCTCTATTTCGCTGCCAAGGCCGACGTGGAAGGCTACAACGACGTCGCTGCCGTGTTCCGCTCCACCGCCGAGGGCGAGACCGGGCACGCACACGGACACTTGGAATACCTGGAGGCGACGGGCGACCCCGCAACCGGCCTGCCGATAGGCGCGACCGCCGACAACTTGAAAGCTGCTATAGCTGGTGAGACCCACGAGTACACCGACATGTATCCGGGCATGGCCAAAACCGCCAGGGACGAGGGTTTCGACGAAATCGCCGACTGGATGGAAACACTGGCCAAAGCCGAGCGCAGTCACGCCAACCGCTTCCAGAA
>CAYWWD010000176.1:0-2999 GCA_964461965.1 uncultured Halioglobus sp. | reverse complement strand
AGGGTGTATAGGCTAATACCCTATCGAGGGTTCGAATCCCTCGCTCTCCGCCATATATCTCATTGATTTTACAAACTTAATATTTTTTTCCTTCCTCCCATGGGACCATCTTGGGACCAAACGCTCAGAAACCCCCAATCGCTCCGAGACAAATTGCGCCATGCCAGTGGCATCTTCGGAGATCCACTTGCCGTAATGCTCATCGATCATTCGCGTGCTGGTATGACCCACCTGACGAATGATCCATTCCTTCGCGATGCCGGCGGTGAGCAATTGGCTGATGAAGGTGTGCCGTGCAGTGTTCGGCCCGCGATAGCGTACCTTGGCTTTTTTGAGATGAGCACTCCAAAAGTTGTTTCGTACCGTCCCGTCGGATTCGTGTGGCCTCTTGGTGTTGCTGTTTAAAAAAACGAGGCGAACGTCCTCGGAGAACATCTTCTTATTGTCTCGTGACATGACTTTGAGGCGACGAGTGTCCAGTCGCTCCGTGAAAGGACGCTGCACCTGCAGCCATTGAATCGCTGGATTAATCAGTTCAACTTCGCGCGTGGAGCGTTTGGTTTTGGTTTGTTTATAGGTTCCGTTCACTCGGGCTCGACAAACTTTGACGGTCCCGGTTTTTAGATCAATATCTTCCCACGCCAAGGCGATGAGCTCGGAGATTCTTAGCCCTGACCAAAACGCAAATCCCATCATATTGATTTCCTGGGTTCGCCGGGTCGGGGTGGAGAGTATTTTTTCTATTTCTGACTGGGTGAAAGGATCGGGGTCTTCTCTGTCGCCCAGTGGAAGATTGTCAATCGCATCGATCGGCGAGTCACTGCGTATGTTGTCCGCTTTCGCATCTTTGAAGATACCGCGCAGTATGATCATGATTTCGTTGATCGTCTTATTCGCGAGCGAGCTGAGTTCTAGAGCGATCCAACGCTCCAACTCTGTTTTTGTAATCGTGGTGAGTTTGTACGATCCCCACCGAGGGCGTACGTGATTTTCTATTTTGGATTTGTAATTGATATAGGTCGATTGGGCCGTTCTGACTTTCTTGACCGATAGCCAGAGGTCCAACGCCTGGTCGACGGTTCTGTCGCGGTGTGGGTTTGTACCAAATTGGCGGCAACGTGGGGATTCCGGGAAGTGAGCGGAATAATCAAATATCTCGCGGCCAATCTCATGAAGTATCGCCGCGCGTTTTTTTTCCGCGAATTTGATGTTGGCTTTGGTGACCCGCAGGCCTTTCAATGTTTCGCGGCAGCGCACCCCTCGATAGCGAAAATCGATGCGTATGGTGGATCCGTGGACTTGCACACCGTCCGGCAATTCCGAGTTCGGTGTTTCTGTAGGCGACGCGAGAGTTGATTTGTCAGGGGTAGCCACTTTCCGTCCATTCATCGATTGCGCGCCAGTTGTACATGATGTTGCCATCCGGCGCTTTCACCCAATGCACACCTTCTAGCCAGACGCCCTGTACGCGTTTGTGTTTCTGCGCGTCCAGACGGAAACCGGTGAGCTCGGTTAACTTCTTGCCACGAATCCATTTCGGCAGCGGCACGCTGTATTCAAGAGGTTCGGTCATAGGAGGCTCGCAGGTACTTAGCATTGCAGAGCGCAAAAGATTAGCACTGAGCTAATCACTACGACAACCGATCCTACCGACTAAATGCTTATCGTTGTGCTAAATGCCCTACAGCGCCTCACCTTTGAAGACGATGACGCCGCAAACGCGGGCGTCGGGCGTCACCTCGGTGATGCGGTTTGGCCAATCCGGATTGAGCGTCTTGAGATACTTTTTACCTTCCTCCTCGATCCACTGCTTGAATGTCACCTCATTGGATTCCTCAAGACGAACGACGACATATTTCCCGTGACTCACCGGTGCCAGAGGATCGACAAAGATCAATTCGCCCTCTCGGAACTTCGGCTCCATGCTGGCGCCGCGCACACGCAGAACAAATGTCTCCGAACTGCATTTGACCGGGCAGATCAGAAGATCCGTCCCATAAGGGGGCGGCAGATCTTCCGATATATCGTGCCCTTTCCCAACTTGATCCCATGCAATCAATCGGTGGTGGTTGTTCAGATTGGGGCCATCGCTCGCAACGTAACTCTTGGCTTCACTGTCGTGATCCACATCCATCCAGCCGGGGGCCTTTTTCATGGCCGCCTCCAACTTGGCGGACAGATCATCCCCGATACCGCGCGGCGTGCCCTTTTTGGTGGGTAGCTGATTTCGAACCTGGCTGAGGTAGGAACTGTTGGTTCCCGCAGCGCGTGCCAAACGCGCCGCCGAACCCGCTTCACGAATGAGCGCTTCGAGATTTTTGAGCCGTATAGGGCTTGGCTTTCGCGTCATAGGAGTAGTTTAGCAAAATTTAGCATTATGATAAACATTAAGTTAGCACAAATTCTTGTGCTGTAATATGCTCGGTGCTAATTTATATTTGCATGGAGCTAAAGTATTTTCTAAGGATGGCCACCAAACGGGAGCGAGCGGAAGTTGCTACTGCCTGTAATGATTCGGTTTCCTACCTCTATCAGATTGCCGGGAATCATCGGTACGCCAGCCCTTTACTGGCTACCCAGATAGAGCAATCCACAAAGCTTGTCGCTGCCTCCTCGGGTGGACGACTTCAGCCTGTGCCTCGCGCTTCGATGGTTCGCCATCCCGAGATCTTTTACGGCGTCGCCGGGCAAGAAGAGCGAGTGCCACTGGCAGTGGGTGAAAATGATGGTGCAGCGTAAGCGATCGTCAACGAGAGCAGCCTTCGCGCACGAAGAACTGGCCGCGACACGGATTGAAGTGACCCGCATTCAGCATTACGGCCGCAATCCCCGCCGTCAGAAAAATCCGGAATATGACCGTATCAAGGCCTCTATCCGCGACGGCGGCCTGGACCAACCGCTGGTACTCACACAGGAGCCCGGAGCGATCGACTACGTGCTGCACAGTGGAGGGAACACCCGACTCCGTATCCTGAAGGAGTTGTATGAGGAGACTGCGG
>CAYWWD010000175.1:0-3039 GCA_964461965.1 uncultured Halioglobus sp. | reverse complement strand
CCGTTGATGAGTACCGTGATGTTGCTGTGGGCGAGACGGCCTATCGCGCGGAACACCTCCTGCATGGCCGGCGCTTCACCGATGATCTCGGTGTGCGGCAGTTCCTCCGGCGCGGAGCGGTTGCCAGTGCGCTCCCTGGCGTGGGCCAGGGCGCGCTCGGTCACGGCAATCATCTCGTCGAGGTCGAATGGCTTGGGCAGGTATTCAAACGCGCCTTTCTGGTAGGAGGCGACGGCGCTGTCCAGGTCGGAGTGCGCCGTGGTGATAATCACTGGCACCTGGGGGTAGCGTTCGCCGAGCCGTGCCAGCAGCTCCAGCCCGTTGGTACCGGGCATGCGGATATCGCTGATGATGACATCGGGCTGGCCGGACGCGATCTGCTCCAGCAGTTGATCGGCATCCGCAAAGCTCTGGTTTGCGATACCCGCCTGGGTGAGGGCGCGCTCCAGCACCCAGCGGATCGAATCGTCGTCATCCGCGATCCAGACTTTTGAAGGTTTATGCATGCTGTATTTCCATCGGCAAATAGAAGGTGAAACGGGTGTCGCCCGGGCGGCTTTCACATTCCAGGATGCCGCCGTGCAAATGAATGATCGATTGTGCGATAGAGAGCCCCAGCCCGGTTCCGCCGGCGCGCCCGGTGACCATGGGCGCAAACACCGACGGCCGCAGTTCTGCGGGGATGCCCGGGCCGTTGTCGATGATGTCCACCCGGCACACCAGCCTGTGCACCTGCGCCCCCACCGTGAACTGCCGCTGCGCGCGACTGCGCAGCAGGATCCTGCATGCATCGGGATCCTCCGCCGCCTGCAGCGCATTGCGCATGATGTTCAGTACCGCCTGGATCAGCTGCGACTTGTCGCCGTAAAACTCCGGCAGGCTCGGATCGTAATCGCGCGTTACGCTGACGCGGTTGCCTGACTCGGCAGTGATCAGATTGCGTACGTGTTCCAGGAGTTCGTGGATATTGAGCGCCCTGCGGTCGAGCTGGCGATTGGGGCCTAGCAGGCGGTCGACCAGGTCGCGCAACCGGTCCGCCTCGCGAATGATGATGCGGGTGTACTCGGCCAGGTTGTCGTTGGGTAGTTCCCTGGCTAACAATTGCGCCGCGCCGCGCACACCGCCGAGCGGGTTCTTGATCTCATGCGCCAGGCCGCGGATTACGGCGCGGCTGGTCTCCTGCGCGTGCAGCAGGCTCTCCTCGCGACTGATCTTGAGCAGGCGGTCGACTGCCTGCATCTCCACCAGGAGGCCGCAGGCGCCCTCGCCATCAGCGATCAGCGGGGTAATGATGACGTCGGCGTGGATCTCCTGTCCCGACAGCAGCATCAGGGATAATCCTCGGGTGGCCTGGGGGCTTGCGCTGGCCAGCGCCTGTTCCAGGGTGTCGAGCCATTCGCGGGAGTGCAGTACCAGCTTGCCGGCGTGCTGGCCCAGGCAGCGCGTCTCGGAAGTTTCCAGCAACGCCTGGCCGGCCGCATTGAGCGCAGTGACCCGCAGGTTGCGGTCCAGTGCCACAACGCCGGTGGTGATGCTGTCCAGTATGTCCAACTCCTGTCTCATGCCTGTCTCGTACCGGCGCCTGCTCGTCACTGCTCCCTCTGGCGCATGTGTTAGCAAAAAAGACGCCAACAAGCGTCGGTCGGGTGAGAAATCGTTCCGGGTGCCTGAATCAAGCGCAGATATCTTTAGTGAATGCTCACCCTCTGTTAATATCAGGCTTGGTGGTGAGCATGGGTGTCTTCAGCCGGTCAGGGTGAGAAAGTCGAACCCGGGTGGCGCGCACCATAATGGTGCATCAGGTGCCGCCAGCTGTCCAGCGCATCGATCAGCGTGGCTGGGGTCTGGGCGGGGGTTTTCGGGTGGGTATTGTGGTCCGGTTGAAGTTGATGGATGGCCGGTGGACGAAAACGCGCACCGGTTGCGAGATGGCCAGGGTTTCGCCCTTGGCGCCGACTACACCGACGGTGATGTCGTGCCTCCCGCGAAATACATTGGTGAGATCCCACAGCGTATCGCGCTGTGCGCTGCCCCAGGGCGTACCGTCCATGAACAACTGCAGGCCGTCATAGGTTGCCAGCTGTGGGCTGACAGAAACGCTGACTGAAAAATTGCCCGGGCCCATCGGGATCGACGTCTCGTTGGGCGGTGCGGTGATGGTGACCACATACTCCTGAGCCGCAGCCTCTGGTGTTGCCGCCTCAGGTTCCGGAGCAGGTGGTGCCGGCTGTGTGGCCTGTACGGTGTTCGTGCGGCCTATCTCGATGCGATCCGCCGCTGTGCCGTCGGGCGGTGGGGAGTCGGTGAATATCACGTTGCCGTTTGCGTCGGTGGTCCGGTAGACGGTCTGGCCCGGGCTGGTGAGCGGGACCAGCAATAGAAGGAGTACCAGCAGTCTGCTCATGAATGGCGCCTCGGATGCAGTCACTGCCTCACATCCTAGCAGATTCACCGTGGGCGAAGCATTCACCTCGCCCCGCCACACCCGATCGCGGCGCACAAAAAAGCCCGCCGAAGCGGGCTTGGGTACAACGGCACAATCGCCTAGCAGGAGTAGTACATCGCGAACTCGACTGGATGAGTCGTCATGTTCAGGCGTGTGATATCCGCGGACTTGAGCTCGATGTAGGCGTCGATCATGTCATCGGAGAACACGCCACCGCGGGTCAGGAATTCGCGGTCCGCGTCCAGGGCGGCGAGCGACATCTCGAGGCTAGAAGCCACGGTGGGAATTTTCTTCCCTTCTTCCGGCGGCAGGTCGTACAGATCCTTGTCGGCGGCATCGCCGGGGTGGATCTTGTTCTGGATACCGTCCAGGCCGGCCATCAGCATGGCCGCGAACGCCAGGTAGGGATTGGCGGACGGGTCGGGGAAGCGAACCTCGATGCGCTTGCCCTTCGGATTGGCCTCGTAGGGAATGCGGATGGAGGCAGAGCGGTTGCGCGCCGAGTAGGCCAGCTTGACCGGGGCTTCGAAGCCGGGCACCAGACGCTTGTACGATTTCGTGCCCGGATTGGTGAATGCGTTCAGCGCGCGGGC
>CAYWWD010000174.1:0-3046 GCA_964461965.1 uncultured Halioglobus sp. | reverse complement strand
GTGCAGGGCCTTCAGGTAGGCCACGGCCTCGGCGGCGCTGTGCATGTCCGGTTCCGAGACAATTTCCAGCAACGGCGTACCGGCGCGATTCAGATCGATACCAGACTGGCCGTGAAAATCCTCGTGCAGGGATTTGCCTGCATCTTCCTCGAGGTGCGCGCGGGTGATGCCGATGGCTCGCGAGCTGCCGTCCTCAAGCAAAATCTCGAAGCTGCCCCGGCCGATGATCGGCGCCTCGAACTGACTGATCTGGTAGCCCTTGGGCAGGTCGGGGTAAAAGTAATTCTTGCGGTCAAATACGGAACGCCGGCCGATGGCGGCGCCGATGCCGAGACCGAATTTCACGGCAAAATAAACCGCCTGTTCGTTCAGCACCGGCAGCATGCCCGGCATTGCGAGGTCCACTGCACTGGCCTGGGTATTGGGCTCGGCGCCAAAGGTGGTGGCAGCGCCGGAGAAAATCTTGGAACGGGTGGCCAGCTGCAGGTGCACTTCCAGGCCGATGACGGGTTCCCAGCGCATTACGATTGCCCCCCGTGCGTGAAGTCAGGTGCGCGCAGATGCCAGTCTGTGGCTTGCTGGAACTGGTGGGCGGCACTGAGCAGCCGCGTCTCGTCGAAATGCCGGCCGATCAACTGCAGGCCCACGGGCTTGCCGTCCACGAAGCCCGCGGGCAGTGACATCGCCGGCAGGCCGGCGAGATTGACTGCCAGGGTGTACACGTCTTCCAGGTACATCGCGACGGGATCTCCGGACTTGGCGCCGAGCGCAAAAGCCGGTCCCGGTGTGGTCGGCCCCGCGACCATATCCACCTGCTCGAAGCACGCCATGAAATCCTGCTTGATCAGTCGCCGCACCTGCTGCGCCTTCTTGTAGTACGCATCGTAGTAACCGGCCGACAGGGCGTAGGTGCCGACCAGGATGCGGCGCTTCACCTCATCGCCAAAGCCTTCCTGCCGCGTGCGTGTGTAGAGGTCGTGCAGGTCGGTGGGTTGGTCACAGCGGTAGCCGTAGCGTACACCGTCGAAGCGCGAAAGGTTGGTCGAGGCTTCCGCTGGCGCAATCACGTAGTAGGCGGGGATTGTCAGGTGACTGTGCGGCAGCGAAACATCGACCAAGGTTGCGCCCTGTGCCTCGAACTCCCGCAGAGCAAGCTCGATGCATTTGCCGGTGCCCGTGTCGAGGCCGGGCCCGAAATACTCGCGCGGCAGCCCGATGCGCACGCCCGCCAGGCTGTTACCGAGCCCGGCGTGATAATCCGGAGCAGCCGTGGCACACGAGGTGGAGTCCAGCGGGTCGTAGCCCGCCATGACGGTCAGCAGCAGGGCGCAGTCCTCGGCGCTGTGCGCCATCGGGCCCGCCTGGTCGAGGCTGGAGGCGAATGCCACCATGCCGAGGCGGGACACGCGGCCGTAGGTCGGCTTCAGGCCGGTGATGCCGCAGAATGCGGCGGGCTGCCGGATGGAGCCGCCGGTGTCGGTGCCGGTGGCAGCGGGCGCGAGCAGGCCTGCTACGGCGGCCGCCGAGCCGCCGGACGAACCGCCGGGAACGAGGCGTGTGTCCCACGGATTGCGGGTGGGGCCATAGAAACTGCTCTCGGTGGAGGAACCCATGGCGAACTCGTCCATGTTCGTTTTGCCCAGCAGCACCGCGCCCGCCGTATTGAAACGCTGGATGACAGTGGCGTCGTACGGCGGCACAAAATTGTCCAGCATGCGCGAGCCGCAACTGGTGCGCAGGCCGCGGGTGCAGAAGATATCCTTGTGTGCAACGGGAATGCCGGTCAGGGTCGCTGCGTCGCCCGCGGCCAGGCGTTGATCCGCTGCGGCAGCGGCGGCCAGTGCGCCCGCTTCGTCCACACTGATAAAGCTGTTGTACTGGTGGTCCAGTGCGGCGATGCGGTCCAGGTAGGCCCGCGTCACCTCGACGCTGGAAAATTGCCGTTCGCGCAGCCCTTTCATAAGCTGGGCAACCGATTTCGTGTGCATGACAACAATCCTGATGCGGCAGGTGCCGCCTATTCGATTACCTTGGGCACCAGGTAGAGACCGTTTTCGACAGCAGGCGCGATGGCCTGGAATTCAGCTCTGCGATTGCTCTCGGTCACTTCGTCCGGGCGCAGGCGCTGTGTCGCGTCCAGCGGGTTGGCCATGGGCTCGACACCGCGTGTGTCCGCTGCCTGCAGTTGGTCGACCATCCGCAGGATCTCGGTGATGCGCTGCGTGACCTGAGCAATTTCCTCATCCGCGATGCGGATCCTGGCCAGTTGCGCAATTTTTTCGATCTCGTCTTGCCCGATGCTCATGGTGAAGGAGTCGCTGGATGCCAACCCTGAGGCGGCGGGGGCGTAAACTTATCACATTTGCGCCTTGCCCAAAATCCCTGTGATTGGTACAGTTGCGCCATTTAGTCAATTCCCCACAATTACCGATCCCGCAGCGCTTTTCAGCGGCGGAGCGCGGCAATTAGAAGAGAATCAGCAAGAACTCTAACACGGGGTCCCCCGTTGTTTTCACAGGGTAGCCAGAATTCATGTTCAAGAAGTTGCGTGGAGTGTTTTCCAATGACCTCTCCATCGATCTCGGCACAGCCAACACACTGATCTATGTGCGCGATAAAGGTATCGTGCTGAATGAACCGTCGGTCGTCGCCATCCGTATTCACAACGGCCAGAAAACCATCGAGGCGGTCGGTAGCGAAGCCAAGCGCATGCTCGGTCGCACACCTGGCAATATCACGGCGATCCGTCCGCTGAAAGACGGGGTCATCGCGGATTTTCTGGTGACCGAGAAAATGCTGCAGCATTTCATCGCCAAGGTGCACGAGAGCAAGTTCATTCGCCCCAGCCCCCGGGTGCTGGTGTGCGTACCGTGTATGTCCACGCAGGTAGAGCGCCGTGCCATCCGCGAGTCGGCACTGAGCGCCGGGGCGCGCGACGTGCGCCTGATCGAGGAGCCCATGGCGGCCGCCATCGGCGCGGGCCTCGGCGTGGTGGAGGCCACCGGATGCATGGTGGTAGACATCGGCGGCGGCACCACCGAGGTCG
>CAYWWD010000173.1:0-3070 GCA_964461965.1 uncultured Halioglobus sp. | reverse complement strand
GCGCCTGTGGGTCGACCCGGTGCGCATGGCAGCGATGGATGTCACCGCCGCCGAGCTGCAGGCGGCGGTGCGCAACAATAACTTCACCAGCGAGGCCGGGGAAATCCGCGATTCCATGGTCGTGCAACCTGTGCGCGCCGCCACCGATATCAACTCCGCGCAAGATTTCGCCAACATCGTGATTCGAGAGAGCAACGGCGCCATGGTGCGCGTCAGGGACGTCGCGACCGTCGAAATGGCCTCCGCGCCGGAGCGCAGCCAGGGCTTTGTCGACGGCGCACCCGGCCTGTTGATCGGCGTCTCGATGGCGCCGGATTCCAACCCGCTGGACCTGAGCCGCAACGTCCGCAAGGGCCTGGAAGAACTGCAGGACAAGCTGCCCGATACGATGACAGTCGATGTCTTCTCCGATCACGGCAAGTACGTCAAGGACGCACTGCTCGAGGTCACCACCACGCTGTTCGAGGCCCTGGTCATTGTCGCGCTGATCACACTGTTGTTCTTCGGCAATCCGCGTTCGGTGCTGATCATGTTGATCAGCATCCCGCTGTCGCTCGTCGGCACCTTCCTGATCATGTGGATGATGGGCTTTTCATTGAATCTGTTCACGATGCTGGCGCTGGTCATCGCTATTGGCCTCGTGGTCGACGACACCATCGTGGTGGTCGAGAACATCCATCGCCATATCGAGGAAGGCATGCCGCCGATGGAAGCGGCGCGCGCAGGCGCGCGGGAAGTGATCGGCCCGGTCATCAGCATGAGCCTGACGCTGGTCGCCGTGTTCCTGCCGGTGAGCTTCATGCAGGGCTTGAGCGGCAAGCTGATCTCGGAGTTTGTGTTCACGCTGGCGGGCTCCGTCGTCATCTCCGGGATCGTCGCGCTGACGCTGTCGCCCATGTTGTGCTCGCGCGTATTGAAGCAAGAAAGCGACAACTCGATCGCGCACTGGCTTGACCAGCGCTTCGACGCGCTGCGCCGCCGCTATGCCAACGCGCTGCACCGCGCCATGCGCTACCGCCCGGTGTGGGTGTTGGTGGCAATCGTGGTGATCGCCACGGTTCCAGCCTTGTTCTTGTTGTCCAAGCAGGAGCTGGTGCCGCTGGAGGACTCGGGCTATGTCCATGTCGCCTACTCGGTGCCCGGCCACCTGAGCGAGGAGTTTGTCACCGAGAGCGGCGCCAGAGTGGAAGCAGCGATGAAGGAACTTCCGGAATACGCCAGTTCATTCCGCCTCGAAGGTATCATCGACGATGGCGCCACGCTCGTGGCGGCCCACTTGAAGCCCTGGGATGAACGCGAGCGCACGGCGATTGAATTGCGGGATGTCGTCCAGCAGATGGTGAACAAAATACCCGGCATCGAGGCCAACGCGTTCATCGTCGATCTCTCGCCAGCGGGCGCGGCGGGCTCGATGCCGATCCAGATGGCGATCCAGACCACCGCCGACTACGCCGACCTCGCCGAGGTCAGCGACGATCTGTTGCAGGCCATACGCAGCAGTGGCAAATTCATTTTCTCCGCCAACGACCTCAAGTACTCCAAGCCGCAGATTCACGTCGACATCAACCGCGACAAGGCGGGCGAGTTAGGCATAGACATGGCGGACATCGCCACCACGCTGTCGGTGATGCTGAGCGAAGGCTACATCAGCCGCTTCAGCTACAAGGGCGAGAGCTACAAGGTGATCCCCGAGGCCAACCCCGCACAGCGCATCGATCGCGCCTGGCTGGAGCGCTACTACGTGCGCAGCGCCAGCGGCGACAGCATTCCGCTTGCGGCATTAGTGGACACGACGCTGGAAGCCCAGCCGCGCTCACTGAAGCAGTTCAACGGCCTCAACGCCGCGACGATTTCACTGGTGCCGATGCCCGGCGTGTCAATGCAGGAAGGGCTGGATGCGCTCAAAGAGCTGAACCAGCAGATGCTGCCCGCCGGCTACAGCGTGGACTACAGCGGCCAGGCGCGCAGCTTCCTGCAATCGGGCAACACGCTGCTCATCGCCTTCCTGCTATCGCTACTCACCATCTACCTGTTCCTCGTCGCGCAGTTCGAGAGCCTGCGCGACCCGGTGGTGGTGCTGGTGACCGTGCCGATGTCGCTGTGCGGCGCGCTGATCTTCCTCACGCTCGACTTCGCCACGCTGAGCCTGTTCAGCCAGGTGGGGCTGATCACGTTGGTCGGCCTGATCAGCAAGCACGGCATTTTGATGGTGGATTTTGCGCGCCGCCTGCAAGAGAAAGGAGTCGCCCTCCAGGACGCGATCATCGAGGCGGCGGCCGTGCGCCTGCGCCCGATCCTGATGACGACGGCCGCGATCGTGATGGCGGTGATACCGCTGCTGATCGCGTCGGGGGCGGGTGCGAATAGCCGGCATCACATCGGCCTCGTGATTGCGACGGGGATGACGATTGGGACGCTGTTTACGTTGTTTGTGCTGCCGGTGGTGTATACGTATATTGCACAGCGGCGGGAGGGGGCGTCGCAGCAACAAATGAGCCCAAT
This sequence comes from uncultured Halioglobus sp., assembly GCA_964461965.1. Taxonomy (GTDB): domain Bacteria; phylum Pseudomonadota; class Gammaproteobacteria; order Pseudomonadales; family Halieaceae; genus Marimicrobium. Next base: position 568 of record CAYWWD010000173.1, on the reverse strand, counting down.
GGTCCAGACTGGTAGATAGCAGGTTTTCGCTAACGCGACTATGGCGAACTACATAGGCGTATTCATAAACAGGAAAAGTTGCTGGAATTTCTATAACCTATCCTCGGATTCAAGTATCAAGCAACCAGTCTTGGTGAAATGAAACTTGTGCTTAACCAGATTAGTGTTACCAATTCTGAGCTGCTAGACTCAACTGTTTAAAATAAAATAATCAGGGAAGGCCATATGCTTAACACTTTGGCTCGAATGCTTGGCAAGAAGACTCTGTATTCAGAAATAGTCGAAATACTGAGTTCAGAACTAGCTGCGTATTTAAGCTTGCAAGCATGCTTGCAGATTGTGGAAACAGGCGATAGGAAATTATTTGGCAGTATAAATATGTCCGGCGCTGACCCAACTGTACAGAAACTCGCAAAAAAACTTGCTTCTGCCTGGCTGACAACTCTTCCAAACGAAGTGCTAAAAAATTGTAGCGCCGGCATGATTTCCACGTATATTTTCGTAGCGGAGGCTTGAAGTGGTCGAATAGATGTGACCAACCCAGTTAAGGAATAATACCCTGAAACTG
>CAYWWD010000172.1:0-3128 GCA_964461965.1 uncultured Halioglobus sp. | reverse complement strand
GTAGCCGTCGCCGGCGAACAGGTTCTTGCCGCCTTTGGAAACGGACTGGTGCACGTGCATTCCGGAGCCGTTGTCACCGACGATCGGTTTGGGCATGAAGGTCGCAGTCTTGCCGTAGGCGTGCGCGACGTTGTGCACACAGTACTTCAGGATCTGCACCTCGTCGGCCTTTTTCACCAGCGTGTTGAACCTGACGCCGATCTCACACTGGCCCGCGGTGGCGACCTCGTGGTGGTGAACTTCGATGTCCAGTCCCATCTGTTCGCCGGCGGTACACATCGCGGCACGGATATCGTGCAGAGAATCGACCGGCGGCACGGGGAAGTAACCGCCCTTGACGCCGGGGCGGTGCCCTGTGTTGCCTTCCTCGAAATTGTGATTGGAAGCCCAGGCGGCCTCGCTGGAGTGGATCTTGACGCTGCAGCCGCTCATGTCGACGTGCCATTTGATGTCGTCGAAAATAAAGAACTCCGGCTCGGGGCCGAAATAGGCAGTGTCGCCTATGCCGGTGGATTTGAGATAGTCCTCCGCGCGCTGGGCTACGGAGCGCGGATCGCGATCGTAGCCTTTCATGGTGGTGGGCTCAGCCACGTTGCAGCGCAGGATGACGGTGGCGTCATCGGTGAAAGGGTCCAGCATCGAAGTGCTGTCATCCGGGAGCAGCACCATGTCGGAATCGTTGATACCTTTCCAGCCGGCGATAGAGGAGCCATCGAACATCTTGCCAGCCTCGAAAAAGCCCTCGTTGACCTCCTTGGAGGGAATGGTGACGTGTTGCTCCTTGCCGTGGGTGTCGGTGAAGCGCAGGTCGACCCAGCGGGCTTCGTTATCTTTGATCAGTTTCAGGGTGTTCTTTGACATCTCGTATTCTCCATAGGGCAATAATCGGGCCGTACCGGCCGGTCCGGGTTTTCTCTCCTGACGCCTGGCAAAGCGGGCGGCACAGATAGTCTTGTCCCCGCAGTGTAGCAAGACCTGTGCCACCGCGGTGCTGTGGGTAACTGACTGAAAATCACGGGGTTTATGCCATCGATCGCGCGGTGCGCTTACGTTACGCCCCATGTTGGTGCAGGCTGTGCCCAAATTGGTGCGGCCACTGTTCTCGTGGGATCGCCATGGGCGAGCTGGGCAACAGGCGGGGTGAAGTCCGTATAATACCCGCCCCCGATCAGACGGAGTGGTTATCGCCCCAATGCAATTCGTTGTCAAGTATTTCTCTGAAATCGTCATGAAGAGCCGACCGGTGCGGCGGCAATTCGTGCGCCGGCTGGAGGAAAACCTGGTCGCGATGCTGCGGGAAATCGACCCGGACGTGGTACTGCACAGAAGCTGGGACAAACTGCGGGTGCGAACCCGGATCGAAGATCCGTCCACGCTGGCGCGCATGACCCGGCTGATGTGCAACACTCCCGGGGTCACCCTGGTGCTGGAAGCGAGCGAGCACCAGCTTGGCGCGCTCGATTCCATCGTAGAGCACGTATTGCCGGTATACGCACAGCGCCTTGCCGGCCGTACCTTTGCGGTGCGTTGCAAGCGCAGCGGGCAGCATCCGTTCACGTCCCTCGAGGTGGAGCGGGAGGTGGGCGGTGCCCTGCTCGCCCGCACGCAGGCGTCGGGCGTGAACCTGACGCAGCCCGAGGTTACCGTGGAACTGGAAATCAGTCGCGATGCACTGTTCGTGGTCAGCGCCCGCCATCGCGGGCTCGGCGGTTTCCCCGTGGGCAGCCTGGACCCGGTTTTGTCCCTGCTGTCCGGTGGGTACGACTCCCCCGTCGCCAGTTACCTGACCATGAAACGCGGCATGCGCACCCACTTCGTATTCTTCCAGCTCGGGGGGCGCGACCAGGAGTTGCGGGTGAAGGAAGTCGCCCTGCACCTGTGGCAGCAATTCGGCGGCAAGCAGCGGGTCCTGTTCATCACCGTGCCCTTCGAGGAAGTGGTGGCCGAGTTGCTGCACAAGGTGCACGACAGCTATATGGGTGTGGTGCTCAAGCGCATGATGCTGCGGGTGGCGGACAAACTGGCGGAAGAGCTGCAGATCGACGCCCTGGTGACCGGTGAGTGCGTCGCCCAGGTCAGCAGCCAGACGCTGCGCAATCTCGCCGTGATCGACCGGGTCACCGAGCGGCTGGTGCTGCGCCCGCTCATCGCCACTGACAAGGAGGACATCATGCGGATTGCCGACCAGATCGGCACTGCGGACTTCGCCGCCACCATGCCGGAATATTGCGGCGTGATCTCGGTGCGGCCCACCACGCGGGCGCGACTGGATCGCGCGCTCGCCCAGGAGCGGTTTTTCGATATGTCTATTCTGGATCGGGCACTCGCCAACCGGCGCCAGTCGCGGATCGATGAGCTCACCCTGGATGAACTGCCGCCAGACGCGGTGGAAGTGCTGTCCGTTCCGCTCGCGCACGGCACGATTGTCGATATCCGGCATCCGGCCGAGGAGGAGCTGGCGCCGCTGCGCCTGCACGTCCCGGTGCTGAAGATCCCGTTTTATGAGTTGCACAACCGGGTGGGTGAATTGACCGCCGGGAACACCTACATGCTGTACTGCGGCCGGGGCATGATGAGCCGCCTTCACGCCGGCCGCCTGCTGGCGGATACCGCGCTGGACATCAAGGTCTACGCCCCCGGGCAACGCACCGGACAGTGACCGCGCTCGTACACATTTCACACAATCCGCACGCGGCCCGCCACCGGGTGATGGGGTATAATCCGCGCCTTTTTTACGCCGGTGTCGCGACGTCGGCACATTATTCCGACACCCGAGTATCTTGAGGTATCCCCTTGATCGAGAACCTTCGCAATATCGCCATCATCGCCCACGTCGACCACGGCAAGACCACGCTGGTCGACTGCCTGCTGAAGCAGTCGGGCACCTTCGCCGCTCACGAGAAGGTCGGCGAACGCATCATGGATTCGAACGCGATCGAGAAGGAACGCGGCATCACCATCCTGGCCAAGAACTGCGCCATCGATTACGGCGGCGTGCGCATCAACGTGGTGGATACGCCGGGCCACGCCGACTTTGGCGGCGAAGTGGAGCGCGTGCTGTCGATGGTGGACGGCGTGCTGCTGCTGGTCGACGCCGTCGAAGGCCCGATGCCGCAGACACGCTTTGT
>CAYWWD010000171.1:0-3258 GCA_964461965.1 uncultured Halioglobus sp. | reverse complement strand
CAAGAGCCCGGCCTGGGGCGGCGCGCTGGTGCGCAAGGAGGCGACCGGCTACGGCGCGGTATATTTTGCGGATGAAATGCTGAAGGTGCGCGGAGAGCGCCTTGAAGGGCGCACCTGCGTGGTGTCGGGATCCGGCAACGTCGCCATTTACGCCATCGAGAAGCTGCAGGCACTCGGCGCCCGGGTGGTGGCCTGCTCCGACTCCAACGGCTTCATCCACGACGAGCGCGGCATCGATCTCGACACCGTCAAGCGCCTCAAGGAAGTGGAGCGCCGGCGCATCGCGGATTATGCGGACGCGCACCGTCACGCGCGCTACGTGGCAGGCGGCAACATCTGGGACGTACCCTGCGACGTCGCGCTGCCCTGCGCCACACAGAACGAACTCAACGAAGCATCGGCGCGCACGCTGGTGAAGAACGGCGTCATCGCGGTGGCCGAAGGCGCCAACATGCCCACGCTGCCCGACGGCGTGCGCCTTCTCCAGCAGGCCAATGTTGCCTTTGGCCCCGGCAAGGCGGCGAACGCGGGTGGCGTCGCGACCTCGGCGCTGGAGATGCAGCAGAACGCGAGCCGCGACTCGTGGACGTTCGAGTTTTCCGAAGCGCGCCTGCACACCATCATGAAAAACATCCACGCCAACTGCTACGCGACGGCAGACGAGTTCGGCAGCCCCGGCAACTACGTCATCGGCGCGAACATCGCGGGCTTTCGCCGCGTCGCCGATGCGCTGATCGCGTTCGGCGTGATCTGACGCGGCGAATGCCATGCAGGCCAGGGCAGCGGTTATCCGCCGCACCGGCGGATGCCTTCCTAGGGAGATAGGGTCGCTGACATTCTCAAGGTGTCTGACGGAAGCTCGCCGTAAGCGCCGCGATAATCCTTCGCAAAATTACCCAGATTGCCGAATCCGCACACAACAGCGATTTTCGCGACGGTCGTTCCCGGCCCGGCGCAGAGCAGCATTTGCCGGGCATGGCGTAAGCGCACCTGTTTTGCAAAAGCCATGGGTGAGTAGCCGCGACTCTTCCGGAAAGAACTGAAAATACTGCGCGCGCTGACATTGGTCTGTCGCACCAGCTGCTCCATGGTGATCGGCTGGTTCCAGTGCGCCTCAATATACTCCTCGGCAAGTCGAACCTGCCGTGGCGCGGCATCCCGATCGCGCCGCTCCAGCACCTGACTGAAGCTGTGGCGATTGGCCGTGAGAAACATGACGATAAGCGCCTGCTCGATCTCGACGAAGGCCGTCAGAGGGTGATCTGCTTCGCATGCCTCGGCTTCCCGTATGAGGAACAGCAACAGCCGTCGCCACATCAGGTTGGACGGGTTCTCGAAATCGAGAATTGGATCAAACTTCAATCTGCCGTTGACCTCGGCACCGATGAGACTGGCGAGTGTTCGGCGCACGGCATTCGCGTCAAGCTGCGTCGTGATCTCCTCGAAATCCGCGCTGGCGTGCAATTCGAAAGGCTGCCCCGGCGTGCTGATCAGCGTCTGCCGCCGCGTGAGTTCAGCTGACACGTTTCTCGTGGCTCCCGAGGCTGATCCGGCGAGAGCGATCGGCACGGCATAGACATCGTGCGGGTCGGCGTAGAAATGGCTGATCTCGGCACCGTAACTCGCGTAGGAGATCCCGACATGGTTCAGTTGGCAATGGTTGCAATGCGCCCGCAAGCTGTCGCTGTTGCTGCGGATCGAGAGGCGAACATCACCATAGTACTGCGCGACTACGGCCTGCAGGTGGGCTGCGTCCTGAGTGCGGATAACCGGGAAGCGGTCGAGCGGCATTGCCGCCGTTTGAGTGCTCATTTGTATTCCCTGGCTTGATAAAACCACGCCTTTGCTGGCAGCGGATGGCGGTACTGTCTCGCAGACGCTGATGCAACCACGGGAGAAGTCTGTTGCGCAATTCGGACAGGAATTGCGCTCAGATGGTAGACGAAACTCGTCGGCTGCTTCAAGGTCTGATCCCGAAATCGGAAATGGCATTTAACGGTCTGCCCGCGACCGCAACGACCGTGGATCGTTGGTGCTTTCCGCGCAAGCTCCTGCAACAAGGAGACCAATGATGAGCCAGTTCAAAACCTCCTGTCGCGATAGGCCGAAACTGCCACTTGGCGCTGCCGCGGCGCTCGTCCTCGTGGCTTTGACCACCGCGCCCGCCCCTGCGGCCCTGGCGCAGACCGATCCCAACGGTGGCCAGCCGGCCGCAGGAGCTGACGTAGTCCTGCGCTCGAGAGCTCCCTCTTGAACGCCGATGACACCAACTGAAAGCCGGGAAGACTCATGATCAACGACCTTCAAGGCAAATGGGTGCTGGTCACCGGCGCTGCAGCGGGCATCGGGCATGCCACCGCGCTGGCCTTCGCCGAGACCGGCGCGCATCTGGTGCTGTCGGACCTGCAGGCCGAGCGGCTGGAAACGCTGCGCGCGCAATTGGTACAGCGCGGTACGCAGTGCGTCGTCGATACGGTGGATGTGTCGGACGCAGCGGCGATGCAGGCCTTCGCCGAGCGCGTGCATTCGCAGGTGCCGGCGTTGGACGTGCTGGTCAACAACGCCGGCATCGGTTACCTCGGTCCCTTCCTCGACACGCCGCTGGAGGCGTGGCGGCGTGTGCTCGACATCAACGTGATGGGCGCGGTGCACGGCTGCAGGCACTTCCTCCCGCGCATGCAGCAGGCCGGCGGCCCGCGCCGCATCGTCAACGTCGCATCGCTGGCCGGCATCGCGCCGGCGCCGAACATGACGGCATACGCAGCCTCGAAGCACGCGATCATGGGTTTCAGCGAGGGGCTGGCGCTCGAGCTGCGCCTGGCCGGATCGAGCGTTGGCGTGACCATGGTGTGCCCCGGCATCATCAACACCGACATCACCAAGGGGGCGAATGCCACGTCGGCCAGCATCGATGCAGCACAGCATCGCAAACTGCAGTCCTACTACGAGTCGCAGGGCGTCGGTCCCGAGGTGGTGGCTGCGGCCATCGTCGACGCGGTGCGGCGCGACCGCAGCCTGGTGCTGGTAGGCCCCTTCGCGAAGCCGATGTACCACCTGCGCCGGCTGTCGCGGAAGCTGGCGCAGCGACTGATGCTCAACGACGCGCGCAAGGCCGGCTATACCTGACCCCGACGCCCGACAGCGAAGCGTCGGTGCCATGCGGCGCCCCTATAACCGAACAGTAGTAACCTCATGGAGAAAAAGATGGACAAGCACAAACGCGCAATCGAGTCGGGGTTTCTGTGCGGGGCGATCGCG
>CAYWWD010000170.1:0-3487 GCA_964461965.1 uncultured Halioglobus sp. | reverse complement strand
CCGACGCAGCCGTCATCCACTGCACATCACCGGGCCCGATGGTGCCGCCGCCACCCGACGAGTCGCGGTGCGCGACGCCGCCGTCATAAACGATGGTGACAGTCTCGAAGCCGCGGTGCGGGTGCTGGCCCACGCCCAGCTTGCGGGTGGTCGGCGGGAAGTCGGCCGGGCCGGCGTAATCGAGCAGCAGGAAGGGTGACATTTCCTCGGCGTGCTCCGCGTAGGAGAAGATGCTGCGCACCGGAAAGCCATCGCCCACCCAGTGGCCGCGGTTGTTGCGGGTGATATAGGCGAGTTGTTTCATGGCTGCGCTCCACTGGTTGATGCAGGCCACTCTACCGCGCGGACTTTCGTTTGATTAGGTGGTTAAATGCGGAAACACTTTTCATTGGAATGAACAATGGATCTCAACGAAGCCGCCGTGTTCGTCAGGGTAGTGCAGGCGCAGAGCTTCAGTGCCGCGGCCCGCCAGCTGGAGTTGCCAGTTTCCACGGTCAGCAGCCGCGTGGCACGACTGGAGAAGCGGCTCGGTGTGACCCTGTTGTTGCGCACCACGCGCCGCCTGCAGCTGACCGATGCCGGCAGGCTGTTCTTCGAGCACGCGTCGATCGGCCTCGCGCACCTGCTCGAAGCCGAGGATGCGGTCAGTGAGGTTGCCACCGCGCCCAGTGGGCGCTTGCGGGTGACGGCGCCGGCGGACATCGGGGATCACATCCTGAGCGCGATCCTGTGCGGGATGCGCAACCAGTATCCCGACATCAGCGTCGAACTGGTACTGGTGGACCGCTATGTGGATTTGATCGCCGAGGCCGTCGATGTGGCGATCCGCACCGGGCCGTTGCAGGACTCGACACTGATCGCCAGGAATGTGGGCGCGGTGCGCTGGGTCGCATTCGCGAGCCCGGCCTACCTGGCCCGCTCCGCCGCACTCGATTCACCGCAGGCGTTGCGCCAACACTGCTGCCTGCAGTTCACACCGCTCGGCCGCGACCAGTGGACCTTCCGCCGCGGCCGAGCGAGTGTCACGGCCCCGATGCCAGGGCGTGTCATGGTCAACGATATACGCCTGATCAGTGCGATGGTGCTGGCGGGCGAGGGCGTCGCGCTGCTGCCAACTTATCTGTGCCGGCCCGCGTGTGACGAGGGGAAGCTGGTGCACGTGCTGCCAGAGTGGCATGCGCGGCTGGATCCCATTCACATCGTCTATCCGCAGCAGCGGTTTGTGCCGCACCGAGTGCGCGTGTTTGTCGAGCTTGCCGCGCAGGAATTGCGCAGGGCGCTGGAGTGATGTTCGCGTTGATCGGGAGTATTTGCGCAGAAGAGCGGCGCTCTCGTTCAGCCATAATCCATCACCTTCGTCCAATCTGGATGAACTTCTCATCGTGGTCGGATAGCGACGGTAGTCCGACTGTGGGAACGTAGTAACAACGTTGGCAGGGTTGGGCCGGGTAGATCGAGAGTCTCAAGATCGGATCTCCATTCGCAGTGAGCTAATCTGCCCCTGCTCCCGTGTTCCCAAGCGCAAAACGTGGAGCACGCCGCATGAGCAGCACCCCGCACACCACCGAAACTGCCGACTTCGCCGCCATCGCGCAACTGATCGTCAGCGCCCGGCAACGCGCGGTGCAGGCGGTCAACACCACGCTGATCGAGCTGTACTGGCAGATTGGCGAGCGGATCAGCCGCAAGATCGCCGCCGCGGAATGGGGCGACGGCGTGGTGGGAAGTCATCTCATTTTCGTGCCCGCGCTGCCACCTGCCTGCCCGCCATGCGCCCGGAAAAGCTGGCGTCGCCCACCGACATGCCGCTGCTGTAGCCGTCTGCGCGGCGCACCACGCCGCAGGCCGTGCGGCCTGCCGCGTACAAACCGGCAATTACCTGGCGCTGCGCGTCAACCACCTCGCCGCTCGGCAGCGTGTCCAGCCCGCCCAGCGTGAAGTACGGCACGAAGGTGCCGCGCCCCGGCGTGATATCCAGCGCGACCAGCGGCGCGACAAGGGGCTGCAGCCATTCGGCGGCCTTGTGGCACTGCGTGTCCACGCCGTTCGCGCAGTCCTCGTTGTACAGCGCGATGGTCTGTTGCAGCGTGCCGCTGCGCAGGCCGAGTTCTTCCTCCAGTTCCGCGACGCTCTCGCCGGTGCCGGCGACGGTAGAACCCATGTAGCTGCTGCGCTCATAGTCGCCGTACTGCTCCACGGTCAGGATGAAATAGAACCGCTCGGACTGCTGGCGCAACACAAAGTCGCCGAGACGGCCGTGGTAGACGTCTTCGTTGATGAAGCGCTGGCCCTGGTCATTGATCACGATGCCGTGCGTCATGCTGGCCGGCGGATAGTACGGAATGCTGATGAAGCCCTCGTGCATGTTGATCGCCGCGCCACCCACCGACATGCCCATCATGATGCCGGTGCCGGTGTCGCCGGGGTTGCCGATCGGCGTATTGCCCGCGGTCAGCTTGGGCGCGTACTTGCGCACCATCTCCTCGTTCATGACAAAGCCGCCGGCGCACAGGATCACGCCCTGACGCGCGCGCACGTTGATCTCTTCCTGGTTCCTGCGCACCACCAGCCCCACCACTTCGTCGTCGTCATTCACGATCAGGGTCAGTGCGCGCGCCTCGTACTCGACGCTGATGTTCGGCCGCTTCTGCACATTCTCCGTCACGATCTTCATGAACAGCGGGCCGCCATTGTCGCCCTCTACATAGAGATTGTGGCCGCGCGGGCAGGGCTTGGCGGCCTGCGCGAACGGGTAGGCTTTCTCGTTACCGGTGTACAGCAGGCCGTCGTCGGTCAGGCACATGATGGCCCGCTCCTTGTGGAAGCTGTCCTTGAAGGGTACGCCGATGCCGACCAGCCACTCGAAGTGGGCCTTGCTGTTCTCGCAGTAGTTGCGGATCTTCGCCTCGTCCGCCTGCGGGCCGGCGGCCATCATCATGTAGGTGATCATGTCCTCGGTACTGTCTTCGAAGCCGCAGGCCTGCTGCACGCGGGTGCCGCCGTTGCCGCCCATGTAGATCTCCGCGCTGGACATGGCGGTGGAGCCGCCGCTGGCGCTGGCCAGTTCGAAAATCGTCACGCTGGAGCCCGCATCGGCCGCCTCGATGGCGGCACAGCCACCGGCGCCGCCGAAGCCGACGATGGCGACGTCGGTCTCCATGTGCCATTGCTTCACATCGCGCGATTTGCGCGGGCGGGAGGGATTGGTTTTCGCAGCATCGGACATCGTTACACACCTCGGTGACGGGCGACGTGAAGCGCGCCCGGGGCAGTTGAATTCAGGACAGGGGATTAAAGCCCTTTCAGCAGGGCCTGACAACGAATGCGGGGCAATAATTTGTACGCGGTGGTGCTTTCTTCCCACGCTGGATTTTGATCGTACCTGCGTGGTGAGCGAAGCGCGAGCCGGCGCCCGGTACAGCTCCTGGAACCGTGCGGCGACAGGACGTCGCCGCCCGAGCCTCGACAAGGATGTCGGCTTTTTGGC
>CAYWWD010000169.1:0-3547 GCA_964461965.1 uncultured Halioglobus sp. | reverse complement strand
GATGGCTCGCATTATCGCGCGGTGCTCGGCGAGCAGATCATGGAAAGTGCCTGGGCTCCCGATGGTGGTATTGGGTTCCGGCTCGACGCCGCGTCGGTTGAGAACTATCTCGCGCTGGTCAACCAACTGCAGCAGCAGTTTGAGCGCGATAATCGGGTCATGACGGCGCGGTTGCGACACGCAATCTCACCCGACTTGGACTAGCACCGCCGCGCAGATAGCGCGCTGCCGGCTACCGAGTACATCCAGATACACCGCCGCATACATTCAGTTCTCGCAGCCGCTCGGTCTGAGTGTTTATAATTCTCACTGTTATCGGCACACAGGGGGTATGTATGAACAAATCGATGCTGACGGGCGCCATTCTGGGCGCCGGACTGGCGCTGGCGTTCGGTGGCGTCGCAGGCTACCGCATGTTGAAGGAGCCGGAATTCGCTGAGGTCACCGCGGTCACGCCCGTGACCGAATCGATCAAGACGCCGCGCGAGGTGTGCGAGGACAAGGTCGTTACCCGCAAACGTCCCGTCAAGGATACCCATAAGGTAGCGGGAACGGTGATCGGCGCAGTGGCCGGCGGCCTGCTTGGTGATGTCATCGGTGGCGGCGGTAAAAACACCGCAGCCAAAATCGCGGGCGCCGCCGCCGGCGGCTATGCCGGCAACAAGACGCAGGAGCACATGCAGGAGACGGATACCTACCAGACCACCGAGCGCGCCTGTCACACCGAATACGATGTCAGCGAGAACACGATCGGCTACACGGTGGAGTACCGCATCGGCGATCAAGCCGGTGTGGTTCGCATGGACCACGACCCGGGTGAGGTGATTCCGCTGCAAGACGGGAAGCTGGTGCTCTCACGTTCACCGCAGCCGGTCGAACCGAGCGGCGGCTAGGCGACAGGATTACGTCAGCTGTTTCGGGTCGAGCAGGCGAGCCAGCGTCTCCCGCGGTAGATCCGTCATTTCCACTGCCACGTCCAGCACCGCGCGCCCTTCGCGGTAGGCACGCTTGGCGATCTCGGCGGCGCGGCTGTAGCCAATTTCCCGGTTCAGCGCGGTAACCAGAATCGGGTTGCGGGCGAGGTTGGCTGCGATATTCCCGTGGTTCACCACGAAGTCGGCGATGCAGTGCTCGGCCAGCGCGGTGCAACTGCTCGCCAGGAGGGTAATGCTGTGCAGCAGGTTCATGGCGATCAGTGGCAGCATCACATTCAGCTGGAAGTTGCCCGACTGGCCGGCAACGGTGATCGCCGCGTCGTGGCCAATCACTTGCGCGGCTGCCATTGCCACCGCTTCGGGAATCACCGGATTCACCTTGCCCGGCATGATGCTGCTGCCCGGTTGCAGCGGTTTCAGGCTGATCTCGCCCAGGCCGGAGAGCGGGCCGCTGTTCATCCAGCGCAGGTCGTTGGCGATTTTCATCAAGGCCACGGCGAGGGATTTGAGCTGGCCGGAGAGCGCGACCGCCACATCCTGGCTGGCGAGCGCGGCAAAGAAATTCGGCGCCGGCTCGAACACCTGCCCGCAGCGCTGGCTGAGGTAGAAACAGAAGCGCGCGGCGAAGCGCTGATCCGCATTGACACCGGTACCCACCGCCGTACCGCCCTGCGCCAACTGCCGCAACTGCTCGCGACAGCCGTCGATGCGTGCGCCGGCCTGCAGCAATTGCGTGCGCCAGCCGGACAATTCCTGCGCCAGGCTGAGCGGCATGGCATCCATGAGGTGGGTGCGCCCGGTCTTGATGCAATCGGCGAGCGTTGCTTCCCGCGCGGCGAGTCCATCCACTAACCGGTGCAATGCCGGCGCCAGCAATTCCGCCAGTGCGAGTTCCGCGCTGACGTGGATCGCCGTGGGGATCACATCGTTGCTGCTCTGGCTGCAATTCACATGATCGTTGGGGTGCACGGCCCGCCCCAGCTGTCGCGAGGCGAGGGTGGCGATGACCTCGTTGGCATTCATGTTGCTGCTGGTGCCGGAGCCGGTCTGGAACACATCGACGGGAAATTGTTCGCGATAGCCGCCCGCCGCAATCGCGGCCGCCGCGTCGACGATGCCCGCAGCAATGTCCGGCTCCAGCAGGCCCAGTTCCGCGTTGGCCTGTGCCGCCGCGATCTTGACGAGGGCCAGCGCGCGGATGAATCCAGCGGGCAGTGGCATGCCGCTGAACCGGAAATTGTCCACGGCGCGCTGTGTCTGCGCGCCGTACAGAGCCGTCTCCGGCACCTGTACCTCGCCCAGACTGTCGCTTTCGATTCGATAACCGGTCACGGCGTTGTTTCTGCGGCGGCGATACGGTTGAGTACGTAGGTGAGGACGCCGCCGCAACGGTAGTATTCCACCTCCACCTGGGTGTCCAGGCGGCAGAGCAGTTCGATCGTCCTCTGCTCGCCCGACGGGTAGCGCACCACGGCGCGCAGGCGCTGCTGCGGTTGTAGTGGCTGGTCAAGCCCGAGGATATCGAAAGTTTCATCGCCCTGCAGCGCCAGTGTTTTACGGGTTTCTCCCGGCAGGAATTGCAGCGGCAGTACACCCATGCCCGCAAGATTGGAGCGGTGTATGCGCTCGAAACTTTCCACGATGACGGCTTTCACGCCCAGCAGCAGCGTACCCTTGGCCGCCCAGTCGCGGCTGGAGCCGGTGCCGTATTCCTGGCCGGCTACCACCACGGTGCCGATGCCGCGAGCGCGGTATGCCATCGCGGCGTCGTAGATGAACATTGGTCGGGTTTCACCCTGCAGCCGCGTGTAACCGCCCTCCACACCCGGCGTCATTTCATTGCGGATGCGGATATTACCGAAGGTGCCGCGCATCATCACCTCGTGGTTACCGCGCCGTGAGCCGTAGGAATTGAAGTCCGCGTCGGCCACGCCGTGGCTGCGCAGGTACTGCGCCGCGGGGCTGTCCTTCGGGATGGTTCCGGCCGGGGAGATATGGTCCGTGGTCACGGAATCACCCAGCAGCGCGAGCAACGGTGCGCCCAGGATGTTGTCGCGGTTGCCCCGGTACTCGTCGGCAAAAAACGGCGGCAAGCGAATGTAGGTGGAGTCGGGTGAAAAGGTATAGGTAGCGCCACCGCCCGTGTCGATCGCCTGCCAGCGTGCGTCGCCGTCGAACACCGCGCTGTACTCTTTCCTGAACATCTCTTTGTCGACGGTCTGCACCACCTGTGCAATCTCCGCGTTGCTCGGCCAGATATCGCGCAGGTAGACAGGCTTGCCCTCGGTGTCCGTGCCGAGTGAATCGCGGCTGAGGTCGATACGCGTGGTGCCGGCCAGCGCATAGGCCACCACCAGCGGTGGCGACGCCAGCCAGTTGGCGCGCGCCTGCGGGTGTATACGCCCCTCGAAGTTGCGGTTGCCGGAGAGTACGGCGCAGGCGATCAGATTGTGGCGGGTGATTGCTTCGTCCACCGCCGGCGGCAGCGGGCCGGAATTGCCGATACAGGTGGTACAGCCATAACCCACGAGGTGAAAGCCCAGCGCGTCGAGTGCGGCCTGTAATCCGGCGCGGGTGAGGTAATCCGTGACGACTTTCGAGCCGGGCGCCAG
>CAYWWD010000168.1:0-3567 GCA_964461965.1 uncultured Halioglobus sp. | reverse complement strand
GTGGTAGGCGCTACCACGGGATTTTTTATGCCCACAAAACTAACCCAGGTAGCGGCCCATTGTGCGGTAGCGCTGTGCGGTTTTGCGTCAGCAGCCGGGAATTCCGGCCGAGATATTGTGTTCTTCGGCTTGATCAGTCAGAAGATAAGCCGCCTGGTCCGCCACTCCCTGCGCTTGTGTCAGGTCGTAGTCAATACTTTTACGCAGCCCCGGGATGATTGTGGCCCGGCCTTGGTTCAAATAGATTTCTGCCGGGCTGCGATGAGCAGAATCGTGCAGGGGTGCTCCTTCGAACTGGGGGTAGGGAGTGATACCTGCAAGATCCAGAACGGTTGGGGCCAGGTCAAGCAGGCTTACAGGTGCGGTGACGTCGCCGATCGGGTAATTGGGATTACCGGGCGAACTGACGAGCAGGGGTACCTTGACGGACTGGTCCCACAGCGTAATTTTCCCCCAGTGAAACTTTTCCCCGAGATGAAAACCGTGGTCAGACCATAAGATGATATCGGTGTTGTTGGCATACGGGCTGGCTGCCAGGGCGGAGATTAATTGGCCTACCATGGCGTCTGGGGATGTGCGGCAGATTGAATCCAACTGCCAAAAAGAAGGGTGCGGAACCGTCGTAGGTTGCAATGAAGTTTGTCGCCCAGTTCGCCGTTGCTTGATCGGGATGTACTTCCGATTCAGGTTGTACACCAGGAGTCAGATAGGTGTTGTCGGGACCGGGGTCGAATGGATTGAAGACGGGCGTATTGACTGGACCAGCTTCGTCCCATCTGGCCGGCAACGGCACGCCAAAAACTTTTCCCGTCGATGCGGTGTAGTAACCGTTTTGGTGCATCACTTCGGGCAGTGATTTGTAGGCAGGATTGTTGTACACGGCCTGGTATACAGGTTCCACGCCCCAGACGGGCGTCGTGATATGGTGGGTGGCGGGGCTGAGACCCAACATCACCGAGGTCCGAGACCCGATACATTGTGGAACGGTGGCATAGGCATTGTGGTAGCGCGTAGACACAGCCGCCAGTGCATCGATATTGGGTGTATGCACGGTTCCCGCGTAGTCGCCACCATAATTGACCCAGTTGCGCAGGTCGTCGACTGCAATGAACAAAACATTTCTCGGCGCAGGAGAGTCCGCATTTGCTGGGAGTATTGAGCTCAAACTGAGAAAAACGCCGACAAGCGCGCCGAATGACAGTCGCATCCATTTGCAAAGATCAATCTTCATATATGCTCCTGGTGTGCTGCAGTCGTGTATGGGCTCCAGTTTGGCGGCCATATGTGGGGATCGACAAACCAAAACTCAGTAACAATCGCGGCGATTGAGAGTGCCAATACATGTGCGGTTATTACCTGATCTGGCTGTTATGAATATTAGCTGTTTATAGCTGATGGCCTATAGCTTTTTTATGAAGTTGCGCGCGAAATCACCGTCTGCTTGCGAGTCGGGCGAGGTGTAGACAGTGCTGTACGCACGGCTGCCGGTCGCGTGCGGCTCTTCTCCACCAAAGGTGGTCAACCGCGACAAGCATGGCTTTTCAAAGCCGGGTTAGATCACCCGGTCACTGCCCCCGTCAATTGGTATCTGCGCGCCCGTAGTTGCGGCAAAGATATCGCTGGCCAGCGTTGACAGCAGCCGGGCAACGTCCGTAGCGCGGATTTCTTTGCGCAGCAGATTCTTGACCTTGTAATCTTCGACACTCAGCTGGTACCGGGCCGCTGACTGCGCCAGGGCATCTTCTGTCCATAACGCAGTGTCAAAGACGGCGTCGGGGTGTACGACATTGACGCGCACCCCGTCGGCAGCCAGCTCGAGTGCGGCAACTCTGGCAAGCTGGGTGATCCCTGCCTTGCTGACCGAATAAGCCGCTGCGCCGGGACCGGGTGCGGAATAGTTACGTGAGCCGACCATGAGGATGGAAGGGTTTACACCAAGTTTGAGATAAGGGATTGCAGCGGTCAGGAAACGCTGCGTGGCCGTAAGATTGACAGCAAGCATCTGGTCCCAGTGGTTTTCCGACAGTCGTTCTATTGTCTCGCCAGATTTGAAAATCCCGGCGTTGCAAACCACGATATCAAGGCCGCCGTAACGCGTGACTACCTTTTCGATGGCTGAGGTGATGGCATCGCTATCGCGCAGGTCGCACACCATGCCGGTGAGCCCATCGCTGCATAAGATCCGCTCGACATCGGGGTTGATATCCAGCCCAACTACCGCCGCGCCGTCGGCTGCCAATGCTTCAGCGGTGGCTTTCCCGATACCGCTGCCGGCCCCGGTAACGACAGCGATCTTGCCCTGGTGTGGTCTTCCCGGCCCAGTGTTCTTGCCGAGTTTTGCCTGTTCCAGCACCCAGTACTCCAGGTCGAAGATGTCCTTCTCCGGGAGTGCCTCCCAGCCGCCAATCGCCTCGCCCGCCTGTACTGCCCAGCGTGTATGGCGGGCTATGTCGGAGACGATGCCGCACTCCTTGGCGCTGCTGCCAAAAGCGATGGAGCCGGCATTGCGCCAGATGGCGAAGCGCGGCGCCTGGTCCAGGATTCGAAGCCCAGCGCTGGTATTGCGCTCAAAGTAGGCTTTGTAGTCAGCGGCAAATTGTGCGATCTCAGGAACTCCAGCCGCGGGCTGCGTGCTGATGACGACCGGAATGCGTTTGGTGCGGATAACATGATCCGGTGTGATAGGACCGCGGGTTGCGATCTCTTCGACATTTTCCAGGCTCGAAAATCCCTGCGCTTCGTCGGTTTGATCAAGCACAGCCAGTTGGGCGCAGCCGCGCGCCAATGAAACCGCCTTACGTATGCGAGCAAGATTCAGAAGGTCGATCGTGCAGTTTGCCGTGGGGAAGGAAGTCTTCCCGTTGGTCGCCAGGTATGCCTCGGCGCGAGAGACGAGTTCAATCATGTTTTCGTAGGCAATCCTGGCATCATCGCTGTAGGTAAAAACACCGTGGTGCATCAAGATGATACCTTTGTACCCTGCGGGATCGCGCTGCTTGATCGCCGCATTCACCTGCCGCGACAGAATGAAGCCGGGCATGATGTAGGGCAGCACGAGGCAGTCGGGGAAGATTTGTTCGAGCAGCTGTTCCCCGCGCGGATTATTGCTCAGTGTGACGATCGCGTCGGTGTGGGTGTGATCGATGAATCTGGCGGGCAGAATTGCATGGAGAATCGCCTCCACCGAAGGTGATGGAGCGGATGGGTCCAGCATCAGCGCGCGCAGTTGACGGGTCATGTCCGTGTCGGAAAGTGACTCCAGCTCCGCCAGCAATCGCGTTTCATGCAACCTGATGGCGGGAAAACCAGGTTTTTCTATCGTTTTCAGATCCCAGCCGCTGCCTTTTATATACAGCACTTCGATCTCGCGCCCGAAAAAATCGGTTGCCGTACCTTTGACCGATGTATTGCCTCCGCCATGCATGACGAGATCCTCATTCGAGCCAAGCAGGCGCGATGTGTACACGCGCATGGCGAGGTCATCATCGGCGAAGGTTGCGGCGACCTCGTCATCCCACAGGCTGTTCATTCTTCGTTCCTTGTTTACGGTGAGTGGATCGGGCGTTC
>CAYWWD010000167.1:0-3967 GCA_964461965.1 uncultured Halioglobus sp. | reverse complement strand
CCCACGATCACCATTTTTTTGCCGCGCAGGATGTTCACGCCGTCGGCAAATTCCGCGCGCTCCATGAAGCGGCACTTGCCAAGTTGTGCGAGCTGCTGGCGCAGCGGCAGTGTATTGAAATAGTTGTTTCCCATGTGAAAGTCCTCGGGTAGGGGGTGGCGTGTGGGTGCGAACGATACGGGAAAACGGTTCTTGCGTAAAACGCCAAGTGAGTAATACTGTGTTGCAATTACCGCAATGCAAGGTGTCTGATGGAAATCCGGGCGTTGTCTGTGTTCCTGAGCGTGGCTGACACGCTCAATTTCAGCCGCAGCAGCGAGTTGCTGCATATGAGCGTCTCGGCGGTGAGCAGGACGATACAGCGGCTGGAGGCGGAGTTGGGCCAGCCCTTGTTGGAGCGCGACAATCGCAGCGTGCGCCTGACCAGCGCCGGGCGTGATTTTCGCGACTACGCGCGCAACGCTGTCGCGCAGTGGCAGCAGCTGCGACGCCGGCTCGGCAGTGAGGCGGAACTGGCGGGGGAAGTCAGCGTGTACTGTTCAGTGACGGCGACGTACAGCGTGCTGGCGCCGATTCTCGAGGCATTTCGCACAGCGCATCCGTCGGTAGAGATCAAGATGCACACCGGCGACCAGGCTGACGGTATCGCCAGGATTCTCGACGGGCGGGATGATGTGGCCGTCAGTGCTTGCCCCAGCCAGTTGCCGCAGCGCCTGGCGTTTCTGCCGCTGCTGGAATCGCCCCTGCGGTTTTGTGCGCCGGCTGCGGATTGCGCCGTGCGCGACCTGGTGCTGGATCGTGATCGCGTCGATGGAGCTCTGGATTGGGAGGAGATTCCACTGATCGTGCCCGAACGGGGGATCACCAAAGAAATACTGGACACGTGGTTGCTTGAGCGAGGCATCCGTCCTCGTATCTATGCACAGGTGGCGGGGCACGAAGCCATTGTCGCCATGGTCAGTCTCGGCCTGGGCGTCGGCATTGCGCCGCAGCTGGTAATCGATGCCAGCGGCATGGCCGGACGCGTCAGTCTGATTCACCTGCCGGACGGGTTGCCTCCGGTGACTGTGGGGCTGTGCAGCCAGAAACAGCGGCTGGCAAGTCCATTGGTCAAGTCACTGTGGGATGTCGCGGGGCAGACCTACCCGGACGCGGTTTGATACCATGAGACCTCTGCTGACACGGTGATCAATCGTATGCACACCCAGGACAATAATGCACAGGGGCAGCCGCCTGAAACGCCCGATGCAGAAGACAAGTTCGTTGCCGGCGGCGTCACGCCGCGCCTGGATCTGCTGGTCGACGAGCATGAAGAGGAAGTCTCGGAAAATGGCCGCACGGTTCGCCACAAGGGCATCTACCTGTTACCGAACCTGTTCACGATGGCAGCCTTATTCGGTGGATTTTACGCTGTGATCGCGGCAATGCGCGGGGACTTTTCAAATGCTGCAGTCGCGATATTTATCGCCATGGTGCTGGATGGCTTGGATGGCCGTATCGCGCGGTTGACCAACACGTCGAGCAAATTCGGTGTCGAGTTCGACAGCCTGGCAGATATGGTGTCGTTCGGGGTGGCGCCCGCTCTTGTCATGTTCAGTTGGGCGTTGGGTGATTTGGGGAAATTTGGCTGGAGCGCGGCGTTTATCTATGTGGCCTGCGCCGCGCTGCGGCTTGCGCGCTTCAATACCCAGGTGGGTACCGCCGATAAAAACTACTTTACGGGGCTTGCGAGTCCCGCTGCGGCCGCGATTATCGCCAGCACGGTGTGGGTGTGTAACGACCTGGGGCTGGTCGGCAGCGCGGTGCCGATGGAGTTAGCTGTGGTCGTGGGAGCGCTCACGGCGATTGTCGGCTTCCTCATGATTGCCAACTTCCCCTATTACAGCTTCAAGGGTATCGACCTGCGCCGGCGCGTGCCTTTTGTGGTTATGATCGCCGTAGTGCTCGTCTTCGGGCTGGTAACGCTCGATCCACCCAGCATATTGCTGTTCTGCTTCCTGGCGTACGCCGCGTCCGGACCCCTGATGCAGGGTATGCGCCGCCACAGGCACGGGCGGAAATGATCACCTCTCCGCTTTCGACACGCGCTTGGGAACCAACCAGCGCATTGTGGTTCTGAATAGCTGTACAGGATCGCCGACAGGAGAATCGTTTCATGCGCCGACGCTACCGGGTGCCTAGAATTCCCTCGTCTGAAATCACCGCTGAGTCTGCTTACCTGAAGCGCAGGGAGTTCATCGCGGCCGCAGGGGTAGCTGCGTTGCCTCTGCTTGGAGGGTTTACATCAAGACTGCATGGCGCCGTCACTGAAGGCGAGAAACCTTTGGATTACCGTGTCGCGAGTACGACGATCCAGGGGGCGAGCACCGATGAGCCGCCAACACCGTATGCCGACGTAATGGCCTATGGTAATTTTTATGAGTTTGGTACCGACAAAAGCGACCCGGCGAATTACGCGCATGAGATGTCGGTTGATCCCTGGTCCGTGGAAGTGGATGGGGCTGTGCGCAAACCGGGCAAATTGTATCTGGAAGATATTCTGACGGGTTTCGAACTGCAGGAACGCATCTATCGCCTGCGCTGTGTGGAGGCCTGGTCGATGGTGGTGCCCTGGGTGGGGTTTCCCCTCGCTGATTTGCTGCAGCGTTTCGAGCCTGGAAGTGAGGCCAGGTATGTTGCATTCGAGACGCTGTATCGACCGGCACAGATGCGCGGCATGCGTTCTTTTACCAGCATCATCGACTGGCCCTACCGCGAAGGGTTGCGTATGGATGAAGCCATGCATCCGTTGACGATACTGGCGGTTGGTTTGTACGGCAAGACGCTACCCAACCAGAACGGTGCGCCAATCCGACTGGTGGTGCCGTGGAAATACGGTTTCAAAAGTATCAAATCGATCGTGCGTATCCACCTTGCCGAGAAGCAGCCGGTAACCTCGTGGCAGTCGCTGGCGCCGCGCGAATACGGCTTCTTTGCCAATGTAAATCCGAAAGTGGATCATCCGCGCTGGAGCCAGGCAACTGAGCGACGCCTGCCCTCCACGCTGTTTCATCCGAATCGTATCCCCACCAGGTTGTTCAATGGCTATGCCGGGCAGGTCGCACACCTCTATCAGGGGATGGATCTGACGCGGTATTACTGAGCATGGCGCGAAGTCTCAAGCCGGTGGTGTTTGTGTTGGGCCTTGTACCGCTCGCTTGGGTGATCTACGCCGCAGGTGTCGGGCGCCTGGGACCGGATCCAGTAAAGTCCCTGATGCTATTTACCGGCGAGTGGGCGTTGCGGATGCTGCTGTTGACGTTAGTTGTTTCTCCTCTGCAGCGATGGACGCACTGGTCATGGCCTATGAAGATGCGCCGCATGTTGGGTCTGTTTGCGTTTTTCTACGGCTGCATACACTTTGCGGCGTTCCTGCAGTTTTATCTCGGCTGGGATTTCGCGGGCTTATCTGAAGAGTTGGCAGAACGCCCGTTTATCACGCTCGGGTTTTCCGCATGGCTTCTGATGTTGCCACTGGCGGCAACCTCGACGCGCAATATGCAGCGTCGCTTACGCGGTAACTGGCAGCGATTGCATCGCCTGGTCTATCCCGCAGCTGTGCTGGCCTGCCTTCACCTGTTGTGGCAGGCGCGTTCCGATGTCGGCGAGGCGTTGGCCTATCTGCTGATTTTCGCCACATTGCTGGCCTGGCGTTTCCGGCGATACTGGCAGAAACAACGCGTCGTGGCGGCAGCCAGATCCTGAGTCGCACATTCCTTTTGGTGCACTTTTTTAGGCGTAGTCAGTGTGAAGAACTGCGCCCTCATCCGACGCGCGAGAATGTCGATGAAATATTTGGGCGAAAGCGCTTGCAGGGTCGATCGCTATGCGTATAATGCGCTTCCCCGACCCAGGCGCAGCCGGTTGGGAGCTCTGGACCCTGGCGGTTAGGGCGTTGTTTAACAAGTCGATGAAGACAGATGTGTGG
>CAYWWD010000166.1:0-3985 GCA_964461965.1 uncultured Halioglobus sp. | reverse complement strand
TCGGCACAGCTCCTTGCAAATCTTCTTCGCAAGCTGATTTTACCGAGGTCTAAAATCTGTGCCGACCTTTATCAGTGAAATATCCGGGCTAAGGGGCAAGCTGCGGGAGGTGGCGGCCATGCTCAAGGCGATACACGCCCAGGAGAGCCGGGAGGCAGCCGAGAGCAAAGCGGGCGATGTGGTCAAGAAACTGAAGGCAATGAAGCTCAAAGCGGCTGCAGAGCTGATTGAGAAATCGATCCATGAAACCTTCGCCTACTTTGCCTACCCACCGCAGCACTGGCTGAAGATCAAGACCAACAATCCGATGGAACGGCTCTTGAAGGAAGCCCGGCGCAGAACCAAAGTGGTGGGTGCTTTCCCGGATGGGAATTCTGCACTGATGCTGGTGGCCGCTCGCCTGCGGCATGTATCCAGCACCGCGTGGGGCACGCACAAGTACATGAACATGACGCTTCTGAAGGAGATGGATCAGGAGGCCATGTACTCGGTCGCATGAGAGGAGACCGGGACCACCCCGAGAAAAAAGTGCGAAAGAATATTTACACTACCGCTTTAGCGGGGTAAGCGCAGGGCGCAGCGCCTCGCCGAAGTGCGCAATATCCTGCGCATCGAGCTTGTCCGTCTTGGCCACCCGTCCCGTGGCCTTGGCGAACTGCCGGACCTGACCGGTATTGCACACGACCACCGGCAAGTGCTGCTGGTGCGCCGCACAGACGAACTCCAGTTCGAGCCGTCCGGTGGCCTCGATCAGCACACGCTCGGGATTGAAGGTGCTGATTTTCTTGGCAGCCTCCGCGGCACCCAGCGGCGTGTTGGGAAAGGAGAAGAACTCCCCCGACGGGCGAACGTAAATGTCCAGCCGCGACTGGCTGGTATCTATTCCGATGTTGATCTCTGTGCCATTGGATGTGTTCATGAGTTAAGCTGTCTCCGCCTTGCTATTCGGGCTTGAGGCCCACATGACTATTCGAGTTGTGCCTAAAAAGAGTTTGCAGCGCTCTTACTTGTTATCGGTCTCCCGCAGGGAACCGGGCCGGCATCGAGCTACTGCAAAAGGCCTTCGGTGGCCGCCGAAGGTGGGTCTCAATTTACCCGTTTCCAGGGAGACATGAGTGGGAACAAGAATTGAAATCGAACCATACAAGTTGCTCAAACGGGACCGCTAAAGGCGCGGCTTCGCCGCAACGCGGCCCCTTAGCAAGGCGTTACGCGTCTGAATAGAATCGTCAATGAACTTTAAGATTGTAGGCAAGATTGAGAACGAGCAAACGTTTGCCACCGGTTCTGGTATTCGAGAAATAGCTAGACTTAGAAAGATTTATGGCAAGGGTCGATGGCGCAAAAGAAAAGGAACCGCGGAGGTAAAGTTCGACGATGGAACAACCAGGCATGTAGAGTTACACTGGTACGAAGCCACCGGAATCGGACGTAAGGAATACAAAATCAAGAGTATCCTGGACTAATTTATGAAAACCTCTAAGTTGGTAATTTGTATCGAAAATTCAGATTATCCCGCTTCTTTGGAAAAGCGGAAAATCTATGAGTCGCTGCCCGACCCTGAAGCCGAGAAGCTGGGTCAGTTTCGTATCATTGACGAATCCGGTGAAGACTATCTGTATCCTTCCTCCTTATTCATTGACGCAAAGCTGCCAAAGGCAGTACAAGCCGCTGTCATTGAAGCCGCGTAACAAGCAGCGGCAATACGCGGCCTGCGGCCGCCGGACTCGCCAAAAAGCGGCTCGCCGTTGCGCTGGGCGTTGGGGGACACGGGAGATCGTCATGTTGCGCGACCTTGCGTTAACCGTAGCATTATGCGTGCTCGCCTCCGGCTGCGATCAGGTGCGCGGCCACCTTCAGCCCCGATACATCTGCGCTTGAAAAGCAGCTGACTGATACGCAATCGCAACTCCAGACGACCTCTGCGGAGCTCGCAGCCTTGCAGGTTCCGGTCGCTGATCTAAAGAAGAAGTGGGACTGGGATGATTTCATGAAGGATTGGGACAAGATCGCGTATCTAACGCCAGGCGCAGAAGGATATTCGACGGTTTCTTTCGATCTCGGTGTTCTCACCGTGCAACTAGCAGACGTGAAGCCCTATGCAAATGGATCGAAGGTGGTTTTGAAGTTTGGCAACACCCTATCGTCGTCTATCAATGGGCTGAAAGCCTCGATCGAATGGGGCAAGGTTGACGATAGAGGATCGCCAGACAATTCAAACGCCAAGTCCAAAGAGATGACGTTCAACCAAACTCTGCAGGCAGGAGCGTGGAATAAAATTCCCGTCGTACTCGAAGGCATTCCTCCTACAGAACTTGGGTTTGTACGGGTTCTGGATGTCACCCACACCGGCATTCGGCTGTTCAAGTGAGCACGAGTGTCGCCCAACAATCGGATTGAGGCGATGCACCCGCGGTTAGCTCGCCGGTGCCGGCGGCGTTGAAGTTGTAGAAAAACTCCGCGCATTTTTGTCACTCGCGCGGAGAGTTCGCTCAAAGTGAAATTCAGGTGTAAAGTAGACTCTGCGTGCGCGTAGGCGCGCATAGTTGAGCAATTTCTGGACGGATTTTTGACTTGAATTGTGTTGCTCTGGTTTTTCTACATCCTCGTTAGTCGCTGCATGAAAGTTTTTCGCGGAAGCACATTCAAAGCTGATCATCCTTGGGGCGCAGTGGATATTGCCAACATTCGCGGTATCACCACACGCTTGCATTGGACAGACCAGCCATATAAGTGGCACGTAAATGACGGCGAAGAGGTTTTTGCAGTGCTGAACGGCCGCGTCGAAATGCGATACAAAGAGGCGGGAGTGGAGAGCTCCACCATTTTGGAGCCTGGTGATGTGTTCTACGCCAGCATTGGTACCGAGCATGTCGCACACCCAATCGGCGAAGCCCGCATTCTCGTCGTAGAGCAAGAAGGCAGTGTCTAACAAATCACTCCAGCCGAGACGTTAACTTTCAAGGGAGCCTCGCGCAATGCTCAGAAATGACGAGAACAATGAGCTATTTTCAGACTTTGCAGAAGTAATCCAGGACCCAGGAACTAAGCAGGCATTCGCATACTTGGTGGGCTGGGGAGCAGGTTCCAAGAAGTACACATGTTTCGCGCGGGTGAAGGGTTACATTAACAGTGTTAGATTCCTGCACGGTGAAGACTGGCATTTTGCGTTCATTCCAAATCAGAAGTGGTTGCTGTTCTATTTCAGGGGGCCGTGCCTTCACCTACCAAAGTATTCGCGCAGCAGCATCATGGAGTGGTTTTCATCTGCGGAAGAAGGGAATTTAGGTGAGTTTAAGGTACGCATTTCCACCATAGAGGACGCAATTCGGATAGGTCGTTATGTTGAAAGTTAACAAGTCAAGCCACGCGGACGTCAAAACCGCTGCGCGGTTTCGCCGCCGGTGCCGGCGGCGTTAGACACCGCTGGAGTTCCCATCATGGGCTGGGTCTTCTGGGCAATCCTCGCAGCGGTATTTGCGGCGCTGACAGCAATCTTTGCCAAAATTGGGGTCGCTCGCATTGATAGCGATTTGGCCACGCTTGTGCGCACCAGCGGTGTCATGGTTTTGCTTGTACCATTCGTGCTGCTGACGGGAAAGTGGTCCAATCCACTGGTCTTGCCCCCACGGGCGCTCGCTTTTCTCGCTCTTTCAGCAGTGGCTACTGGCGCTTCGTGGGTTTGCTATTTCCGGGCACTGCAAGCTGGCCCTGCGTCACAAGTAGCCTCGCTCGATAAGCTCAGTGTTCTGTTGGTTGCGGTATTTGCCTTCGCTTTTTTGGGTGAGCGTCCCAGTTCACTGGCTTGGCTTGGCATTGCGCTCGTGGGCACTGGTGCTGTCATTATTGCCATTGCGGCATCGCGTGGCGGTGCCTAACAATTCGTTCAAGCCGAATGCACTTCATGGCACCATCTGCGTGCTTACGTTACGCTAGCCCGGATATTTCACCGATTTGTCCTTTTTGCGCCATGGACGTGTTTTGT
>CAYWWD010000165.1:0-4113 GCA_964461965.1 uncultured Halioglobus sp. | reverse complement strand
ACACCGGCTTGCCCTTGAGCAGGTAGAAGCCGTAGCCGGCGAAGCGACCGCCCGAGGTGAGAATCATGCCGTCTTCGCCGCCCTTGGGCACCTCGATATCCGCAGTAATCGTGTACGAGCTGTTCAGCAGAAAGGGCGAATCGCCCTGCGGCAACCCGGTCATCGGGTGCGTGTAGACAAATTCGGTGCGCCCGGCGGTGATATTGGGGCGCGGCGCGACGATGCGCGCGGCCACCGAGGCATCCAGCGGGAACACCTGGTACTTCTTCGCCTCGGCGACAAACAACTCCTTCATCGCCTTCACCTTGTCGGGGTGTTGATCAGCCACGTTCTTCGTCTGGGTGAAGTCCGTGTTCAGGTCGTACAGTTCCAGCACCTGGTTATTCAGCGGGTCGGTGCTGGCGGGGCCGAATGCCTCCCACGGCGCGCGGTCGACCTTCGTGGCCAGCAGCCAGCCCTGATCATACATGGCCCATTGGCCCATCATTTCAAAGTACTGAGTTTTATGCCGCGACGGCGCCTTGGCGTTGGCCTTGTCAAACGTGTAGGCGAAGCTGGTGCCTTCCATGGGCGCCTGCTTAATGCCATCCACCATGTCAGGCGCGGGGATGCCTGTCACCTCCAGAAGGGTGGGCACGACATCGATGACATGCATGAACTGCTCGCGCAGCGCACCGTTGTCCTTGATTCGCGCCGGCCATGAAACAGCCATGTTCTGGCGGATACCGCCCAGTCTGGAAGCGTTCTGTTTGAACCAGCTGAACGGGGTATCGAAAGCCCAGGACCAACCCGCCGACATGTGGTTGTAGGTCTGCTCGGTGCCCCATACGTCATACCACTTCAGTTGTTCCTCGGCCGGTATCTCATTCACGCCGTTGAACCACGCCACCTCATTGGGCGTCCCCAGCGGACCACCTTCGGCGCTGGTACCGTTGTCGCCGTTGATATAGATGATCAGGGTGTTGTCCAGTTTGCCCATATCCTCAATGGCCTGAACGACGCGTCCGATTTCGTGATCGCTGTACGCGGCGTAGGCGGCAAAGATTTCCGCCTGCCTGACAAACAGTTTTTTCTCAGCGGCACTCAGCGCGTCCCAGGGCTTGAGCACAGCGGTCGGCCACGGCTCCAATTTAGCGTCCTGCGGAATCACGCCCAGCTGCTTCTGGTTGGCGAAAATCTGGTCGCGCAACTTGTTGTAGCCGCCGTCGAAGAGATGCAGGTTGTGGATCTTGTCCACCCATTCCTTCGTAGGGTGATGCGGCGCATGCGTGGCACCCGGGGCATATTTCACGAAGAACGGTTTGGTCGGTGATATCTGGTTCATGCGGTTCATGTAGTCGATGGCGTCGTCCGCCATGCCGGTGATCAGGTTCCACTCGGGCTTGCCATCAAACGGATAAATCTGCGTCGTATTGCGGAACAGGTTGGGTTGCCACTGGTTGCTATCGCCACCCACGAAACCGTAGAAATATTCAAACCCCATCCCGATGGGCCACTGGTCGAACGGCCCCGTCTGGCTGGCGACGAATGCCGGTACGTTGTGGTCTTTTCCGAACCAGGCGGTGGAGTAGCCGTTATCGCGCAGAATTCTTCCAATCGTGGCCTTATCCTGGCTGATGATACTGTTGTAGCCAGGAAAGCCCGTGGACTGTTCCGCAATCACCCCAAAGCCCGCGGAGTGGTGGTTGCGCCCGGTGAGCAGCGCGGCTCGTGTCGGCGAGCACAGCGCCGTGGAGTGGATGTTGTTGTAACGCAAGCCATTGTTGGCGATGCGATCCATGGTCGGTGTCGGGATAACTCCACCGAAGGTGCTGGGTACGCCGAAACCGGCATCGTCGGTGATGATCAACAGAATATTGGGCGCTTCCCGCGGCGGCACGGTGCGCGGTGCCCACCAGGCCTCGGATTGCAGAGCATCGTTTTTGATGACACCACCGAATTCCGGCTGGGGTGCGGGCAGTTGTTTGCCACTAATGGTGGTTGTGGCACCGGGCGAGCCAGGCGTACCGGTCACTTCCTGGGCAAGCGTTGCCGTTGCCGTGTACACGGTCAGCAGCAGACCGGCAGTCATTGCAGCCGAGCGGACAAACATCGATTTATAGCGATTCATTTTAGAGTCCACCGTGAGCCCACACTCTGGTATTGGTGTTACAGACCGATTGTCGCAGTGCGGGGAGCATCGCAACAGCCGATTCAAGATTACCAGCGGAGAGTGTAACCCAACCGCTGGCCGCTGGCCATGATCCCCGTCAACTCCAGGGATGCGAAATTCTCCAGCGACAGGCGCCATGACCGAAGGGGGGGTTGCTGTTGCTCGCTTGCACAGGGAAGCGCCCGTCACCGGGATCGTTTTCACGGCTCACTGACCGCACCCGGGTCAGGCAACCCGTAGAGTGAGGCCGCGCCCGCCGTCATCTGCCGGCTCAATTCCTCGCGCGGCATCGACCGCATCGCCGCCGCCGCTGCGTCGCCGACCGCATACCAGATCGGCTGGCGGCCGAGCGCGGCGAGTGCCGCCTCCGCGACCTGGTCCGACGCCATCGGGACATAGGTCTGCTGGCCTTCGATCCGCAGGCCGGATCGCGCCATCGCCGGCGTGTCGGTCAGACCGGCGACGGCACACAGGATGTCGACGCCCGTCCCGGCCAGCAATTGACAGGGTCCGTTAACGCCACAGCCTGTCAGGCTGGCATACAGTAAGATTGGTTCGCAAGGATGCGATCATGTTGCCTGCGTCGGCTGGCAGGGAATCCAGTTCGGGTGGCAGCGCACCGCCGTATGTGCGCCACCGCCCCGAGCGGACCGTTCTGTATCAAATCGTTGATGAATATTACCCGGCGTTCAAGGGCTTCTGCCCCAGTTGTGGCGCCCGGCGCATGGCCGAGAGTGCTGCGCTGCTGGTCGACGAGGCGTTTCCCGAGCAGCCGGTACGCCAGTGGGTGCTGAGCGTCCCGTATCCGTTGCGCTTCCTGTTTGCCAGCCGCCCCGAGGTTATGGGCCGTGTACTCGGCATTGTCTACCGCTGCATCACCACTCACCTGATCAGGAAGGCGGGGTTCTCACGTAATACGGCCCAGACCGGCGCGGTCACACTGATCCAGCGCTTCGGCAGTGCGCTCAACCTCAACGTCCACTTCCACATGTTGTTCCTCGACGGCGCGTTTATCGAGCACCCTGACGGCTCTGTGCGCTTCCGCTGGGTGAAGGCACCGACCAGCGCCGAGTTGGTCCGACTGACCCAGGCATTGGCACTGCGCATCGGCCGCTGCCTTGAGCGCCAGGGCTTGTTGGAACGGGATACGGAAAATAGCTACCTGGCTGGCCACGCACTCGAAGCCGGGCCGATGGGCCAGCTGCTGGGTTCGTCGATCACCTACCGCATCTCCACGGGGTGTTTGCGCGGGGCGACCTTCCGCCCAACAGCAAATACCGCGCGCGGGTGACGCCGGCCAAGCGAGGCAGGGGAGGCCGGCATGCCATGACAGCAGATCCGGAAGAGCCGACACCGGCCGAACACCGGGCCGCGAGAGCCTGCCCCGCTGTATCGGGCATGACCTGGGCGCAACGCCTCAAGCGGGTCTTCGGGATCGATATCGAGACCTGTTCGGCCTGCGGCGGGGCGGTGCGGATCATCGCATGCATTGAGGATCCGGAGGTCATCGAGAAGATCCTCGCCCACCTGGACGCGAAAGTGTCGGAGCCCGAAGCCTCGGAGGCGGCCTCGCGCTCGGCAAGATGATCGAGACCACCGGCCTCGCCCACGCCATGGGCGACGGCGTGGTGTCACAACTCGGGCAGCCCGGCCTGTGGCTGCTGGTAGCGGGCGGTATCGTGATGGGCCTGGCCTTGAGCGAAGCGACCAGCAACACCGCCAGCACCAATGTCATGGTGCCGCTGATCATCCCCATCGCGCTGGCCTCTGGATTGCCGGCCATCCCGGTAGCGCTCGCCACCGGCCTCGCCTGCAGCTTCGGCTTCATGCTGCCGGTGAGCACCGGCCCGAATGCGCTCGCCTACGGCACCGGCCTGGTGCCGCTGCCGCGCATGATGAAGAGCGGTATTTTTCTGGATATCGCGGGGGCGACGGCGATCTGGGTGGTGGTGTGGGCTTAC
>CAYWWD010000164.1:0-4216 GCA_964461965.1 uncultured Halioglobus sp. | reverse complement strand
CGCTTGCGGCGGGGTGTGTTTCACAGTGTCCCGGATTTGATTGCCGCCATCGAAGGCTACGTTGCCTCTCATAACGAGAATCCCAAGCCGTTTATCTGGACGGCGAAGGCAAAAGACATCCTGGAGAAAGTCATCCGGGCGAACAAGCGATTAAGTTCCAAACAGAATGCAGCACTACACTAGCAACCCCACGCTTCAGGGGAAGAGACTCGTAAACTGGTACACCAGCATCGCAGCCACGTAGGCAAATAAAAAGTACCCGGCGAACATTTTGACTGCCAGCGACGTGGAACCGCTCTCCTTCGAGAGGATTGCGAGCGTGGAAATACACTGCAGCGCAATGGCGAAGAACACCAGCAATGCAATCCCGGAACCCAGGGCCATGTCACTGTTCTGAATGTGCTCCACCAGCGGCGCTGATTTTTCGTCTGCGGATTCGATTCCGAAGATCGCCCCCAGCGTGCCGACGAATACCTCACGCGCGAGAAAGGAACTCAGGATCGCCACCCCATAACGCCAGTCCAGGCCCAGCGGCGCGAACACAGGTTCAATCAGGTGCCCCAGGTAGCCCAGCCAGGACGCGCCCAAATCCGCGCCGAAATTCGGGAAATAGCCCAGTATCCACACGCCGACGGTTACGGCGAAAATGATCTTGCCAGCTTTGGTGACAAAGTGTTTGGAACGATTCCAGCAATTGCGCAGTAACGGGCGCAGGCTGGGTAGCCGGTAGGGCGGCAACTCCAGCACGAATGGCAGGTCGTTGAAGTGATCCCTGCTGGTACGCGACACCAGCGCGGTTACCACCAGGCCGCAGAACATACCGAAGAAATAGATGGCGAACATGGCGAGCCCCTGCCAGCCAAGCAGCCCGCCCAACGCAGTGCCTGCGGGGATGAACGCGGCGATCAGCAGCGTATAGACAGGCAGCCGGGCGGAACAGGGCATGAGGGGTATAGCCATATACGTCAACAGTCGCTTGCGCGGGGAATCGATCGCGCGGGCGGCGTAAATCGCCGGAATGGCACAGGCCACACCCGACAACATGGGAATGAAACTTTTCCCGGTGAGGCCGAACAGGCGCAGCGGTTTGTGGCAGATCAGCGCAGCGCGCGCCAGGTAGCCGGAATCCTCCAGAAGCCCGATGACGAACGTGAGGATAAATATCTGCGGGACGAACACCAGGAAAGCGCCGATGCCGCCGAACAGCGCATCGGCAGTGAAATCCCTCGCTGTCTGGTTGCCGATAAGCGGTACCACCGCGTCTGCCGCAGCGCCGATCACGAATTCCACGGCATCCATCAATGGCGCTGCCCAGGTGAATATCGACTGGAACAGCAGATACATGATGAGAAAAAATGCCACGCCGCCGGTAAACGAATGCAGGAAGAAATTATCCAGGCGCGTCTGGTTCCGGATCAGGATATCGCCCTGGGAACCGAACCGGCGCGCGAGCTGGTGCGCCGTCTTGCGCAATTCCTCGTCCGCCGCAGCCCCGGAGTCAGCGGGTTGCGCACCGGCCTCCGGCTGTCGCGCCGCCTTCAACTCCTCGACAATCGCGGTCAGGCCCTTGCCGGAGCGCGCCGACACCGGCAGCACCGTCGCCTGCAGTGCCTGCCCCAGCGCAGCGACATCCAGGCTGAGTTTGTGGGATTCCAGCACGTCCATCATATTCGCCAGCACCGTGACCGGTTTGCCGTGCGAGGCGCATTCGCGAATGACCTGTAGCGTGAAATACAGGCTCTTCTCCAGCCGCGTGGCGTCGATCACACACAGCACGCGGATCACGTCCGGGTCGCGCAGTGCCCGCTCGAAATGCTCCACGGCGACGCGCTCATCGGCGGAGATCGCCTGCAGCGAATAGGTACCGGGGAAATCCACCAGCTCGACCTGCGGCATGGCGTGCAGGCGCCCCACGCTCACATCCACTGTAATACCCGGGAAATTGGCGACCTTGTGATGCAGACCGGTGAGACGATTGAACAGCAGGCTCTTTCCCGAATTCGGGCTGCCCATCAGCAGGACTTTATGCATGGCTGGGGATGACCCTGACAAGGACGTGACTGGCGACCTCGTCGTCCAGCGAGTACACAGTATTGCTGACGCGGTAGACCTTGGGCGCGCCGAACGCCAGCGCCTGCAAACAGGAGACCGACTCGCCGGGATGGAACCCGAACTCCATCAGTCGGACGCGGTACTTCTCGTCCAGCGCATCGTCATAGCCGAGGATTTCGCAACTGTCCCCGCTCTTCAGGGACCAGAGGTTGTGCTGCATGGCGCGCATTCGTGTCAGGTCAAAATGCGATGATAGTTTAAATGAGAATTATTTTCATTATCTGGGGCAAGGATTTCTGCCGGGTTTCCCGTATCGAGTTAGCGCCCGCACCCAGCGCCGGGCCAGGCGCCAGCGATACTTTCTCAGAGATGGCGGACCTGATCGATCTCGTATTCGATGTCCCCGCCGGGCGCTTTTACGATGACAACATCGCCCTCCTCCTTGCCGACCAGTGCGCGGGCTATCGGGGACCCTACTGAAATGAGGTTGTCTTTTACATCGGCCTCGTCTTCACCGACGATGCGGTAGGTCACCGTAGCATTCGTAGCCAGATTGATCAGATCGATCGTGGCGCCGAAGATGACACGCCCGGTCTTGGCGATGGTTGTGACATCGATCACCTGGGCATTGGCGAGTTTGCCCTCGATTTCCATGATGCGGCCTTCGATGAAGCTCTGTTGCTCACGGGCGGCGTGGTACTCGGCATTTTCTTTCAGATCGCCGTGCTCACGCGCCTCCGCGATCGCCTGCACCACCTGCGGGCGCTCCACCCGCTTCAGCCGGTCGAGTTCCTGGCGCAAGTTCGTCTCTCCGACGACCGTCATTGGGTATTTCGTCATGCCTGGATTCTCCTGTGCAGGTCCTGCAGACGCCGCACTGATTTCTCACCCGTAAGTTTCAGGACCATGCAGATGGCCTGGGCGGCGGCGAGCGTCGTGGTGTAGAACACGCGGTGCGCTTCGGCGCTGGCGCGGATAGACGCGGAATCCTCAATGGCCCGTCGCCCCTCGGTGGTGTTGATGATGAAGTCCGCTTCGTCATTCTTGATCAGGTCGACGATATGCGGCCTCCCCTCCGTCACCTTGTTGACCCGGCGCACGGTGATTCCGGCCTGTTCCAGCACCTGAGCGGTGCCGCCGGTTGCCACCAGCGAGAAGCCCAGTTCCGCGAGGTCGCGAGCCACGCCGACGATGCCGGGTTTGTCCACGTCGCGCACGCTGATCAACGCTGTTCCGCCGGTGGGCGCACCGCTACCGGCGCCCAGTTGCGCCTTGGAAAAGGCTTCCGCGAAGGTATCGCCGGTGCCCATGACCTCACCGGTGGATTTCATCTCGGGGCCGAGGATCGGGTCGACGCCGGGAAATTTGTTGAACGGCAGCACGGCCTCTTTCACGCTGAAATAGGGCGGCACGATCTCACGGGTGAACCCCTGTGCGGCCAGCGTCTGGTCCACCATGCAGCGTGCGGCAACCTTCGCCAGCGATGTGCCGATGCATTTGGAGACAAACGGCACGGTGCGGGAGGCGCGGGGATTGACTTCGATGACGTAGATTTTTCCGTCCTGCCAGGCCAGTTGTACGTTCATCAGCCCTTTCACTTCCAGTTCGAGGGCCATGCGCTTGACCTGGTCGCGCATCTCGTCCTGCACGTCCATGGGCAGGCTGTACGGCGGTAGTGAACAGGCGGAGTCGCCGGAGTGGACGCCAGCCTGTTCGATATGCTGCATGATGGCGCCGATCACCACGACGTTGCCATCGCTGACGGCGTCGATATCAACCTCAGTGGCGGAGCTGAGAAAGCTGTCGAGCAGCACCGGCGCGTCGTGGGAAACCTGCACTGCGTCGCGCATGTAGCGCAGCAGGTCTTCTTCGCGATACACAATCTCCATGGCGCGCCCGCCGAGCACGTAGGACGGACGCACCACCAGCGGATACCCGATGGCCTGCGCCGCCTGCACGGCTTCACCGATGCTGCGCACCGTGGTGTTGGCGGGCTGCAGCAGGCCCAGTTTCTGGATCATCTGCTGGAAGCGCTCGCGATCCTCGGCCCGGTCGATGGCGTCGGGTGTCGTGCCGATGATGGGCACGCCCTGTGCCTCCAGCGCGCGCGCCAGCTTGAGCGGCGTCTGGCCGCCGAACTGCACGATCACACCCTTGGGCTTCT
>CAYWWD010000163.1:0-4221 GCA_964461965.1 uncultured Halioglobus sp. | reverse complement strand
CTGGCGGCAATGCCCTCAAGTTCTATTCGTCCGTACGGCTGGATATTCGCCGCATCGGCGCCGTCAAGGAGGGCGACGAGGTGATAGGCAACGACACCCGGGTGAAAGTGGTCAAGAACAAGGTGTCACCACCGTTCAAGCAGGCGGAGTTCCAGATCATGTACGGCCAGGGTATCTATCGCATGGGCGAAGTCATCGACTGGGGCGTGAAGCTGAACCTGCTGGAAAAGTCCGGCGCCTGGTACTCGTACAAAGGTGACAAGATCGGCCAGGGCAAGGCCAATGCCGCCAAATTCCTCGGCGACAATCCTGCGGTGGCCAGTGAAATCGAAAGCCAGATTCGCGCGCAGATGCTCATGACGGCGTCGCCGATCAAGGTCGCCGCCACCGTGGATATCGATGCGATGGCCGAAGAGGGGGCGCGGGACTAAACCCGGCTTCCTCGCATTACTGTTTTATGGGCGCCGGAATCCCGCTTCCCCCACCCACGTTACCGGCGCCCTTTTTTTTCCATGCATGAATTGACCTGCCAGACAAATGTGCCGGACGACGTATCGACGGGCACGGCGACTGATCCCGCCGCTATCCGTCACGCGGCAATGAACCTGCTGGCGCATCGGGAACATTCGCGGTACGAGTTGCGCACCAAGCTGCGGCGTCGATTTGCCGATGCCGCCCTGGTGGAGGAGCAGTTATCCCGACTCGCTGCGGAAGGTTTGCAGGCGGACACGCGCTTTGCCGAGAGCTATGCCCGGCAGCGCAGTGAACGCGGGTACGGGCCAGTGCGCGTGCGCGCAGAACTGCGCGAGCGCGGCGTGTCGACAGAGGAGGTAGCGGGGGCGTTGGAGGCCCTGGAGATCGACTGGTGTGCCGTCGCAACGACTGTCCTGCGCAAGAAATTTGGCGCCAGTGCGGCGACCGACATCAAAGAGCAGGCCCGGCGTGCGCGTTTCATGCACTACCGGGGATTCACGAAGGAGCACTTCAGCGATGAGGTGGCAGTTCATCCGTAGCGGGCGAGCGCGACACCGTGCGTAAAATGAATTAATACCTATACCCGGGCTGCGCGAATTATCCTACAATCTTTCGCTGCAGGGACGTCGTTTTTACTGCAGCAGATCCGCAGGCACGGCGCAGAACAACAATTAATTGAATTGGGGATGCGGTATGAAAGCGAATCATTCGGGCAGGCTTGCGCCTGTCGCGGCAGTCGTATTGTTCGGGATATTTTCGTCGACGTTGGTACAGGCGGACGATACCGGCTGGCTTAGCCCCGAGGATGGCGACGGCTTTTACACGCAGTGGGGTGGCTCCGGCGGCGGTACCGGCGGCGCCACGGTCAATGACGGCATCGGCTGTGCCGGAGTGGATGTGAACACGGCCTGGACTGCGGGACTGGATACATTCCGCGCCAGCGCCATCATTACTATCCCGGCCACGGTTCCGGATGGCGCCACGATCGACAGCGTGGATGTTCAGGTCTGCCAGAGTCGCGGTATCGCCGGCTCGCCCCCGACAGGCGCCACCTTCCAGACTTTTGTCCGGGTCGACAGCACCGACACGGATTCCGGTACCAATATTTCTTCCTCCTCACCGCCCTCCAACACGACTGAACACATCCAGACTATTCCGCTGGGTGTGGTGAGAACACCGACGACCGTCCTGCAAGCCGGCGGCGTCAAAACCAACGGCCTCGGCAGCCAGCGTATCTACACCCTGGCTGCGCGGATCAACTACACCATTCCCGGCAGTACTACTTCAGTAAGTTGTACCAGCCCCATTGCGATCGGTAACACCAGCACCTGTACCGCCACAATCGCGCCGAGTACGGGCAGTACGACGCCGTCTGGTGCGGTGACCTGGAGCAGTTCGGATGCGGGCAGCTTCAGCGGTGAAAGCTGCACGCCGGGCACGGGCAGCCTGTCGTGTACGGCTACCTTCACGCCTGCGGGCCTGGGCGGACCCATCGTCACTGCGACCTTCGCCGGCGATGCAAACATGACTGGCAGCTATGGCACGGATGACGTTCAGGTCGTGGTTCCTGGCAGTGCCACTACGGTTTCCTGCACCAGCCCCATCGAAATCGGCGACACCAGCGCCTGTACCGCCACAATCGCGCCGAGCTCCGGCAGCGTAACCCCGACCGGTGCGGTCACCTGGAGCACCTCGGATGCCGGAACTTTCAGTGGCGAAACGTGTACACCCGGTGTCGGCAGCCTCACGTGCAACGCGGTATTCACGCCATCTGCGGTCGGGGCACCTACCGTGACGGCAACCTTCGCGGGTGATACCAACATGACCGGCAGCAACGGCGCGGCCGTGGTGCAGGTCAATGAACCGTTTGTCCCGCCGGAGCCGAGGGCAGTGCCCGTGTTCGGCCTGCCGGGGTTCCTGCTGACCGTGTTTGGTATCACCGCCATCGGCGGCTGGTATTCACGCCGCAGGTACTGAGTGACGCGACCCGCCCGGCTTACCCCCGGGCGGGTCCGCTTTTTTCGATGCGGTGAATTGCCATGTCGAGCGGGTTGCGGGAATCGCGAGCGGGCACCGGTCCGCACGAATGTCATTGTATCGAGTTGCCTGACGCCGAGATTCTGCATTGCCCGGCGTTGTTTTCCCCCAGCGAAGCCGATCGACTGTTGCAGCGACTGCGACAGGAGGTTCGTTGGCGCCAGGAGCACATCCTGCTCTATGGGCAGCCTCGCGCAGTGCCGCGCCTGACGGCCTGGTACGGCGAGCCGGGCACGGGATACTCCTATTCTGGAATTACGCACGAGGCTGTCGGCTGGCTCCCGGTGCTGCTGGATATCCGTCAGCGCGTCGAGGCGGTGTCCGCTGCCGCGTTTAACAGCGTTCTGCTCAATCTGTACCGCGACGGCGCGGATTCGGTGGCCTGGCACGCCGATGATGAACCGGAGCTGGGGCACAACCCGGTGATCGGTTCCGTCAGCTTCGGCGCTACGCGGGTGTTCCAGATGAAACATAAAAAACGTCGCGACCTGAGGCGGTCCATTGCGCTCGAACACGGAAGTTTCCTGCTGATGCGAGGTGCAACCCAGCACCATTGGGTGCATCAACTACCCAAATCCCGTAGCGCGACGGACGAGCGTATCAACCTGACGTTTCGCCGCGTGGTATGAGCTCAGTATCGCTCGCGATTGCCGCACCCTGCACGGGTAGCTACACTGCCCTGACCCAGGCGCACGGAGACTGCTGTGCGGGACTTTATCCAGGACGACCTCAGCCTGTTTGCGGTGCCGCTGTTCATCGCGGCGATCCTGCTCGAGCTGCGCTGGTCGCGCAGGCACAGTCAGAGCCTGTACCGGGGCGCGGACCTGCGCACCTCGCTGAGCATGGGCGCGCTGGCCTTGCTGGTGGAAATTGTGCCACGGTTGGCAGCGCTTGCGATCATGGTGGAATTGCACGCGATCAGCCCGCTGCGGGAAGTCGTGCAACGGCAGTGGTGGGCCTGGCTACTGCTGTTCTTCCTCGAGGACATGACGTTCTACTGGTTCCACCGCATGAATCACGAAGTGCGGCTTTTCTGGGCCGGTCACGTCAACCACCACTCCTCGCAGTACTTCAATTTCGGCACTGCGCTGCGCCAGGGTGTGGGCGAGCGCCTTCACAAATTTCTGTTCTGGTTGTGGCTGCCGCTACTGGGTTTCGATCCAGGAATGATCATCACCATGATCAGCCTCAGCCTGTTCTATCAGTTCTGGATACACACCCGCACGGTAGGCCACCTGCACCCGTGGGTGGAAGCTGTATTCAATACCCCCTCGCACCACCGCGTGCACCACGGTTCCAATGTGCGCTACCTCGACTGCAATCACGGCGGCGTGCTGATCATCTGGGACAAGCTGTTCGGCACATTTAGCGCCGAGCGCGACGACGACCCGGTGGTTTACGGCCTCACCACGAATATCGACTCGGACAACATCGCCTGGGTAGCGGTGCATGAGTACGTTGCCATCTGGCGGGATGTGAAGCGCGCCGGCAGCTGGCGCGACCGCCTGCGCTATGTCTTCCTGGCGCCGGGCTGGAGCCACGATGGGCCGGACAAGCGCGCCAGCGTACTGCGCCGCGCGTTCGACTGATCAGGCGTCCTGTTCCGCTCGCAACGAGCCTGTAGAAATACGATTTCAAAATCAGCGCTTTTCATTAGCACACTCACCTCCGCTCCCCTGCTCAAAATACCACCAAAGCCTTTAACATAAT
>CAYWWD010000162.1:0-4296 GCA_964461965.1 uncultured Halioglobus sp. | reverse complement strand
AGTGCCCCGCTTGCGTCAGGCGCTCCACCGTGCGTTCCACGGCGCCCTCGGCGTACAGCGAGGATTCGAGAAAGTAGACGTCGAAGTGCACGCCGAACGCTTTCAGGTCCAGGTCCTGCTCGCGCCGCAGCCAGGCCACCGCGAACTGGCGGATGCTATCCAGATCCTCGACATTGCCGCTGCCGGTGATATGCCGGTCCTCGGCATCCACGGTCTCGCCGCGCAGGTAGGCCTGCGCCAGCTCCGCGATGTAGTCGCCCCGGTAACCATCTTCCGGCCACGCGGGATCTCCCGGCGCCACGCCTTTGCCGCGGGCCTGCACGGACAGGGCCAGGTTGTGAATCTGTGCGCCGGCGTCGTTGTAATAGAACTCGCTGCAGACGTCCCAGCCGGTCGCGGCGAGCAGGCGGCAGATGCTGTCACCTACCGCAGCGCCCCTGCCGTGGCCGACATGCAGGGGCCCGGTGGGGTTGGCTGAAACAAATTCCACCTGCACTTTGCGACCGGCGCCGGAATCGCTCCTGCCAAAGGCGGAGCCCTGCTCGAGGATTGCGCGTACAACGGACTGGTTGCTGTCGTCAGACAGGAAGAAATTGATAAAACCCGGGCCCGCAACTTCGGTGCGGATCACCAGCGCATTGGGAGGCAGCGCTTCGCAGATCAGCGCCGCGAGTTCACGCGGTTTGCGTTGGGAAGGTTTGGCGAGCGTGAGCGCGATATTGCTCGCCATATCGCCGTGACTCCTGTCGCGCGTGCGGTCCACCTGCACCTGGGGCACTGCATCCGCAGGCACGACCCCGCGCGCAACCAGCGTCTCCAGCGCCTGGTGAATCAGCCTTGCGAGTTGTTCCTTCATGGTTCGGGGAGTACCTGGTATACGACGTCGGATTGGACAGTCGGACATGTGCTGGGAAGCGTGCTGGTGTAAGCAAGCGGGTGAGAGCAGGTGAGTCCGGTCGCGCGTATTATCATCAATCGCTCGTGTGATAGCCAGCGGCGCCGCGTCAGAACAGGTCCTGCGGATCGATATCGATAGACCATGCGAGCCCGTGTCGGGCGGGTAGTTCCCCGGCGTGCGCTACCAGTTGTGAGGCTGCCGCCTGCGCCGAACGGCGCGAGGTGGCGCACAGCAGCAACTGGCAGCGGTACTTGCCGGCGCGTCGCTGCATCGGCGAAGGCAGTGGTCCGATCAGCCTTGCATCTGCGGGCAGGTGGGGCGTGACACGTTCGCGCAGCGTGCGCAGGAAGTGCTCGCCATGCTCGGCATCCGCGCAATCGGTGCGCACGAGTACCAGGTGCCCCCCGGGCGGCATGCCGTTTTCGATACGCTGCCTGAGCAGTGCGCGAGCCTGGTCGGCATAGCTGGACTGCAACATCGCCTGTAGCGCCGGATGATCGGGGTAGTGCGTCTGCAGCAGCACCTGTCCGGGGATTTCAGCGCGCCCGGCGCGTCCCGCCACCTGGGTCAAAAGCTGCGCCATACGCTCCTCGCCGCGAAAATCGGCGCTGAACAACAGCGCGTCGGCATCGATAACCGCGACCAGGCTCACTGCGGGAAAGTGGTGGCCCTTGGTCAGCATCTGCGTGCCGAGCAAAATACAGGGCTCGCCGCGGTTGATTTCTTCGGCCAGTCTCTGCATGGCGTCCCGGCCCTGCATCGTGTCGCTATCGACCCGGTGGATGCGCCACTGGCCGCAACGCGCATGCAGTGCCTCTTCCGTTTGTTCGGTACCGAGTCCCGCAGCGAGTAGTCGCGTGCTGCGACACTGCGGGCATTGCGTCACCAGCGGGCTTGCCCCCGCGCAATGATGGCAGCGTAAGCGCCGCTGGCGACGGTGGACGGTGAGCCGGGCGTCGCAGGCGGGGCACTCCGCAATCCAGCCACAGTCGTGGCAGCGCAACAGCGGGGCGTAGCCGCGACGATTGAGGAACAGCAGCACTTGCTCGCCCCGCTGCAGTTTCTCCTGCATCGCCTGTAACAGGGTCTCCGACATCCCGGCGAGCAGTTCCTGGCGGCGCACATCCACGGCTTGTATGAGCGGCATGCCGCTGTTGCCTGCGCGTTGGGTAAGTTTGTGGTGCCCGTAGCGACCGCTGAGGGCGTTGTGCAGGCTCTCCAGCGAGGGTGTTGCACTGCCGAGGAGCACAGGGCAGTCGTGGATCTGCGCGCGCTTCACCGCGACGTCCCTGGCTGAGTAGCGGAAGCCGTCCTGTTGTTTGTAGGAAGTGTCGTGCTCCTCATCCACTATGATCAATCCCGGTGCATGCAGCGGTGTGAAAATGGCGGATCGGGTGCCGATGACGATATGCGCGGCACCAGTGCGGGCTGCTTCCCACGCGCGATAGCGCTGCGCGTCGGTCAGGTCCGAGTGCAGGATTGCGATCTGCGCGGCGAAGCGGTCCTGAAAGCGCGCCAGCGTCTGCGGCGTCAGGCCGATCTCCGGCACCAGCACCAGCGCCTGGCGCTCGCGACGCAGGCAATCTGCGATCAGCTGCAGGTAGATTTCCGTTTTACCGCTGCCGGTCACGCCCTCCAGCAGATGACAGCCGAACCCTTCTCCCGCTGCGGTGATCGCCTCCAGGGCTGTCGCTTGGCCGGTGTTAAGTGTCAGTCCTTCAGCGATCTCTGGCGTATGCGAGTATTCACTTACATAGCAGATCTCGATGAGCTGCTTTTCCCGCAGACTGCGCAAGACGGCGCCGCTAATCCCGCTGGTCTTGAATGCCGCCTGCGATACTGTCGCTCCCTGGCGAAGCATGGCGATCACCTGTGCCTGGCGCGGTGAACCGGGCAGGGCCGCAGGTGGCAGACCCTTGCCACGCACGGTGAGGCGCCAGGCGGGGTCGCCCTGTGGTTGCTGCGCGCCACCCTCGCGCAGGCGGCGTGGAAACAGGCTGCCGTACACCTCGCCTGGCGGATGGTGGTAATAGTCAGCCGCCCAGTGACACAACTGGAGGAGCTGCGGATCGATGAGGGGTGCACTGTCGAGAATGCCGAGCGCCGGCCTGAGGCTTTCAGCGGGCACATCGGTAGTTGCGCACACCTGAACCAGATAGCCAGTGACTTCCCGTTGCCCAAACGGCACACGCAGCCGGATGCCCGGTTGCAGCTCGCAGGCCCGCTCGGAGCCCACGCCACTGGGGGGTAGATAATCAAATAGCCTGCGCAGGGGCGTGGGGATGGCCAGGCGTAGTATGGACATTCAGCCCCTTGGGACACGGGTGTGGATTTACGGGAGGGGGCATTGTAGCAAACACCCCGACCATGGCATTCCTCAATCCGGTGGCTGAAGCGGATGGCGGTGACGCGTCGCTCGCGCAACGACGGCCTCTGTGGAAGAGGCCTATTGCTTATCCATCGCTCTCTGGTAAGATGCCGGCCTCTTTTTTCGGGCTGCCTGTACCGGGCGGGCCCAACTCCCCCAACAGAGGTGCGGTACCCGGCAGTGGTCGGGCGGCGGCACCGGCGATCAGGAGCACCAGGGCATGAAAGCAGATATACATCCGAAGTACGAGGCGGTGACTGCCACCTGCAGTTGCGGCAACACCATTCAGACCCGTTCCACGCGGACCGAGGATTTCCACATCGATGTGTGTTCCGTGTGCCATCCTTTCTACACCGGCAAGCAGAAGATCGTGGACAGCGGCGGCCGTGTCGATCGTTTCAACAAGCGCTTCGGTGCCCGCGGTACCAAACGGTAGCGATTCCGGAGCATCCTGCGTCGCACAGGGTATCCGGGAAGCGTCGGTTGATCGGCGCAGAGGGTTGTAAACTAGTTGCCTTGTTACTCGTACCCCTTTTCTATATTCTCAGTGACCATTTCCTGCAGGTGCGTCCGTGAGTAGAGTAGGTACCAAGCCCGCAAATATCCCGCTGAATGCAGGTAGCCCCATGGCGATCGACCTGAAACCCGAGGCCCTCGCCTATCACGCCGACCCCGTGCCGGGGAAGATCAGCATCGAGTTGACCAAGCCTGCGGAAACCCTGAGGGACCTGTCCCTGGCGTACAGTCCGGGGGTCGCCGAACCCTGTCGCGAAATCGCCAGCAATCCTGAACACGCCTATCGCTATACCGGGAAAGGTAACCTGGTCGCGGTGATCAGTAATGGCACTGCAGTGCTCGGCCTCGGCAACCTCGGCAGTCTGGCCAGCAAGCCGGTGATGGAGGGCAAGGCGCTCCTGTTCAAGCGATTCGCCGGGGTCAATGCCATCGACATCGAAGTCGATACCGAAGACTCGCAGGCATTCATCGACACCGTGGCGCGAATCGCCGCCACGTTCGGCGGGATCAACCT
>CAYWWD010000161.1:0-4385 GCA_964461965.1 uncultured Halioglobus sp. | reverse complement strand
ACCAGCGCACCGGCCGCAGGCAGGTGTACAGGTCCAACTCCTGGCGCAGGGCTACGTTGAGCGACCGGAAGCCGCCGCCGACCGGGGTTGTGAGCGGGCCCTTGATGCCAACCAGATACTCCTTGATCGCAGCCAGTGTTTCCTCGGGAAACCAGTCGCCGTCATACAGCTCCGCTGCTTTCTCGCCGGTGTAGATTTCCATCCAGGAAATTTTCTTTTTGCCGCCGTAGGCTTTTTCCACCGCTGCATTGACGACATCGATCATCACCGGGGTAATATCGACGCCAATGCCATCGCCCTCGATGTAGGGAATGATAGGGTTGTTGGGGACGTTCAGGCTGTGGTCGGCATTGACGGTGATCTTGTCGCCGTGCGAAGGAACCTGAATATGCTTGTAGCCCATAATGTACTCCATTGCTGCGAGGGGTTCGTGAAACACAGGGGATGTTATGCTGGATCACCTGAGAAAGCGGCGCGAATTGTAGCACGGTTGCTTACGCCTGCCCGCGTACCACCTCGAAATTATTTATACCATTGACTGCATTTTACGATGGCCAGACTGATCCTCTTCAACAAGCCCTTCAACGTGCTGAGTCAGTTCACGGACCAGCAGAATCGTTCGACGCTGGCGGATTTTCTGTCGGCGCCCGGTTGCAGGGTCGCCGGCCGCCTCGATTTCGATTCCGAGGGCCTGCTGTTGCTCACCGACGACGGCCGCCTGCAGCAGCAGATTGCCCACCCTCGGAACCGGCAGTGGAAAACGTACCTCGTGCAGGTGGAAGGCGAACCGGATGACGCGGCAGTGTCGCGACTGGCCGCAGGCGTCACACTGAACGACGGCCGCACGCTTCCCGCGCGCGCCAGGCGCGTGCCGGCGCCGTCGCTGTGGGAGCGGAATCCACCTATTCGTGCGCGCAAAACCGTGTCCGACAGTTGGCTGGAGCTGTCGATCTGCGAGGGCCGCAACCGGCAGGTGCGGCGCATGACTGCTGCGGTCGGATTCCCCACCCTGCGCCTGGTACGCATTGCCATTGGCGATTGGGCGCTGGCCGGCCTGCTGCCGGGCGAGCACCGTGACGTGGCAGCGCCTACACCTGCAAAACCGGCGCAGGCACCCGCGCGCCGAAGGAGATCCTGAATGCCGCAGTGGAGCCCCCACGTCACCGTCGCCTGCGTGGTCGAGCAGGACGGCCGCTACCTGATGGTCGAGGAACAGGACAAGACCAGCGGCGCGCTCGTGTTCAACCAGCCCGCCGGCCATCTGGAAGAAGGCGAAACTCTCGTCGAGGCCGCCCTGCGTGAAACACTGGAAGAGACAGGCTGGCGCGTCGAACTGTCTGCAGTACTTGCGATCGCACTGCACACGGCGCCGCAACTTGGCATCACATACTACCGCACCACCTTCGTGGCCCGGCCTCTGCAGCGGGAGCCGGACGCGATATTGGACCCGGATATCCACGCAGTGCACTGGTTCGATTACGAGGCAATACGCGCCCGGTCTGCTAGAATGCGCAGCCCGCTGGTGCTGGCCATGATCGAACGGCACCGCTGTGGCAATTTCTACCCACTGGATCTGATACACACCCCATGAAGCAGCCTCGCGATACCAGGGTCATCGTCGGCATGTCCGGTGGGGTCGACTCGTCCGTAGCCGCGCTCCTGTTGCAGCAACAGGGCTACCAGGTCGAAGGGTTGTTCATGAAGAACTGGGAGGAAGACGACGGCACCGAGTACTGCACTGCCAAGGAAGATTTTGCAGACGCGCAGGCGGTCGCCGACAAACTGGGCATCGCTCTGCACGGCGCCAACTTCGCTGCGGAATACTGGGACAACGTCTTCGAACATTTCCTCGCCGAGTACCGCGCCGGCCGCAC
Source organism: uncultured Halioglobus sp. (assembly GCA_964461965.1). Classification (GTDB taxonomy): domain Bacteria; phylum Pseudomonadota; class Gammaproteobacteria; order Pseudomonadales; family Halieaceae; genus Marimicrobium. The sequence goes on along the minus strand of CAYWWD010000161.1, from coordinate 2,511 downwards.
GCCCAACCCGGACATCCTGTGTAACCGGGAAATCAAGTTCAGGGCCTTCATCGACTACGCCCTGCTGCTCGGCGCCGACTGTATCGCCACCGGGCACTACGCACGGACCGGTATCGCACAGGACCGGCACACACTGCTCAAGGGCCGCGATGGCGACAAGGACCAGAGTTACTTCCTGCACGCCGTGGGCCACGCGGAGCTGGCGAAGTCGCTGTTTCCCATCGGCGCGCTGCGCAAGCCCCAGGTGCGCGCGCTGGCACTACAACACGGTCTCGCCACTGCGAAGAAAAAAGATTCCACGGGCATTTGTTTCATCGGCGAACGCCGCTTCAAGGACTTCCTGCAACAGTACCTGCCAGCCCAGCCCGGCGAGATCCGCAGCCTCGACGACGAACTGCTGGGTACACACCAGGGCCTGATGTATCACACGATCGGGCAGCGGCAGGGGCTAGGGATCGGCGGCCGAGCGGCGCGTCCCGAGCAGCCGTGGTATGTCGTGGAGAAAGACCTGCAGCGCAACGTGCTGCGCGTGGCGCAGGGCAATGCCCACCCTGCCCTGTTCCGCACCCACCTGTTCACGCACAGCATTTTCTGGGTCGCCGGCGAAGAACCGCAATTACCTCTGCAATGCGCCGCCAAAGTGCGCTACCGCCAGCAGGACCAGCCCTGTACGCTCACACATACTGTCGAGCACGGTTATCGCGTGGAATTTACCGTGCCGCAGCGCGCTGTCACGCCGGGCCAGTCAGTGGTGTTTTATCTGGATGACCGTTGCCTGGGTGGCGGTGTCATCGAACAGGCAGCCGCCTAGATGGGAGATGCTCGACTCTCGCACATCGAGGAGCAGGTCGTGGCCCTCGCCGGCGTCGCCCAGGCGGCACGCATGGTCGACCAGGTGTCCAAGACGGGCAGCTACCCGCTGGAGTTCCTGCAGCCGACTATCAACAGCCTGTTCGTCTTCAGCCCGGATGGCGCAGCGGATATCTTTGGCGGCGTTCCGGGCGTCAAGCTCGGGCTGCACAATCTCAGCACCCTGCTTGCAGACAAGAACGCCCGCGAGAACCGCGACCTGGTACGCTACGTCTTCGGCCGGATCTATCTGGAGCGGAAATTCTCCGCGAATGCGCAGATGATGGCCGTGGTTCGCTCCCGACTGGAGCACACCAGCTTTCGCGCCGAACATTTTTCCAGCCATGTGAATGAACTGTGCCACAGTGTGTCCGGCATCTACCAGGACACGCTGAGCCTGCAAAAGTTTCGTATCAAGGTCACCGGCAGCGCGCAACACCTGCAGAATGTGAGAAACGCCGATATCATTCGCGCCCTGTTGCTGGCGGGAATTCGCTCTGCCTTCCTCTGGCGCCAACTCGGCGGGCACCGCTGGCACCTGCTGCTGCAGCGCCGCCAACTGCTGCGCACTTCGCAGAACCTGTCGCGTGGACTGGGCGTGGTGTAAGATCAAATCCGGCCTGTTTGGAGCATTCAATGGAGCTTTCAGCACTCACTGCCGTGTCGCCGATCGACGGGCGCTACGGCGGCAAGACCATCGCACTGCGCAAGATTTTCAGCGAATTCGGCCTGATCAGGCGCCGGGTACTGGTGGAGGTGCGCTGGCTGCAGTGCCTGGCGGCCCACGACGGGATTCCCGAAGTGCCCGCGCTTTCCGCCACCGCCAATCGCCTGCTCGAGGCCATCACCACACAATTCAGCGAGCAGGATGCGCTGCGCATCAAGGCCATCGAGAAAACCACCAACCACGACGTCAAGGCTGTCGAATACTTCATCAAGGAAAAATTCGCGGGCAATACTGAGCTCGAAGCCATCGGGGAGTTCGTACATTTCGCCTGCACCTCGGAAGACATCAACAACCTGTCCCACGCGCTGATGCTGCGCGATGGCGTGCAGCAGGCTCTGCTGCCGGCCATGCGGGAGGTCGCGGCCGCCCTGGCCGCGCTGGCAAAGAACACTGCGAGCGCGCCCATGCTCTCGCGCACGCACGGCCAGACAGCGAGCCCGACCACCATGGGCAAGGAACTGGCCAACGTGGTTGCGCGCCTGCGACGGCAGATCAGCCAACTGGAAAACGCACAGTACCTCGGCAAGATCAATGGCGCGGTTGGCAATTACAATGCGCACATGGTGGCTTTTCCGCAAGTGGATTGGCAGGCCAATGCCGAGCGTTTCGTCACAGGACTGGGTCTCGCCTTCAATCCCTACACGACGCAGATCGAGCCCCACGACTACATGGCGGAGCTGTTCGACACCATCGCTCGCTGCAACACCATCCTGATTGATTTCAATCGCGATGTCTGGGGCTATATCTCACTCGGTTACTTCAGGCAGCAGACCGTGGCGGGCGAAGTGGGCTCCTCCACCATGCCGCACAAGGTCAATCCCATCGATTTCGAGAATTCGGAGGGCAACCTGGGCCTGGCCAACGCGGTGCTCGGCCATCTCGCGGCCAAACTGCCGATCAGCCGCTGGCAGCGCGACCTCACCGATTCCACGGTG
>CAYWWD010000160.1:0-4646 GCA_964461965.1 uncultured Halioglobus sp. | reverse complement strand
TACGGTCGATGGCGAGGATGTCGCCGGTGGGCGGGCGCGTGAACTTGTAGGCGCCGTGACTGGTGCCGCAGGCAATGGCGAGCGCATCCACTTCGGTGGCCTTGACGAAGCGTGCCGCCTCTTCCGGATCAGTCAGCAACTGGTCGTGGCTCAGCTTGCCCTCGGCGCCAATTCCATCCTCCTCGCCTGCCTCACCGGTTTCCAGCGAACCCAGGCAACCCAGTTCGCCCTCGACGGATACGCCGCAGGCGTGCGCCATCTCCACCGCCCGGCGCGTGACGGCGACGTTGTAGTCGTAATCCATGGGCGTTTTGCCGTCTTCGCCGAGAGAGCCGTCCATCATCACCGAACTGAATCCCAGCTGGATGGAGCGCTGGCATACGCCGACCGACACACCGTGGTCCTGGTGCACCACCACAGGAATGTGTGGGAACTCGTTCATCGCCGCTTCCATCATCGCACGCAGGAAGGGTGCGCCGGCGTATTTGCGGGCACCGGCGCTGGCCTGCATGATCACCGGCGAATCGGTTTTGTCCGCCGCCTCCATGATGGCCCGCGTCTGCTCGAGGTTATTGACGTTGAACGCCGGAACACCGTAGTTATGCTCGGCAGCGTGATCCAGCAATTGGCGCAGGCTGATTAATGCCATGGGGAAATCCTTCTACAAAAGAGTGAATCGGGAACCTGTAGCGGCGGCTCAATCCGGGAGCCAGTCTACTCCGCTTTGCCACCGGCGCGCTGCTCCAGCACTGCCACTGCAGGCAGGGTTTTTCCTTCAACATACTCGAGGAAAGCGCCACCACCGGTCGAAATATACGAAACGTCATCCGCGATTCCAAACTGGTCGATAGCCGCCAGCGTATCGCCACCACCGGCCAGCGAGAACGCGGAACTGCGGGCGATGGCGCGCGCCAGCACCTCGGTGCCACCGGCAAACTGCTCGAACTCGAACACCCCCACGGGGCCATTCCAGAGAATCGTGCCGGCGTTGTTGAGAATGCCCGCCAGCTGTTGCGCGGCGTTGGGGCCGATATCAAAAATCATATCGTCCTCCGCGACATCGGCCGCCCGTTTCACCACAGCGGGGGTGTCTGCGGCAAACGCCTTGCCGGTCACCACATCCTCCGGCAGCGGAATGTGGGTTTTCTTCATCAGCGCCTGCGCCGTCGGGATGAGGTCGTGTTCGCACAGGGAGTTACCGACCGGGCTGCCGCTGGCGGCGAGAAAGGTATTGGCGATGCCGCCGCCCACCACCAGTTGATCCACCTTGTCGGAAAGCGACTCCAGCACTTCGAGCTTGGTAGACACTTTGGAGCCGCCCACGACCGCCACAAGCGGACGGGCGGGATTCGACAGCGCCTGGGTCAGCGCGCGTAATTCCGCTGCCAGTAGCGGGCCGGCGCAGGCCACCGGCGCAAACCGCGCCACGCCGTGCGTCGATGCCTCGGCGCGATGTGCTGTCCCGAAGGCATCCATTACAAAGATATCGCACAGCGCGGCATAGGCGCGCGCCAACGCCTCGTCATCTTTCTTTTCACCTTTGTTGAAGCGCACGTTCTCCAGCAGCACGACGTCTCCGGCAGACAAATCCACGCCATCGCGCCATTGCGCAACCAGCCGCACCGGCTTGCCCAGCAGGCCGGACAAGTGCTTCGCCACCGGCGCGAGGGAGAATTCCTCGTCGAATTCGCCCTCGACCGGCCGGCCGAGGTGTGACATCAGTATCACCCTGGCGCCCGCGGCCACGGCGGATTCGATCGCCGGCAGCGCCGCGCGGATGCGGGCATCGCTGGTCACCACGCCGTTCTTGACCGGCACGTTGAGGTCTTCGCGGATCAGCACGCGTTTGCCGCGCAGGTCCTGATCCTGCATCAGGTCGACTTTGAGTGTCATAGGGCGTATTCCTGTTATCGTCCGCCGGTCAGGCGCGCGCTGGTGTTACAACCGACCCCAGAATCTCGCGACGTCCACCATGCGGTTGGCGTAACCCCATTCGTTGTCGAACCAGGTGAGCACCTTCACCAGACGCTTGCCACTGACGCGTGTCTGGCTCGCGTCCACGATACTGGAGCGGGGGTCGTGATTGAAATCACAGGATGCCAGAAGCTCCTCGGTATAGCCAAGCACGCCATCAAAGAGCGTCTGTGATGCCGCTCGCAGAATGCGGTTGATTGCCGCCACATCGGTGTCCTGCCGGGTCTGCACGGTGAGATCCAGCGCCGATACGTTCAGCGTGGGCACACGCAGCGCCTGCGCGCTGAAGCGTCCGGCCATCTCGGGCAGGAGCCGTTCTATGCCCTTGGCCAGCGCCGTATCCACGGGAATGATCGACTGCGAGGCCGAGCGCGTCTTGCGCAGGTCGGTGTGGTGGTAGGCGTCGAGCACCGGCTGGTCGTTCATCGCCGAGTGAATGGTGGTGATGGTGCCGCTTTCGATGCCGACCGTGTCGTGCAGCGCCTTGATGACGGGCACGATGCCGTTGGTGCTGCAGGAGGCGTTGGAGACGATCCGATGGCTGGCGCGCAGTTCCCGGTGGTTGATGCCGTACACCACGGTCTTGTCCACGTCGGGTTGGGCAGGCTGGGAAAACAACACCTTGCCCGCACCCTGCGCCAGGTGCTGTTCAGCGGTCGCGCGATCGGAGAAGGCGCCGGTGCACTCCAGCACCATGTCCACGCCGAGCGCGCGCCACGGCAACTCTTCGATCCGCGCGTGACTCAACAATGCGATGGCGTCGCCGTCCACCCTCAAACGTCCGGCGTCGCCTTCTAGCGGTTTGGGAAAACGCCCGTGCGTGGAATCGTAGCGGGTGAGGTGCAGTACTGTGCCTGCGTCCGCGAGTTCATTGATGGCCACGATCGCGATGTCATCGCGCAGCGGGCTCTCATACAGCGCGCGCAGCACACTGCGGCCGATCCGGCCGTAGCCATTGATGGCGAGTCGCAGCACGCGGCACGCCCTAGAAGAGCAGCTCTTCCACCACGGCCGCGACATGCTCCGCAGTGAATCCGAAGTGGCGCATCAGGTCACCGGCCGGCGCGGATTCACCGAACGTGGTCATACCGACGACGCGTCCATCGAGGCCGACGTACTTGTACCAGTAATCGGCGTGCAGCGCCTCCACCGCCACGCGAGCCAGTACATCGCTGGGCAGCACGGCTTCGCGGTAGCCCGCGTCCTGCTGTTCGAAGACCTCGGGGCAGGGCATGGAGACCACCCGTACCTGTTTGCCCTTGCTGCCCAGTTGCTCTGCCGCTGTCACCGCGAGCTGGATTTCCGATCCGGTGGCGATGAGGATGGCATCGGGTGAGCCGGTGCACTCTTTCAGGATGTAGCCGCCGCGCGCGATATCCGCCACCTGGCGGTCGCTGCGCGGCTGGTGCTGCAGAGCCTGGCGCGAAAATACCAGCGAGGAGGGGCCGTCGCGGCGCTCGATAGCCGACTTCCAGGCGACTGCGGATTCCACGGCATCGCAGGGTCGCCAGGTCTGCATATTGGGTGTGGCGCGCAGTATGGTTAATTGCTCGATGGGCTGGTGCGTGGGCCCGTCCTCGCCGAGGCCGATGGAATCGTGCGTGAACACGAAGATGGACTGCTGCTGCATCAGCGCCGCCATGCGCACGGCGTTGCGAGCGTACTCCATGAAGATCAGGAAGGTGGCGCCGTAGTTGATGAAGCCGCCGTGCAGCGCAATGCCATTGACGATGGCCGCCATGGCGAACTCTCGCACACCGTAATAGATGTAGTTGCCGCTGGCGTCTGCGGCGCTGATACCCTTCGATCCCTTCCACAGCGTGAGGTTGGAACCTGCGAGATCCGCGGAACCGCCGAGCAGTTCCGGCAACAGCGGCCCGAACGCATTCAGGCAATTCTCGGACGCCTTGCGCGAAGCGATGGTCGCACCCTCCTGCTGGCAGCGGGCAACATAGGCCGCAGCCTGTGCGGAGAAATCCGACGGCAACTCCCCCGCGAGGCGGCGGCGCAATTCCGATGCAAGTGCCGGGTGGGCCTTCTCATAGGCTGCCATCGCGACTTCCCAGGATTCTTCCAGTGCAGCGCCGCGCGCACGCGCATTCCAGCCGGCGTAGATTGCCGCGGGAATCTCGAAGGGTGCGTAGTTCCAGTCCAGGGTCTTGCGCGCAGCGGCGACTTCCGCCTCGCCCAGCGCCGCGCCGTGCACGGCCTCGGTGCCCTGCTTGTTGGGCGCGCCCTTGCCGATCACGGTTTTGCAGCAGATCAGTGTCGGTACGTCCGTCTGCGTTCGCGCAGCTTCGATCGCGGCTTTCACCGCAGCCGCGTCGTGACCGTCCACGGCGCTGATTACCTGCCAGCCGTAGGCGCGGAAGCGGGCCGGGGTATCGTCGGTAAACCAGCCTTGCACGTGCCCGTCGATAGAGATGCCGTTGTCGTCGTAGAACGCTATCAGTTTGCCGAGGCCCAGCGTGCCCGCCAGCGAGCAGGCCTCGTGGGATATGCCCTCCATCAGGCAGCCGTCGCCGAGGAATACATAGGTGTGATGATCCACCACCGCGTGACCCGGCCGGTTGAACTGTGCTGCGAGGACTTTTTCCGCCAGCGCCATCCCCACCGCGTTGGCCAGACCCTGCCCCAGCGGGCCGGTGGTGGTTTCCACGCCCGGGGTATAC
>CAYWWD010000159.1:0-4884 GCA_964461965.1 uncultured Halioglobus sp. | reverse complement strand
CGGAGCCGCCGAAGCCCAAGCCGGAGCCGCCGAAGCCCAAGCCGGAGCCGCCGAAACCTGCCAAGCCGACACCCAGCCAACAGAGCAATCGGGATGCACTGGCGAAAATTGCCGCCGAGGAACTGTCGACGTCGCCGGCACAGAAACCGCAGGCACAGACCGCCGCAGTCACCGGTGAATTGTCGGCCAGCTTCGTCGCATTGATTCAGCGAACTGTAATAAACTACTGGAGCCGTCCGCCCAGTGCGCGCAACGGTATGGAATGCGAGCTGGTGGTGCAGCTGGTTCCCACCGGCGAGGTGGTCAGTGTGACCGTGGTGCGCAGCAGCGGGAATGCCGCCTTCGACGCGTCGGCGGTCAATGCGGTAAAAAAAGCCGCCGCCTTCCCCGAGCTGCAGCAACTGCCCAGTGCGGAATTTGAGAAAAACTTCAGACGTCTCAACCTGATTTTCAGACCAGAGGACTTACGTTACTGATGAAACGACTGCTGACTGTACTACTGAGTGTCGTGCTGGCCGCAGGCGCCGCGAGCGCATGGGCGCAACTGACGATCGAGATCTCCCAGGGCGCGGACAATCCCACGGCGATTGCCGTGGTGCCATTCGCTTTCCAGGGCGCGGGCGCGCCGCCGGAGGATGCCGCTGCCGTCATCGACGGTGACCTGGCGCGCAGCGGGCTGTTCGCGCCCATCGCGCGCACCGATATGCTGGGCCGACCCAGCACGGAAGCCGAGGTGTTCTATCGCGACTGGCGCTCCATCAGCGCGGACTACCTGTTGATTGGCCGTGTCAGCATGCCAGGCGGTGCCATGCGTATCGATTACGAACTTTTCGACGTGGTGCGCCAGAGCAAGGTGCTGACCGGCTATGAATCGGGGCCCATACCCGATGCGCGCATGCTGGCCCACCGCGTGGCGGATGCGGTCTATGAAAAGATCACCGGTGTACCGGGTGCGTTTGCCACCAAGCTGCTTTATATCTCCGTTGCCCGCGGTCCTGCCGGTGGCAAGGATTACTCCCGTCTCACCATGTCGGACTCCGACGGTGCACGGCCGATCGTGCTGCTCGAGACGCGGGAGCCGCTGCTGGCGCCTACGTGGGCGCCGAGCGGCAAGGAGATCGCGTACGTGTCGTTCGAGACCGGCCGGCCGGCGATCTTCCGCCAGGAACTTGCCACGGGGCGGCGCCAGCAGCTGACGAATTTCCAGGGCCTGAACGGTGCGCCGGCCTGGTCGCCGGACGGCAGGACCATGGCGATGGTGCTGTCGAAGGATGGCAACCCGGAAATCTACCTGATGGATCTGGCGACCAAGCGGCTCACGCAGATCACGAAACACTACGCCATCGATACCGAGCCGACCTGGATGCCGGATGGCCAGTCGGTGTTGTTCACTTCGGATCGCGGCGGGAAACCACAGATCTACCGCTACAACCTGGGCAGTGGCAGTACCGAGCGCGTGACGTATGAAGGTAACTATAACGCGCGGCCACGGGTGTCGCAGGACGGGCGCACACTGGTGATGGTGCATCAGCAGGAGGGTCGCTTCCACATTGCGGTGATGGATCTGGTGACCAAACGCATGCAGATACTGACTTCCACCGAGCTCGATGAAAGTCCCAGTATCGCCCCCAATGGCTCTATGGTATTGTACGCGACCAAACAAGCAGGTCGCGGAATTCTCGCCGCAGTCGCCGTCGATGGTGATGCGAAATTCCGACTTCCCTCTCGGGAGGGCGACGTGCGGGAACCAGCATGGTCTCCTTTTTTAAGCCGCTGAACGCGGTGTGAACGTGTCGATCAACCAGGAAAGTAAGGACTCAGCACTATGAAACATCTCTCTATCGCCAGTAAGGTTTTTGCACTGCTATTTTCCGCAGCCCTGCTGGTTGCCTGTTCCGGCAGCGATACCAAAGAAGACGAAGCTGCCGCCGCTGCTGCCGCTGCCGCCGCAGCCAAGTCAGCACAGGGCGCGGCGACATCTGCCGAGATGGCGCGTCTGGAGGAAGCTGCTGCCGCCGCCGGCAACGTGTTCTATTTTGAGTTCGACAGCTCCACCCTGACGCCGGAATCCATCGGCGCGATCAATGCGCACATCGCTGTGCTGCAGCTCAACAACGAGAACGTACGCCTGGAAGGCCACACCGACGAGCGCGGTACGCGTGAATACAACATGGCCCTCGGTGAGCGTCGCGCGAACGCAGTCCGCGACTACATGGTTGCCAACGGCATCTCCGCCTTCCGCATCGAAAGCATCAGCTTCGGTGAGGAACGCCCGGCGAGCTATGGCTCTGGTGAAGAAGCCTGGGCCGCTAACCGCCGCGTTGAGTTGAAGCGCCAGTAATCGATGCGCGCACAATTCATCAAAACGGCAGTCACGTACGGGCTGGTCATCTTGACCGGCCCGTTGTGCTTCATGGCCAGTGCCCAGGACTATGTGGACCTGGAAGCCGAACGCGCTGCGGCGCAGGCCGCCGGCATCAGCTCCTCTGGTAGCGCTGGCGCGCCAGCTGATCCTTACGGCGCCCAGCCTAGCCAGGCGTATCCCGCGACCAGTTACGGGGTGAACAATGCGCCGGCGGCAACGTCTGGTGTCGCACCCACAACGTCCGTGCCGGGCTACGGTAGCGCTGCAGCGGCGGCGCCCGTGGTCAATAACCCAACAGGGAGCGTGGACCTGGGCAGTCTGTTCCTGCAGATACAGAAGCTGCAGCAGGAAGTGATGCAGCTCAATGGCCGGCTCGAGGAGCAGGCCAACGAGATCAACATGCTCAAGGAGCAGAGCCTGCAGCGTTACATGGATCTCGACAAGCGGCTCGGTGGCGCAGGTGCCGCTGCGCCGTCCGCAGCTACCGGCAAGCCATCGGCTACAGCCGCTGCCGCACCTGCGCAAGCGCCCGGCGCCATTAACGCGGCCGCGCCCGTCGCCGCGCCGATTGCGCGCAGCAATGCAGGGCCCGCCGCCGAACAACCCGGCGAAGCCGAAGCTTATCGCGCAGCCTACAACCTGGTGCAGGGCCGGCAGTTCGCGCAGGCGATACCGGCCTTCCAGCAGTTCCTGCAGAAGTATCCCGATGGCGCCTATGCGGCCAACTCGCATTACTGGCTGGGCGAGCTGTATCTGGTGAAGGAACCGCCGGACCTGGAAGCATCCCGACAGTCATTCGCGCTGTTGTTGAGCCAGTACCCTGACAACAGCAAGGCGCCGGACGCCCTGTACAAGCTGGGCAAGGTGCAGTTCCTGAAAGGTAATCGCGAGAAGGCCAGGGAATACCTGGACCTCGTGATCAAGCAGTACCAGGGCACCAATGACGCCGTCGTCAAGCTGGCCAAGGATTTCATCGCCCAGAACTACTGATCTGTGGCTCCAGTGTCAACGTCTCCCGCACCTCTCGAAATCGCCCCGCCGCCTCCCGACGCGGGACAGACGCTGCGCATCACGGAAATTTTCTACTCCCTGCAGGGTGAGACGCGCACCGTGGGCCTGCCCACGGTTTTCGTGCGCCTGACCGGCTGCCCCTTGCGCTGTGTGTACTGCGACACCGCGTACGCCTTCAGTGGCGGCTCGCTGCACAGCATCGCGGACATCGCGGCCCGGGTTGCCGCGTACGCGCCGCGCTATGTCACGGTGACTGGCGGCGAGCCGCTGGCACAACCCAATTGCCTGCCGCTGCTTACCGCGTTGTGCGACACCGGTTACGAGGTCTCGCTGGAAACCGGCGGCGCCATCAGCCTCGCCGGCGTGGATCCGCGGGTGGTGACGGTGCTGGATTTGAAAACCCCGGCCTCCGGTGAGCTGCAGCGCAACGACTACAGCAATATCCCCCGGCTGCGCCCGCAGGACCAGGTAAAGTTCGTGATCTGCGACCGCGCCGACTACGACTGGGCCCGCTTCAAGCTGGATGAGTTCCGCCTGCACGAACGCGTGACCGATGTGCTGTTCTCGCCGAGCTTCGGGCAGTTGGACGGACGGCAACTGGCCGAGTGGATTCTGGCTGACAACCTGCCCGTGCGGATGCAACTGCAACTCCACAAACTCCTGTGGCACGACGCACCGGGACACTGAGTGCAATGAATCAACGCAAACGGGCAGTGATTCTGGTTTCCGGCGGACTGGATTCTGCCACGGTGCTGGCGATGGCGCGCGCCCAGGGCTACGCCTGCTATACCCTCAGTTTCGATTACGGCCAGCGCCATCGCGCCGAACTGCTTGCGGCCGAGCGCATTTCTCATGCCCTTGGGGACGTGGAACACAAAGTTGTCCGCCTCAACCTCGACAGCATTGGCGGCTCCGCACTCACCGATTCGGCGATTGCCGTACCCGAGGAGGAGACGCCGGGCATTCCAGTGACCTACGTGCCGGCGCGCAACACCGTATTCCTGTCCATCGCGCTGGGTTGGTCGGAGGTCTTGGGCGCGCACGATATTTTCATCGGCGTGAACGCGGTGGATTATTCCGGCTACCCGGATTGCCGACCCGAGTACATCGCGGCGTTCGAACGCATGGCTAACCTCGCCACCAAAGCCGGGGTGGAGGGGCAGCCCATCACAATCCATGCGCCCTTGATGCGGTTGCGTAAGGCGGACATCATCCGCGCCGGTATCGCGCTCGGCGTGGACTATGCGCAAACCGTGTCGTGCTACCAGTTGACCGACGAGGGCCTCGCCTGTGGTCGCTGCGACAGTTGCCGGTTGCGGCGCGCGGGCTTCATCGACGCTGGGCTCCAAGACCCGACGCGCTATCGTTAACCGCCCGCAGGCATATGATTCTGCTGAAAAAACCGCTTGAGTTTTCAGCCGATTTCCGTACCATACCCGGCTCCTTCAGGGGCCGTTAGCTCAGTCGGTAGAGCAGTTGGCTTTTAACCAATTGGTCGCTGGTTCGAA
>CAYWWD010000158.1:0-5124 GCA_964461965.1 uncultured Halioglobus sp. | reverse complement strand
TTTGCCTACCGCCTCATCGCTGTTGGCGGAGATCGAACCCACCTGGGCAATGGACTTGCTGTCTTCACAGGGAATGGCGGCAGCTGAAATTTTCGCTACTGCTGCTGCGATTGCCTTGTCGATGCCGCGCTTGAGATCCATGGGGTTCATACCCGCGGCAACAGATTTGAGTCCTTCGTTGACGATGGACTGCGCCAGCACAGTGGCGGTAGTCGTACCGTCACCGGCGACGTCGGATGCCTGGGAAGCGACTTCCTTCAACATCTGTGCGCCCATGTTTTCAATTTTGTCTTTCAGCTGAATTTCTTTAGCGACGGACACGCCGTCCTTGGTTACGGTGGGAGCACCGAACGATTTGTCGAGAATGACATTGCGGCCTTTGGGGCCCAGTGTTGCCTTAACCGCGTCCGCCAATACGTTCACGCCATTCAGCATGCGCTGGCGAGCGCTGGTTCCGAAGATTACGTCTTTAGCCATGGTGAAAATTCCTTACGTCTTGATCTGGTTTATGCTCGTGAAAAACAAATTCTCCGGTGGTTACTCAACCACGGCAAAGATTTCGTTTTCTCCCATGATGATCAGTTCTTCACCATCCATATCGATGGTGTTGCTGCCGGCGTATTGGCCGAATACCACCTTGTCGCCGACCTTTACAGACAGCGGGCGCACTTTGCCGCTATCCAGCACCTTGCCGTCGCCGATGGCGACTACCACGCCTTGATTGGGTTTTTCTTTAGCGGAACCAGGCAGCACGATGCCCCCGGCTGTGGTTTCCTCTTCTTCCTTGCGACGAACGACCACACGGTCGTACAGCGGACGAATTTTCATTGGTAAAGCTCTCCAAGGTAACAGTGTTATGTGGCCCCTAGCGGGGGGTTAGCACGCTTGATTGGGGCTAAGTAATGGAATTCAAGGCCCAATTAGCACTCTTTTTAAGAGAGTGCCAATTCTAGTCAGGAAGTGAGCGGTGTCAAGCGCGAGTACCCCGTGATGCAAAGCTGGGGAAGATCACGATTACATGTTAATTAACAAAGACTTACATGAGTCAGCGATCATCAATCCGGCGATACTCTCCTTCAATGGTCGCGCCACTTCCTTCATGGTTGCCGCCACGGTTATCGGCCCGTTCCGCTGCGGAAAACAACCGCTGCAGCCGCCGTCGCAACGGCCCAAACGCCACCAGGACCGCGATGAGGTCGGTGATCATGCCGGGGAAAATCAGGAGCAGGCCGGCAAATCCCAGGGCCATGTCGTCCAACAACCACTCAGGGCCAGGCCACCGCCCGTCTCGCCCCTGTCGAAGCTGGTCTAGCATACCCCTGCCCTGGCGCTGGAGAATCGCCAAACCCAGAACGGCTGTGACGATCACGTACGCGATTGCAAACAGTGCGCTAGTTTGAATGCCGAGTTCAATCAGCGTAAAGAGTTCAAGCCAAGGCAGTAGCAGAAGGGCAAAACGCATAAATTGAAATCCAGTACCCGACGCCTGTAACTATGAAGGCGACTACCTATAATTCAAGTTGGGATCGACTGGCGTGGCAACCCCTGTCGACGTCTGCACATAGGTCCACACTGACTTTAGCCCGAGCAAGGCAAATGCATGATCGACTCTGATCTCGGCCTCAATCAGCAAATCTGGCAGGTCGTGTCGGCAATCCCCCCCGGCAAGGTGTCAACCTATGGCGCAGTCGCCCGCAAAGCCGGCCTGGCTCGCGCAGCGCGACGCGCCGGCTTCGCCCTGCGCGGATTGCCGGCAGATTCACGTATCCCCTGGCACCGCGTGGTCAATGCAAAAGGGGGGATTTCCTTTCCGAAGGATTCCGAGTCCTATAAAACACAACGGCAGCGCCTGGAAAAAGAAGGCGTGCATTTCCGGGCGAACGGGTCCATCGATCTTTGTCTCTTTGGCTGGTAAATCGAGCGCTCCCTGCATGAGCAAATCATTCCGACGGCGGCTTTCTCAGGCGGTGAATCTTGGACTGCTGCGTTGGCAAATGTCCCATGAAGTGGAACATCTTGTCGGTCATCAGCTTATCGTGTCCTCGAATCTGCAAATACTCTTGCCGGAACTGTTCCACCCTTGCATTACGCTGCTCCGCGCTGACGTTCGTGGTCGTCCCTCCATGTAACTGGTGAAAACTCCCCTCGCCAATAAGTTGGACGGGCGTAACTCCAGGCATGTCGGCAGCGCGTTTGAATATATCCGAGTTGATGAGTCCACCACCTACTGAAACAAACCGCTCATCTGCGCCGCCTATCGTTTCAAACAGCGGTCTCGGCATGAAGAGGCAATTGGACTCGAACATGCGATTCAGCCAATTGATATTCTCCGGCCCAGCTCGCAATGGGGTGCCGATTTCATATAGCCGATAGCCATCCTCCGGCCAGTTGATGCTCTCCAGCAACTGATCCTCAACCGCCTTACTGTAACCGTGTGTAATGGAATCATTCTGCGCTTCCGGCCCTAACCAGAAATAACGCGTGGCGACCACGGGGTTATCAAACGCAGCAAAGCTTGCTAGCGCCATCCGGAACACTCCGGGCGTCAGGATGTGCGCGCCATCAATCATCAGCGCTACGATTTCGCCGCTTGCTGCCTTAAGTGCTGCATTGATTGCCTTGGCAGGCGAATGCGAAATCTCCGTCATCGAGATCATCTTCACTGGCACATCTACATGTCCCCAAGATGCAGGGTTCAATGGCACCGGCGAGCCGTTATCAACAAGTAGAACTTCATACCGAAGGTGTTCAGCTCCATTCTGGTAGGTACGCGACAAGCCCTGCAGAGTGCGAGGTATTTCCCTCGCCATGTCGTATGCGATAAGTATGACGGACAGTTTCATTCATGATCCAAATTTAGGGCCAACAGCTCGCCGAGAACCACTTGAATGCTCGTGCATTCATGACACGGCTTGGTAGAAACTCATGACATGCGAGCTTCGCTCATTCTATGCGAACCGAGGGAGAAAATGCCGAAAAACTGAGAAGGCTACTCGATAGCCCTTCCCTTAAGCCGCGCTCTTCGGCGTTCCACGGCGGTGATATTGGATGCTACCGTTGGCATATGTCCAAGATAAATAAATGGAACATCCGCCATCAAATTATCGTGACCGCGAATTTTCCTGTACTGTTCCCTATACTTGGCGAGCCTCGCATCTCTTTCTTCGCCACTGATATTTGTAGTGACACCGCCATGCAGCTGGTGAAAGCTACCCTCACCAATAATCTGGATTGGTGTCACGTCGGGTGATTCCACTGCTCGCTTGAAAATATCGAGGTTCACAAAGCCGCCGCCAGGAAAATCAAAACGCTCATCCGCACCACCCAGCGATTCGAACAATTCTCGCTTCATAAACAGGCAGTTCGATTCAAACATGCGATTGAACCACGTCAATCGCGCGGCGCCCGATCGCAATGGCGTACCAATTTCAAACAGGCGGTACCCATTCTCCGGCCACTGTATTTTCTTGAGGAGCGCATCTTCTGCCTGCTGGCTGTAACCTTGCGCGATCGATACTGTTTGCTCCTCCATACCAAGATAAAAGTATCTGATCGCTATGACCGCGTTCTCAAACGCGCGAAAGCTAGCGAGCGCCATGCGGAATGTCCCTGGCGTCAGGATGTGCGCGCCGTCAATCATCAAGCAGATGATCTCGCCGCTGGCTTCCCTTAAAGCTGTATTAATTGCTCCAGCCGGCGAAGGTGAAACGTGCCGCGTATCGACCAATCGGACCGGCACGTCAATTCCTTCCCATAACGACGCGTCCGGGGGAGATAGCGAACCGTTGTCAACCAACAAGACTTCATAGGGCAGTTCGACAGCCTCCGTCTGATAACTGCGCGATAAACTCTTCAACGTCCGAGGTATTTCACGGGACATGTTGTAGGTGATTACGATGATGGATATTTTCAACGATATTCCTTGTCTGATCCTGCCCGCCATTAATCGACTGATCGTGCCTGTTGATTTGCACTCAAAACTGACCCGGGATTTGCATTTAATTCTGACCCACCCCGAACGCCGGATTATGGCGTAGTTTTCAGTTTCCTGCCTCGCTTTCCTCCGTCCTGATTTACCATTGAGTTTTTCAATCGATAGCTGTCGTTGCCGGTTTCCAGGATATGGCAGTGATGCGTCAGCCGGTCCAGCAGCGCGGTAGTCATCTTTTCGTCCACGAACACCGACGACCACTCAGCGAAGCCGAGGTTGGTCGTGATGATAATGCTGGTGCGCGCGTACAGTTTGCTAATCAAGTGGAACAGCAGTGCACCGCCCGCCTGGCTGATCGGCAGGTAGCCCGGCTCATCGAGTATGACAAGATCAGTGTGAATCAGGCGGTTGGCCATCCGGTCCGGTTGCCCGGCCTGCTTCTCTTGCTCCAGGAGTTCGATTGTGGAGAGGAACCTGACCCGCTGGCGGTGGTGCTGGATCGCCTGTACGCCGATAGCCGTGGCCAGATGGGTTTTGCCGGTGCCAGGGCTGCCCACTAATACGATGTTTTGCGCGTCCTCGAGGAACTGGCAGCGGTGCAGGGATTTCACCTGCGCCTCGTCCACCGGGCTCTGGCTGAAGTCGAAGCCGGTGATATCGCGGTACGCCGGGAACTTCGCCACGGTCATCTGGTAATTGATCGAACGGACATCGCGCTCCGAGGCTTTCGCCTTGAGCAACATCTCCAGTACCGGTATTGCCTGCTGGTAGGCTGGGGAAGCCTGTGCGGCGAGTTCGCCGATGGCATCGGCCATGCCATGCAGCTTCATGGTCTTCAGCGTCGTGATCATGGCATCAGGTTTCATGGCGCACCCTCCGCAGGCTGTCGGTAGTGCACCATTCTTTCTGTAAATTTCCGGTGATGTTGAAGTGCTGAGTCACCCGGTTATCCTGTCGATTGTGATTTTGGCAAATTACAACCAGAGAGGAAAACCAGAATGGCTCAGCGTGTACAGGATAGTGCGATTTACGATGCAGTGGAATTGCTCAAGGATAATGGATTCGACGGGCTCGCGGAGGCGGTTACGGTGCTGATGAACACCGCCATGGTCGCCGAGCGCAGCGAGTTTTTGGGCGCCTGTTAACGCCAATGCAAAACTCCCCACTTTGGGCAAGCCAATATTCCCCACCCT
>CAYWWD010000157.1:0-5321 GCA_964461965.1 uncultured Halioglobus sp. | reverse complement strand
GCGAGCTGGGGTCTGCGCGTGAATCCGGAATCCGCAGTGGTGCGCGGCATCGAGGCCTGCGAGGAGTATTACCAGTCACTCGCACTGCGGCGCGACGCGCTGGCGTACGATATCGACGGCATCGTGTTCAAGGTGAACGAGCTGGCGCTGCAGCAGCGCCTGGGTTTCGTCTCGCGCGCACCACGTTGGGCCATCGCGCGCAAATTCCCGGCGCAGGAGGAGATGACGCGCTTGCTGGACGTCGAGTTCCAGGTCGGCCGCACAGGCGCAATAACGCCGGTGGCGCGGCTGGAACCGGTCTTCGTCGGCGGCGTTACCGTGAGCAATGCCACGCTGCACAACAGCGATGAGATCGAACGCCTTGGTGTGCAACTCGGCGACACGGTGGTGGTGCGGCGCGCGGGCGATGTGATTCCGCAGATCGTGTCGGTGGTGACGGCGCGGCGACCTGCGGATGCGCGCACGGTGGTGTTTCCAACGCTGTGCCCGGTGTGCCGGTCTCCGATCGAGCGCGAGGCGGGAGAGGCGGTGCTGCGCTGCACGGGCGGACTGGTATGCGCAGCCCAGCAAAAAGCGGCGATCAAACATTTTGCCTCGCGTCGCGCCATGGATATCTCCGGTCTCGGCGATAAACTCGTGGAGCAACTGGTCGATGAGGGCCTGGTACGCACGGTCGCCGGCCTGTATGCGCTGACGCGGGAGGCGTTGCTGCAGCTGGATCGCATGGGGGAGAAGTCCGCCGATAACCTGCTGAGCGCGCTCGCAGACAGCAAACAGACCACATTGCCGCGCTTTATTTTCGCCCTGGGTATTCGGGAAGTGGGCGAGGCGACCGCCCTCAGCCTCGCGCGTCACTTTGGCGATTGGGATGCGCTGGCGTCCGCCAGTGAAGACAGCTTGCTGGAAGTGGAGGATGTCGGGCCGGTGGTGGCGGCCCACCTGCGCCAGTTTTTTGATTCGGAGTCCAGTATGGCTGTGGTCCGGGCGTTGCGCGATGCCGGTGTGACCTGGCCCAGACTCCCGGTTGCACCGAAGAAAAACCTGCCACTGGCCGGGGACACCTGGGTGATCACGGGCACTCTGGAGGCGCTGGGGCGCGATGCCGCGAAAGCACACCTGCAGGCGCTGGGCGCCAAGGTCGCCGGCAGCGTCTCGGCGAAGACCACGCGGGTGGTCGCCGGCCCGGGAGCCGGCACCAAACTGACTCGCGCGGGTGAGTTGGGTATCGAGGTGGTCGATGAGGCGGCGCTGCTGGCGCTGCTGGCGGCGCACGGTATCGACGTGTGAGCCGTCTTGCGCTGCTGGTCCTGGTGCTGCTGGCGTCTGGCTGTACTACCAGCCCGCCACGGGACGTCGAGAATATCTGCGCCATTTTTTTTGAAAAGGACGGCTGGTATCCCGCGGCCGCCGAGGCCCGCGACGAGTGGGGCAGCCCGATACCGGTCATGATGGCCATCATTCACCAGGAGTCGCGCTTCAGGGCGGATGCCAGGCCGCCGCGGCGTAAATACCTGGGTTTCATCCCTGGGCCCCGGCCGTCCAGCGCGTACGGCTACAGCCAGGCGAAGGACACCACCTGGAGCGAGTACCAGAGGGACGCCGGCCGCTTCGGCGCGGACCGGGATGACTTTGCCGATGCCATCGATTTCGTCGGCTGGTACAACCGGCAGTCGGGCAGGCGCAGTGGACTGGATCCGCGCAATACCTACGGGCTGTACCTGGCGTATCACGAGGGGCACGGCGGCTACAACCGCGCCACTTACCTGCACAAGCCCTGGCTCATGGAGGTCGCGCGCAAGGTGCAGGCGAGGGCCGCGACGTACCAGGTGCAGCTCGGCTACTGCGAGGGGCAACTGGTGCGTGAGGAGGGTTTTTTCGACTGGTTTTGACGGCTGTGTGCGCTGCCGTAGTTCAAGATGCGACACCATTCTCATTATTCATGTCTAAGTGTCGGAAAAGTAACGCGATTTCCTGCCAGGGTATACTGAAAATTCACGCGGCTTATGACACAATCCGCAGGCCGCCGTGTGCGAGTCGATGCGCGACTGTACATTCCGTTACCCCAGATTGAGCAGGGCCTGTGAAACCAACCGATATCAAGAATCCTGAGTATTTCCACAAGGTGGTGGATTGCCAGTACGCCTGTCCGGCGCACACTCCCGTTCCGGAATATATCCGGCTGATCGCCGCAGAGCGTTATGCCGACGCGTACATGGTCAACTGGCAGTCCAATGTATTCCCCGGCATTCTCGGCCGCACCTGCGACCGCCCGTGCGAACCCGCCTGCCGGCGTGTCAGGGTAGAGGAGCAGCCGGTGGCGATCTGCCGGCTCAAGCGTGTGGCTGCGGACAACAAAGGCGATATCCGCGCCCGCCTGCCCGCCATTCCCAAGAAAAAGAACGGCAAGCGCATCGCGTTGATCGGCGCGGGGCCGGCGTCGCTCACGGTGGCGCGCGACCTCGCACCGCTGGGCTACAGCATCGACATCTACGACAACCAGTTTGCCGGCGGCGGCATGATGCGCAGCCAGATACCCTCCTTTCGCCTGCCGCTCGAGGTGTTGGACGAGGAGGTGAACTACATCCTCGACATGGGCGTGACGTCCACGTTTAACGTGCAGGTCGAAAGCCTGAGGGAAATCCTGGGCAACGAGTATGACGCAGTCTTCGTCGGTACGGGCGCACCGCGCGGCAAGGGGCTGAACCTGCCGGGACTCGAAGATGCCATGGCGAACGTGTTCCTCGGTATCGACTGGTTGTCCAGTGTGGCCTTCGAACACACCAAAGCTATCGGCAAGCGTGTACTGGTACTTGGTGGCGGCAACACCGCCATGGACTGCTGCCGCACGTCCAAGCGCATGGGCGGCGAGGATGTGCGCGTGGTAGTGCGCAGTCCCTTCGAGGATATGAAAGCCTCGCCCTGGGAAAAAGAGGACGCGGCCAGCGAAGGCATCCCCATCTACAACAATCATGTGCCCAAGGAATTCGTGGTGGAGAATGGCCGACTCAAGGGCATGCGCTTCGAGAAGGTCGAGGCCCACTACGACGACAACGGCAAGCGGACACTGGTGCCCACGGGTGAGGATTTGGTGTTCATGGAAGCCGATGACGTACTGATGGCGATCGGCCAGGAAAACGCCTTCCCCTGGATAGAGCGGGACCTGGGGATCGAATTCGACAAATGGGATATGCCCGTGGTCGACCGGGTGACCTTCCAGTCCACCAACCAGAAGGTGTTCTTTGGCGGTGATGCCGCCTTTGGCCCGGAAAATATCATCACTGCGGTTGCCCACGGCCACCAGGCTGCAGTGAGTATCGACCTGTTCTGCCGCGGCGAGGACGTGCACAACCGCCCGCCGCCACAGGTGACGGTGACGGCGCAGAAAATGGGCGTGCACGAGTGGAGCTACGATAATGCGGTGGCCAACGACCGGCGTTATGCGGTGCCACATGCGCCGCTGGAAAAGACCCTGAAAGACCGCAAGGTTGAGGTGGAACTCGGCTTCGATGTCCCCACCGCCTACAAGGAGGCCGAGCGCTGCCTCAATTGCGATGTGCAGACAGTGTTCGATGAACTGCGCTGCATCGAGTGCGACGCCTGTGTCGACATCTGTCCGACCGATTGCATCACCTTCACCACCAACGGGACGGAAGCGGACCTGCGCACCCGTCTCTCGGCGCCGGCAGGTAACCTCGCGCAGGATTTATATGTATCAGCCGACCTCCCGACGATGCGGGTAATGGTCAAGGACGAGAACGTCTGCCTGCACTGCGGGCTGTGCGCGGAGCGTTGCCCGACCACGGCCTGGGATATGCAGAAGTTTCTCTACAGTGTTCGCAAGGCGGGAGAGTGATTGTGAGGCCCATCGAATCGGTCAACGACTTCGTTATCAAGTTTGCCAACGTCAACGGCACAGGTTCCGCCAGCGCGAACAATCTGTTCGCAAAGGCGCTGTTCCGGATGGGAGTTCCGGTATCTCCCAAGAACATTTTCCCCTCCAATATCCAAGGCCTGCCCACCTGGTACGAGGTGCGGGTGAGCGACAAGGGATACCTGGGTCGTCGTGGCGGTGTCGATATCGCGTTATCCGTGAACCCGCAGAGCATGGCCCAGGACATCCGCGAAGTGGAGCCGGGCGGATACTTTATCTACGACGATACCAAGCCGCTGGATATCCGGCTGCATCGCGACGACATTTCCATCATCGGCCTGCCGCTGACGCGTATCTGCAATGAGCAGTACGACGATCCGCGGCAGCGACAACTGTTCAAGAACGTGATTTATGTAGGCGCCCTCGCTGCGCTGCTCGACATGGACTTCAAGGTATTGACCGGTCTGGTCGAGGATCAGTTCAAGGGCAAGAAGAATCTGGTGCTGCCCAATATTCACGCACTGGAGCTTGGACACCAGTACGCGCGCACCCACCTGCGATGTCCGATCGGCATCCGTGTGCAGAAGAGTGACCAGGTGGGCGACAAGATCCTGCTGGACGGCAACACCGCACTGGGCCTGGGTGCGCTGTACGGCGGCGCGACAGTAGCGGCGTGGTATCCGATCACGCCATCCACCTCCGTGGTGGACGCGTTCGAGAAGTATGCCAAGCGCGTGCGTATCGATCCGGGCACGGGGCGGAACAATTACGCGATCGTGCAAGCGGAGGATGAACTGTCCGCCATTGGCATGGCGATCGGCGCGAGCTGGAACGGCGCGCGTTCGTTCACCGCGACCTCCGGCCCCGGCGTCTCCCTGATGAGCGAATTCCTGGGTCTCGCCTACTTCGCGGAAATCCCGACGGTGCTTTTCAATGTGCAGCGCGCGGGTCCGTCCACGGGCATGCCCACCCGCACCCAGCAAGCGGATGTCCTGGCCTGCGCCTACGCGTCGCACGGCGATACCAAGCAGGTGCTGCTGTTCCCCTCCACGCCCAAGGAGTGCTTCGATTTCGGCGCCCTGGCCTTTGACCTGGCGGAGCGCCTGCAGACACCGATCATCGTGATGACGGACCTGGACCTCGGCATGAATGACAATATGTCTGAGCCTTTGACCTGGGACGATGACCGCAAGTACGACCGCGGCAAGGTGCTGACCGAGCAGCAACTGGAAGACGGCGTGGAGTTCGGTCGCTACCTGGACGTCGATGGCGATGCCATCTGCTACCGCACCTACCCGGGAACCCATCCCAGCAAGGGTGCATTTTTCACGCGCGGCACCTCTCGCAACGAATACGCCATATACACGGAAAAGGGCGAGGAATACGAAGCGAACATGATGCGCCTGCTGCGCAAATGGGACACGATCAACACGTATGTGACCGCACCGGT
>CAYWWD010000156.1:0-5351 GCA_964461965.1 uncultured Halioglobus sp. | reverse complement strand
TGTACAGATACGCCTTGCTCGCGCCGCCGGTGGCCAGAACCACCGCCCTGGCCTGGAACAGGTCCACATGGCCGCTGCGCTGGTCGAGGATGTATGCGCCCTGGCAGCGACCATCGTTCACCACCAGGTCCACCGCCATGCGGTGGGTGAAGATTTCGATATTCCCGGCCGCGATGGCGCGTTCGGTGAGCACTTCGGAGATGGCCCGGCCGGTGCGATCAGCGGCATGAATGATGCGCCGGTGGCTGTGTCCGCCCTCCATGGTCAGGTGAAACTCACGCTCCTGATCGCCACTGACGTCGTGGCGCAGGTCGAAGTCCACACCCTGTTCGACCAGCCATTCCACGCAGCGCCGGCTGTTGCGCACCGTGAATTCAACAGCGTCCCGATGGCACAGACCCGCACCAGCGGCCAGCGTATCCGCGACATGCGAATCGACGGTGTCGCGGTCATGCAGCACTGCGGCCATGCCGCCCTGCGCCCAGTAAGTCGAACCCTGGTTCAGGTCCGCTTTCGAGAGCAGCGCGACACGGCAGTGGGTGGGCAGGCGCAGCGCAACGCTGAGTCCGGCGGCGCCACTGCCGATGACCAGCACATCATGCAGGTGCTGCGTCGTCATGATGCAGTGCGCTTGCTGCTACAGGAGGTGAAATATATGATGCGCCTCAAATACTTAGCTTCGGCTGAAAAGAATGCAATGGAGTATATACGAGCTCATGGCCAATCCGGAAACGCTCTGGCGGGGAACTTTGTTGTGAAATCGTTCTCTTATCGAGCGCGGACACGCCTGCGCTGCGAACTAAGTGCGGTTACGGTTGTCCACTACTGCAGACGTACGCGGCGACCCGGACAGTGATACCGGCCACCAGGAAGGGACACCGGACGTGACCTCGGGCGCGACGGATCATCAGCTCGTCGCCCGGGTGCAGAAGGGCGACACGCGGGCATTCGACCTGCTGGTACTGAAGTACCAGCACAAGATATTCGGCCTGATCAGCCGTTACGTGCGCGATGCGGACGAAGTGCAGGATGTTGCGCAGGAGGCTTTTATCAAGGCTTATCGGGCGCTGCCCAATTTTCGTGGTGAGAGCGCTTTTTATACGTGGCTGTATCGCATTGCCATTAATACAGCCAAGAATTACCTGGTGTCGCGCGCGCGACGACCGCCCGGCACGGATGTCGAAATCGAGGATGCGGAGTATCTGGAGAACGGCGGCAGCCTGCGCGACATCGAGACCCCGGAAAACGTATTGTTCGGGGCGGAACTGAAAGCCGTGGTGGAGCGCGCCATCAGCGCGTTGCCCGAGGATCTGCGCACCGCCATTACATTGCGCGAATTCGACGGCCTGAGCTACGAGGACATCGCCGATATCATGGATTGTCCGGTCGGCACGGTGCGCTCGCGGATATTCCGGGCGCGGGAAGCGATAGACGCGCTGGTGAGTAAACAAATTGACGGGGATTCCTGAAAGGTAATGCGGCATGAATGAGCGACTCTGTGAATCACTTTCTGCGTTGCTGGACGATGAGGCCAATGAACTGGAACTGGAGCGCATCCTGTCGCAAACGGGTACTGATGCAGAACTGCGCCAGACCTGGACGCGCTACGCACTGGCGCAGCAGGCGGCGCACGGGCACCAGCTGGCAAACGCTGGCTGGGACATTTCCCTGCGCGTGCAGAGCGCATTGGCGGCGGAACCGGCTGCGTCAGCCACGCTTCGTCGGCGCTACCTGCGACCACTGACCAGCCTGGCCGTCGCGGCGTCGGTTACCTTGACGGTCGTCATCGGCGGTCGTGAACTTGCGCAGTTCAACAGCGCGGAGCCGGTCGCCGGGGGCGATCGCGCGGTAGCCGCCAGCGCTTCTCCTGTGGGCATGCTCAATAGCCTCGGCGCCACCTCGGTACAGGCGAGCTACGGCAACCAGGGTATAGGAGTGGTGCAGCCTGCGACCCGCGCGGCCTATCAGGAACTGGCCGAACAGCGTCTGCGCAAATACATGCAGCAACATGCCGAGCAGGCCGCGCTCAATACACCGCATGGCCTTGTGCCATTTGCCCGTGTACCCGAGATTCGTGAATAGGCGCACAGCGTGGCATTCAGTACCGCAGTGAAGTCGTCCCGTGCGCAACTGGCGCTTGCGCTGTCCTTGCTCGCCGCGACGACCGGCGCCGCAAGCACTGCGACAACGGAGTGCCGGGACGTGGATGCAGCGGCGCTGCAGTGGCTGGACAAGATGTCCCGCAGCTTGCGCCAGGTGAGCTATGAGGGCGTGGTGACCCTGCAGCGTGGCGACGATATGCAGGTATTGCAGGTCTCGCATTCCGTTGGGCAGGGCCAGAGCTCGGAGCGGATGACGGAATTGACCGGCCAGGGCGCACGGGTAGAACGGGGCGCGCATGCACTGGACTGCATCCATCCGGGTTACGAGATGCTGCGGATCGAATCGCTCCCGGAATCCGCGCGCTGCGGCATCGCCGGGCAGTACCGCTTCAGTATCGCCGAGGGTGAGCATGTGGCCGGGCGCAGCGTGGTGCGCATTCGCATCGAGCCCCGCGATGCGTACCGCTTCGGTTATGTCATGGCACTCGACAGCGAAACCGGGCTGCTGCTCAAATCCCAGACCATCAGCCAGGGCCATGAGACGCTGGAGACCATGCAGTTCGCGAAGGTGAACTTCACTGGTACCTCGGCGGCGGAAAATCAGGCCGCAGTGATTCACCATGCGGAACACCCGGAGCCGGTTGACGCGCACGGTACGACTGCGGTCGCGCGCGCGTGGACCGTCGGCTGGCTGCCGCGCGGGTTCGCGCCCACCGATGCCCCCGACGGCAGCTACGGGCGCAGGACGTACACCGATGGCCTGGCGGTATTTTCCGTGTTCCTCGAGGATATGGATCGCAATCTGCGTCCCGGGGAAGGCACGCTCAGGCAGGGTGGGACTACGACCTATACCCGCGGCCTGCAGCTGGCGGGGCAGCCGGTGCTGGTGACGGTGATTGGCGAGGTGCCGCTGCGCACGGCGAGAATGGTCGCCGACTCTGTGAGCTGGGCGCCGTAGCGTGGCGACGGAAACGGCACGCGTGGTCGCCCTGGAACCGGATGCGTTGTGGCTGGAAACCATCCCGCGCAGCACCTGCGGCGGCTGCGCAGCGCAAGACAGCTGCGGTCACTCACGGCCGGGTGGTGACGTCGGGCGGCGGCGCGGTCGCATCCGGGTTAGCGCGGGCGCAACGGCCGTCGCGCAATACAAACTCGATGACCAGGTGTTGATCGAATTTCCGGACGACACAATCCTGCGTGGCGCGGCGGTTGCCTACGGCCTGCCGCTGCTGGGCCTGCTGGCCGGGGCACTGGCTGGCGCGCGAGGGTTCGGGGGCACAGCGGATGTGGCGGTCGCCATCGGCGCGGCGATTGGCCTGGTGCTGGGTTTTGCGCTGGTTGTCAGGCACGGTGCCCGGCATAGGGGCGATCCGGCGCTCCAACCTGTACTCAAAGACCCGGAATTACGGCACGTGCAAACGGTAACTGTGCGCTGATTCCACACTTCACTCACTGTATTTTTCACCTCATTGGATCGACCGAATATGCGTCTCACTATGCGATTGTCTGGATGGATTCTCCTGCTGGCTGCCCTGTACGGCGGCACAGTGGCTGCGGCTGAACTGCCCGATTTTAAAAAGATCGTGCGCGAACATTCCCCCGCCGTGGTCAAGATCATTGTCGAGCAGAACATGGCCACTACCGGCGGCCCGCAGCAGCCTGGCCCGGAGCAGATCCCCGAAGAGCTGCGCCGTTTCTTCGAATTCCGGGGCGGCCCGCAGAATCCGCAGGAGCGCATGGGCATGGGATCCGGCTTCATCATCTCCGAGGACGGTTACATTCTTACCAACAATCACGTGGTGGAGGGTGCCACCAGCGTGCTGGTTCGTATGAGCGACCGCCGCGAATTCGAAGCCGAGGTGATTGGCACCGATCCTCGCTCCGATCTCGCGCTGCTGCGCATCGAGGCCTCGGGTCTGCCGACCTTATCACTGGCGAACGATGACGATCTCGAGGTCGGCGAGTGGGTGCTGGCGATAGGATCGCCGTTCGGCCTCGACTATTCCGTCTCGCAGGGCATCGTCAGCGCGAAAGGTCGCAGCCTGCCCACTGAGCACAACGAGAACTACGTGCCGTTTATCCAGACGGATGTGGCGATCAACCCGGGCAATTCGGGCGGCCCGCTGTTCAATCTCGCTGGCGAGGTAGTCGGCGTCAATTCGCAGATATTTACGCGCAGCGGTGGCTCTATCGGCCTGTCGTTCGCGATTCCCGCCTCGGTGGCCCGCAACGTGGTCGAACAGTTGAAGGAGAACGGCAAGGTCACACGCGGCTGGCTGGGTGTCACTATCCAGGACGTGGACAAAAACCTCGCCGAATCCTTCGGCTTGAATCGTCCGCGCGGGGCGCTGGTCGCGGAAGTGTCGAAGGGCAGCCCCGCCGCCGGCGGCGGACTGCACAGTGGCGACATCATTGTCACCTTCGACGGCAAGGAAATTGCGACCTCGGCCGA
The DNA here is from genome assembly GCA_964461965.1 of uncultured Halioglobus sp. Lineage (GTDB taxonomy): Bacteria > Pseudomonadota > Gammaproteobacteria > Pseudomonadales > Halieaceae > Marimicrobium. Next base: position 797 of record CAYWWD010000156.1, on the reverse strand, counting down.
CCTGCCGCATGTGGTAGGCCTGGTGGAGCCGGGCACCACGGTAGACGTGGAAATCATCCGGGACAGGAAGCCGCAGACGGTGAAAGTCAAGGTAGGTGGCCTCGACGCGGATGAAAGCTACTCGCTGTCGTCGGGCAAGGCATCCGGCACACGCGGCGGGCGCCTGGGGATGGAGATCGAATCGATTCCGGCAGAGAGCCTGGAGCGTGTGGGTATCAGCGGCGGTGTCGTCGTGCGCAGCGTGGCGCCCGATTCCGTCGCAGCGCAGGCCGGGATCCGGGTGGGGGATATCATCACCCTGGTTGACACCACGGCGATCAACTCCACTGCGAGTTTCGAACAGGCCGTGGACAAACTCAAGGGCGGCAGTTCGGTACCGTTGCGCCTGATTCGCGACGGTGCTCCCATGTTCATCGGTCTCAAGCTTCCGGACTGATTCCTAATTGCGACTGAAGCAGGCCTGCCCCTGCGGTCGCGGCATCGTCGCTTCGCCGGTGTAGCAACGTGACGGTTGTACCTGCATTGGGGTACAATCGCGCGTTTTTTGGTACCTGCGGTCGCTCGCCCTGCGCGACCGCGTCCTGCTGTCATTGAGCCGAGTACTGTGAGCGACCTTAGGCACATCCGCAATTTTTCCATTATCGCCCATATCGACCACGGAAAATCCACGCTGGCGGACCGGTTCATACAGCACTGCGGCGGGCTGAGCGCGCGCGAGATGGATGAGCAGGTGCTCGACTCCATGGACATCGAACGCGAACGCGGCATCAACATCAAGGCGCAGAGCGTCACGCTCG
>CAYWWD010000155.1:0-5416 GCA_964461965.1 uncultured Halioglobus sp. | reverse complement strand
TCCTTGACCGAACCGGCCGGATTGTTGCCCTCAAGTTTGACCAGCAGCGTATTGGTGGTGAGTCCTGGCAGTCGCTGCAGGCGCACCAGCGGCGTGTTGCCGATACAGGCTTCGATCGTGGGGTATTCAGGCATCGTCAGCTACCCTGGGTCGGAGCGCAAAGTATATCGAGTTTGCATGCGGGGCGACAAAGATCACGCCTGTTCGCCGGAGGTATCGCGCGCACTCCCGGCGGCGGAATTCGACCCTGCGGTGCGAAACAGCGCGCGACTGCGCAGTGGCTCGGCACCGAGATGCACTGCGAGCGCTTCGCGCAGCAACCGCTTGGCCGCCTGCCGCGCGGACCCGGAAAAATCGCCGGCCGCAATGGCCATCAGGTCGGCGCCACAGTAATCCCCTGCACCGAGACCGGCAGGGTCGCCGGCGATCAGACCCACGCCGGCGAGATAGCGATACCTTCCGTTGGCATGAACGGGATGCCCAGTTTCGCCCTCTATGCCAGGGTCGAAACCGTAACCGAGTTCACCGAGCAGCGTGAGTTCGAAACGCCGCAACACGGAATCGACCGTTGCACTGCCGGACAGCGCGTGCACCGCACTGTCGTAGGCGGCAAACAGGGCAGGATGGGCATCGTTGCGGTGCAGCAGACGCACCAGCAGTTCATTCAGGTACAAGCCGCTGAACAACCGCTCGCCGCGCAAGTGGAGCACGCCCCGGGCGGCTTCGGCCGCCACCAGTGTCTTCAGTTGCAGACGACCGGAAAAGGACAGGAGCAGCGGCGTGAACGGCTGCAACAATGCGGCGGCGCCGCCTTTGCGCGTCTGCCGTCGGGCGCCGCGAGCCACCAGGGGGATGCGGCCGTACTCCGCCGTGAATACATCCAGCAGCGAGCTGCTGTCGAGGTAGGGACGGCTGTGAATCACATACGCCGGCTGCAGGTTGACGCGCATGGCTGCCTAGCGATCGTCGTAACCAAGGCTGCGCAGGGCGCGTTCATCATCCGACCAGCCCGACTTGACCTTGACCCACAAGCGCAGCATGACCTGGCTGTCGAACAGCGCTTCCATATCCCGCCGTGCATCTGAGCCGATGAGTTGCAGGCGCGAGCCCTTCACGCCGATCAGGATCTTCTTCTGCCCCTTGCGCTCCACGTAGATGACGGCACTGATATGCAGTAGATCACCTTCCTGCGCGAATTCCTCGATCTCGACCGTGATTGCATAGGGCAGCTCATCGCCGAGCTGGCGCATGATCTTCTCGCGCACGATCTCCGCCGCGAGAAAACGCTGGCTGCGATCAGTGATCTGGTCTGCCGGGAAGAAATGCCCGGATACAGGCAAACGCGCGAGTATCTGTGCTTCCAGCGCGTCCACATTGTGCCGCCGCAAGGCGGAGACAGGCAGGATTGCGGCGAACTCGCCTTTGGCCGCCAGCGACTGCAGGTGCGGCAGCAATTCCGCCTTCTGTGCCAGCAGATCAACTTTATTGACCACCAGCAAGGTCGGCGGGCCGACGCCCTGTATCTGTTCCAGTACAGCGGCGTCTTCTTCAGTCCAGGCCGTGCGATCCACCACGAACACCACCAGATCGACATCCCGTATGGCGGCGCTGGCCGCGCGGTTCATGTAGCGATTGAGTGCCCTGCCTGAATGCAGATGCAGCCCCGGCGTGTCGACGTAAATAATCTGATGATTGCCCTCGGTCTTGATCCCGAGCACCTGGTGGCGTGTCGTCTGCGGCTTGCGTGAGGTGATGCTGATCTTCTGCCCCAGCAGGTGGTTCAGCAGCGTGGACTTGCCCACATTCGGTCGCCCGACGATGGCGACATAGCCACAGCGCTGCAGCCCATCAGCGGCCATGTTCACAGAGTCTTGCAAGCGCCGCGCTCGCCGCATTCTGTTCGGCCTTGCGTCGGCTGCTGCCGTCGGCCTCAACCACCAGTTGCGGTTTCTTCAACCGGCAGGCCACCTGCACACGCTGTGCGTGGGCCTCCCCCTGTATGTCGAGCAGCTCGTATTCGGGCAGCGGATAGTTGAGGCCCTGCAGGTATTCCTGCAGGCGCGTCTTGGCATCCTTGGCCACCGCGGTGGTTGCGAGCTCGCGCAACCGCGGGCCGAACCAGGCGTGCAGGCAGCGACGGCAATGCTCCAGGTCGCCGTCCAGCAGGATGGCGCCCGCCACGGCTTCGAGCGCATCCGCCAGGATCGAGGCACGGCGGTGGCCGCCGCTCCTGCGTTCACCGGCGCCCAGGCGAATGTGCTCCCCGAGCTGCAGCTCCATCGCCACCTCGGCCAGCGTCTCCTGCCGGACCAGGGATGCGCGCAAGCGGGTCATATCACCCTCGCTGGCGGCGGGAGACTGCCGGTAGATCGTCTCGGCAACGATAAAGTTGAGGATGGAGTCACCGAGGAACTCCAGTCGTTCGTTATTCTTCCTGCCGGCGCTGCAATGTGTGAGCGCCTGTTCGAGCAACTTCGGGTCGGCAAACGTATGACCCAGTGCCTGCTGCAGGCGTGCTGTGTCCGCCATGTGTTACTTTTCGGGCTCCGGCGGCAGTGGCGGCAGCGGGTCCGGCTTGCCCACTTCGTACAGCAGGTCGTCGAACCTGAGCACGGAATCGATCTTCCACAAGACAGGGAGGCGCACCTCGTAGTTGGCGTCGATATAGGTCTTCCCGCCTTTGGTGAAGATTTCAATATCGTCGGGATCCAGCAGGTAAATCTGGTTGGTGTTGAAGATATTGGCGATCTTGCGCCGGATATCCGAGTTGCTGGCATTCCCGCTGTCGGGGTCCATGGCAATCCTGGAGACCACATCCTTGACGCTGAGGTATTCCAGGAATGGCGGAGTCATGCGGATGATGTTCATGGCAAAGAATCCCAGCATGAGCAGTATTGCCAGTATCCCCAGCAACGACATGCCAGTCTGGTGTCGGCGAGCGGCCATATGGAGTCCCTCCGGTTCCGTTATTAATTATTGGATGACGCCGACACGATCGAAGCTGGGGATACTGAGCACTTTCTCCCAGTGCATCCAGATCGCGAAGGCCTTGCCTACTATATCCCGTTCAGGTACCTGACCCCAAACCCGGCTGTCGCTGCTGTTATCGCGATTGTCGCCCATCATAAAGTAGTGGCCTGGCTTCACCACCTCGGTAAAATCGTCGGCGGGCCGGAACCGGTCCACCTGCATCAGGTGTTCGGCCTGCCCCAGCGTCTCCCGGTCAATGCGGTAACGGGGGTCCAGTTCCATGCGATTGTCCGATGCGGAGGATGTCCTCGCCAGCTTCTCGCCGTTCACATACAGCTCCTTATCACGGTAGGTGATCGTATCGCCGGGTATGCCGATCACGCGTTTGATGAAATACGTGTCGTTCATATGCGGGGGAAAGAACACCATCACATCGCCGCGCTGCGGGTCGTTCAATGACACCACCTTGGTGCGCAACACGGGAAGCCGTATCCCGTAGGTAAACTTGTTCACCAGGATGTAATCGCCGATCAGCAGCGTCGGCACCATGGATGACGAAGGGATCTGGAACGGCTCCACCAGGAAAGAGCGCAATACAAACACCACCAGGAGGACGGGAAAGAACGAGCGGGCATACTCCACTACCACCGGCTCGCTGGCCTTTTCGGCGACCCGCGCCTGGTACGCCCCCGCATCGCTGCTGCCTTCCACTGCCCACTGCGGATACTGGCGCTGGAGATCGGTGGCAACCCGTCGCCTGCCCGGCGCCAGAAAAAGCGCATCCAACAACCACAGCAGTCCACTGCCGAACACCAACCCCACCAGAATCAGGGGAAAATCCACTGTAAAGTCGCTCACCTGTCAATCCACCTTGAGTACGGCCAGGAACGCAGACTGGGGGATCTCTACACGCCCCACCTGCTTCATTCGCTTCTTGCCAGCCTTCTGTTTGTCCAGCAACTTGCGCTTGCGGCTCACGTCCCCGCCATAACATTTGGCAGTCACGTTCTTGCGCAGCGCCTTGACCGTCTGGCGCGCGACGATCTTCCCGCCCACGGCCGACTGGATCGCCACGTCGAACATCTGTCGCGGGATCAGGTCCTTCATTTTTTCGGTGAGCACGCGACCCCGATACTGGATCGCGTCGCGGTGCACGATCACCGCCAGGGCATCCACGCGCTCGCCATTGATGAGCACATCGAGGCGGGCGAGGCTCGCCGCCTGGAAACGCTCGAAACTGTAATCGAGCGAGGCGTAACCACGGCTGACCGATTTCAGGCGGTCGAAGAAATCCAGCACCACCTCCGCCATGGGAATGTCGTAGACCACCGAAACCTGGGCGCCGAGAAACTGCATCTCCCGCTGTACGCCGCGCTTATCCACGCACAGGGTGATCACGTTGCCGAGGTAATCCTGTGGCACCAGGATATTGCAGCGCGCAATGGGCTCGCGCATCTCCTCGATATCGCCGGTGTCGGGCAGCGCGGAGGGATTGTCCACATGGATGACTTCACCGCCCTTCTTCACCACCTCGTAGATCACGGTGGGCGCGGTGGTGATCAGGTCAAGATCGTACTCCCGTTCCAGCCGCTCCTGGATGATCTCCATGTGCAGCATGCCGAGGAAGCCGCAGCGAAAGCCGAAGCCGAGCGCATCGGAGGTTTCCGGCTCGTACTGCAGCGAGGCATCGTTGAGGGTCAGCTTCGCGAGCGCATCGCGGAAGCTCTCGTAATCGTCCGAGGAAATAGTGAATATGCCGGCATACACCTGCGGCTTGACGCGTTTGAAACCGGGCAGTGCGGGAACGCTCAGGTCGCGGGCGTGGATCAGTGTGTCGCCCACCGGCGCGCCGTGGATATCCTTGATCCCGGCAACCACAAACCCCACTTCACCGGCCTGCAGCATCTGGCGCTCGAGTCGCTTGGGTGTGAAGATGCCGACGCTGTCGACCTGCTGGGTTTTGCCCACCGACTTGGCGACGATCTTGTCGCGGGTGCGCAGAATGCCCTGCTTCACCCGAACCAGCGACACCACGCCAAGATAATTGTCGAACCACGAATCGATGATGAGGGCCTGCAGGGGCGCCTCGCGATCGCCCTCCGGCGGCGGGATGTTCTCGACGAGATACTCCAGTGCATCCTCGATGCCGAGCCCGGACTTGGCGCTCACCAGGCAGGCCTCGCTGGCGGTGATGCCGATGATCTCCTCGATCTCGCGCCGGACGCGATCAGGATCGGCCTGTGGCAGGTCCATCTTGTTCAGGATGGGAAGCACTTCCAGCCCCTGTTCGATTGCCGTGTAGCAGTTGGCCACCGATTGCGCCTCCACGCCCTGCGCGGCATCCACCACCAGCAGCGCGCCCTCGCAGGCTGCGAGGGAACGCGACACCTCGTAGGCAAAATCCACGTGGCCAGGGGTGTCGATAAAATTGAGCTGGTAGGTTTTG
>CAYWWD010000154.1:0-5508 GCA_964461965.1 uncultured Halioglobus sp. | reverse complement strand
CATCAGGAACGAGACCGTGATCAGGATCTTCGCCCAGAGCGGTTGTTCCAGGAACTCCCTGCCCTCGTGGATGCCGAGCTGGTAACTGATCAAGGAGCCCGCTCCCGCCACGGCGAAAATCGCCAGCTGGATGTAGGCGATGGTCGGGCTGTGGATTTCGGATTCTGCTTCCTCGGGCATCAGATAGTAGGTACAGCCCATGAAGCCCAGCAGCAGCCAGACGATCAACAGGTTGGTGTGGCTCATGCGCAGGATATGGAATGGCATCACATCCGCCAGGAATCCGGGCTGGACGTACACCAGGGCCGCCAGGATGCCGAACAACACCTGCAGCGCGAACAGCGCCATCGCCAGCGCAAAAAATGCAAATGCCACCCGCTGTGTTTCATATCTCATCGCTACGTTCCTCTTACTATCAATGTCATCGCCGGCAGCGTGGCCGCGGCACTAGCCCGCCTTGTTGGGTGGCCAGTTCTGGGTGTCGATGGAGTCAGCCCATTGCAGGAACGACACCAGCGCGTCCAGGTCCTCTTCGCTCAGGTCGAACTTGGGCATGACGCGGCGGCCGGGAATATTGAGCGGCTGCGCGCGAATCCAGGCCTTCAATCCCGCGCGTGCGGCTTCCGGGTTTTCATCCCCGCCGTAGCGCGTCCACACATTGCCGAGCTCAGGCGCAAAGTAGGCGCCCTCGCCGAGAATCGTGTGGCAGTTGATGCAGCTGTTTTTTTCCCAGACGTGTTTGCCCTGCCGTACCTGGTCGGTAAGGCCCGCTTCATCGGTGGAGACGTTGAGCATGTACCAGTGCGAATGCGCCGTCAGGGCGGCAAACGCAATGAAGAAGATCACCGAACCGCCGTAGAAGATATTGCGGGCGGCGGTTCTGGAGAGCGCTTGAATCATGGTTCATCCCCCGTTTCGATCTCTGGTGGATGCGTGCCGGGCAAGCCCTGGCTCAGGGCTCCTTGGCAATCGCAAAAGAACGCGTACCTTAGCACTATATATTGCTGGGGTTAACCGTCTGTATGGACTAGGGTGCACAAGCGCGGCACTGGACGCTGTGCGCGCGAAGCAGATCTGCCCGGCCCGCCGCTCAGCGGGATGCTTCGTGGCGCGACAACAGGCCCGCCTGCGTGCGGGTGATGTAGTTTTCCTGCTCCAGCCAGCGAATGGTTTCCACCAGCGATTCCTCAAACGGCCGGAACTTGAGCCTGAGGTCCTTTTCCGCCTTGCGATTGTCGAGCTGCACCCATTTGGTGGCGTACTGCATTGCTTCGCGGTTGATCGGAATCCCGGAGGGCAGCACCGATTTCAGCGCATCCAGCGCCCGGCCCGCTATGCGCATCGTAGCGCCGGACACCGGCACGATCAGGAGCTTGCGCCCGGTGAGGCGCTCCAGCATCGCGTACAGATCCTGCCAGGTGACGAAATGCCCGCCCAGCGGATAGCGTCCCGCCGGCAACTTTTTCGCCAGCAGCGCGGTATGCGCTTTTGCCACATCGCGCACATCGACGTACTGGTTGCCGCTGGGCATGCCGGGGCCGAGGCCGAACAGATTGGCGACCAGCCCCTGGTGCGGCTCCGTGAGGCCCGGTGCGTTCGGGCCGATCACGCTCGCCGGATAGGTGATGTGCAGCGGCGCGCCCGCCGCCTGCAGCTTGCGCGCGATGCGCTCGCACTCCACCTTGGAGCGGCCATACGCGTTCTTCGCATTGCCCAGCGGCGAGTTGTGATCCAGCACTGCCGCTTTCGGGTTGTAGATGGCGGTGATGCTCGACACATGGATAATTTTTTTCAGGCCTGCATCTGCCGCCAGGCCCAGCACATTGGTGGCTGCAGCGACGTTGTCGCGATACACCTGCTCGCCGTCGTCCTTGCTGGTGGAGACCATCGCGGCCAAATGAATGACGGCATCGCAGCCCGCCAGCGCCTGCCTGACATCCGCCGCCCTGGTGATATCGCCGGCGATGACGGTGCGAATCCTGGTGCCGAACAGCGCCTTCGCTTTGGCCTTGTTGCGCACGAACAGGCGCACGCTGTGGCCCGCCGCGAGCAGCGCTTCGCAGGTGTGCAAGCCGATAAATCCGGTACCTCCGGTGACGCAGACTTTCATGGCGGAATGCTCCAGGTGGAATTGATCCGTTTGATCATAGCCGATTGCGCGATGCCCGTACTGGTCACAGTGTCTTCAGGTACTCGATCAAGGCCCGGCGTTCGGTCGCGGACAGATGGTCGCCGAAGGTATGGCCCGCATTGGACTGGCTCCAGTAACCGGTGTCGTAAATGAATTTCTGTTCCTCGGGGCTGGCGTCGGCCTGCCGGTAGTCGAGCGCCACGTAGGGCCAGCCCATCGCGTCCTCATCGAACACCGTGGTATCCATGCTCACCCGTTTCCAGACAGCGGGCCGCGCGCGGCTGTTGAGCAATAGCTCCATGGTGGGGACCGACCCATTATGCAGGAACGGAGCTGTCGCCCAGATGCCGTCCAGCGGCGGCGGTATATAACCGGGGAAGGGATCGTTCGGCACCATCCGGGTGATCTGCCCGTAGAAGGAATCGTTGTACCAGTCGACCAGCTCGGGTGAGTGCACCACTCCCGCCTCGGCAACCACCGGGTCGGTGCCGATGATATCGAGGGGAATCAGCAGATTGGGATAGGTGTCCTCGATGCCCGCCGCCCGTTCTTTCGCCGTGGCATAGGTGCCGTGGCAGGCCGCGCAGTCGCGCGCAAAGATCGGTCTGCCGACCTCGGCCAGTGCCGTGTCGATGGACCGGGGATAGACCGGCGCTTCGATGCTGAGAATAAACGCCTGGATATCGATGAACATCTGGTCCACTTTCCGTGCGGTGTCCACATCGTCCACGCAGACCGACGTGGCCAGCGCCATGGTGCCGCGATGATCGCCGCGTGCCATGCCGTTGTAGAACAGGGCGTTTTTTTTGCGCACCCGCCACCACGGCCCCGGGTCGGAGGTGACGGTGTTGTCCGTCGTGCGGATGCTGCCGTCCCGATCGCGTACCAGGATCTCGCTGTACGGTGCGTCGCTCCAGGTGAGGGTGTTGCGATCGTGGTGCACCATGAGCGTAACCGCCAGCATCTCCGCGGGGTTGTGGCCGACAGTGCGCATGCGCGTGGAGGGGCCGATGATCGCCGCGCGTTGCAGCAATTTATCAAGGCTGGCTTGTTCGGCCGCACTCAGGCCGAGCAGATCCAGCAGCGATTGCGGAAACGCGGGAACGTCCGCGCCGCCGGCGCCACCCGTGAAATCCGCGTTGGCGTTAGGCAGGCCCATGACGAACCTGCCGTCGAACTTGCCGCCGTGGCAGAGCAGGCAGTTGGCATTCACCACTTCCGCGCCACTTTCGTTGACGAAGGTGTTCATCCAGTAGGGCAGTTCCGCGCCCTTGCCCACGCGGCCCGGCAGCGTATCCATGTTGCCGGCATTGCCCCACTGCGCGGCGAGTAGCGCAGGCAGGCCGGGAATCTGCAGTACTTTGTAGGGTACGCCGCACTCCATGTAGCTGCCGCTGAGCAGCAGCTCGCGCCCGCGCACGGGGTCACCGGCGACCTGCGCCTCCCGGGGCAGCACCGCGCCGGTCTGGGCAAGCCCTTCCGCGCTGATCGATGGCGCACCGGCAGCAGTGCCGCCGCCACCGCCGCCGGAACAGGCGACGAGCGCGAGTGCAAGGAGCGGGGGAATTGCAGAGGAGGCCCTGATGCGCGGCATGGTGGTGCTCCGTTCTTATGCGACTCACTATAGCATCGCTGCCGCGTCCGCGTGCGGCCATGGGCATGCGCGCCCGCTCAGACGGACTTGAAGAACACCTTGGAATTGCGTTGCAAGTTGTACAGCTGTTGTTTCTTGCCTGGTAACGCATCCCGTGCGGCTTCAGCAAAGCCGTGCTCGATAAACCAGTGCGCAGTCTGCGTGGTTAGCACGAACACCCGGTTCAGGCCCTGCCGCCGCGCCTCCTGCTCCAGCGTCTTCAGCAACCGTTCGCCGCGCTTGCCACCCCGGTATTCCGGATGCGAGACGATGCAGGCGATCTCGCCGCAGAGGTCATCGGGAAACGGGTACAACGCGGCGCAGGCGATGATGCGCCCGTCGCGCACCAGCAGGCGGAACTGGCTGATCTCCGTCTCCAGCAACTCGCGCGAGCGCTTCAGCAGCACGCCCTGCTGCTCCAGCGGCTCGATGAGTTCGAGTATGCCGCCCACGTCGTCGATGTTGGCCTGCCGCAGCAGTTCGAAGTCGTCGTTCGCCACCAGCGTGCCGCAGCCGTCGTGCGTGAACAGCTCCTGCAGCAGCGCGCAGTCGTCCTCGTAGCTGATGACCTGGCAGCGCGATACGCCGCCCAGGCAGGCGCGTTTGGCGGTCTGCAACAGCGAGGCCTGCTCCGCGTCGCTGATGACGAGCGCGTCCGCCTCGCCCACCGAGCACTGCCGGATCAGCTCCCCGCTCTCGCTGTAGATGCCTGCGGCGGCGCCGAACAGCACCAGCTTGTCGGCGTTGATGGCCGCAGCGCAGTGCACGGCGATATCCTCCAGCGCCAGGTTGAAGATCTCGCCGGTGGGCGAATACCCGAGCGGCGACAGCAGCACGATAGAGCCTGCGGCCAGTTGCTGGTGTATGCCGGTGGCGTCGATGCGCCGCACCTTGCCGGTATGCTGGAAGTCCACGCCGTTCACCACGCCCAGAGGCTGCGCGGTGACAAAATTGCCCGAGCACACGCGCATCCGCGAACCCTGCATCGGCGAATTGGGCAGCCCCATCGAGAGCAGGGCCTCGATCTGCGCGCGCAGCGAGCCGGCGGCGTCCTTCACATGCTCCAGCGCGGAGGCGTCGGTGATGCGCATCCCCTCGTGGAAGAGACTTTCCAGCCCTGCGCGCTGCATGCGCGCATCGATCTGGCTGCGCGAGCCGTGGATCAGCACCAGCCGTATGCCGAGGCTGTTCAGCAGCGCAATGTCGTGGATGATGTGCGGGAAGGTGTCGTGTTGCGCAACGGCATCCCCCAACATCAGCACAAAGGTTTTGCCCCGGTGTGCATTGATGTAGGGTGCGGTGTTCCGCAACCAGCGGATGTGGGCCCGCGCCGAAGTGGTCACGCTGTCTCCCAAGCCATTGATAAATAGAAAGTTATCAAGGTTACCGAAAGCCGCGCTGTTTACCTAATGGAAATATTGCACAGGGTTGAACGGCATTTGCAGCGCGGGGCATGACAGAGTGTGGCGGGCGTGCGTGTACCGCAGGGAAGCGCATATCGTCGACCGCTACTACGCAGGACAGCCGTGACAGGGTAATCTGCCAGGTTCAACAATCCACCAGGACACCGCCATGAAACCGGAAACCATTGCGATCCACAGCGGGTTTGCCGGCGACCCCGAAACACACTCTGTCGCCGTTCCCATCTACCAGACCACCAGCTACTACTTCGACAACACCCAGCACGGCGCCGACCTGTTCGACCTGAAAGTGCCCGGCAATATCTACTCGCGCATCATGAATC
>CAYWWD010000153.1:0-5509 GCA_964461965.1 uncultured Halioglobus sp. | reverse complement strand
CAGCGATCTTCATCAGCCAGGAAACCAACGGCCAGCCGAAGTATCCCTGCACCACGGAGTTCTTCCGCCTCGGGCCGCAGGTGAAGGCGCGCTGCACGCACCAGGGCTATACCTTCGTCGAGTTCCAGGGTGTGTCCACCGGCCCGTCCGATCCAGGAAAGCCGTTCGAGCAGAATGAATGGTGGCTCAAATACTCGCGCGCGGTGAGCGTCGGCGGCCCGGCCACCGGGTTCGATTTCCCGCCGCATGTGGTGCGCGTGAAAAGCGACTACGGCACGGCGTGGCGCGAAGAAGTGCGGGGCACGCTGACACTGCGTGACAGCCCGTGGGACCCGCTCGCATCCCTGCTGCCGATGCGTGAGCAGCTCGCCGCGTACCTGTGGTGGCCGACGTTCCTCGGCCGCGAGATTACGCTGGCCGGTAAGCTCGATCCGCAGAAGTTCCTGCCGTTCGCCGACACCATCTCCGGGTCGCGGTGGCCGGGTTCCAACGGTGGGCCGAAGCGGGGCTGATCCCGCGCTTTGGATCTCTGGAGCGATGGCTCTTGAAAGAAGTAACATCGCTAATGGTATCGGGCCTTTTTCCGTCGGTATTGCATAGCACGGAAAAAGGGGGATGGGGTTGATGTTGGCCTATGCCGGACTGTGCGAGGCAGGACGCCGAGCCCAAGCCCCCATGGAAGGGTTTACGGCGTGTCCGGCATAGGCCAACATCCACTCCATCCCCGACAGGTAAATGACCAAAACAAGAAACAGGAACGCAGACAATAAGAACCTGGCTCCCCGTCCTCACCGGCATGTTCTGCTTCGGCCTCGGCACCGGCCTCATGGCGATTTACGGTTTTTTCATCGAACCGCTGTCGCGGGAGTTTGGCGTCGGTGCCGCAGTGTTGAACGCCGGCCCCGTGGCGCTGGTGCTGGTGCCGGGCATCCTCGGCCCGATGATCGGGAAGATGGCGGATCGACTGCCGGTTCGAATGCTGCTGCTGGCTGGCGCCACGGTGGCCATGCTGTCGCTGGTGGCGCTCAGCCACGCGCCCACGCTCCCGCTGGTGGCGCTTGGGTTTCTCGGGTTTTCTCTGGGCATGAACTTATACGGGCCGGTGGTCGTCAATGGCCTGCTGGTGAAGCTCTATCCCGGGCGGGAGGCGCGCGCGCTGGCGCTGGCGGCGATCGGTATCAGTTTTGCGTCGGCGATCCTGCCGCCGCTGATGGGCAGCCTGCTCGCGCAGTACGACTGGCGGCACGCCCTGCAATGGCTGGCGGCAGGGCTGTTGCTGGTATTGTGGCTGGTCATCGTCATCGGTACGCCGCGCGGTGTCATCGGTGTTACAGCGGTCGATGCGCGCCCGCAAGACACCAGCTTCTATCGCAACCCGGCCTTCTGGCTGATAGGCGTGTGCGTGGCGCTGGCGTTGAACGTGTCCATCGTGCTGGCCGTGTGCTACCCACCGCATTTTGCCAGCAGGGGCTTTAGTGTGAAGGACGCGGGCTGGTTCCTGGCCGCCGGGGGCATTGGCGGCCTGATCGGCAAAAGCGCACTTGCGTGGCTGGGAGACGCCGCCCGGCGCTACGTGAAGTGGCTGGCGGCGGCGATTCTCCTGGTGCAGAGCGCGGGACTGCTCCTGTTGGTTGCGGCCGATGGTGTGCGCGAGGTGTTTGCCGCCATGCTGCTGGCCGGTTTTGGCGCTGGCGCATTCATGCCGATGTATCCCTACCTCAACAGCCGGTATTTTGACGCGAGCAACATCGGCCATGTCAACGGCGCGCAAATGCCGTTATTCCTGCCCCTGGCGCTGGTCGGCGCTCCACTGGCGGGCTATGTCTACGATCGTACTGGCAGCTATGAATGGGTGCTGCTGGCGCTCGCCGCGGCTCTGGTACTGGCAGTGCTGCTGGTGGTGAAATTGCCGGCTGTCGAGAAATAGCTCGAGCGTCGTCCGAGGCTTGGCGTGGCCAACCGCCTTGTGCACCGGTGTTGCGACAAATCTTTGCTAGTATTCGAGCTCGGTGCTCTAATGCGGGCACCCCCTGGATTGTGGAGCCTACCATGCCGATGTCCCTGCGAAAAAAACTCCATGCGCTGCTGCTGAAAGTCATGACGGTGCTGGTCCGCTTCTCCAAGCCAGTGCGCCATAACGCGTTTATCGGCAGCGGCAGCTCGCGCCAGCTCTGCGAGCACATCGTTCGCACCGGCGTACGCAAGGTGCTGGTCATCACGGACAAGCCGTTGCGCGATCTCGGCGTGGTCGACCGGGCGACAGCGGCGCTGCGGGAAGCGGGTCTGGACGTCGCGGTTTACGACGGTGTGCTGCCCGACCCGACCTTCGATCAGGTGACTGCGGGCGCGGCCCTCGCCCGGACGCACGGCAGCGAAGTGTTGCTGGCCATCGGCGGCGGTTCGTCCATGGATGCCGCAAAGGTGATTGCCGCCGCCGCGACGAGCACGGCCTCTCCGGCCGGCTGGGTGGGCATGGGCAAGATCAAGCACCAGGTACTTAAGCTCTACGCCATTCCCACCACCTCCGGTACGGGCTCCGAGGCCACCATGGGCGCGGTGATCTCCGATTCCACCACCCACGAGAAGAGCATCATCATGGGCGAAAGCCTGCTGCCCACTGCGGTCGCGCTGGACGCCGAACTGATGCTGGGGCTGCCGCCGCACATCACCGCGGCCACGGGGATGGATGCGCTGACCCACGGCATCGAGGCGTACATCGGCGTGTGGGAGCGCGGTACGCGACTGGAGGATGCGCGCGTGGCGATCAAGCTGATTTTCGACCACCTGCCCACCGCCTACCGCGAAGGCACCAATGTGGCGGCGCGCAGTGCGATGGCGATGGCCGCGTACTACGGCGGGCTTGCCATCAACCAGGTCAACGTGGGCAACGTGCATGCCATCGCGCACCAGTTGGGAGGTAAGTACGGCATACCGCACGGACTGGCGAATGCACTGGTGCTGCCGCATATCCTGGAGTACTGCCGTGAGGAAGCCCAGCAGCGACTGGCCGAGCTGGCCGTGTTGATCGGCGCCGGCACCGCGGGCGAGGGCGATGCCGCGCTGTCGCACAAGTTCATCCAGGCTGTAAGAAACCTTAGCACGGCCGTGGGCATCCCCAACCATATGGAGGTCATCAAGCGCGAGGACTTCGCGGCACTCAGCCGGGCGGCGGTGAAGGAGGGCTTTGCCTATCCGGTACCGCGACTGCTGGATGACCAAAGCGTCAGGACAATTCTCGGTGCCATTTCGGTCTAGGGCGGCCGGCGACGTTCGGCAGTCTCCCCGCGACCGGCGAGGAGTGGAAAGAGTCCCAGCGCCGCCTATACTTCAGCAAGCGCAAATTCCCGACAATAAAGGTAACCAGAATGGAATACGATGCGGCGAAGCACAGCCTGAAATGCCCCAAGTGCAGTCATGGTATGGAAGAGATTACGCACAGTGAGATCGTCATCGACCGCTGCACGCACTGCAAAGGACTCTGGTTCGACGAGGATGAGGCCCACCACCTGAAGAAGCTCGATGACAGCCATGTGCTGGACATCGGCGACGCCCGGGAGGGTTGGAAGTGGGACAGCTTCGCCGACATCAACTGCCCGCGCTGCGGCAAGGAGATGGAAAAGGCGGCCGACCACCGGCAGAAGCACATCTGGTATGAGATCTGCCACGAGCACGGCATGTTCATGGATGCCGGCGAGTTCAAGGACTTCAAATTCGAATCGCTGCTCGACTGCTTCCGCGGCCTGATCAAGGGCGACCGCAAATCCGTCGCGCCCTGAGTTTGTTCACGCCCCGGTTCAGGTCTCGGACGACGAGCCGGCAACCGGGGTAGTTTCCCTCCGCGCAACTTGTTCTAGGTAAAGCCCGGCTCCCGTTGGCCGTGATGCTGCGCGGCCTCGGTGTCTGAACTGGCGGGAATATGCTCATACCAGTGCACGCCCTGCGCGTCGGTGCGGCGCGTGATACTGCGCCTGCCCAGCAGGCAATTCAGGTGCGCCAGCGTCTCCCCCGTCGCGAGGCCACGCGATGCACCACGGATTTCGCGGTGGAACAGCGCGGGGAAGCAATCGACCGCGCGCCGTGGCTGTGTAAGGTAGGCGTGCAGACTGTCGAGACTGCTCTTGTGCCCCTCGATGATCTGGTTCAGGCGCAGGTGCAAGCCGTGGAATGGCGCCTCGTGCGCGGGCAGCACCAGCAGGTCGTCCGGCAGGATTTCCGCCAACCGGTTGCAGGAGCGCAGCCATTCATTCAACGGATCGCCCTCGGGCTCGGTGGGAAAAACACTGACGTTGGGTGAAATCCTGGGCAGCACCTGGTCGCCGGAGATCAATAACTTCAGTGCGGGGCAGTACAGCGTGGCGTGCTCCGGCGAATGGCCGCTGCCGATGATTACCTGCCAGTAGCGGCCGCCGATGGTCAGTGTCTCGCGGTCGACGAGGCGGCGGAAGCTGTCTGGCAGCGGCGAGATGGCGCGGCCGAAATTGCCGAAGATGGTGCGGTACTGTTCCAGTTGCCGCTCGTCGTAGCCCGCCGCCCGGTAGAAGCGGATGGCGACGTCCGGCGCCTGCCGCCCGGTATCGCCCGCCAGCGCCCGGCACATCAGGAATTCCTCCCGGGACATCCACAGTGCGCAGTCGAAGCGCGCCGTCAGCCAGCCGGCCAGGCCCACGTGATCCGGATGCAGGTGGGTACAGATGACGCGCCGTACCGGCTTGCCCTGCATAAACCCGCTGAACAGTTGCTCCCAGGCGGCGCGGGCGTTCGGTAGGTCCAGGCAGGTATCCACTACGGTCCAGCCGTCCTCGTCCTCGAGCAGCCACAGATTGATGTGATCCAGCGAGAGGGGCATGGGGAAGCGTGTCCAGTACACACCTTCGGCGATCTTGTGCGGCTGCCCCGGTTCAGGGCAGGCGCCTCGACCCCAGGGATAGGTCAGGCCGCGGTAGATTTCTGGTTTCGGTTCCAGCATGGAAAACGCATCCGGCAGGTGACGGTAATCACAGCGCAGATGGCGCAGTGAACTGCGTTGGACTGTACCAGAATGCGGAGGTGGACGCCTGCTTCGACAGCTTGATCAAAGCAATGCAATAACGCCGGGCGACCGTCAAGCTGGTGGGAGAAAGTTTCTCCCAAGCTTTTTGTGGCTAACTCACTAGCGCGATACGCCAATCAGCTTCTTGCTCCAATGTTGCAGGGATCAAGGAGGGTTTTTAAGCGACTGCGTGACAATGTGCTGCCTGATGGTGTCGCACGCGGTTGTTTCTGTTGAAGAAATGGGTTTCTATGGTGGACGCAAATGATGTAATTGGTAATGCGGCGTGCGCCGACTATCCGGGCTGTATAAAAATGCGGAAGGCATTAACGTGTCGAACAAGAAGAACAAATCAGTTTGCTCCGCGCACACTGTTCTGAAATTAGACGGCGGCATGTTATTTGGCCGGTTCCGTATATTTAGCTGTTAAATGCCATATGGGGAAATCCTCCTCTGATTCGAGTCTAGGAAAGTGATGAA
>CAYWWD010000152.1:0-5527 GCA_964461965.1 uncultured Halioglobus sp. | reverse complement strand
ATACCCCGCTCCTGCTCCTGCTCCATCCAGTCCATGGTCGCCGCACCGTCGTGCACTTCACCGAGCTTGTGCGATCGCCCGGTATAAAACAGAACACGCTCCGTGGTAGTCGTCTTACCCGCGTCCACATGCGCACAAATGCCAATATTGCGATACCGGCTGATAGGAGTTTTGCGTGCCACGATTCAATCCCCAATAAAAGGTTGTAGTGCGAAAGTTAGAAACGGTAGTGCGAAAACGCCTTGTTGGCTTCCGCCATGCGGTGCACATCCTCACGCTTTTTCACCGCATTACCTTTGCCTTGTGAAGCATCGATAATCTCACCGGCCAATCGTTGGCGCATGGATTTTTCGCCCCTATCACGGGCGTACTCCACCAGCCAGCGCATCGACAGCGCGACCCGACGCGAAGGACGCACTTCGACCGGCACCTGGTACGTGGCGCCGCCCACTCTGCGGGCTTTTACTTCAACCATCGGCGCGATATTTTCCAACGCTTCGTCGAAAACTTGCAGGGGATCTTTATTGAGGCGTTCGCGCACGATATCGAGCGCACCGTAAACGATGGTCTCCGCGACTGACTTCTTGCCGCTCACCATCACGTGATTCATAAACTTCGCCAGTGTAACGTTACCGAATTTGGGATCTGGCAACACTTCGCGCTTGGCGACTATTCGTCTTCTTGGCATGGTAGATACCCTTCTCTCTTCAGGTGACCCGAACACCAACCTGCCACGGAAGCGGGGGAGGCAGGGGTTCGACCTTACTTACAACTTCAGCGTGACTACGCTGGTAGAACTGCTTACTTCGGACGCTTGGCTCCGTACTTCGAGCGCCCATTGCGGCGGTCCGATACACCGGAGGTGTCCAGGCTGCCGCGCACGGTGTGATAACGCACACCAGGCAAGTCTTTTACACGGCCACCGCGAATCAACACGACGCTGTGTTCCTGCAGGTTGTGGCCCTCCCCACCGATGTATGAAGACACTTCATAACCGTTGGTCAGGCGAACCCGGCAAACCTTACGCAGCGCGGAATTCGGTTTTTTCGGGGTCGTAGTATAAACGCGGGTGCACACTCCACGGCGCTGGGGGCAGCTCTGCAGGGCGGGTACACCGCTTTTATCTACTCTGCGTTTCCGAGGCTGACGAACCAATTGATTGATCGTTGCCATCTAATCAAAACTCCAAAAAAATTTGCTTTAAAAAAAATCTGCTGCTGGATGCTATCCGCATCCAAAACAGGCCTGTCTTCCCGAAATGAACCCGCTTTACAAAGCTGCCCCCGGAAAGCGGAGGCGGCATTCTATAGACGCCCTCTACGGGAGTCAACCCGCGAAACGGTCACAGCACCCGTGCTTGAGATTCGACGCGGGGGATGATGGAGCGGACCACCATCCCCTCGACCCGAAAAGGTTAGTGCTAGTCGTCTGCCTGTAACGCCTGCGTCAACGCTGCTTCGATTTCCTGTGCGGACACCGTCACCTCGAGCTGGCTATCGCGTGCTCGCTTGCGCTCAGCGTGATAGGCCAGGCCCGTACCCGCCGGAATCAGGCGTCCCACAACCACGTTTTCCTTGAGCCCGCGCAGGTAATCGCGCTTGCCGGTGACGGCCGCTTCCGTAAGTACGCGGGTGGTCTCCTGGAACGAGGCTGCAGAGATGAAACTTTCCGTAGCGAGCGAGGCCTTGGTGATACCAAGCAGTTCCCGCTCACCGGTCGCCGGCACCAAGTTTTCCGCGAGCAATCGCTCGTTTTCCTCAAGCAGCGTCGTAAACTCAACTTGCTCGCCCTTGATCAGGGTGGAGTCGCCAGAGGATGTGATTACCACCTTGCGTAACATCTGGCGAACAATCACTTCGATGTGCTTGTCGTTGATTTTCACGCCCTGCAGTCGGTACACCTCCTGGATCTCATTGACGATATATTTCGCCAATTCCTTGATCCCTTTCAGGCGCAGGATATCGTGAGGGCTGGGGGCTCCTTCCGCCACGACCTCGCCCTTTTCGACATTCTCGCCCTCAAATACCGACATATGTCGCCATTTGGGAATCAACGCTTCGTAGTGGCCAGAGCCATCTGGCAGCGTGACATTGTCAGTCGGCGTGATAATCAGCCGGCGCTTGCCCTTGGTTTCCTTGCCGAAGCTGACTGTTCCTGAAATCTCCGCAAGAATTGCCGGCTCCTTGGGTTTGCGTGCCTCGAACAGGTCTGCCACTCGCGGCAAGCCGCCGGTGATGTCCCGCGTCTTGGAACCTTCCTGTGGAATACGCGCAATAATATCGCCGGTGTTGATACGGGCGCCATTCTCGAGGCTAACCTGCGCATGGGACGGCAGGAAGTAGTGCGCGGGCACATTGGTATTCGCCAGGCACAACTCCTTGCCCTTACTGTCTACCAGGCTGATGGCGGGGCGAATGTCCTTGCCGGCTGCCGGCCGCTCCACGGGATCCATCACCGAGATACTGGAAAGTCCGGTCAGATCATCGGTCTGGCGCTTGATGGTAATGCCTTCTTCCATACCGCTGAATTTCACGGTTCCCGCCACTTCGGTCACAATCGGGTGAGTGTGAGGATCCCAGTTGGCTACCACGGAGCCCTTGGTTACTTTGTCATTGTCCTTGACCTTCAGGATGGCGCCGTAAGGCAGCTTGTAGCGTTCTCGCTCACGACCGCGAGTATCCAGGACCGACAGCTCACCGGAACGGCTAACTGCGACAAGGTCACCATCGACCCGTTGTACAGTTTTGAGGTTGTGCAGGCGAACGACACCATCGTTCATCACTTCAATGTTGTCCTGCGCGGTTGCTCGTGAAGCAGCACCACCGATGTGGAAAGTACGCATCGTAAGCTGCGTTCCCGGCTCACCGATCGACTGCGCGGCTACAACGCCGACTGCCTCGCCCATATTGATTCGGTGCCCGCGTGCCAGGTCTCGCCCATAACACGCCGAACAGATGCCGTGGCGAGTCTCGCAGGTAATTGGAGAGCGCACTTCGATTTCATCGATACCCATTTCTTCAAGTCGCTTGATCCACAGCTCGTCCAGCATGGTGCCAGCGGTGATCGCGATCTCATCATCGGTACCAGGTTTAGTGACGTCCTTGGCTACGAGCCGCCCCAACACACGGTCACCCAATGATTCAATGATGTCGCCGCCGTCAATCACGGGCGTCATCAGCAGTCCGTAGTCGGTTCCGCAATCTTCCTCTGTGACAACCAGGTCCTGCGCAACATCCACCAGGCGTCGCGTGAGATAACCTGAGTTCGCAGTCTTGAGCGCGGTATCAGCCAATCCCTTGCGCGCGCCGTGCGTGGAGATGAAGTACTGCAGTACGTTCAAGCCCTCGCGGAAGTTCGCGGTAATCGGGGTTTCGATGATAGAACCATCGGGCTTGGCCATGAGGCCGCGCATACCTGCGAGCTGACGGATCTGTGCCGGCGAACCCCGCGCACCGGAATCGGCATACATGTAGACGGAGTTGAACGACGCCTGTTTTTCCTCTTTGCCTTCGCGATTCGTCACGGGTTCGGTAGACAGGCCCTCCATCATGGATTTGGAGACGAGATCATTGGCGCGAGACCAGATGTCGATCACCTTGTTGTACTTCTCACCCTGGGTCACCAGGCCAGCGGCATACTGGTTTTCGATTTCTTTTACCTCGGATTCCGCCCGATCGATGAGTCGGGCCTTTTCCTGCGGTATCACGAAATCGTTGACGCCAATAGACGCCCCAGAGCGTGTTGAATACTCATAGCCGGTGTACATCAACCGATCGGCAAAAATTACCGTGGCCTTCAACCCCACCACCCGATAACACTGGTTGATGATGCGTGAGATCGCCTTCTTCGCCATGTTCTGGTTGACCATTGAAAAGGCGATACCCCTGGGCACGATCTCCCACAAGAGCGCGCGCCCCACCGTGGTATTGGCCACAAACGTACGCTCGTTCAAGTCGCCTTCATCGGTTTTCTCGACTTCGTGGATGCGCACCTTGACCCTGGCCTGAAGGTGCACATGGCCGCTGATAAACGCGCGATGTACCTCTGAGACATTCGCGAACGCCATGCCTTCGCCCTTGGCGTTCACGCGCTCGCGGGTCATGTAGTACAGGCCCAACACCACGTCCTGCGAGGGAACGATAATCGGCTCACCGCTGGCTGGAGACAGAATGTTGTTGGTTGACATCATGAGCGCGCGCGCCTCAAGCTGCGCCTCCAGCGTCAGCGGCACGTGTACCGCCATCTGGTCGCCGTCAAAGTCCGCGTTATAGGCTGCGCACACCAATGGATGCAACTGAATGGCCTTGCCTTCGATCAGCACCGGTTCAAACGCCTGGATCCCCAGGCGGTGCAGGGTGGGCGCCCGGTTCAACAGCACGGGGTGCTCACGAATCACTTCCGCCAGGATGTCCCAAACCTCCGGCGGTTCGCGCTCGACCATTTTCTTGGCGGCCTTGATCGTGGTCGCGAGACCACGGGCTTCCAGCTTGCCAAAGATGAATGGCTTGAACAGTTCCAGCGCCATTTTCTTGGGCAGGCCGCACTGATGAAGTCGCAACGTCGGCCCTACCACGATGACGGAACGACCGGAGTAATCCACACGTTTGCCGAGGAGGTTCTGGCGAAACCGCCCTTGCTTGCCCTTGATCATGTCCGCGAGAGATTTCAGCGGGCGCTTGTTCGAGCCCGTAATCGCGCGGCCGCGCCGCCCGTTATCCAACAGCGCATCCACGGATTCCTGCAACATACGCTTTTCGTTGCGCACGATAATATCCGGAGCGTTCAGGTCCAGCAGACGCTTCAACCGGTTGTTGCGGTTGATCACGCGGCGGTACAGGTCGTTCAAATCGGAGGTGGCAAAACGACCGCCATCCAGCGGCACCAGCGGACGCAGGTCCGGTGGCAGCACGGGGAGTACATTCAGCACCATCCACTGTGGTTTGTTGCCCGAGCTGGCAAAAGCCTCCATCAGCTTGAGGCGCTTGGACAACTTCTTGATCTTGGTCTCCGAGTTGGTAACGGGAATCTCCTCGCGCAGCGACGCGATTTCCTGATTCAGGTCCAGTTGCATCATCAGATCCTGGATCGCCTCGGCGCCCATCTTGGCGCTGAACTCATCGCCGAATTCTTCCATTGCCTCGTAGTACTGTTCATCCGACAGCAACTGGCGCTGTTCCAGCGTCGTCATCCCAGGGTCGGTCACCACATAGGATTCGAAATAGAGCACTCGCTCGATATCCCGCAGCGTCATATCCAGCAACAGGCCGATACGCGATGGCAGGGACTTCAGGAACCAAATGTGCGCCACTGGGCTTGCCAGTTCGATATGGCCCATGCGCTCCCGGCGCACCTTGGCCAGCGCTACTTCCACACCACATTTTTCACAAATCACGCCGCGGTGCTTCAAGCGCTTGTATTTGCCACACAGGCACTCGTAATCCTTGACCGGCCCAAAAATCTTGGCGCAGAACAAGCCGTCCCGTTCGGGCTTGAAGGTGCGATAGTTGATGGTTTCCGGTTTTTTCAC
>CAYWWD010000151.1:0-5577 GCA_964461965.1 uncultured Halioglobus sp. | reverse complement strand
TCGTTTATTCAATAGGTTAAGCCGTATCAGTCGATCAACGTTGGGACACTACTGACAGTTCAGTTCAAAGCCCAGCATCGTGGCGCGGCCTGCATCGGTCTCCACCCAGGGGCGATTCACCCACGGCGGGTTGTGCCGCACATGCTGTCCGTGGCCGCAGTCGAGATCCGCAACCCAATCCTGCTGCTCGTCCCGGTGATAGCCGACGATTTTGCGCTTCAACTCAAGCCTCCTTAGAAAGCGCATCGTGATCTTCCGTATGGCGCTGGTTCAAGCGTGGTCAATCGTGGCGAATGCTACCGTCAAACGTCAGGAACGCTGTATTGAAGTCATCGAAATATGACTGGACATTCCGGCGGATCGCATCGCCCAACGGAGTGTTGCCACTATTTGCCGGCATCGTCGGAGCGATCGTTCAGGCCTGATTGTGGACCAGGCGCTTGCGCAACCACCGCCATGAAATTATCCAGCACGACTTGCGCATCACCGTCCAGGATCATTTTGCTGTTCGCCTCGGCATAATGCTGGAGCTGTTTGTCTTTCAACAGATACACCTCGATCAAATTGGTGCTGGTGTCCGCCAGAAACAGTGCGGCATTCGCGCCGCCGTCATGCTTCCTGTTGCCGCTCGTCCAAACAATCGCTGACACCTCGCCCAGCGGCCCGTTCACCGACATGTTTTCGATAAAGGTGGTGTATTCCTGACCCAGAAGCGATTGCAGTCGCGGCGACAGCGATACATGGTCCCACAGGTTGATTTCACTGGGATATTTATCCAATAGGCCTTTGAGAAAGCCGAGATCGCCCGGCGCCTGCGCAGAGGCCGCCAGTGCAAACAAGCATGCAGCGATCAGGACGAATGGCCTGTGTTTCATGGTCAGACACTCCAGACGGGGAAAAGGAATCGCAACGATAACACTGGCATGAGCCCGGCGCATATCCGGGCTTTGACACTAGCATAGATTCCCCGAGTAGTACGAGCACTCCTCACTGGGAGAAGGCGAGGCCCCCTTCTGCGGGTGTCACCGCAGTCGGCGACGATGATCCTGGCACTCCAGCTGCTTGAACTGTGATTCGGCAGTACGCATCTGGTCTTTCCAACGCTGCATCTGGATGGCGGTACCGCCCTTGCGACGCTGCGAGGTGTAACGCTCGACCCTGTCCTTGAGCGTTTGACACTTTGCCAGCGTCGCGGGTTGGACAGGCTTCGCAAGCGCCGGTGTGGCAATAGCCAGCACCAGCATCGGTATTACGATAAAACGTGTGAGACTGTTTTGCATTTTCGGCACCTCCCTGTGCTGGCAATTACTTTAATGTTCCGCGCTTCTCCATCCAACGGGCAAATGCGGGCGCGCCCGAACAGCGCTTTTCGGGCAGCCCACCCTCCGGCGCGCGGTGTTTACGGGGAACTTTCCTTGATGGTGAGCGATTGCCCCACAGCGCCGGCATAAAAGACCAGGATCCTGACCGGCACCGCGCCGACATTGCGCCCGTTGTGAAAAGTATCGACCACCTCGGCGATCGATTCGCCTTTCCTGATGCGCTTGGTGGCGCCGTCTTTCAGCTGTACCTCGAGCTCACCGTCCAGCAACATCCCAAACGATGGGGCAGCGTGTTTGTGCCAGCCCGTTTCCCCACCCGGCGCAATCTCGATGATCATGCCGCTTACCTCCGCCTGGCCGGCCGGATACTGCAGGAGCTTCCCATCCCAACTCGTCGTCGTTTTCAACACCGGCGTAACCTTCACCGTAGCCGTCGGTTCGAATGCAAACGCCCTGGCCAGCAACAGCACCGGAAGCAGCAGAAGCAGGATCCCGGCTGATCGGCGCGTAGTCATTTTTATCTCTCCCATATCAGTAACCCCGCGAGAATCAATTCCATCACCATAAAAACCAGTGGCCATTTACCCGGGCGCTCGATGCAAATCGAATTCAGCCGGCCGGAAATTGCGCCTCCCTTGCCGGTGAATTTCAATTTCCAGCAGTCAGCCGCCGGCCGATGGCGAATAGTGCTGGAAGCAACGCCAGAA
The DNA here is from genome assembly GCA_964461965.1 of uncultured Halioglobus sp. Taxonomy (GTDB): domain Bacteria; phylum Pseudomonadota; class Gammaproteobacteria; order Pseudomonadales; family Halieaceae; genus Marimicrobium. The sequence continues at coordinate 3,548 of CAYWWD010000151.1, read as the reverse complement.
AGCCCAAGATTACCGCCGGCCCCGCCCAATAAAAAGTGGGGAGAGCGATGTATCCGCCTGTTATCGCGTGCAACAGATAGAACAGGCCGAGTGGAAGGTTGAACAAGATGGCGGTAGCCGTACCCGGCATGTACGAACGCGTGACGAATGATGCAAGTGTATGCGGGAAAAACACGTTCATGACCATGGTCAGCACATACCCGGCCATGAGGTATGCCGCGATGCCCTCCGGTTGAGAAAACGATGCTGCGCAGGTGATCGCCACAAATAATATCGAGACCACGCCGACGGCCAGGCGAAACACCGAAGCCGCAACTGGCTTAGAGATTCGCCGAACTCGCTGTGACCAGGCTGGAAGCCAGACAGCTTCCTCTGCGTTGTGAAGCAGCGTACCGAGCGTGAACAACCAGCCGATTTCCGTGACGCTCAAGCGATACCTGACAATGAGAATAATTGCGCTGAAGTCCAAACTGTTCTTCGCAAGGCGCTGAATGTCATCGGCTCGCGTACAGCGAAGGAAGAATGTTCTCGAACATGCTGACCTCTTCTACATTGTGCGTCAGCCACGCGGTGCCCATCTCGTCGGAGAACACCCGATGCCTGATGAATGTGTTGAACAACTTACCGAACATCCCACCGGTTGCACCGACCAACATACGTGACCGGTAGCTGGCGCCTTGCGAACCAAAGCCAAAGCGATGCTCAAGGCGGAAGATTTCCGTACCTGCGATGGACCTGACAAGGGAAATTCCTTCGTCGTCCAGTTTCTCAACGTACTCCGTGGAGTCGACGTAGTAATTCGGGTTGGCAGCAAAGGCCTCGACTATGCGGAACCTTGCGCCCTGCCCGGTTCCGCCATCGACGGCCGGTGCTGCCAGTTCCCAGTGAATATGGTCCCGCAGGTGCCAAAGAAGGTAGCGCGGAAAGGTTTTTCCGGCGAACACCATCGTGTTGCCTAGGGTCTCGAACCACCAACGCAGCATAGGCGGTGTGACACCACGGATTGGCGCGTGCTCGATAGTCAACAGCAATTGCCCAGTTGGCAGGATTGTCTGGGTCGTCTGCGCGGACGAGACCGACTTCATGGGGCCGACGTGCGGCCGCTCAGTGGGTATTGGAAGACGTTTAAGTCGCATAGAAGTTTGTACAGTTACTCCAGCTTCCCCAATTGCGCCAAATGCGAGTTGTTCGCAGCATGGCCTATTTGTTAGGTGCTGGCGCACCCCGAAGTAGGCCCTCGATGCTAAAGTCTTCATCGAGATCTGGCCAGTGGATGCCATAGCCTCCACCGCAGATTTCCCAACGCTGCGCTCTGCGGAAAATTTGTAGCGCAGCGAATAATTTCTCCGGCAGCAGCGCCTTGTTATGCCGCGGATTCAACACCAGCATCCCAGCCTGGGAATACGAGTACCGCCGGATGGCACTTTAGAGCTCTAGCCAGCACCTTGGCACGCTCTACCCCGAGATTTACTCGCTCCCGCTCAATAGCGGAGATTGTGGATTGGGGAATACCGGCGGCTTCTGCCAATTCGTTCTGGCTGAGCTCTTGTAACTCACGCATGATACGAACGGATTCTCCGGGAGTAATCCGGACGCGGACTTTTGCTTTTCGGAATTCACTCATTATGATTTCCTCCTATAATCGTGAGGTGTGACCTCTACCACATAAACGTTGAAACGATCTCCTTCGGCCTGATAAATCACCCGATACTGTTGATTGAGACGGGAGGAACGATGGCCTTGCCATTCTCCTCGAAGCGCCTCGTCTCGAAAACCTCGTATAAGCATCAGTCCGTCAGGGCCTGATATCTCTACGATATCCTTCCATTTCTCGTAGCGCTTCTGGATCTCCAGTGGCGCCCTGGCCAGTTGTTTGTCCAGTCTTCGATGTTCATATATCGACCACATACTATAAATAGTATATATACCGATTATAGTATGTCAATGACCAAACAGTATAACTCCGCAGGCTGCGGCGCGCGGTAGCGCGTCCGTAGCCCTGACTTGTTAAGGCTTCCACTGAATATCAAGCCTTCGGTCATTATTGGCACAGTCTCGAAGATACAAATTGATAAGGCTTTGATAGGGCACGCCAGATTCCTCTGCCATCTGTTTGAAATAATCGATTACATCTTCGCTCAATCGAATGGTTACAGACTTCTTGAGTTTTGCGGCATACGGATTCTTCCGCACCTTCATCTTGGAGAAATCGTATTTGTCTTTCATTTCAAGCCACCTTCGTAAAATCGCCGCTCCGAGGTAGTCGCCTTCCTGGCCGAAATGATACGGAGTTCCTGTCCTGACTTTCCCCGTTCGCAATGAACAACAACTAAAATGCGCGACTGATTGCTCAGCCCAAGCAGAATAAAACGGTCTTCACTTGTGGAATCGTCATCGTAAAACTGAAAGGCATGCTCATCGTAAAAGACGGATTTCGCTTCTTCAAAGGAAATACCATGCTTTTTGAGGTTCGAGCGCGCTTTTGCTGGATCCCAGCTAAACTCAATCATACGTACAGTGTATGTACGTTATTCGGAGTGTCAAGAGCCTTAACGCCTTGCGCAGCGGCGCGGAATCCGCGCAGCGGTTACCGCGTCCGGCGCCGACTGCGCCTGCAGCGAATTGTTATGTGACAGCACACGTAAACCGACACTTTGGATAACCCGAGCAGCCCAAGAACTGTTTGCCGGATTGAGCGCCGTTCTTAGACCTCCGCAGCACCAACTGTGAACCACATCTCGGGCAAGGCTGACCGACGCCAAGATTTCTTGTCCGCCCCCTAAGATTCTCGACGTGCTTTCGTGCAGTTTCCTTTGTAGCCGGAAGTCTAGCCTGTTCAATTTTTCCGACAAGCTCCTCAACCTTTTGTATAGTTAGCACTTGGGTTGTGAACGAGCGAATGTAGGTTACCAATCCACCCTTATGCGTCACGTTTCTGGGCATTGGGGTCTTAAACTCGGCGTCGCCAACAAATACAACCACAGAGTGTATTTGTGTTGCCGGAATTGACAGCAGAGCCTCAAGCGTCTTTACGTGCCTATAGTTTTGGCGTAGCGGGTTCTGAAACCTACTCGTCTTTCTGAATAGTTTCTGTGTCCACTGGGCTTGATCTTCATTACCAAAGATCCAACCACTCATATTCTTTGTCTCAACAACGAAGATACCAAACGGCGAAACAAATACATGGTCGATTTGGGTAGTTCGCCCATGATGCTCCAATGTGACGTCGTCTATGCGGCGGTAAACAACGCCATCCAAGCGAATGGACGTAAATATTTGAACACTTCTTTCTCCAGCACGCCCTTTGGCACTTGGCGTACCAAGTCCTACGGCGACAGCGAAGCAAATGATGATTAAAAGAAGTAAGAGAATTTCCATCGCTGTGAATCCGCACGCATCCTTACTTCTGTCACATAACGCTTGAGTTAAGCCGACGCGCGAAGTGGCACCATCTGCGTGCTAGCCCGGATATTTCACTGATAAAGGTCGGCACTGAAGTGGTCGAATAGATGTGACCAACCCAGTTAAGGAATAATACCCTGAAACTG
>CAYWWD010000150.1:0-5675 GCA_964461965.1 uncultured Halioglobus sp. | reverse complement strand
GGCGGATGTCGTGGATGAAGCCCATGTCGAGCATGCGGTCGGCTTCATCCAACACCAGCACCTTCAGTTCAGCGAAGTTCACCTCACCCTGCTGGTACAGATCCAGCAGGCGGCCCGGCGTCGCCACCAGGATGTCGACACCCTTGCGCAATACGGCAATCTGCGGGTTGATTTTCACACCGCCGAACACCACCGTCGACTTGAACGGCAGGTGGGCACCGTAGGTGGCGACACTGTCGGCAACCTGCGCCGCCAGTTCGCGCGTGGGCGTGAGCACGAGCACGCGGAGGCGGTGCGGGTGCCCGGCGCCGGTAGCATGCAACTGCTGCAGGATCGGCAACGTAAAACCGGCGGTCTTGCCGGTACCGGTTTGCGCTGCAGCCATCAGGTCGCGACCGGTCAACACCGCAGGTATCGCAGCGGCCTGAATGGGTGAGGGTTCGCTATAGCCTTTGTCTTCGATTGCGCGCAACAGGGGCGCGGACAAACCGAGTTCGTCAAACGTCATTGGGAAATCTCTGAGATCAACCGAGTGGCACATTCTCGGGCGCGCGCCCGAGGACTGCGAGGGACGCGCATCTTACTGGATCGCAGGGGAAATAGGAACCAAACGCACGGCGCAGACCAGATCACATTCAGTGCGACGCTGCACCGGGAGGAAACTGTGCCAGCACTGCCTGTGCCACGGATTGCCGGTACTGCACGGCTGCCGCATTCTCGAGCTGGTCGCGCAGGTTTGACTGGAACGAGGCGCGCCACACCGCCTGCAACATCACGGGGTCAACCATACTCACATATAACATGCCCTGTGCGACCGGCGTCTTGCCGGGATCAAAGATGGAAACCGTGTCGCTCTCCTTCGGCACGAAGGTCCAGGAGAGGAACATATCCGCCTCGGCATTTTTCGCGACCACCTGGAACCCCCGGCGCGTCAGCTCCGTGCCGAGCGCCTGGTTGACACGCGCGATCTGCTGATCGGAGATCAGCATGGTATCGAGCGTATCCCTGGGCACCGGTTGCAGGGCGATCTTGCGCACATGGCTGAAGTCGTAGTTATGGTTGTAATCTGTGGTCGCCACAGGCGTGGCGGGCAGTCCGGTGCAGGCAGCGAGCAACGAAAAATACGCTACCAGCCACGCTCGCAAATTGAGCCATTGCATATCCCGATCTCCTCTCCCTTCTGGGGTGTGCGGTGGTCATAGGGCAGACACTACGCGTGCAGGGTAATGCATGCGCGATTACCGCGCACCTGCGAATTGTTCCGCCACGGCCCTCGTACACCGCGTGCTTGGATTGCCGCGAATTAGAATCTATAGTGCAGCGCACTTTCAGACGCCTGAGATTTCCACCTTGCGATACTCTCCTCCCGCTCGCCCCGCCCTGTCCATGTTCGTTGCCGTGCTCCTGTGCCTCTCCGGCTGCGACAGCCCGGAACTGATGCCCTGGCACACAGAGCGCCTGCAACACGAATTCACGCTGGAGCAGGCCGACGACGTCGACTCGTTCGAGGACTACCTGAAGTTGGAAGATGCACTGTTTGCAGAGTTGGATGAGCGCATCTACGCCCACTCCGAGACCGGCCCCGCGCACAGCCTGCAACGCTACAGCCGAGGCAGCCGCGCCGACCCGGGCGGGCGGCAGCCAAACTGGAATCGCAGTTTTGAACTCGCCAGCGATGTGCCACCGCGCGGCGGCGTGCTGCTGCTGCACGGGATGTCGGATTCGCCGTACAGCCTGCATTCCATCGGCGAGACACTGCGCGACCAGGGTTTTTACGTGGTGGGAATGCGCATGCCCGGGCATGGCACCTTGCCCTCTGGCATGCTCTCCCTGCAGTGGGAGGAGGCGGCCTATGTGGTGAAACTCGGCATGCGGCACCTGGCCGAAAAGGTGGACGCCAAACCACTGTACATCATCGGCTACTCCACCGGCGCCCCGCTGGCAGTGGACTACGCGCTCGCCGCGCAGCAGGATACAAGCCTGCCGCACGCCGCTAAGCTGGTGCTGGTCTCGCCCGCCATCGGCGTGAGCCCCGCCGCGGCGCTGGCGAAGTGGAGCCGCCGCCTGGCCGTCCTGCCCGGCCTGCAACAACTCGCCTGGCTGGGCATCCAGCCGGAGTTCGATCCTTACAAGTACAACTCGTTCACCACCAATGCAGCGGAGCAGGTATTCGAGCTGACGCGCTCCGTGGCCCGGCGACTGGAGGCCCGTGACGATGCCGCGCAACCGCTGCCGCCCATGCTGGTGTTCAAATCCACCGTGGATGCCACGGTGTCGAACAACGCCGTGGTCGATCGGCTGCTGATGCGCCTGGCGCCTGGCCGGCATGAACTCGTTGTCTTCGATATCAACCGGCTGGCTGGCGCCGCCATGCTGCTGCGCAACGATCCCGGCCCGTTCACACAGCGGCTGCGGTCCAACCACCAGTTGCCGTTTACTTTCACGCTGGTGACCAATGCCGGCGCAGACAGCCGCGCTGCAGTGGCGCTCACCAGAGCGCCTTTCACCGCCACCGTCGAGCGCCGGGAGCCGCTCGAACAAATGTGGCCGAACGAGGTCTTCTCGCTGTCACACGTCGCGCTCCCCTTCCCACCCGACGACCCGCTGTACGGCGCGCGACCGCCTGCGGATCGCGGGCAGCTGTTCCTGGGACAGCAGGCGCTGCAGGGTGAACGCGGCGTGCTGGCAATTCCGGAAAACTTCCTGCTGCGGCTGCGCCACAATCCGTTCTACGCGTATCAGCAGGCACGCATCCTGGCGTGGCTGGAGTAAGGCCGGCGGGCGGACTCAGCTTTCGACGAAGGCGCGCTCGATGACATAGTGCGCCGCGTCACCGTGACGCGACTCACTGAAGCCCAGGCTGTCCAGCAGGACACAGATGTCCTTGAGCATGCTGGGACTGCCGCAGATCATGAACCGGTCGGTCTGTGGATCGATCGGCGGCAGGCCGATGTCAGCCGGGAGCTTGCCAATGCGCAGCAGGTCGGTGAGACGCCCGGTGTTTTCAAACGGCTCCCGCGTCACGGTCGGGTAGTAGATCAGCTTCTCCCGCACCGCCTCCCCGAGATATTCGTGTTGCGGCAGGTGTTCGGTGATCAATTCCCGGTAGGCCAGCTCCTCCGTAAAGCGACAGCCGTGGGTGAGTATGATCCTGTCGTACTGCTCGTAGATCTCCGGGTCGCGGATGATACTGAGGAACGGCGCAAGACCCGTACCGGTGGCGATCAGGTACAGGTGCTTGCCCGGCAGCAGGTTGTCCTGGATCAGCGTGCCCGTCGCCTTGCTGTTGACCAGCACTTCGTCGCCGATCTGGATACCCTGCAACTTTGACGTCAGGGGGCCATCCGGTACCTTGATACTGAAAAACTCCAGTTCGTCCTCATAGTTGGCGCTGGCGAGGCTGTAGGCCCGCATCAGCGGCCGGCCGCAGGCCTGTTCCAGCCCGATCATGGTGAAATGACCGTTCTTGAACCGGAACCCGGGGTTGCGCGTGGTCTTGAAGCTGAAGAGGCGGTCCGTCCAGTGGTGCACCGAGATAACGGCTTCGCGCATGATGGTTGCCATGAGGTTGGGCTCCTGTCCCTGTCGTTGGAGGCGCCACCTTATCGCCTTGTATTTTAAGTTGTAAAACAGATATATTCCATTTATTTAATCTGTTTTAACGATAAAGGGATCGCGCATGCGCTACAGCCTGCGGCAACTCGAGGTATTTCTTGCCACGGCCCGCTACGAAAACGTAACGCGCGCAGCGGACGCGCTGGCGATGTCGCAATCCGCTGCCAGTGGTTCGCTGCGGGAACTGGAAAACCAGTTCGATGTAAAACTCTTCGACCGCCGCGGCAAACGCCTGCAATTGAGCGAGCTGGGCCGGCAATTGCGCCCGCAGGCTGAACATCTACTGGCCCAGGCACAGGTGCTGGAACAGGCATTGGACGGCCGGGTCGTCACTGGCCGCCTGCAGGTCGGTGCGACCCTGACCATCGGCAATTACCTGGCCGTCACCATGATCGCCGCGTTCCGGCGGCATTTCCCGGACGCGGACATCGCCCTGCAGGTCGCCAACACCGCGACCATCGCCGACCGTGTGGCGGGCTTCGAGCTGGACATGGGCATGATCGAAGGAGAATTGCAGCACGCCGAACTCGACATCGCGCCGTGGCGCGACGACGAACTGGTGGTATTTGCCGCGCCCGGCCATCCGCTCAGCCGGGTCGCCGCGCTCTCTGACGAAGACCTTGTCGACATCCCCTGGATTCTGCGTGAACGCGGTTCCGGCACCCGGCAGGCCTTCGAGCGCGCCATGCGCGGCATCCTGCCCGACTTGCACATCGCCATGGAACTGCAGCACACCGAGGCCATCAAGCGCGCGGTGGAGGCTGGCCTCGGGGTCGGGTGCCTCTCGCGAGTGTGCCTGGTGGATGCGTTCAAGCGCGGCTCGCTGCTGCCACTGCCGGTGCCCGGACGGGACTTTCACCGCGAGTGGTACCTCATTACGCACCGGGAAAAATTCCACAGCGCCGCCCTGCGGGAGTGGCTGAACGTGTGTCGCGCTAAAACGCCGATGTGACGCCACCGCTACGCGCACGCCGTTTGACTCCACACGGCATGCCGTTAGACTGAGCCCCTTTCGCCACCACCTCAACCACACAACACATTAGTCATCCGACACGGGACAGAGCACATGAAAACACGCGCAGCCGTCGCCTTTGCCGCAGGCAAACCCCTGGAAATCGTAGACGTAGACCTCGACGGCCCCAAAGCCGGCGAAGTGCTGGTGGAAATGAAGGCGACGGGCGTCTGCCACACCGATGCCTTTACGTTGTCGGGTGACGATCCCGAGGGCGCCTTCCCCGCGATCCTGGGCCACGAGGGCGCGGGCGTGGTGGTGGAAGTCGGCCCCGGCGTCACCACGCTCAAGCCGGGCGATCATGTCATCCCGCTGTACACGCCCGAGTGCCGCGTGTGCGAATACTGCCTGCACCCGAAGACCAACCTGTGCCAGGCGATTCGCAGCACCCAGGGCCAGGGCGTGATGCCCGACGGTACCAGCCGCTTCTCGCTGGATGGCAAGCCCATCCTGCATTACATGGGCTGTTCCACGTTCTCCAACTTCAGCGTGCTGCCGGAAATCGCGGTCGCCAAGGTGCGCGAGGACGCGCCGTTCGACAAGATCTGCTACATCGGCTGCGGCGTGACCACGGGTATCGGTGCAGTAGCCTTCACCATGAAAGTGGAGCCGGGCTCGACCGTTGCCGTGTTCGGCCTCGGCGGCATCGGCCTCAACGTGATACAGGGCGCGCGGATGGTGGGCGCGACCCGTATCATCGGCATCGACCTCAATCCGTCGAAAGTCCAGCTGGCAAAAAAATTCGGCATGACGGATTTCGTCAATCCCAGCGAGGTCGAGAACGTGGTCGACCACATCGTGCAGCTGACGAACGGCGGCGTGGACTACAGTTTTGAATGCATCGGCAACGTGAAGGTGATGCGCCAGGCGCTGGAATGCTGCCACAAGGGCTGGGGGCAGAGCTGCATCATCGGCGTGGCGGGCGCGGGCCAGGAAATCTCCACCCGCCCCTTCCAGCTGGTAACAGGCCGCTCGTGGCGCGGCAGCGCGTTCGGCGGCGCACGCGGGCGCACCGACGTGCCGCGCATCGTCGACTGGTACATGGAGG
>CAYWWD010000149.1:0-5900 GCA_964461965.1 uncultured Halioglobus sp. | reverse complement strand
TGCCGACCAAGCACGGCTTCGACGAGTTCTTCGGCAACCTCTACCACCTCAACGCGGAAGAGGAACCGGAAGACCCCGACTATCCCAAAGACCCGGGCTTCAGCAAGCAGTTCGGTCCGCGCGGCGTGATCCACTCCTTCGCGGACGGCCGCATCCAGGATACCGGCCCGCTGACACGCAAGCGGATGGAAACGGCGGACGAGGAGTTCGTGGCCGCGGCAAAGGATTTTATCGACCGCTCGGTGAAAGCAAAGAAGCCCTTCTTCGTGTGGCTGAACACCACCGGCATGCACTTTCGCACGCACCTGGCCGAGAAGAATGTCGGCCTGTCCGGGCAGGGTTTTTACAATGACGCGATGGTGGCGCACGACAAGCTGGTGGGCCAGATGCTGGAGCAGCTCGACCAGCTGAAGATTGCCGACAACACCATCGTGTTCTACTCCACCGACAACGGTGTGCATTTCAACAGCTGGCCCGATGCCGGCATCACGCCATTCCGCAGCGAGAAAAACACCAACTGGGAGGGCGCCTACCGAGTGCCCGCCATGGTGCGCTGGCCGGGCAAGATCAAGCCGGGACAGATTTCCAACCAGGTGATGTCACACCTCGACTGGATGCCGACCCTGGCCGCCGTCGCCGGCGACCCGAATCTCAAGCAGGACCTCCTGAAGGGCAGGCAGGTGGGCAGCAAGACGGCCAGGCTGCACCTCGACGGCTACAACTTCGTTCCGTATCTGACCGGTGAAACGGAAAAGTCGCCGCGCCGCGAATACTTTTACCTGAATGACGAAGGCATGCCGGTAGGTATTCGCATCGACGACTGGAAAATCGTGTTCGCGGAGAACCGCGCGCAGACCATGGCGCTGTGGGCGGAGCCCTTCGTCACGCTGCGCATGTTCAAGATCTTCCACCTGCGCCGCGACCCGTACGAGCGCGCCGACCACAACTCCAACACCTACTGGGACTGGGTGATCAACAAGGCGCCGCAGGGCTACAAGGGCATGGCGGCCACGGCGATGTTCCTGTCCACGTTCAAGGACTATCCGCCCAGCCAGAAGCCGGACTCGTGGTCCATCGACAAACTGACGGAGCGGTACCTGAACGCGAAGTGAGCCGCGGCGGTGATGCCTTTTGCAGCCCATGTCCTGGCGGACTGAGCCAGCGGATCAGCCCCCGGGCATGCAGGCCTTGATCAACTCATCGCTCGGCGGCAGCTGCGCGTTGCACGCCTCCTTGCAGGCCCGCGCCGCCTCGCCCCACTTGAGCGGATTCAGGATGCAGCCGGTGTAGCAGGGCGCGGCTGCCACGGCGAGTTTGCGCATGGCGCAGTCCTTGCCCGCCTCGCCCAGGAAGCGCACGCCCTCGGGCGCAGAGAAGTTATCGAAAATATCCATCCCGTCGCCGCCGGGCTCCATGCCTGGCTGCGGCTGCCCGTCCAGTGCGAGCTTGCCGGTGACGAACAGCACCGCATTGGCGATCAGCCGGTGAAAGGCGTCGTCCTTCAAAGTCTCCGGGCTGTGCCCCAGCGTGGTGCCGAAGACCGGCGTCACACCGGGCGCCAGCCAGGCCGTGACGTGGGTGGCGCCATCCTCGCCCACGCTGCCGAGCAGGGGCTCACCCTGGAACTGCAGGTTGATGTACAACTCGTCCTCGGCCACGCGCCACGCGTCCGGCAGCCCGGTGAGGATAGGGTGCGTGCCCTGGCGCACCTGCGGCAGGGCGCGCAGCGGCTCGTGCGCGCGGGTCTGCAGCCCCAGCATGGGCCACCACAGGTCGGTCGTGCGGAAGGAGTGCATCGTGCAGTGGATGACAACCGCCGGCACACCGAGCTCCTCAGTCTGCCGGCGCAGGTTGGCGATCAGCGCGGCGTCTGTGTTGTCGGCCATGCAGATGTTGTAGATCAGCACGTCGTAGCCTTCGGCGAAGTCGGTGGTTTTCCAGCGCTCCAGCTCCGCGAGCGAGACGTCGAAGCGCACATTGGCGTGCGCGGCGATACCGTAGGCGAGGTCGCGCGTCTGCTGCTGGTAGTTGTGGTATACACCGGGGCTGGTGAGGATCAGCGCCTTGAGCGGTGTGTTGCCGGATGCGCGGGCGTCCACGGCAATGAGTGGCGCGCACACCTGCAACGCCATCACGAATGATGCACAGAATGACAAAACACGACGCATGCGGACGTTCCTGTTATTGGCGGGGCCCGCAGCTGGCAGGCGACGGCGAGCGTTGTGCGAGCGGTTTTTTGGTTTCAGGCCCCAATGCGCTCACAGTATCAGGAAAAACCCTGTGTCCTTCAATCGGCAATCCGAGCCCGTGGGTCTGCATTCAGCGCACCCGGTGCGCCATTTCCAATCCAGTGCCCGTCGGCCTGTGCTTCCCCGTGGTTTGCGTCAATGGAAGCAGCCGTTGCTGTGCCGCTGGCGCAGCTTGCGCGTAGTGTTCGATCTGCTCCAGCACGTCGCGCTTCTCCCAGCGTTGTGGCAGCGTGCGCGCCAGTTCGTCCTCGACGTCAAGGGTCAGCTCGCGCACTCGGATCAGCCAGACGTGCTCATACGGTGCGGCGATGGCGAGCACGGACTCCACGTCCGAATCCCGCTGCAACACCAGTACCTTTGCGTCGGGGGGCAGTTCATAAAACAGTGCGGTGGTGTTGCCGGGCATGGGCCCGCGCCCGGCGATCACCAGGCTGTGCGCCATCCCCTCGCGCTGCAGCGCCGCGGCCAGCGCCCGATAAACGGTTTTCCCCTGGAAGTAGGAACTGGTGTAACCCCAGTTCGCGACGCTCAGCAGGAATGCCAGTGCCAGAGCGCCAGTGGCGACACCCTGCGCCGCGCGGTGTCGAAATATCCGCTGGATGCCGAGGCCGCACAGGCCGGCGAGGCCGGGCGCCGCGAGCATCATGTAACGCATGCCATACAGCTGCTTGTCCATCAGCACGTAGAGCAGGAGGGCGCCGGCAGCGGGTGCGATCGCGAGGCAGACGAACAGCCAGGCGAGTCGACGGGTGGTGGTGTTTTCCGGGCGTGCGATGGATGCCACGGCACCGAGCGCGGCCAGTGCCGTGAGGAACAGGCGCCCGGCCCAGTGCAGGACGTCCGGGTAGGCGGTGTGGCTTGCGATGAACAGACTGCCGAACACGCCCTGCAGCACCAGGAACAGTTGCCTGGGCAGCCCCTCCCAGCCGGTCGCGCCCGCGCTGTAATCAAACGCGTACAACTCCTGCGACAGCGCAGCTAGCCCCTGCGCCCTGGCTGCGATTTCTGGCCGATATTGCAGCAGGAAAGGGAGCCACAGCGCGAACACCAGCGCGGCAACCATGCCGCTGGTCAGGCCGGCGCGCCAGTTCGACCCGAGCACCACAAACCAGAGGTAGGCTGCGGCGAGCGGGAACGCGGCCAGGTAGTTAGTCAATACAGACAGCGCGGTAGCCGCTGCCAGCGCCGCCACGCGCCATGTGCCTGCGTTCCCGCCCTGCGCGCGGTGGGCGATGATCCTGCCCATCAGGTACAGCGTGATGACGACGCCGAGCAGCGACGGCATGTAGTGCCGGGCTTCGGTGCTGTAGTGCAACACACCGCTGGAAAAGGCGAACACCGGTGTGGCGATGTTGGCCAGCGACGGGGACTGTGTTTCAAGAAAGTAATAGAAAAAGCCGATGGCGAGCAGCCCCGCGACCACGGACAACCAGCGCAGCGAGGTCAGCGCCTGGTCGAACACCGACGTCCAGGCATGCGCGAGCAGAAAATACACCGGCGGATGCACATCGTCCTTGATCAGGCTGTCCAGCATCTGCGTCGCCGGTGCATGATGGTGCAGAATCTGTTGTGTCGCCTCGGGCGTAGTGACGGTGGTGGGATAGCTGGGCAGCAAATGCCCGGAGAGCAGCAGCAGGGTGTAGATCTCATCGGTCCATGCGCTGCGCTGCAGCACGCTGGGTGCGCAGGCGAGGAAAAACGCGATCAGCGTCAGCAGCAGGTATTTGCGGTTGCCGCTGCCGCGCGAGGTGGTGCTCATTCCATTAAGCGCCTCCGGTCAGAGTTGCTCGCATGGTAAGGCAGCGCCCGCGAGCCTGACAAGCCGTGGTGCGAGTTAGAACGGCGCCGGGCCGGGAAAACGCTTGCGCAGTTCCGGTTTCAGCAATTTGCCGGAGGGGTTGCGCGGCAGCGCATCGACCAGCTCGTACAACTGCGGCACCTTGTAACCTGCGAGGTTCGCCCGGCAGTACGCGCGCAGCGATTCCGGTGTCGGTGTCGCGCCCGGCGCGGGCACGACGATCGCCAGCGGTGTTTCGCCCCATTTCTGTGAGGGCACGCCGATGACCGCCGCCTCCTGTACTTCCGGGCAGCCGGCGAGCACGTTCTCCAGTTCCGCCGGGTAGATGTTCTCGCCCCCGGAGATGATCATGTCCTTCATGCGGTCGCAGATGGTGACGAAGCCCTCGCTGTCCCAGGTGCACACATCGCCGGTGTGCAGCCAGCCATCGCGCAGGGTTTCCGCCGTCGCCTTCGGATTGTTCCAGTACTCCTTCATCAGGTGGCGGCCACCCACCAGCAGTTCACCCGCCTCGGATGAGCCCATCGGTATGGTGTTGCCCCGGCTGTCGACAATCTTGATGTCCGTGTGCATCTGCGGGCGCCCGCAGGAGCCGACCTTGGCCTCGGCATCCTCGTGCAGCAACAGCGTGCCCGGGCCGCAGGATTCCGTCAGGCCGTAGGCCTGGAAGATGCGGATGCCCAGCGCCTCGTACTCGTGCAGCAGCGACACCGGTACCGGCGCGGCCCCGGTGGCGATCCAGCGCACCGAGGAGATGTCGTGCTGCGTGCGCTCCGGCGTCTGCAGCATGAACTGCAGCAGGGCGGGCACGGCCATGAAGATCGTGATCTTCTCCTGCGCGATACAGCGGAACATGGCGCCGATATCCAGCTCGCGCATGATGACGCCGGTGCCGCCGCGGTGCACCAGCAGTGACGTCGGGCTCAGGCAGCCGACGTGGAACATCGGCAGCGCCAGCAGCCAGCGGTCGCCGTCGCGCATGTCGGAGGTGGACATGCTGGTCAGTTGTGACCACAGCATGCCCTCGTGGCTGTGCACCGCGCCCTTGGGCCGCCCGGTGGTGCCGGAGGTGTACATGATGAACAGGTTGTCGTCACCCCACGCGCCGATGGGCGGCTCGCCGGCATCCGCCGCCGCGAGGAACGCATCGTAGTCCACTGCCCAGACTGGCGTGCCCGTATCGCCGTTCTCGCGGCGCACCCACAGCCGCACGTCCAGCGCGCCGTGCTCGCCCGCATGCAGCGGAGCAATCGCGGCGTCGAAATCGGAGTCGTAGACCACCGCCGCCGCGCCGCAGTCCTGCAGGATGTAGGCGAGCTCACCGGCCACCAGCCGCCAGTTCAGCGGCACCATCACCGCGCCGAGCTTGGCCACGGCGAAATAGGTTTCCACGAATTCGACGCTGTTTTTGAGCAGGGTGGCGACACGATCCCCGGGCCGGATGCCGGCACCCAGCAGCGCGTTGGCCACGCGGTTGGCGCGGGCGTTGAGCTCGGCAAAGGTGAAGCGCCGGTTGCGCTCGAACTCCACGGTAGCTTCTCGGTTGGGGCAGATCTGCGCGCGCTTGGCCAGCAGCAGTCCGATATTGGTTTTCATGGTTTGTTCCCTGTAGTGCTGTATTGCTGTATTGCTCTACCCACGGCCCGGTGGCGTACAGGGTGCGGAGCTCGGACGGCTAAGATACTCGCCCCGCACCCTGTACACCACCGGGCCTTGCAGTTGTGATTAACTCATAGTGTCGTCGCGAAGCGAGCATGAGCCGGGTATGGCCCACCGGAACCGTGGGGGGACAGGGTGTCGCCGCCCGCGCCAGTTAAAGGGCCGAAGTTTTTTGGGGGGTTGCCGGGGGGCCA
>CAYWWD010000148.1:0-6230 GCA_964461965.1 uncultured Halioglobus sp. | reverse complement strand
GTACTCCTGCCCCATGGCCGGCGCCAAGCTGGTGTTCCCCGGTAACAAAATGGGCGATGGCAAAACCATTGCCGCGCTGATCAACGAGGAAGGCGTTACGCTGTCGGCGGGCGTGCCCACCGTGTGGCTGGGCCTGCTCGCGCATTTGAAGGCGTCCGGCGAGCGCATCGATTCGCTCCGGCGCATCATGGTGGGCGGCGCGGCCTGCCCGCTGTCCATCATGGAGGATATGGATCGCTACGGCGTGGAGACGCGCGTCGGCTGGGGGATGACGGAAATGAGCCCGTTGGGCACGGTCAACGCCAGTGCGAGCGGGCGCGATCAGTACACTGAACAGGAGTTCGCCAAACTGCGACTCAAGGGCGGCCGGCCGATTTTCGGCGTGGAGATGAAAATCGTCGACGAAGATGGGAAGGAACTGCCCTGGGATGGTGTGGCGTTCGGTTCGCTCAAGGTGCGCGGCCCGTGGATCTGTTCCAGTTACTTCAAGCTGGACGGCGGCAGCGCGCACGCGGAGGAGGGCTGGTTTGAAACCGGCGATGTCGCGACCATCGACCCGGACGGCTTTATGGCCATCACCGACCGCACCAAGGACGTGATCAAGTCCGGCGGTGAGTGGATTTCCTCCATCGAGGTGGAGAACGTGGCGACCGACCACCCGCTGGTCGCGGAGGCTGCCGTGATCGGCCACTACCACCCGAAGTGGAGCGAACGGCCATTGTTGCTCGTGGTGCGCGGGCCCGGCGGGCAGAACCTCACCGCACAGGAGATGCTCGCCTGGTTCGACGGCAAGATCGCCAAATGGTGGATACCGGAGGCGGTGGAATTCATCGACACTCTGCCGCACACGGCGACGGGCAAAGTGCAGAAAGTGGCACTGCGGGAGATGTACAAGGACTACGTATTTCCCGGGTGCTGATGCTGGTGGTGCAGGTACCGCGCCCTACGAATCCCCGGGGCCGGAGTCATTGTCTCCCTGTACCGAATCCGGCGGCGAAGCGATGTATAACTGCACGCCATTCTCGACATCGGCCTCGGTCACGTTGAACCTGACGGTGTTGTAATTGACGCCCGGTTTTTCCGCTTTGATGTGATACGTATTGGGCCCCGGGAGATTTGTCCACGCCACGCCGCCATCGACCGAGGTATCCGGTTGCGCCAGGTCGGGTATCACCGCCTTGTTGAAATAAATCGGGCCGATTGCATCTACCGAGGCCGGGGCCAGCGTCACGGTCGCGCCGGGGTCACCGTGAGGCAGTCTGTCATCGTGCATGCTCGCCCAGCTTTTCCCGACGGTCACCACCATCGCATTCTCGAAGAAGAAATTCGGATAGCCATTGGCGCGCATCATGCCTTCCACGAAAGGAAGCATGCCAAACTCAAAATAGTAAGGGTCGATGTACTGGATCGCGTAATCGAGTTTGTCCGCATCCGTGATCGTGTTGACATTTGTCTTGGTGGTAATCCAGCCGTCTTTTTCAAAGATAAATGAAAACTCCAGATCGACTCCCCGGTCTTTGACGACATACATCGTCCACCAGCCGGTGTCATCGGTCTGGATATCGAGATCGCGGGTAGACGGGTGCTCAGCGATCCACACCCGTGTGCCGGGCACGGTGGCGTGGTAATCGATGTACTGGGGCGGGGACTGCTGGATGTCGCGGCCAAAGTGATTGGTCTTGCCCCGCAGTTTGACCAGAGTGGTATCGCCGGGAAGGTCGCCCGCCAGCGGCGCGTTGGGGTCCCCCGCCTCGTCCTCGTCGACGATGTGCTGTACCAGCTTCGCGGGGATAGGCCGCGTGGTCATCACCAGCACATTGCTCTGCAGTTGCAGCGAGCCTGAGTTGTTGTCGCTGCAACCCAGCAAGAGGCATGTAATAACCGTGGCTGCGAGACTGCGCATTACATTGGTTATGGTCATGTTTGATTCTCCGCCGAATTCCCGGTGTTTCATGCGGCGGTAGTATAAAGAACGAATAGCCCCCTCAACAGTGTGTGAAAGGCGTGGCCCTGAATGACTCAACCGCTAACGCGGGGCAATCCTGCACGCAATCCCTGGTGCATTTGTTTTATACTGGCATTGAGTCGTTCCCGGCCTCGCCGGTTCACGCGTACTGATTTTTTCGTATACCGTGACACAAGAATTACCCAGTACACTGGATCGATGGTACCAGGCCTGCGAGTGGCGCTGATGGAACGAGCCGGCTCAACCCTGCCACCCGGGAAACACAATGCAAGCTTCGCTGTTGGTAACGATATTCGCCTTGTCCCTGTTGTTGGCAGGGTGTGGCCAGAAAGCCGCGCCAGCTGCGGCGCCCACCCCGCCGGAGGTTGATGTCGCAACCCCGCTGAAACACAGCATCACCGAATGGGATGAATTCACCGGCCGCTTCGAGGCCGTGGATCGCGTCGATGTCCGCGCCCGAGTCACCGGGTACCTGGTGGAAAAACGCTTCCGCGATGGCCAGTTCGTCAAGCAGGGCGATGTATTGTTCGTCATCGACCCGCGGCCTTTCGAGTATGAAATGCAGCGCGCCGATGCCGCGTATGTGCTCGCGAAAAAGTCGCTCGAGCGCGCCACGAACCTGCGTAAAACGCAATCGGTGTCGCAGGAGATACTGGATGAGCGCCTGCAGCAGTACAAAGTTGCCGAGGCCTCGCTGAACGAGGCCAGGCTCAACCTCGAGTTTACCCAGGTGATCGCGCCGATCGACGGGAAAATCAGCAGCGGGTTTGTCGATACGGGTAACCTGGTCAGTGCCAACGACACCGTGCTGACCCGCATCGTCACGGTGGATCCGATTCATTTCGTGATGGAAGGCTCGCAGGCCAACCTGCTGAAATATACCCGCCTCGACCGGGCCGGCAAGCGCGGCAGCAGCGATACCACACCCAATCCCATTCTGATCAAACTGCTGGATGAAGAGACGTTCATTCACAAGGGCAGGATGGATTTCCTCGACAATATCGTCGATCCCGACACCGGGACCATCGTCGCCCGCGCGCTGGTCGAAAATAAGGATGGCATCATCTATCCCGGATTTTTTGGCCGCGCGCACCTGCTCGGTTCAGGCGAGTACGAGGCGATTCTCCTGCCGGAGAAGGCCATCAACACGGACCAAGATAAAAAATTCGTCTACGTCGTCAATGCCGACAACCAGGCCGTGCGGGTGTACGTCACGCCCGGCCCGGTCCTGGACAACGGGTTCATCATCGTGCGCGAAGGGCTTGGCGGCGATGAGCGCGTGATCGTCAACGGTGTGCAGCGTATCCGCATGCCGCAACAGCCGGTAACTCCGGTGGCGGTTACGCTTGAGTGGAAGGCATTGCCGGATCAGCCCGACATCGAGTCGATTCCGAGCCTCGATGAGATGACCGGTCACGCAACCGCTGGCACCTCCCGGTAGGCGGCAGCGGTGAACTTCGCCCGGTTCTTTATCGATCGACCCATCTTCGCGACGGTGTTGAGCGTGCTCATCGTGCTGGTCGGCGCGATCACGTTTGTCAGTCTGCCCATCGAACAGTACCCGCAACTGGCACTGCCGACGATACAGGTTTCCGCCACCTTTCCCGGGGCTACGGCGGAAACGGTTGCCGATACCGTGGCGACGCCGCTGGAGCAGGAAGTCAACGGCGTGGAAGGGATGCTGTACCTGTTTTCCCAGTCCACCTCCGATGGGCGGATGGTCCTCACCATCACCTTCGAACTCGGCACCGACCTGGATGCCGCCCAGGTGCTGGTGCAGAACCGCGTGTCGGTGGCCGAGCCGCGCCTGCCGGAAGAAGTGCGACGCCTCGGTCTCACCACGCGCAAAAGCACGCCCGACCTGATGATGGTGATCAACCTGTATTCGCCGGACGGCACCTATGACCAGACCTATATCGGCAATTACGCTGTACTGAATATCCGCGATCGCATCCGGCGCATCAATGGCGTCGGCGATACCAATATGTTCGGCGCGGCGGAGTATGCCATGCGCATCTGGCTCGACCCCGATCTGATCCAGTCCTTCGGCTTGACCGCGGGCGATGTGCTGGCGGCACTGCGCGCCCAGAACGTCCAGGTTGCCAGCGGCACGCTCAACCAGGCACCGCAACCGCAGCAGAACTACTTTGAATACAGTGTTCGCACCCAGGGTCGCCTGCGGGCGCCACAGGAGTTCGGCAACATCGTCGTAAAATCCGGTGATCAGGGGCGCATCGTGCGCCTGAACGACATCGCGCGCATCGAGCTTGGCGCGCAGGATTATGTGACGCGGGGCTATCTCGGGGAGTTCCCCGCCGTCGCGCTGCCGGTTTACCAGCAGCCGGGCTCCAATGCACTGGCGACAGCCGGGGCCGTGATGGCGGAGATGAACGAGATCGCCAGGGAGTTCCCCCCCGGCTTGACCTATCAGATCGGCTACAACCCGACGGAGTTCATCGAGCAGTCTGTGCGCGCCGTCGAAGTCACCGTCTTTGAGGCCGTTGTACTGGTCGTCCTTGTCATCATCGTTTTCCTGCAGACCTGGCGCGCGGCGATCATTCCCATGGTGGCGATTCCGGTCTCGATCATCGGCAGTTTCGCTGTGCTGGGCGCGCTGGGACACTCGCTGAACAACCTGACACTGTTTGGACTGGTGCTGGCGATCGGCATCGTGGTGGACGATGCCATCGTCGTGGTGGAGAACATGGAGCGCAACCTGCGCGACGGACTGACGCCGCGGGACGCCGCTCGCAAGACCATGGGCGAGGTCGGCGGCGCGTTGATCGCGATTGGGTTGGTGCTGGTGGCCGTGTTCCTGCCAACGATGTTCCTGGAGGGTATTGCAGGCAAGTTCTACCAGGCGTTCGGCGTCACCATAGCAACGGCAACGATCATCTCGATATTTGTTTCACTGACGCTGTCACCCGCGCTCGCCGCCATCCTGATGCGGCCACACGATCACACGGCCGAGGCATTGCCCTCGCCCTGGTATCGCGCACCGATGCAGCATGCGTTTCACCGGTTCAATATCGGGCTGGAGTGGGTGTCGCAGCGCTACGGGAGACTCTGTGCCAGGCTCGTGCACCGACGCCCGCTGATGCTGCTGGTCTACGCGGGCTTGATGGGGCTGGCTGCGTGGTTGTTCAGCGTGGTACCCAGCGGATTTATTCCCGAACAGGATCAGGGCTATTTCATTGTCTCTGCGCAGCTGCCGGCCGGTGCGGCAATCTCGCAGACAGACAAGGTGCTGGTGGACGTGACGCGAAAAATTCTGGCCATCGACGGGTTTGCCAACGCGGTGGCTTTTGCCGGGTTCTCCGGTGCGACGCGCTCCAATTCTTCCAACGCCGGCGCCATTTTCGCCACGCTGGAGAGTTTCGAGGACCGCGCCGCCAGGGGGATTGACTATGAAGCCCTGCTGGGGAAATTGCGCGCCGAGATGGCGGCGATCAAGGAGGCGAAAATTATCGTGCAGACACCGCCACCGGTGCGCGGAATCGGTTCGGCCGGCGGCTTTCGCATGATGATCCAGGATCGTGCCAGCCGGGGCGCGGTGGCGCTGGACGAAGCGATCCAGGCACTGGCAGCCGCGGCCAACAGCCCCGGAAATCCGGCGGTCAGCCATGTCCGGACATTCTTCGAAGCCAATACGCCGCAGATTTATCTCGACATAGATCGCGAGAAGGCCGAGCGGTTGAAAGCGCCGGTGGCGCGGCTGTTTGAAGCGCTGGAAGTCTACCTTGGCTCGGTATTCGTCAATGACTTCAATTACCTCGGCCGCACGTTCCGCGTGACTGCCCAGGCCGACGCGCCGTTCCGCCTGGGTGCAGACGACGCCCTGCGTATCCGCGTGCGCAGCGACAACGGGAGTATGGTGCCGCTGGGCTCGATCGCCACGATCCGCAATACCGCCGGCCCTTCCCGCTTCCCGCGCTACAACCTGTACCCGGCGGACGCGCTGCTCGGCGATTACGTGCCCGGCTACAGTTCCGGCCAGGCGCTGGATACCATGGAGCGACTGGCGGAGCAGGTACTGCCCGAGGGTTTCGGCTTCGAGTGGACGGATCTCGCCTACCAGGAGCGGATGACCGGCAATACGGCGATTATTGCTTTCGTGCTCGCCGTGGTGTTCGTGTTCCTGCTGCTTGCGGCGCAGTACGAGAGCTGGACACTGCCGCTGTCCGTCATCCTGATCGTGCCGATGTGCCTGCTGTCGGCGATCGCCGGTGTGGCCATCGCGGGCATGGATAACAATATCCTGACC
>CAYWWD010000147.1:0-6280 GCA_964461965.1 uncultured Halioglobus sp. | reverse complement strand
TCGCGCCCATGCGCGGCAGCACGAACTGTATCGACATGCCGCCGGCAAATCCCATCAGGCCCATGGCCACCGCGCCGCCGCGCGGGAAGCGCTCGGAGACGATGGCCAGCATGGTGGGCCACAGGTAGCACACGCCGATACCCCACACGGTGGCGGCTGCAAAGGCCAGCGCCGGGGAGTTGGCCAGGCTCAGCAGGTACAGGCCGATACCGGCGGCCAGGCAACTGGCGAACATCAACCCAACCGAGGAGATGCGCGCCACGATCGGCCCGGCGAAGTGCCGCATCACGAACATCAGCGCACTCACGTACACCAGCAGCAGTATCCCCTGCATGCCGACGATATTGGACAGCGAAATGTTGACCCACTGGCCCGGCGCAAGTTCCGCTGCCGCGGTCAGGAACATGCAGACCCAGAACACCCAGAACAGCGGCCGCTTGAGCAGTTCCGCGAACATCTCCCCGTAGCTGACGCCGGCCGCGACGCGCTCGGTCACCGGAAAGGCGGAAGTCGCCACCAGCCAGGCCAGCACCAGCGACGGGAGCATCAGCACCAGCATATTCAGCTCCCACGGCAAGCCCATGGCGGTGATGGCCACGCCGAGCAATCCGCCCACCACGATGCCGGCCGGCCACCAGGCGTGCAGGACGTTGAGGCGGTGGGTTTTTTCCTCGGGATACAGGGACGCGACCATGGGGTTGGAAGCGGCCTCCACCGCGCCCCAGCCGAGGCCGGTGAGCAGCAGGCTGCCAAGCAGGACGGTTACGACGGTGTCGCTGACCGGCATCATCGCAGCGGCCAGCAGCCCGAGCGAGCCGGCGATGTAGCCGAGCGCGGAGAGCAGCAGCATGCGCTTCATGCCGATCAGATCCACCAGCGCGCTGCCGAACAGCAGGGTCAGCGCGAAGCCGGTGAAGGTCGCGCCAAGCGCCGCGCCCACCATCGCGGCCGAGTTGGCCAGATCGATCTTGTCGTAAATCTCATGCTGCAGGTTGGGCGCGATATTGCTGCGGATGGCGAAGCCCAGCCCGATCATGAAGATCGACAGGTTGCCGACGTGATACAGGCGCTTGCGATCCACGGCTGGCTGGTTCATGCGGCCCTCTCCTTATTATGGTTGTGCTGCGGTGAGCTTGTACTGCGCACGCTGTCGCGTCAATCCAGCCCCAGTATCCTGCGATTGCGGTGTGCGTCCGCAGTGCCGCCGGCAAAGTCGTCGAAGGCCCGGTCGGTAGTGCGGATGATGTGCTGACGGATAAAGTCCGCGCCTTCGCGCGCACCGTCCTCCGGGTGCTTCAGGCAGCACTCCCATTCCAGCACCGCCCAGCCCGCGTAGCCATAGCGCGCGAACTGGCTGAAGATGCCGGTGAAATCGATCTGCCCGTCGCCGGGCGAGCGGAAGCGTCCGGCGCGCTCGGTCCAGCCCTGATAGCCGCCGTAGACGCCGCTGCGACCATCGGGATTGAACTCGGCATCCTTCACATGAAACATCTTGATGCGTTCGTGATAGAAGTCGATGAATTGCAGGTAGTCCAGCTGCTGCAGCAGGAAGTGGCTGGGGTCGTAGAGCATGTGGCAACGCGGATGGTTGCCCGTGGCTGTGAGGAAGCGCTCGAAGGTCACGCCGTCGTGCAGGTCCTCGCCCGGGTGGATCTCGTAGCACAGGTCCACGCCGGCGTCGTCGAAGGCATCGAGCAACGGCCGCCAGCGCGCGGCGAGTTCCCGGAAGCCCTCTTCCACCAGCCCCGGCGGGCGCTGCGGCCACGGGTACATGGTGTGCCACAGCAATGCACCGGAAAACGTCGCATGTGCCGCGAGCCCGAGATTGCGGCTGGCTTTGGCCGCCAGCAGCAACTGCTGCACGGCCCACGCCTGCCGCGCGGCGCGATTGCCGCGCACGGCGGCGGGCGCGAAGCTGTCGAACTGCTCGTCGTAGGCCGGGTGCACTGCAATCAACTGCCCCTGCAGGTGGGTGGACAGCTCTGAAATGGCGACGCCGTTGGCGGCGCAGATGCCCTTCAGTTCGTCGCAGTAGTCTCTGCTTTCTGCTGCGCGTTGCAGGTCGATGAGCCCGGCTTCCCAGGTCGGTATCTGCACGCCGGTAAATCCGAGTTCGCCGGCCCAGCGCGTGATATTCGCCAGGTTATCGAACGGCGCGTCCGCGCCTGCAAACTGCGCCAGGAAAATTGCCGGGCCTTTCATCGCCGCCGCGCCGGTCACGGCCTTTTTGGACCTGGCTGGCTCGTTGTGTCCGGGAGTCACTTTGGGTTTGGCTGGCTTGTTCGCCATGGTCAGTGTTCCTTCGAGGTTGGTCTGGCGAGTGGACGGGCTTTAAGCCCGTCCCCCGGTGGCGAAAGTCTGTGCCATTTGGTGGCGCTCTCACTGGCCGCGACCGCGCCTTCGATGAACTGCATGCCGCGAATCGCTGCCTCTATGCCTGGAACATCCGCGTCGCGCGCGGCCACCGCCTGCCCGGCCTCGCGCGCACGCACCTGACCGGCAAATGCCCGGTAGAGATTGGCGAAGGCTTCGAGATAGCCCTCGGGGTGGCCCATCGGCGTGCGCGTGTTGGCCGCCGCGTGTGCGCCGAGGTAGGCGCCGCCGGCGCGCAGCATCTGCGCCGGGCGGTCCGGCCATTTCAGCCACAGGGTGTTCGGCTCCTGCTGCCGCCATTCCAGGCCGCCGCGCTCGCCGTAGATGCGCAGCGTGAGGTCGTTCTCCTCGCCGGTGCTCACCTGGCTGGCGAGCAGCACGCCGCGCGCGCCGTTGTCGAAGCGCAGCAGCACCGCACCGTCGTCGTCCAGCGCGCGGCCGGGAACGACGGCGGCCAGGTCGGCGCACAGGGTTGAAATCTGCAGGCCGCTGACATACTCCGCGAGGTTCGCCGCGTGCACACCGATATCGCCCATGCAGCAGCTGTCGCCGGCCCGCGCAGGATCCAGCCGCCACGCCGCCTGCTTGTTGTCCTGTCCCTCCACCCGGTCGGCCAGCCAGCCCTGGGTGTATTCGACCACGACCCTTCGGATCGCGCCCAGTTCGCCGGCGGCGATCCGGGCCCGTGCCTCCTTGACCAGCGGATAGCCGGTGTAGGTGTGGGTCAGCCCGTACAGCAGCCCGGTATCCGTCACGATGTCCTGCAATTGCAGGGCTTCGGCCAGCGTCAGCGTGGCGGGCTTGTCGGACAACACATGGAAGCCGCCGCGCAGTGCCGCTGCCGCCATTGGAAAATGCAGGTGGTTGGGGGTGACGATGGCGAGGAACTGCATGCGCTGCGCAGCGGGCAGCGCCGCTTCGGCCGTCAGCAGGGTGTGGTAGTCGTCATACACCCGCTCCGGCGGCAGGTGCAGCGCCGCGCCGCTGCGCCGGGCGCGCTCTGCGTCACTGCTGAAGGCACCGCAGACCAGTTCGATGTCGCCATCGAGCGCAGCGGCGAGCCGGTGTACGGCGCCAATGAAGGCGCCCTCGCCTCCCCCTGCCATGCCCATGCGGATTTTTGTCATTGCGATCTCTGCTCACCGTTGGCGGTGATGGACTTATTCGTAGTGCGTTCACGCCACACCGGGCGGTGTTGCTGCCCGGTGTGGCGTGACCCGCTTATCGTCCCTGCATTACAGCGGGAAGTCTTGAACGGATTCCCTTACAATTTGAACAAATTCAGCCCGAGCGCCAAGCAATGACAAAATTGGTTTTTCCCTCGCTCGCCGGGATTGCGCAGAGTTTCGCCCTGCTCGACCTGATTCCCGACACCCACGCCTGGATCAAGGATACGCAGGGGCGTTTCGTCTATGGCAACAGCCTGTTCTTCAAGCGGTTCGGCTTCAGATCCCTGCAGGGCCTGCGCGGCAAGACAGACTACGATCTCGCCCCGGCGGCGCTGGCGGAAAAATACTGTGCCGATGACGCGCAGGTGCTCGCCGGCGCGGTGGTGCACGACCGGCTCGAACTGATCACCGCGCAGCACCAGGCGGGCGACTGGTTCCTGACCTCGAAGTGGCCGATCCACAACACGCGCGACCGCATCATCGGTACCTTTGGCATCAGTCGCCACCTGAACCGCACCGAAGGCGTGGCAGACCCGTTTCGCGAACTGCACGCGCCTGTCGATTACATCGCGCGCCATTTTGCAAGCGCCATTTCCGTTGCCGCACTGGCGGGCGCCTGCAATATTTCAGTGAGTGCGCTGGAGCGGCGCTTCCGCAGGCACCTCGACAAATCGCCGCGCCAGTACATCAACGAGGTCCGCCTCGACAACGCGCGCCGCCTGTTGCTGGAAACGCACAAACCGATCGGCACCATCGCGCTGGAGACGGGGTTTGCCGATCACAGTCACTTTACGCGCGCCTTCGCGCGACGGTTTGGAGTCTCGCCGCGCGGTGCCCGGCAACGAAATTCCGTGGCAGTGGCGACCGTTGGCCATGACGATTGATTCGTTTTAATCCGGCGCTCTGCTACGATGCCACCATGATCCGAATAACCGATATTCCCGCGCGTAGTGCTGCTACGTCCAGTGCGCTGCGCGTTTCCCTCTTGCGCTGTTCGCTCGCGGGCATGGCGCTGCTCACTGCCTGCGGCAGCGAGACGCCGCCGCTGCCTCCCCCGCCGCTGGAGGTTAGTATCATCACCGTGCAACCGCGCGATATCGACATTTCGCACGAATTTGTCGCGCAGACACAGAGCTCGCAGGCCGTGAACATCCAGGCGCGCGTCTCGGGCTGGTTGGAGGAGCGTGTCTATACCGAAGGCGAGGTGGTCGAAGCCGGGCAGGTGCTGTTTCGCATGGACCAGAAGCCCTTCGAGGCGCAACTCGACGCCTCCAAGGCGGCGCTGCAGCGGAATCAGGCGTCGCTGACGGTGGCCAAGGCCAATCTGGAGCGGGTCAAGCCGCTGGCGGCGCTCAATGCACTCTCGCAGAAGGATCTGGACGACGCCACCGGGCAGTACGAGCAGGCTGCTGCCGCCGTCGAACAGTCGAAAGCGCAGGTCACTTCGGCGCAACTGGACCTGAGCTATACCGTGATCAGATCACCGGTCACCGGTGTCAGCAGCTATGCGGCGGTGGCCGACGGCACCTACCTCAGCCCGGAAAACGCGCAGCTGACGACGGTGTCGGTGCTGACGCCAATGTGGGTGAATTTCAGTTTGTCGGAAAACGAATACCTGCGTATCCAGAATGACGTGCGTGAAGGCCGGCTCCTAATGCCGGAAGACAGTGCGATCACCGTGGAGATCGTGCAGCCGGACGACAGCATTTTTCCGTTCACCGGCAAGATTACCTTTACCGATCCGTCGTTCAACGCGCAGACCGGAACCTTTTTGGTTCGTGCCACAGTTGACAACCCGAAGGGCGTATTGCGACCCAACCAGTATGTGCGCGCGCGGCTGCGGGGTGCGGTGCGGCCTGGCGCGATCATGATACCCCAGCGCGCGGTGCAGCAGGGTGCTCAGGGCCACTTCGCCTGGGTGATAGACCACGAGGGCAAGGCCGAGCAACGCCCGCTGCGAGTTGGCGACTGGCAGGGCGACAGCTGGTTCGTCGACGAAGGCCTGCAGGGCGGCGACCGGCTGGTGGTTGACGGCGGTCAGCGGCTGGCGGACGGCGTTCTGGTAACCGTTGTACAGGCCGACGGCAAACTCACGGATGCCGCTGCGTCGGTGCCGCCGAGTACGGCCCGGTAGCCGCTGCCGGCGCATGTTTTCCCGCTTCTTCATCGAACGGCCCATCTTCGCGGCGGTGGTCGCGATCCTGCTGTGCCTGGCCGGGCTGGTGTCGCTGAGGGCGCTGCCGGTGCAACAGTACCCGGCGATCACGCCGGTGCAGGTAACGGTGCAGGCCACCTATCCTGGCGCCGACAGCAAAACGCTGGCCGACAGTGTGGCCGCGCCGATCGAGGCGCAGATCAACGGCGTGGACAACATGCTCTACATGACTAGCACCAGCTCGGCCAACGGCCAGCTGGTGCTGACCGTGTACTTCGCGCTCGACACCGATCCCGACATCGCCCAGGTGCAAGTGCAAAACCGCGTCAACCTGGCACTGCCCTCCCTGCCCGAGGCGGTGCAGCAGCAAGGTGTGTCGGTGCAGAAGAAGAGCTCGTCCATCATGATGCTGGTGGCGGTGACAGCCAAGGCCGGGCGCTACAGTGCGGACTATGTTGCCAATTATGCCAATGTCTACGTACTGGATGCGCTCAAGCGCGTGCCCGGCGCCGGCCAGGCACAGATCATGGGCGTGCCCGACCAGGCGATGCGCATCTGGATGGACCCGGACCGCATGGCGTCG
>CAYWWD010000146.1:0-6289 GCA_964461965.1 uncultured Halioglobus sp. | reverse complement strand
GAACTGAAGGACATCGTCAAGGGCGGCATCAAGGAACGCTTTGCCGAGCTGCGTCGCATGGGTATCAAAACCGTCATGATTACCGGCGACAACCACCTCACCGCAGCGGCCATTGCCGCGGAAGCCGGCGTCGACGATTTTCTTGCGGAAGCCACGCCCGAGGCCAAGCTGAAACTGATTCGCGAATACCAGGCGGGCGGACGGCTGGTGGCAATGACCGGTGACGGCACCAACGACGCCCCGGCACTGGCACAGGCGGATGTCGCGGTTGCCATGAACAGCGGCACACAGGCCGCGAAGGAAGCAGGCAACATGGTGGATCTGGACTCCAACCCCACCAAGCTGATCGAGGTCGTGGAAACCGGGAAGCAAATGCTGATGACGCGCGGCTCGCTGACCACGTTCAGCATAGCGAATGACATCGCCAAGTACTTTGCGATCATTCCGGCGATGTTCATTTCTACCTACCCGCAACTCGGTGCGTTGAACGTGATGGGGCTGACCAGCCCATCGTCAGCCATTCTGGCGGCGGTCATCTTCAATGCGCTGATTATCGTGGTGCTCATCCCGCTGGCATTGCGCGGTGTGAAGTATCGCGCCCTCGGCGCTTCGCTCTTGTTGCGGCGCAATCTGCTGATTTTCGGCCTCGGCGGTGTCGTGGTGCCGTTCATCGGTATCAAGTTGATCGACTCAAGCCTGGCCCTGATGGGACTGGTGTAAGGAGAACTGTATGCAACACACTTCGATGACCAACCTAATGCGCCCCGCGCTGGCGGTATTCCTGCTCCTGACCGTGATCACCGGGCTTGCGTATCCACTGCTGGTCACCGGCGTGGGACAACTGGCCTTCCCGGAGCAGGCTGCCGGCAGCCTGATCGACAGAGGCGGCAGAACCATGGGTTCCAGCCTGATCGGACAGGAATTTTCTGACAGCCGGTATTTCTGGGGCAGGCTGTCGGCCACGTCCCCTGCGTACAACGCCGCGGCCTCGATGGGCTCCAATTTCGGGCCGATGAACCCCGCCCTGCTCACCGCCGTAGAGACGCGCGTGCAGGCGCTGCGCGCTGCTGATCCGCACAATGCGGCGCCAATTCCAGTGGATCTGGTGACCGCTTCTGCAAGCGGGCTCGACCCGCATATCAGCGTCGCTGCCGCCAATTACCAATTGCTCCGGGTAGCCCGGGCACGTAATCTGGATGCCGCCACAGTGGAGCGGTTGCTGGCGCAGCATACTGCGCCGCGACAGTGGCGCATCTTCGGCGAACCGCGTGTCAACGTCCTGCTGCTGAATCTGGCGCTGGATGAGCTGCGATAAGAGATCTGGAACCTGCCCCCGGCAAGAAGACACCCGTGAATGATCGCCGACCAGACCCGGATGAACTCCTCGATCGCGTGATGCGGGAGGAGGAGCGCGCCCGGCGGGGGCGACTGAAGATCTTCTTCGGCGCCTGTGCCGGCGTCGGCAAGACCTTCGCCATGCTGTCTGCGGCCAAGCAATTGCTCCTCGGGGGCACCGATGTGGTGGTCGGCATCATCGAGACTCACGGCCGCCTTGAAACTGCGGCGCAGCTGGAAGGTTTTGAACAGATTCCCCTGCGCGATGTTCCGTACCGCGACCGCGTGCTCAGGGAGTTCGATCTCGATGCCACCCTGGCGCGGCGACCCGAGCTGGTCCTCGTGGATGAACTCGCGCACTCCAACACGCCCGGATCGCGCCACCCGAAGCGCTGGCAGGACATCGAGGAACTGCTCTCTTCCGGTATCGATGTTTTCACGACCGTCAACGTCCAGCACATTGAGAGCCTCAACGATGTCGTGGGCGGCATCACCGGCATTCGCGTGTGGGAGACAGTGCTCGACCACATCTTCGACCGTGCCGACGAAGTGGTCGTCGTAGACCTGCCACCCGATGAACTGCTGCAACGTCTCAAGGAAGGCAAGGTCTACCTGCCACAGCAGGCGGAACGCGCCATCAAGAATTTTTTTCGTCGGGGCAACCTCATTGCCCTGCGGGAGCTGGCCCTGCGGCGCACGGCGGATCGTGTCGACGACGAGATGCAGCAGTATCGCGGGGCCGCCAGCGTGGATTCGGCGTGGGATGTGCGCGGCTCGCTGCTGGCCTGTATCGGCCCGGGCAGTGGCGGGGAAAAGATCGTGCGCGGCACCGCACGGCTGGCGGGCAAGCTCAACGTGCCTTGGCACGTGTTGACCGTCGATACCCCGCGACTGCAGCACCTGCCGCAGATGCAACGGGATGCCGTTTTGAAGGTGTTGAAGCTGGCCCAGGAACTGGGCGCGGAAATCGCCACGCTGTCCGGCAATGACATCGCCGAAACTGTGATCCATTACGCGCGTACCCACAATCTCACGCGCATCGTGGTGGGACGCGGCCACCGCCCGGGACCGCGCTGGCGCCGGTCATTTGTCGATCGACTCGGCCTCGAAGCCCGCGATCTCGATATCATCCAGATTGCCTGCGACGAGGACATAGCCAGCGAGCGTTCGGCCAGGCTGGACGGCATGCTCTCTATCATGAAACCGTCTGCACCCTGGCAATCCTATGCCATAGGTGCGCTGACCTGCGTGCTGACCGCCGTGGTCGCAGCGCCGCTGTTACCCCATTTTGAGCTGGCAAACATCGTAATGATCTTCCTGCTCGCAGTGGTGCTGGTGGCGGTTAAACTGGGCCGCGGGCCTGCCGTGCTGGCCGCTTTTCTCAACGTGCTGCTGTTTGATTTCCTGTTTGTACCGCCGCGCTTCTCGTTTGCCGTCAGCGACGTCGAATACCTGTTCATGTTTGCGATCATGCTGGCGGTGGCGCTGGTCACGGGGCAGTTGACGGCACGGCTGAAGTACCAGGCGGAAATCGCCATGAGCCGCGAACTGCGTTCACGCTCGCTGTATGAAATGGCGCGCGAACTTTCCGCCGCGCTGCTGCGCGAACAAATTGCAGATATCGCCGCGCGCTACCTGGAGAGCAACTTCAGCTCACGCTCGGCCCTGGTACTCACCGACGATCGCGACCAGTTACATGCTGAGTCAAGGAAAGTGAACCACCTGGCGCTCGACACCGGCATCGTGCAGTGGGCCTACGATCACGGGCAGGCGGCCGGCCTCGGCACGGACACGCTGCCCGGCAGCCGGATACTCTACCTGCCATTGCAGGCGCCGATGCGCATTCGCGGCGTACTGGCCGTGGAACCGCGCGACAAACGCTGGCTGCTCATTCCCGAACAACGCCGCCTGCTGGACACCTTCTGCACCCTGCTGGCCATCGCCTGCGAGCGGATTCATTATGTCGAGGTCGCGCAATCAACCACAGTGCAGATCGAATCGGAACGCCTGCGCAACTCCCTGCTATCCGCCATCTCGCACGACCTGCGCACACCCCTGACTACGCTGATGGGGAATGCCGAATACCTCAGCCTGACGCAGCCTGCATTGAGCAATGAACAAAAAGCGCTGGCGCAAACCATCCACGATGACGCCATGCGCATGGCTGCCCTGGTCAACAACCTGCTTGACATGGGTCGGCTGCAGGCGGGCGAGGTGCGCCTGAATTTGCAGTGGCAGCCACTGGAAGACGTAATCGGCACGGCCCTGGCGGCCACCCGGGGCATGCTCGAAGGACACAAGGTAACGGTAGACCTGCCACCGGGACTGTCGCTGCTGAAATTCGACGCCGTGCTGGTGGAACGGGTACTGGTGAACTTGCTGGAAAACGCGGGCAAGTACACACCACCAGGCAGCGCGATCGTCGTCAGCGCCGACATTCACGGTGACGAGGCGCGGATCATCATCGAGGACGACGGCCCCGGACTGCCGGCAGGCATGGAACGGGCCGTGTTCGACAAATTCACGCGCGGCCAGAAGGAAAACACGACGCCCGGCGTCGGCCTGGGCCTGGCCATCGCGCGCGCGATTGTCGAAGCCCATCAGGGCCGGATCTGGGCCGAGGCCAACGCGTCAGGCGGCGCGCGATTTGTGTTCACCCTACCGTTGAATGAAGCTCCGCCACTGGAGTGCGAACAGTTGTTGTCAGACGGGGACAGCGCATGAGCAGCCATCGAACCGTGGTGATCCTGGTCGAGGACGATCCGCAAATTCGCCGTTTTGTCAGCATGGCGCTCACCGCGGAGAACTGTGATGTCCATGAAGCCGATACCGTCAAGCGAGGCCTGATCGAAACCGGTACCCGCAAACCGGATCTGGTGATCCTCGATCTCGGCCTGCCGGATCGCGACGGTATCGAGTTCATTCGCGACCTGCGCACCTGGTCACAGCTGCCGATCCTGGTGCTATCGGCGCGGACCTACGAGCAGGATAAAGTCGAGGCACTGGATGCGGGGGCTGATGACTACCTGACAAAACCATTCGGGGTGGCGGAACTGCTCGCGCGCGTGCGCGCCATCCTGCGGCGTCAGATGCACCTGGCAGAAACCACTGTTCAATCCAGGATGGTATTTGGGCGGGCGAACGTCGACATGGAACTGCGCACGGTGGCGCGGGACGGCGAGACGCTGCGCCTGACCCCGATCGAATACCGCCTGCTGGCATACCTGATCGCCAATGCCGGCAAGGTGCTGACGCACCGCCAGATACTGCGCGATGTCTGGGGCCCGTCACAGATCGAGAACACACCGTCCCTGCGCGTATTCATGGCACACCTGCGCCAGAAACTTGAGGACGACCCGTCGCAACCCAAACACCTGCTCACGGAAACGGGCGTAGGGTATCGATTTGTGATTTAGCGTTTCATCGTCCAGCGGCCCGCCCCTGCATTTGGGATTGGGCTCGACTTGCGTACAATGCCCGCTCCAGTGACGCAGGGATCGAGAATCCTTAGCCCGATGAACCAGGCCGACACCTCAGCGATGTCTCACACCCCCATGATGCAGCAGTTCCTGCGCATCAAGGCCGCACACCCGAACGATCTGGTGTTCTACCGGATGGGCGATTTCTACGAGCTGTTTTTCGACGACGCCAAACGGGCGGCGCAGCTGCTGGATATCACATTGACCACACGCGGGCAGTCGGCGGGGCAGCCCATCCCCATGTGCGGCGTGCCCTATCACGCCGCCGAAAGTTACCTGGCACGGCTGGTCAAGGCTGGCGTTTCCGTGGCGATCGCCGAGCAGATCGGTGACCCGGCCACCAGCAAGGGGCCGGTAGAGCGGCAAGTGGTACGGATCGTGACACCCGGCACGCTGTCCGACGAAGCGCTGCTGGACGACCGGGTCGACAACCTGCTGCTGGCCGTCGTGCAGCAGCAACAGCACTTTGGTATTGCCTATCTCGACCTCGGCTCGGGACGGTTTCGCGTCCTCGAAGTGCGCAGCGAGGAAGCCCTTGCCGGCGAGCTGCAGCGGCTGGACCCGGCAGAGACGCTCTATCACGAGTCCGTATTTCACCCGCTCATCACCGGCCGGCGCGGAGCGCGCAGCCAGCCCGCATGGGAATTTGACACGCAGGCCGCCCGCCGTGCGCTGAACGCACAGTTCCAGACGCACAACCTGCAGGGCTTTGGCTGCGACGATCTGGAGTTGGCAATCGGGGCGGCCGGCTGCCTGCTGCAGTATGTAAAAGACACGCAGCGCGGCAACTTGCCGCATATCCGCAGCATGCAGCAGGAAAACCGCGCCGAAAGCGTGATCCTCGATGCGGCGACGCGGCGCAACCTGGAGATCGATATCAACCTCGCCGGCGGCACCAGCAACACCCTGCTCTCGGTGATGGACCGCTGTGTCACCGCTATGGGCAGCCGCATGCTCAGGCGCTGGCTGCACCGGCCCCTCACTGACGTCGCGCTCCTGCGCGAACGACAGGCGGCCATCGCCGCGCTGTGCCAGCATTACGCATACGAGCCCGCGCGCAGCGCCCTGAAGCCGGTCGGCGACATGGAGCGTATCCTCGCGCGCATCGCACTGCGCTCCGCCCGCCCCCGCGACCTCACGCGGCTTCACAGTTCGTTGCAGGCCCTGCCGCAACTGCGCGAGGCATTGTCGTCCCACGCAGCACCCCTGTTGCGTACGCTCTCGGATCAAACCGGAGAATACCCCGAACTCTGCGCACTGCTAGGCAGCGCCCTGATCGAGAATCCACCCGTCGTGATTCGCGACGGCGGGGTGATCGCCGACGGCTACGATACCGAACTCGACGAATTGCGCCGCATCAGCAGCCACGCCGGCGAATTCCTGCTCGACATCGAAAAACGCGAGCGACAGGCCACCGGCATCAGCACCCTGAAAGTCGGCTACAACCGCGTGCACGGCTATTACATCGAGATCAG
>CAYWWD010000145.1:0-6336 GCA_964461965.1 uncultured Halioglobus sp. | reverse complement strand
TGACGCCCTCGAACATGTCGGGCGCCTTGCCGACGATCACCGCGTCGATGTCCTTCCACGTGCAGCCTGCGTCTTCCAGCGCGCGCAGTGCGGCCTCGCGCACGAGGCCGGCGATGGAGACATCTTCCCGCTTGGTGGTGTACTTGGTCTGGCCGATGCCGACCACTGCTGCCAGGTTCGCCATTACGCTTTCTCCGCTCTCTCGATGACCGTGACCAGGTTGTGCTGCAGGCAGGGACCAGACGTCGCGTGCGCCACGCCGCGTCTGGCCTCGCCGCCAACGATACGATTGAACACCTCGCCGATGCGGGCGAGGCCCGAGGCCATCATCAGGTTGCCGGCCAGCACGCCGCCGCTGGGATTGATGCTGGTTGAGGCGCCAAGTCCCAGTGCACGACTGAGGATGATTTCCTGGTGGCTGAACGGCGCGTAGAGCTCGGCCACGTCCACACTGCCCTTGCCAACGCCCGCGCGCTGCGCGGCGGTGCGGGTCGACACGGAATCCGTCAGATCGCGCATGCCGATGTGGTGCGTCTCGATGCAGTGATCGATGCCGCTGATCACCGCGTAGGGCACGCCCCACTGTTTCGCCTGTTCGACGGTGGCGATGACCATGGCGGCGGCGCCGTCTGAGATCGGGCAGCAATCCGAACGCCGCAGCGGCGCTACGTAGGTCGGCTCCCTGAGCACAGCCTCGGGCGATACATCGCCGGCGAGCTGTGCGTGCGGATTGCTGCGCGCATTGCGACGCGAGCGGGAGACCACCTCGGCCATGTCGCGCTCGGTAATCAGGCCCTTGTCCAGCATCATGCGCGCCTGCAGCGCGGCGAGAGAAATGGAATCCACCCACAGCGGCGCGAGATAGTACGGGTCCAGCTGCTGCGACAAGACGGTGGGCAAGTCTCCCGGCGAGGACTTGCCGAAGCCGTAGACCAACGCCGAGTCGGCGTGACCCATGCGGATTTTCAGGATGGATTCGAACAGCGCCCAGGCTGCATCCATCTCCACGTGCGATTCCTTGATCGGCGGCACCGCGCCGAGCGCATCGACACC
Source organism: uncultured Halioglobus sp. (assembly GCA_964461965.1). Taxonomy (GTDB): domain Bacteria; phylum Pseudomonadota; class Gammaproteobacteria; order Pseudomonadales; family Halieaceae; genus Marimicrobium. The sequence goes on along the minus strand of CAYWWD010000145.1, from coordinate 5,283 downwards.
GAGCACGAAAGAGAACGCCGCGCCCTGCAGGTAGTCGCAGCTGCCGGAGCACACGAAGTCGACATCCTGCGCATTGTTGAGGCCGGCCTGCGCAAAGGTGCGCCGCAGCACCGGCATGATGATTTCCACCTCGTTGGCGGCACCGGCATCAGCGACGCAGTCGGACTGCTGGAAGGCGACGATGGCTATCTGTTTCATCGTTCAGCCCTCCCGCGCCGTCTTGCCGATCTTCTCCACCGGCACGTCCGGCTCATCGATCGGCTTGAAGTACTTGATGTTGTCCATGGCGTAATCCCACTCTGCCTCGGGTTTCCACACGGCCTGCACGCGCTGGCCGATGTGCACGTCCTCGTTGACGCATTCGCTCATCAGGTGGATGAACGAAATGTTGGCGCCGTCAGGCACCAGGTTGGCGATGATGTACGGCGGCTGGATCGGGTTGTTGGGTATGGGTATGTTGACGATCGTAAAGGACTGCACGGTGGCCTTGTCGGAGAGACGCACCTCTTCCTCGGTGGCGACACCGCAGGCGGCACACGCGCCGCGCGGTGGAATGTACACCTGCCGGCACTTGGGGCAGCGCTGCCCGGTCAACACACCCTTTTTAACCTGCTGCAGGAATCGCGCGGCGGCAGCGCCGGCGGTGAAATTGTAGTGCAGGTAGATCGGCGCTTTGATACCGACCACCTCGCCTTGTTCGTTGTACTTCGCTTCAGTTTTGGCTGTCTTCTCACTCATGACTGTCTCCTCACACCGGCTCGAAGCAACGGATGTCGGTGATGAATCCTACGGTTTCGTCCCGCCACACCGCGCGCACGCGCATGCCCGTGCTGAGGTCACTCTCGTGCTTTGCCGCCACGCAGTGCACCAGCGGCACATCCGCGCCATCGAGCTTGATCATCGCCCATGCAAAGGGTTGTTGCAGCGGGTGCGCCGCGCGCGGCTCCTTCACCCATGCGAAGCTGACAATCTCCCCCTCGCTGCCCACGTCGACGAATTCCGTCAATTGTGCGGCGGTGTCCGGGTCGTACTCCATCGGCGGCACGACCACGCGACCATCGCTGGCCCTGATGCCGACGATGCGGCGATTCTTGAGCGCCGTCAGGAAACTGCCGATCACCGGCCCGGTCGAGCGGGTGTAGGTAAAGCCGAGCGTAAACGCCTGGTTGAGGATTTCCGGTTGCGACACTGTCACAGTCCTCCAGTGGGTGGGAAATTGGGCCGGCCAGTATCGTTGAGCCGCCGCCGGCGCTCAATGACGCAAAGGATCACGCGGGTATGACTTTTCAGATCAACTGCTGGTTCAGTGCCGCGGACATCCAGCCCGGGTTGGCGGGCAGCAACGGCATGGCGGGCGGGCGCACCTTTCGATACTCCTTCACGACGGAGGCGAGCTGCGCGGGCGTAGCCCCGTGCAGGATGATGCTATCCACGCCGGTGGCGCCAAACTGGCCGCGCACCTGTTCGGCACAACTGCGTGCCGAACCGGTGATCGCCGCTGCGAGCCAGTGCGCGGGTATGACTTTGTCGCGCAGGTATTCCAGGTGCGCAATCGTACCGACCTGGTCGAATGCACCGGCGTGGTTCTTCACCACCTCGTCGTTGCGAAACCGTTGCAGATCAGCCATGTCCCAGCGATTGGCCCGGACCAGGATTTCGCCGTAGCCCTGCAGATAGGTTGCCAGTCGTCCCACCGTCTTGCGCAGGCGCGCCTCTTCGGGAATGGCATCCTCCACCACGGCAGTGCAGGCCCACACGCGCACTGCGCCGGGGTCGCGGCCGGCCGCCTGTGCGGCGCGGCGGATCGATGCCACCGAGCGGGCCACCGTCTCGTCGGTCATGTAGGTGTGCAACACCACCGCATCGGCGATGCGCCCGGCAAGTTCTGTCGACTTCGGCCCGATCGCCACCATCAACAGCGGGATGCGCTCGACGGCATCGTTCATGGTGAACAGGAAGGGGTACTTGCCCGCCGGACCGTCGTGGCCAAACTTTTCGCCGCGCCACAGCCTGCGCAGCAGTTCAAACACATCGGCGAGCTGTGCGTTGGTGATACGCGGCACACCCATCAGGTCGAACAGCATGTCAAATCCACGGCCCAGCCCGAGCGCGTAACGACCGTGGGACATCCGGTGCAGCGTCGCAGCCATAGTGGCCGTCACCACCGGGTGACGGGTGGCGTGATTGGTGGCCGCGTTCGCAATCCCGATGGTCGTCGAGACGGCGGCCGCCGCGCCGGCCATCACGGCGGCGTCCTTGTAGTTGAAGCGCTCGGACAGGAACACCGCACCCAGCCCGAGCTGTTCGGCGTCGATGACTTCCGCGACCAGATCCCGCGGGTTTTCGCTGTGACCGGCGAGACCGTAAAATCCGAGCTCGGGAAACTCCGGCGCCTCCGCGCTGGCTGCAGGCATACAGTGACTCCTGGATTCGCTCTATCTGCGGGGCGCGTGCAGGCGATGCACACGCGTGTGCGCAACACCGTACCAAAGTCACGCCGCGGAGGGTAGATAATCTGCGTGTTGCAGGGACGCGCCCACACTGATCCACGCTTGCTACGGGTTTGGTCGCGTTACTTGTACCAGTGGCCGCAGAATGCCATTGCCTGCCGCTATGCGGAACGGAATTCACTCATAATACCCCGCGTCAACATCCGTAATCCCTCAAGCAGGAGTCAAGCCATGCCAGTGTCCGCCGTAGGCTACTTGCGTATTGGATCCACCGATTCGAACGCGTGGATGGAGTTCGGCACCCAGGTGCTGGGATTGATGGAGGCTGCGCGCGCAGACAGTGACGGCGCCCGCTTCCTGCGCATGGATGAACACCCCTTCCGCTTCATGATCGAACCGTCCGGGGCGGACAAATTGCTCGCCCTCGGCCTGGAATTTCCGAGCGAGCGCGCCTGGCAGGCAACGGTTGATGCGCTCAACGCCGCCGGGCATCGCGTCAGCGCGCTCAGCGCCGCCGAGGCCGCGCGCCGGGGTGTGAGTGCCGTCTCCACCGTGCAGGATCCGGCCGGCAACACCCTCGAACTCTACTGGGGCCGCCTGCTCGACTACACCCCGCTGGTGTCACCCGCAGGCGTCAGCGGCTTTGTCACACGCTACGAGCAGATCGGTGACATGGGTTTCGGCCACTGCGTGCTGCCCGCGCCCGACATCGACGCGTCAACCGCCTTCTACACCGACCTGATCGGCACCGGCCTCACGGACGTCCTGCACATTCCCGGCATGCCGGGCATGAAGGTCCACTTCATGCACGCCAACAATCCCCGCCAGCACTCGGTGGCGCTGTTCAGCGGCGAGCATCCGTTGGGCGTGGTGCACATGATGGTGGAGGTGCGCACGATGGATGAACTCGGTCGCGCCATGGACCGCGCCAAAAAGGCCGGCGTGCATTTCCTTGCAACCCTCGGGCGGCATGTGAATGACAATATGTGCTCCGTCTACCTGCTGGCGCCGGGCGGCATCGCGGTGGAATACGGCTTCGACGGATTGCTGATCGACTGGGAAAACCACGCGACCACGATCAGCATCGAGGGCGACCTGTGGGGGCATGAGTACCATTTCCCCGGGGTGAATGACTGAGATATTCGCTGTGGGAGGCTGCACCGCACCGGCCTTGCGTCGAGAATGTGCACGGGAAAACCAAACGCGCTCTGCCAGAACGCGTCAATGTAGCGCGCGATCGCAGTCAGCACCGAACGGGTTCGTTACAGCGCCGCGCGTATCGCCTCCACCGAACCGAGCTGATCCATCGCGGCATGCAACCGCTCCAGTGAGGCTTTCACATAGCTCACCGGCTGCCAGGCATCGCCCATGGCCAGTGTCACGGTGGCGCCCACCCACACATACGTCGCGTGCCACTGGTACTGCTGCCACAGCTCCTGCATCGAAGGCGCGGGCGCACCGAACGCGAGCAACCGCTGGCGATAGTAGTCCACCAGGTCCCTGCCCGACTCGCGCTGGTGCTGCGGCGTGAGCGTGCCAGCGAGAAAGTAACCCGTATCACGCATGGACGGGCCGCGCGCCACCATCGCCCAGTCGAGAAAACCCGGGCCATTGCCGTCATAGAACAGGTTGGCATCGTGCACGTCGCCGTGAATGACCGTCGGCGTGCCGCGCTGCCAGAGTCGGTGAATGGCGTCGGCGTGTGCGAGATAGAGCTCGCCCATCGCACGAAAAACCGGCGGCATGGTTGTCGCGTGCTGTTCAAGCGCCAGTTGGATGAGGTGCACCGCGATCTCATGCTGCAGCGGCGGTTGCAGCCAGGCGAGGTCGGCTTCGAAGCGCGGCGTGTCCCAGAATTTGGCGTGCAGACGGGCGAATGCGTCCAGCACCTGCCGGATGTAGTCGAGGGAGTAGCGCGAACTGGCGTTGAAAAAAGTGCAGCCGGCATCTACCAGGTTTTCCAGCAGCATGATGTAGGCCTCGCCGGCGTCATCACTGGCGGCAAAGTAACTGCGCGGTACTCGTACGGGTAGTTCGGCCGACAAGCCCGCGTAAAAGCGGGCCTCGCGCTTGCCCATGCCACTGGACGTCACGAACGCCCGCTGCATCTCATCCGTGGGTGGCAGCTTTACAAACAACCGGCGCGGGAGGTCTACGGCGTTCGCGTAGTCGAGCTCCAGCACCGCCCGGCCTGTCGTGCCGGCATGCGCATCCAGCAGTGTAACGCGCGAGACGGGGGTACGCAGCGCCTCGCTCAGCCACTCGCTGGTCAATTGGTTCAATTCATTCGGTATCAACACACTCGGCTCCCCCGCGCAGTCATTCGCAGCGCTGAGCATACCACCATCACACGCAATCGCCGCTTGCGATCCGGTTTTTGATTTGTATCAATCGGAGCAGGGAACTAACATCGGCTACAGTGCTCAACATGCCACGCACTGGCGGCAACCATTGACGGTGAGAACATGAGCAAGAAGCGAGAGAAGAAGCCCGGGAATAAGAAAAAATCCTCCGGCACCGGGGATTACCGCAGGGAACTGGAACGCCTGCAGGTCGAGCTGGCGCATCTGCAGGCCTGGGTGGTGAAAACCGGCGCCCGTATCGTGGTGCTGTTCGAGGGCCGCGATGCCGCGGGCAAGGGCGGCATGATCAAGCGCATCACCGAGCGCGCCAGCCCGCGCGTGTTCCGCGTGGTGGCGCTGCCGGCGCCGACCGACCGCGAAAAGACCCAAGTGTACATGCAGCGCTATTTCAAGCACCTGCCCGCCGCCGGCGAGATGGTGATCTTCGACCGCAGCTGGTACAACCGCCCGGGGGTCGAGCGCGTGATGGG
>CAYWWD010000144.1:0-6492 GCA_964461965.1 uncultured Halioglobus sp. | reverse complement strand
GGGTGGTCGGCCACAGCTACATCATCTACGGCCCGCTGATCGCCGGCATGGCCACGATCATGTACGAAGGCACGCCGATCCGGCCCGATCCGGGCATCTGGTGGCAGATCGTCGAGAAGTACAAGGTCACCGTGATGTTCTCCGCTCCCACCGCGGTCCGCGTGCTGAAGAAGAGCGACAACAGCTGGCTGCACAAGTATGACCTGTCAACGTTGAAGCACCTGTTCCTTGCCGGCGAGCCGCTGGATCAGCCGACCCACGAATGGATCATGGGCGAGTTGAAGCTGCCGGTGATCGACAACTACTGGCAGACCGAGACCGGCTGGCCGATCCTGTCCACGGTGCCAGGCATCGAAAAGACCAAGATCAAGTTCGGCACGCCGAGCTTCCCGGTATACGGCTATGACCTGCGTATTTTCCGTGAGGACGGTACGGTCTGCGATGCCAATGAAAAGGGCATCGTCGGTATCGTGCCGCCGCTGCCGCCGGGCTGTCTTTCCACCGTCTGGGGTGACGACGAGCGCTTCGTCAGCACCTATTTCAGCCTGTTCAAGGAACCGCAGGTGTATTCGTCTTTCGACTGGGGCATCAAGGATGAAGAGGGTTACCACTACATCCTCGGCCGCACCGATGACGTCATCAACGTCGCTGGTCATCGCCTTGGTACGCGCGAAATCGAGGAGGCCGTACAGGGCCACAGTGCCGTCGCCGAGGTGGCCGTGGTCGGCGTCAACGACCAGTTGAAGGGCCAGGAACCGGTCGCCTTCGCGGTGGTCAAGGATCCGGCGCGGATCGCCACGCCGGAACTGCGCGCGGCGCTGGAGGCGGAGATCAAGAAGGTGGTCGACGGCAATCTGGGCGCCATCGCGCGGCCGAAGCGCGTGCATTTCGTCACGGGCCTGCCCAAGACGCGCTCGGGCAAGATGCTGCGCCGTTCCATCCAGGCGCTGGCAGAAGGTCGCGATGCCGGCGACCTGACGACCATCGACGATCCGTCAACGCTGGAACAGATCAAGGCGGCATTGGCGGGTTAAGTTTCCGCTGCGGGACAGGCGCCTTCTCGCGGGCGCCTGTCGCTTGCAATGGCATGACCGGCAGCGGGCTCCCGCCTTCCGGGGATGCTGCGCCAGCCGACTTTGAAGGCATAATCCATGCTTGAGCCCGGTTTTATGGCGCAATCCAAAATGAGCGAGTCGGTACGAATGTGCAGCATGCCGCCGAGATGCAGGCCGTGAACCCGGAGCAAGCCTGGGACGGTGTCGATCGTCGCCAGAACAGCGCTGCGGACTACACCGGCCCGGAACGCCGTTCTGGTTCTTTTGCCCGCGTGGATGGGGTTCGCGAGGATCTGCTGCATCATGACCCCTTGCTGGATTGCCTGGTCGAACTGACCCGCATCCACGGCCGACCCAGTACCCATGCGGCGCTGACGGCCGGTTTGCCGCTGCCTGACCAGGGCCTGACACCGTCCTTGTTCGTCCGCGCCGCGCAACGTGCGGGATTTGCCAGCAAGCTGGTGCGCCGCCCGCTGCAACAGATCGATGCGGCCTTGCTTCCGGTCATCTTGTTGCTCAAGGGCAACGAGGCCTGCATTCTTCTCGGTTGGGAAGAGGGCGGCACTTCCGCCAAACTGCTGTTTCCGGACACTGCCCAGGGGGCCGTGCCGCTCTCCCAGGAGAACCTGCAAGCGCGTTACGAGGGCATTGCCTTGTTCGCCCGGCCCCATTTCCGCTTCGACCAGCGCACCCCCGAAGTGGTCGAGGTGGCGCAGCGCCACTGGTTCTGGGGCGCGATCCTGGAACAGTTGCCGGTCTACAAGGACATCATCGGCGCCGCTGCACTGATCAACATCTTCGCCTTGGCCATGCCGATTTTCACCATGAACGTGTATGACCGCGTGGTGCCCAACAACGCGGTCGAAACCTTGTGGATGCTGTCCAGCGGTCTGCTGCTGGTTTTCGGGGTGGACTACACGATGCGCCTGTTGCGCGGCCATTTTGTCGATCTGGCCAGTTCGCGCATCGATCTCAAGCTCTCCGCCCTGATCATGGAACGGGTGCTGGGCATGCGGCTCGCCAACCGCCCGGCTTCGGTCGGTTCCTTTGCGGCGAACCTGCGTTCTTTCGAAACAGTGCGCGATTTCATCGCCTCGGCGACTGTTACGGCCCTGATCGACCTGCCCTTCACCCTGCTTTTCCTGCTGGTGATCCTCTGGATTTCCTGGCCGCTGGTCGCGTTCCCGATTCTGGGCATCATCGGCGTCCTGATCTACAGCTACGTCATCCAGTACAAGATGCGCGAGTTGTCGGAAACCACCTTCCGCGCCGCCGCCATGCGCAATGCCACACTGATCGAAAGCCTGACGGCCCTGGAGACCATCAAGTCGAACGGCGCCGAAGGGCTGATGCAGGCCAAGTGGGAGAAGACGGCTGCATTCCTGGCGCGGACCAGTGCCCGCCTGCGGCTGCTGTCCTCGTCCGCGATGAATGGCGCCGCCACGCTCACGCAACTGGTCAATCTGCTGATCGTCATCGCCGGCGTTTATCTGATCAACGAGCGCTGGCTGACGATGGGCGGTTTGATCGCCTGCACGATGCTGGCCGGACGCGCCATGGCCCCTTTGGGTCAGGTTGTGGGCCTGCTGATGCAGTTCGAGAATGCCAAGACGGCGCTGGCCGGACTGGAAACGACCATGACTACCCCGGGCGAGCGAGCGGAAGAAAGTTCTTTCGTCCATCGACCGGAAATCCGGGGGGAGATCGAGTTCCGCAATGTCAGCTTCACCTATCCCGGACATTCACAGGAGGTCCTGCGCAACGTGTCTTTCCGCATCATGCCGGGCGAACGGGTCGTGGTGCTGGGGCGGGTCGGTTCGGGCAAGACCACCCTGCACAAGCTGATGCTGGGTCTCTATCAGCCGACCGAAGGCGCCGTGTTTCTTGATGGCGTCGACCTGCGGCAGCTCGATCCGGCGGATCTCAGGCGCAATGTCGGTTACGTCGAACAGGATACCCTGCTGTTCTACGGCAGCCTGCGCGAAAACATCGCGCTGCGGGCGCCTTACGCCGACGATCTGGCTATCGTTACCGCGGCCGAAGTCGGCGGCCTGACGGAGTTTGCCAACCGGCATCCCCAGGGTTATGACATGGTTATCGGCGAGCGCGGTGCTTCGCTCTCCGGCGGCCAGCGCCAGGGCGTGGCCATAGCCCGGGCGGTGCTGCTCGATCCGCCGGTATTGCTGCTCGACGAACCGACCAGTTCCATGGACTTCACGTCGGAAAGCCAATTCAAGGAGAGGCTGAGCCGTTTCATGCAGCACAAGACCATGGTCATCGTGACTCACAGGGTGAGCCTGATCGACCTGGCCGAGCGCATGATCGTCATCGATGACGGCCGGATAGTGACCGATGGTCCCCGCCAGCAGGTGGTCGAATCGCTCCAGGCGGGCCGCATCGGGAGGGCGACATGAACTCGCCGGTCCTGCTGCAAAGACTGAAGGCTGCCGCAGTAAGAGTGCACGGGTGGCTCGAGTCGATCCGGCTCAGGGTGCAACCGCGTGTCGATCGCTGGCTTGCCGACTGGAAGGAAAATCCTGACGTGCCCGACGCGGACTTCGTCCAGGATGCGGACTACTTCATGATCCATCAGGAACCGCTACGCGCCAGGGTGTTGGTCAAGACCATCCTGATTTCCCTCGCTTTGTTCGTCATGTGGACCGCGGTTGCCGAGGTCGACGAGATCACCAAGGGCGAGGGCAAGGTGATTCCCTCCAGCCAGATCCAGATCCTGCAGAGCCTGGACGGCGGCATCGTTGCGGAAATCAACGTCAAGGAGGGGCAGGTGGTGGATACCGGCCAGATTCTGCTGCGCGTCGATCCGACGCGTTTCGAATCCTCCGTGCGCGAAAACCGTTCGCAATACCTGGCCCTGACCACCAAGGCAGCGCGTCTGCGTGCGCTTTCCGAAGGCTTGCCCTTCGTGCCGCCGCCGGAAGTCCTGGTCGAGGATCCGAAAACGGTTCAGGACGAGCAGCGTCTGTACGAGACGGCGCGCTCCAACGTGGCGGCTCAGATATCGATTGCCCGCGAGCAGCTGGTGCAGCGCCAGCAGGAGCTCTCGGAAATGCGCGTCAAGCGCGAACAGGCCTCGCAGGCCTACGAGCTTACCGCCAGGGAATTGGCGGTTACCAAGCCCTTGATCGATTCGGGTGCGGTATCGGAAGTCGAATTGTTGCGCCTGGAGCGCGACACGTCGCGTTTTCGCGGCGAGCGTGACATGGCGGCGGCACAGATCCTGCGCTCGCAGGCGGCGATGGCCGAGGCGTCGCGCAAGATCGAGGAAGTCGAGCTCAATGCCCGCAACGAAGTGCGCAAGGAACTGGCGGAGACCATGGCGAAGCTCAATGCCTTCACCGAGGGTGGGGTGGCGCTGGCCGACAAGGTCAAGCATGCTGCCATCCGTTCGCCGGTGAAGGGGACGGTCAAGCGCTTGCTGGTGAATACCGTTGGCGGAGTGGTTCAGCCCGGAAGGGATTTGGTCGAGGTCGTGCCGCTGGAGGACGCCCTGATTCTGGAAGCCAAAGTGGCGACCAAGGACATAGCCTTCCTGCGGCCAGGTCAGGCGGCGATGGTGAAGTTCACCGCCTATGATTTCTCCACCTACGGCGGCCTTGAGGCGAAGCTGGAGCATATCGGCGCGGACTCGATCACCGATGAAAAAGGCAACACATTTTTCCTCGTCAAGGTGCGAACCATCAAGTCCTCTCTTGGCGCCAACTTGCCGATCATTCCCGGCATGGTGGCCGAAGTGGACATCATCACCGGCCAGAAGAGCATCCTTGCCTACTTGCTGAAACCGGTGCTCAGGGCCAAACAGGGGGCGCTGACCGAGCGCTGAAGCACGTGTCACCGCGTAATCCGAACCCGACTCGCCACCTGTTCGTGTCTCCGTCGGGAGAGGCGTTACCGCGTTGGCTGGAGGCCTTCCCGAAGGCTGCCGTGCTTGCTTTCGGACCCGCGGTAAAGTCTTCGTCCTTGCCTGCGACAACGCTGGTTTGGCTGCGGCTAAACGATGCAGGGCCTGCGCCGGAACAACTCGCCGACCTGCAAAAGGTAGTGGGTAGCGCAAGGATAATCATTCTGGCCAACCAGCCCGACGACGAACAGGCGTTGTCCCTGTTTGCCGTCGGGATCCGCGGCTACTGCAATGCCCATGCCACGGCGGCCAATCTGCGGCAGGTGGCCGACGTCGTTCAGGCAGGAGGGCTGTGGATCGGGGAGGCATTGATGCACAGACTGCTGGCCTCCACCCGGGCCGCCATTGCGCGCATGCCAGCCACCGCCTTGCCGCAGGCGGTGACAAATCCCGCCATCGCTGACCGCATGGCGACACTGACCCGGCGCGAACAGGAAGTCGCCAGCGCGGTCGCCAACGGATCCAGCAACAAGGAAATCGCCCGCCAGCTGGGGATTACGGAACGCACAGTAAAAGCGCATACCGGCTCTGTTTTCCAAAAGCTTAACGCGCGCGACAGGCTCCACCTGGCCCTGATGGTCAACGGCCAGCGGCCGTCCTGAACCATTTCCCGATACTGTCCTTTGGTCCAATAGCGACCACGCCGGCCTTTGACTAAAGTGGCGACCATTCCATAGTCACGTCCGGAGTAGTCATCATGGCTGAATCAGGCAATGTCATCGGCAAAGTCGCATCAATTCTCGGGCAGGCGTCCGCCAAGGGAGTTGACGGGATCATGCGCCCGCTCAAGGTGGGCGATCCGGTGTTCGAGGGCGAGGTGGTTCAGGCACCTCCGGGCGGACATGTCGAACTCGCTTTCGGGGACGGTACCGCCTACTTCGCCCGTGACAATGAAAGCGTCACCCTGGACAGCAGGGTGTTTGGCGACAGTGCCGGCCAAGGCGGCAACGTGGTAGGCAAGGTCGCCTCGATCGAGGGACAGGTGTTCGCCAAAGGCCCCGACGGAAGCGTGCGCCAGCTCAAGGTCGGTGATCCGGTGTACGAAGGCGATTCAATCGTGACCTCTGCCAGCGGTCGCGTTGAACTCTCCTTTGATAACGGAAACGTCTATTTCCTGCGGGACAAGGAAGCCGTCACCCTTGACGGCATGGTCCTCGGCGGGCGAGTCGCCGATGCCAGGGAGGCTGCCCTGCTGCCCGGAAGCGATGGTGAACTGGAAGACATCGTCAGTGCGATTGCGCGAGGCAACAGCATCGATCAACTGCTGGAGGAAACCTCCTCTGGCAGGCCGTCCTTGTTTGGAAGAACGGATGATGGCCATTCGTTTGTGCAACTGCTGCGGATTGTGGAAGTCATTGACCCACTAGGGTATCGGTTTGGGGTGCTGGGGGGAGGGGGCGCGGATGAGGTTGTGGAAGCTCCCGAGATCACCAAGGTCTTGAACATCATCAGCGAAGACGTAAGCAACTTCACGCTGGACACCGCCGCCCCGGCGGCGCCGACGCTGGTGCTCGACAC
>CAYWWD010000143.1:0-6495 GCA_964461965.1 uncultured Halioglobus sp. | reverse complement strand
CCGGCGGCCTCGATCTCACGCGCCACCAGCTGGCCGAGATCTTTCAGGTGCACGTGTCCGGGCACGAACTGCGTGAACGAGTTCACCACCGCGATGATGGGCTTCTGGAAGTCGGCGTCCTTCATACCGGTGGCGCGCCACAGGGCGCGGGCGCCGGCCATGTTGCGGCCGGCGGTGGAGGTTTTCGAGCGATACTGGGGCATGTGCGATTACCGAGTCCCGGGGCCGGCGCGGCGCCGGTTATCCCTGTAAAAGGGGTTGGCAGGATAGCAAATATTTGGACAACGTTAACGCGGTTTGTGCGCCCGTCACGGTGTTATCCGTGCCAGGCGATCCCCGGAAAACGAGCCGGCATAGAGTGCGCCCTGATATTCCACCGCCACGGTAGCAGGGCCGAACGGCCCACCCGCCGCTTCGCGAAAAATCACTTCGGTCGCGCCCGATCGGGTATCCACCGCCACCAGTTCGTAGGCCGCCCCGCAGCTTCCCTGCGTCAGGCCGAAACAGGGGAGCAGCGTCAGCGGCGAGGTGTGGGAGGCCAACAGCAGGCGGCCATCCGCCAGCCAGGCGGAGTTGTCGATGTTGGGTACTGCCACGGAGGACAACAACTGCTCGGTCGCGAGTTCGTACTGGCGCAGCTCCCCTTCCAGATAGTTGTTGACGAAGATGCTTTTGCCGTCGGGTGCAATCGCGATTCCGTTCGGCATTCTCGCACTCGTGTTCGCCATCGCGCGCACCGGTGCGCCTGGTGTCCAGCGCCAGACCTGGCCCTGGTTCAGCCCGAGCGCCGACTTGAGCTGTGCCAGCAGTTCGTTTTCCCGTTCATACATGCTGGTCACCGCCAGGCCGCCGTCCGGCAGCGCCACCACATCATTCAGCACTACGCCGGCGGGAAACGTCACACAGCCGCGCCAGGCAAGCGTGGGTGGCGTCAGGGAGTCCGGTGACGGCTGCACCTCGTAGAACAGCACCTGTTCGGCGCTGCCGTGGTTGACGACCAGCAGCTGCAGCAAATCGCCCCGCCGCGAAAGATGGATACCGTGTGGCGATAACGTGTCCGGCGCGGTACACGCGGCATCACCCCAGTTCAGCTGGCTGGCTCCCCGCGTGACCGATGTGCTGTCCGCCAGCCGGACAAACCCGGCGCCTGCATCCGGTTGCAGCCAGGTGAGCGCGCCGGGCAATTTCCCGCCGTCGCCGTACTCGCCGATCAGGAGCCCGCCGCCGTCCGGCAGCACCTCCAGGTCCTCTGGCATCTGCACGCCGCAGAGCGGCGTTACCGCGCCCGCAGGCGCGCAACCTGTGTCGATCTGGCTGCACGCGGCGACCGCGACCGCCATGATGCAGCTGCCGAGGCGCAGCAGAAAACCGATCATGAGCAGGACTCCATTGTTGATATGAGGCGTGTCTTCGGGCGCCAGTATAGCGCCCGCATTCACGCAGGTTTATCTTATACTCGCCGCAATGCAAACGCCGGGGACAGTGGAAACGCCGCGATGAATTTTCTCAGCCAGATACTGACGCCGTCGCGCACGGTGTGCCGCCTGCAGGCAGACAGCAAGGACAGCCTCTTTGCAACCACTGCCAGAATCCTCTGCGACGACCAGCCGTCCCTGCCCTGCGACACGGTGCTGGAGCATCTGGCGGCCAGGGAAAAGCTGGGCAGCACCGGCATGGGCAAGGGTATCGCCATTCCCCACTGTCGCCTGAGCCAGTGCGCCCGTCCGCTGGGCGCGCTGCTGACACTGGAAACACCGATCCCGTTCGATGCACCGGACAAATTGCCGGTCGATCTGCTGTTTGTGCTGCTGGTGCCGGTGGAGGCGCGGCAGGAACACCTGGATATCCTTGCCAACATCGCGCAGCTGATCAGCCGGCCTGAGCTCTGCGCGCAGTTGCGCGCCGCGGGCGATCCTCGCACCCTTTACGATCTCGCCTGCAGCGCGGCGATCTGATGCATGGCCAGCGCGCGCGACGACACAGAGGTCTTTGACAAGAGCGCACCGGGTCGGGGCTACGTGGTGGTCATCTACGGTCTGTATATCGGCAGCATCATGGCGGTGGTCACTGCGCCCATCGGCATGCTCATCGCCGCGTGGCGTTTGCACCGGGGTGCGGCATGGCTCGACACCCACCTGCTGTTCCAGATTCGCACTTTCTGGCTGGGCGTGCTCGCCGCGCTGGTCGCGTTCGCGGTGTGGCACTTCGCGGGGCGCCTGGCACTGGCACCTGTTTACGCCTGGGTGTTCGGCTATGCGTTTTTCACGCTCGGCATCGCCTGGATGATGGGGCGTTGCGCGGTGGGCTTGCACCGCCTGATGTCAAACCGCGCAATCGATGCACCGCGCAGCTGGTTATTCGGAGTGGGCGGGAACGCAGGGCGCTGAGCCGTCGCAGCAACCTGCGCAGAGCGGCTGTTATTCTTCGTCGTCCGGGAAATCGGGGTCCACCGGCGGTGTGCGCCGCGCGTTGCGCGACCAGCCGTCCAGCGCCCTGCCGCTGCGGATCAGCCCCCAGATCAGCAGCGGGGCCAGCAGTATCAGGCCGACGCCCCAGTCGAAGCGATTGATCGCCAGCGCCAGCGGTATCACCACCGCAAGGCAGAGGAAAATCCCGAGGGAAACTGCAAGTGCGCGTCGCGACCGGCTCATGGCGTGCTCCAGGGCGGCTGCGCCTCAGGTGGCGACGAGCTGCTGGTAGATGCGCGGCAGCGCCAGCGACAGGTGTTCCGGCTTGTGCACCATCGCATAGCGGCCGCGCCCGAATATATGCGCGATGTACTGCTGCGCATCGCGATCGATGGTAATGCCAAACACCGTCAATTCCTGCTGTCGCGCCTCCAGGATCGCGCGCCGCGTGTCCTCGACGGCGTAGCGCCCCTCGTAGTAGTCGCTGTCGTTGGGTTTGCCGTCACTGATCACCAGCAACAAGCGGTGCCGGTTGGGCCGGCGCGCCAGCTGTTGTGCGCAGTGGCGGATCGCGGCGCCCATGCGCGTGTAGCGCCCCGGCATCAGTGCGTGGATGCGCCGCTCGGTAGTCTCGCTCATGGGCTCGTCGAAATCCTTGAGTGTGTTCACCCAGACGCGGTGCCGCCGGTGCGAGGTGAAACTCTGGATGCTGTAATCATCGCCGCAGGTGGCGAGGCCATGCGCCAGCACCAGCAGTGCTTCCTTTTCGATATCGATGACACGGCGGTCCTCCACCCAGGCATCGGTCGACAGGGACACGTCGATCAGGATAGACACCGCGAGATCGCGGGCCTCGGCGCGTGTCGCCAGGTAGAGTCCGTCGCTGTACTCGCCCGTCGCGGCCAGGTCACAGCGCGCGCGCACCAGCGCGTCCATGTCCAGCTCGTTGCCGTCCACCTGGCCCCGCAGCCAGACGCGGCGCGGGCGCAGCGCCTCGAACTGCTGCCGCACCCGCCGGATACGCCGCTGCGTCTGCTCGTCCAGGGCGACGACCTCCGCCTCTTTCTGCACGCCGGACAGCACGCGACAGTGGCTCGGCAGGTGGCACTGCTTGCGATAATTCCACTCGGGGTAGGTCGCTGCACCCTGCAGGGCCGTTTCGTCGACGGCCGTCGCTGCCAGGTCCAGGTCGATCTTCAGCCGTGACGCGGCGCGCTGCTGGTGCGGCGACACCGTAAGCTCGTCCATCTCCTCGGCATTGTCGCGCGCGTTGCTGTCCTCGTCCTCGTCGGCCAGGCGATTCACATTCACCATTTCCGCGAATGACAGGATCTTCTCGAAGCGGTTGAACACCAGGGGATCATTCCGTTCGGTCTGGTCCTGGCGCCGGCGCTGAGCCTGGCGTTTGTCCTTGACCTCGCCGCTGGCTGCCGGCAGCGCCTCGTCTGCGTCATCGTCATCCTCGCCGGCATCGACGGCGGTGTCCGACTGGCCGAGCGTGGCCCACAACGGCACGGGCAGTGGGTGGCGGTAATCCGGTGTAGCGCGAAATTCGCGCAGGCTGAGCGTCGCGTCCTGCACCGCGTCGAGATAGCGCTGCGCCTCCTGCGAAAGGGCCTGATCCGCACCCAGCAGGTGACAGATCACCGCTTCGATGGCGGCCTCCACCGGCGGCAGCGTGCGCGCAGGTCGCAGCTTCAGCACCGCTGCGCGCAAGCGCAGGTAGCGCGATTGCAGGCCGGGGTATACGGCGAGCGCCTGAGCGCAACCGGCCACCACCTGGCGCAGGTTGCTGAGATCCTGCCGCAGGGGATCGTGGTAGCCGCGTGTGGGTTGCTCGGCACCGAGCAGGGCCGCCAGCCAGAAATACAGGTCGCGGTTGAGGGCCGGATCGTTGAACAGCGCGATCTTCGGCGGCAGGAGCAGCGCTTCCTCGTCGAGGCGCGCCACGTCGAGCGACTCCTCCGCGAAGCCCAGGCGCTGCCGCAGGCCGAGTCGATGCGAGGAGGTTCGCGCGGCGATGGCGCCGACCGCCACTGCGACCGGCCCGCCGCCGGCGCGAAAAAAAACGCCCAGTGGCGCGGCGATACTCGCCAGCGTCACCGCCGCCGCCGGGAATTCCGGGTAGCTCGCGCTGCGTGCGGAGATCCAGCGGTTCCAGAAGCGCCCGGCCTTTTCCTCAAATTCCAGCCACTCGAACACGCGCTGCCCCGCGCTCAGTCTTCGCCGAAGGTGGCGCGCACGGCTTCCAGCAGGCCTTCCTGAACATCGGTATCGTCACTCAGCGGCTCGATCAGCGCAGCCTGCGCGGCCTGCAGGGCCGGCATACCGTTGGCGATGAGCGTGGCGCAGTAGATCAGCAGCCGCGTGGAGACACCTTCCTCGATGTCCCGGCCTTTCAGGGCGCGCAAACGTCCGGCGAGATTGATCAGCGTGGTGCAGCGCTCCGGCGACAGGCCGCTCTCGCGCGCGACGATGTCGCGTTCCAGTTGCGGCGGCGGGAAATCGAAACTCCTGGCGATGAACCGCTGCCGCGTGCTGGGCTTGAGGGATTTCAGGATGTGCTGGTAGCCCGGGTTGTAGGAGACCACGAGCATGAAACTGTCCGGCGCCTGCAGCAGTTCGCCGGTGCGCTCCAGCGGCAGCAGGCGGCGGTCATCGGTGAGCGGATGCAGCACCACGGTCACGTCCTTGCGCGCCTCGACCACCTCGTCGAGATAACAGATGCCGCCCTCGCGCACCGCCTGGGTCAACGGCCCATCCATCCAGCGGGTTTCGCCGCCCTGCAGCAGGTAGCGGCCGGTGAGGTCGGCCGCGGTCAGGTCATCGTGGCAGGACACCGTGAACAAGGGTCGTCCCAGCCGCGCCGCCATGTGCGCCACGAACCGGGTTTTGCCGCAGCCGGTCGGCCCCTTCAGCAGCAGCGGCAGGCGCTGGCGATACGCCTGCTCGAACAGTTCGCACTCGTTGCCTACCGGCTGATAGAACGGGATGTCGCGCGGCGGCAAGTCCCGCGTGGCGGCGAACGAAGTTCGTGCGGACTCTGCCGCCGCGCCGCCGGGCGGCGGAGTGCTGGCCATGGCTACACGGTAACGCCTGTCAGCTGGCCATCGGTGCTGGCGGCGGCCTGTGCCCGGACGGGGCCGAAGATGGAATAGATATAGAGGATCGCGGCGATCGCCACCACCACGCCCGCACCGAGGCGCATGTAGTAGAACAGCGCCAGCTGCTGCTGCACTTCCATGTAGTTCATGCCCATGACGCGCTGCAGGTGAGTCTGTACCACACCGGCGAAGGTCAGCGTGAACGTCATGAAGCACATGGCGGAGGTCATCATCCAGAAGCTCCACATATTGAGGATCTGGTTATACGGCTGCACCCGTCGCAACTGCGGCATGGCGTAGGTGATCACCGCCAGCACGGTCATGACATAAGCGCCGAAAAATGCGAGGTGTCCGTGTGCTGCGGTCACCTGCGTGCCGTGGCTGTAGTAGTTGACGAAAGACAGGGTGTGCAGGAAGCCCCATACGCCCGCGCCGAAGAAGGCCAGCGTGGCGCTGCCCAGCGTCCACAGCATGGCGCTCTTGTTCGGGTGGTTGCGCCGGCCCTTCCAGAACATGAAAAACGCGAACATCACCATGGCGAAGAAAGGCAAGACCTCGAGTGTGGAAAAAAAGCTGCCCAGCGGTTGCCAGTAGGCGGGCGCGCCGATCCAGAAGTAGTGGTGCCCGGTGCCGATCAGGCCGGAAAACAGCGCGAGTCCGACAATCAGGTACATCCATTTCTCGATGATTTCGCGGTCGACACCGGTCAGCTTGATCAGCAGGTATGCCAGCAGTGAGGCCATGATGAGCTCCCACACGCCCTCCACCCACAGGTGCACGACCCACCACCAGTACAGTTTGTCGACCGCCAGGTTGCCGGGGTTGTAGAACGCGAACAGCCAGAACACCGCCGCCAGCCAGAGCCCCAGCATCAGTACGATATTGATGCCGGTCTTGCGGCCTTTCAGTAAAGTCATGCTGGTGTTGTACAGGAACATCAGGAACGAGACCGTGATCAGGATCTTCACCCAGAGCGGTTGTTC
>CAYWWD010000142.1:0-6651 GCA_964461965.1 uncultured Halioglobus sp. | reverse complement strand
CCCACCAAGGGCGGAACGGCGGTGTCGCTGGACGATGACTTCCGGCGACTCGGTGGCAGGGAAGTCCACATCATCACTGCGGATGTGCCGGGTGCCGCGGAATTCGATCACGGGCATCCGAACACGATCCACAGGCTGGTGCTGAAACGGCATCGCTGGCTCAAGCCCGAGTCGGCATTGATGTATGCCAAGTTCTTCCTGAGTACCCTGGGTCTTGCTCTCACCCGCCGCATCAACGGGGTGTTTGCCGCGCGCGCATTGCCCGAAGGGGTGACGGCATGGGCCGTGGCAAGGCTGACCCGGCGCCCGCTGCTGATCTATGCCCACGGAGAAGAGTTGACGGGCTGGGGGCGGGGCGGCAAGTTCAGGACGATGTGCTTCGCCCTTCGCCATGCCGACCGGGTGCTGGCCAACAGCGATTTCACCCGCGATACGCTGGTATCGCTCATCGGAGTGGATCCGGAGCGCATTGCGGTGGTTTACCCGGCCGTCGATGAGAAGCGGTTTCGGCCAGGACTGCCCGTCGACGACCTGCGCGGGGCGCTCGGGCTAGGCGCCAGCCAGAAGCTGATCCTCTCGGTGGGGCGACTGCAGCGGCGCAAGGGCTTCGACAACGTCGTGCGTTCATTGCCCGCACTGGTGGCGCAGGGTATCGATGTCCACTATGCGCTGATCGGTACCGGAGAGGATCTCGATTATTTAAAAGGGCTGATCAGCGAGCTTGGGCTGGAGAAGCGGGTTCACCTGCTCGGGCACGTGAGCTATGAGGACCTGCCCCGCTGGTACAACGCCTGCGATGTGTTCGCGATGCCCAACCGGGACATCAACGGCGACACGGAAGGCTTCGGATTGGTGTTCCTCGAGGCAGCGTCCAGCGGCAAGCCGAGCCTGGCGGGCGATACCGGCGGAACCGGCTCGGCCGTTGTGCATGGCGAAACTGGACTGCGCGTCGATGGTGAGCGGGTGGCCGAAGTGGCGGATGCCCTGGCTCGGCTGCTACGCGACACGGAATTGTCGCAGGCCATGGGGCGTCAGGGGCGGGAGCGCGTTTTCGCCAATTTCACCCAGGAGCGGCGGCTGGAGCAGTTGCGTGAACTGGCGAAAGGGCGCTCATGACGCGCTTCGCTGTTGCGGTGGCTTGTGTCCCGTTCGATCCGTCAGTGCATGCTACGCATGCTTTCGACCTGTGCCTTGAAGCTCTTCGCCTTGGCGGTCAGCGGATGGCCGGGCGGCCAGGCAGAGATCACGTACGCGAAGTTCGCTGAAGCCCGCTGCAGGTAATAGTTTTTCTTCTGCGCATCCATTTCTACCCGTGATCGGCTCATGAAGTTCATGCCGGCGCAATAGTGATGCACGTGCATGAAGATTTCGGGGCCCATTTGCTGTGACCACGATTTCTTGGCTGCCGCGTCGCCCTTCATTCTTGCCTCGCAGTAGGGGGGCAGCGCTCTCATTTCGTTCGCTGTGGGCGATTCCGGCAGGTAGCCTTTCTTCTGTGCCTCGGTGATACCCGCGTGGCTCGCCAGCAACAGCGTCAAGAGCAGGGTTCTGGTGCGGGTCGATTTCGCCATGATCATGTTCCTCTAGTCATCCGAAGCGCAGCCTCAGCTTGGCCCATGGCCCGGGATTTTGCTTCCTGCCAGCGATACGAGCAATTCCTGCGCTCGCGCGTAATCCTCCGGGATGCCGATATCTATGAAGTCGCCTCGCGTTTCGAATGCCAGCGGTTCGAGTTCCCGGATATGCGCCATCAACAGGTCCGTTTCGAAGGAGAAGGCCTCGGCCAACCCATGCCGTGCCAGTAGCCCGCGTTTCATCAGGTAGCTGCCTGCGTTGATCTTGCCGGGCCCCGTCCGGCCTTTTTCGATGAAACCCCGGATCCGCCCGTTTGCGATCTCGAGAGCGCCGTAGCGGGCGGCATCCGGGACGTCGCGCACGGCCACGGTGAGGGCTGCCCCGGCCGCCAGGTGTGCGGCCAGCATGGCCTGGTAATCCATTGCGAGATACGTATCGCCGTTGACGACGAATACATCCGGCGCGCTGCTTTGTTGCAGCGCGAGCCGCATGGCGCCGCCGGTGCCCAGCGGCGAGCTTTCGACCGAATAACGCAGGCTGAGCGCGCCATGCGTTTCCCCGAAATAGTTCCGGATGGCCTCGTGACGGTAGCCGACCGCCAGGATGGCCAATCTGAAACCCGCCTGTGCGAGCTTGTCGAGCAAGATGGCAAGGAACGGCATGCCGTTGATCGGGGCCATGGGCTTTGGCAGGTCGGGCACCACGCTGCGCAGCCTGGTGCCCAGGCCGCCGGCAAGGACTACGGCTTCCATGTTCACGACAGTTCCCGTGCCATTCGTTCAGGTTCTGGGGAAGATCTGCGCTTCGATGAGCTGGCAGACGATGTGACCCATCAGGATGTGTCCTTCCTGGATGCGCGGTGTCGAGTCGGACGGAGCGCACAGCAGGTGATCGCACAGTCCCGCCAGCTTTCCGCCACTGCGCCCGGTCATTCCGACCGTGATCACGCCCTTCTGCCGGGCCGTCGTCACGGCGGTGAGGATATTGGGCGAGTTGCCCGAGGTCGAGATGCCGAAGAACACGTCTCCGGCATTGCCCAGCGCCTCGATCTGGCGCGCGAAGATCCGCTCGTAGCCGTAATCGTTGCCGATGGCGGTGAGGATGGAGGTGTCCGTGGTCAGGGCCACGGCCGGCAGGCCGGGGCGGTCGTAGTAGAAACGGCTCACCAGTTCGCCGGCCAGGTGCTGGGAATCGGCGGCGCTCCCGCCGTTGCCGGCGAACAGGATCTTGTTGCCTTGCCCGAGCGCGGCCACGCATACGGTTGCCACCTCGGCGATGCGCTCGACCAATGCCTCGTCATCGCAGATGGCATTGAAGTTCGAGGCGCTTTCGCGGATCTCGTTGCGAATGATCTGTTTCACAGTATTTTCCAGCCTTCCGTTCCGTGCTTGGTGAAATGGCAGGTCATGACCTGGCCCTTGGTTCTCTGCTGCAGCGCGCGGATCACGTCCATCCGCCTGGTCGGGTCTACCAGCAGCATCATGAAGCCGCCGCCGCCCGCACCGGAAATCTTCCCCACATGCATGCCGGCTGACTTGGCCAGCGCGTAGGTCTGCTCGATTTCCGGGTTGGAAATGCTCTTCGCCATGCGCTTCTTCGCCATCCAGCCGGCTTCCATGGAGCGCACCAGGCCAGCGAAATCTCCCTTCAGCAGGTTTTCCTTGATCTGGAATGCCTCCTGTTTCATCGCGTGCATGGCCTCGATGGCGTCGGCATCGTTGCGCTTCACGTTGTCAGCCTGCTCGTTGATGATCGCGGCCGATTCGCGCGAGACGCCTCCGAAATACAGCAACAGGGAGGCTTCCAGTTCCGAGATGATCCAGTTCTTGATGCGCAACGGGTTCACCACTACGCGCTCGCCTTGGTGGAACTCCATGAAGTTGAAGCCGCCGAACGTCGCGGCGTACTGGTCCTGTCGTCCCCCGGACAGGCCAACGTCGACGCGTTCGATCTCGTAGGCGAGTTGCGCGATGTCGTATTCGCCCAGCGGCAGGTTGAGCCACTCGACGAATGCCTTGATCATCGAGACGACCAGCGTCGAGGATGAACCCAGTCCTGAGCCGGGAGGCGCGTCGGTATAGGTGGTCATCGTGAAGGAGAGGGGGCGGCCGTCGTTATACTGCTCCACGATGCGGTTGTAGACGCCCTTGTGCAGGTCCATCTCCCCGTTCAGCGGAATGCGGGCACCAGCCTCGCTTTCCCAGGACTGCTCGCGGTCGGTGGCCACGAAACGCACCCTGCCGTCGGAACTGGGCAGGATCGTGGTGTAGGCATACTTGTCGATGGTGGCATTCAGCACCACGCCGCCATACATATCGCAGTAGGGGGATACGTCCGTGCCGCCGCCCGCGAGTCCCAGCCTAAGCGGTGCCCGTGCCCTGATGATCATCCGTGTTGCCTCCGTGAAACCTGGTTTGTTCTGCGTCCTGATCCAGCCATTGTGCAAGTAATTGTTTCAGTTGCTGCGCGATGTCCGGATGTTCGCGAATTATGTCGTGGCGGCATGCGGGGTCCTGCCGGATATTGAAAAGCCGGTACAGTGCGCCATCGGTGAGCGGCTGGTAGGTGAGTTTCCAGTCACCGAGCCGCACCATGCGATCCTTGGCGAGCACCACGATGTCCTGGTACTGCGGTTTCAGCGCGATCATGCCGAGCGCCTTGTCGGGCACTTCCAGCAGTTCGGGCAGGTGCGGGTAACGCAGGTGCCCTTCCGGCGTGCCGGGCAGGTCGGTGAACCAGACCCCGGTTTCGTAAAAGGCCGGCAACTCCCCGGGCATGGGTTGGCCGTTCATCAACGGCGTAATCGAGACGCCTTCCATGTGCGCCGGGACCGCGGCTCCGGCGAGTTCCAGCAGCGTGGGCGCGAGATCCGCGGTGCGGACCACGCTGTTGATCACTCCGCCGCCGGGGTTGCGCGGGTCGGCGATGATCAAGGGAACTCGGGCGGAGAAGTCACCGATGGCGGTGTTGCCCTGTCCCCAGGTCTCGTGTTCAAAGAATTCGAAACCGTGATCGCTGAAGATCACCACGATGGTGTTGTCGGACAGCCCCGAGGCCTCGAGGTAGGTGAGGATGCGCCCGGTTTCGTCGTCGAAATTCTTCACGCATCCGTCGTAGAGATCGATGATCTGCTCCAGGTCGAACTCCGTCTTCGGCTCGCCCTGGCGGCGAATGATCTCGAACGGGTCGCGCAGCCGGGCCATGGCGAACTTCGAGGGGCCGTTGTAGCCGGGATCGGCAAACAGCGTGTAATACGGATGCCTGGAGGTGAACGGCGGATGCGTCGTGGCCATGAAGGACATGATGAAGAACGGCTTTTCGTCCGCAGCCAGTTTGGCGATCATCCGCCGCGTGTCACGCCCGATCTCGTCGGTCAGCGGAACCCCGCCCAGGTAGTAGATCTCGGACAGGAAGGTCTTGCCGAACCAGTTCTGCGTGAACAGCGAGAGGAACAGGCGCATGTCCTTCGGGCCCTGCCGCAGGAAATACTTCATGTTCCACTGGTCCTGCGCCAGGTCGCGGTGCTCGAAGCCGAAGCCCAGCTTGGTCACGTCCGAGGCGGCCCAGTCGCCCACGGCGCCGGTGCTGTAGCCGAGCTTCGCCAGGATATCCGGCAGCGTGGGCACCGGCAGCCGTGTGTCTTCGGGCGCGATGAAGTTGTCGCGGATGCGATGCGTATGCGGCCAGGTTCCGGTGAGCATCGACGCCATGCTCGGCGCCGTGCGGGCGCAGGGCACATAGCAGTCAGTGAAATGGCTACCGCGGCGCGCCAGCGCATCGATGTTGGGTGTCAGTTCACGGTGGTAACCCATGCCTCCTATCCGGTCGGCCCGTAGCGTGTCCGCGCCGATCATCAGGATATTGGGTGCAGACGCCCTGCTCTTGCGGGGCACTGGCCTGGGCTCCCGACGCCGACCGGCGGCGAGTTGCACGGAAGCGTAGGCAGCGCCGATCGCACCCAGTGCCCACATGGCTTCCCACGCGCTCGCCCTGGCCAGGGCGATCAAGCCTGCGGTGAACAGGGCTGCCAGCGTCCCGAACACGATTGCATCGAGCGCGCGCAGCCGCGCGGGCGAAAGGCGCTGCCAGAGGGGGTAGAAGTGGTGCATCGAATACAGCGACGAGGCAACGATCACTCCCGGAGAATAGAGCAGGGTGCGCAGCAATGCACGCGCACTGAAGACGCCTGCGGCCACAGCCACCGATATCGCGGCCAGCCAGGAGCGGTAGCCTGCATTGAAGGCAAGGCACGCGGCGATGTAGGTGGCGGCACCAAGAAAAGCCATGAACGTGGCGATGAGGAAGACGAAGAATGCCAGCCTGGCCAGCGATGCCAGCAGATACAGGCGGTAATGGGACATGACCTCCTCGGTCATGCGCGGGCCCGGGGCGCTGAAGTCGCGGATCGACTTGCCGGTCAACAGCACGGTGAACGACGCGCCCACGGCAACGCTGACCAGCAGTCCGTTGCGCAGGTTGTCCAGGGTCACGTCATTCACGTCGATCATACGCATCCAGCATCCGGCAGGGCCCAACCGGGCTTCCACCATGCAACGCCCCGTTGTCTATACTTGCCCGGCTTTCGTTTTCTCGCCGCAGTGACTGCGCTCGTGCAGCGACGGCAGGTCGGGTGATTTCGTTTCGACTGCCGCACGAGGCTAAAGGATAGACGGTCATTTTGAACAAAGCACTCGTAAAGCACCTGACGTATCCGTTGCACGAGCGCGCTGTGAAGCGGCCCACGTTCCGGTATCTCGGCGAGCTCGAGGCCAGCCAGTGGCTGGACCGGGCCGCGGTGGAGGCCTTGCAGTTGGGCAAGCTGAGCGCGCTGCTGCGCATATGCCGGGACCACAGCCCCTGGCACGCGGAACGCATGGCTGCTGCCGGCGTGAGCGTGGCTGATGGCTCCGCACCGGTGACGATGAGCGACCTGCGGCGCCTGCCGCTGATGGACAAGGCCGATGCCATTGCCAACCAGGCGCGGATCGCCTGGCAAGGGGTTCCCGGGGGCGCGTTCCGCTACACCACCGGCGGCTCCAGCGGCACGCCGCTGATCTTCTACTTCGGCAAGTATCG
>CAYWWD010000141.1:0-6769 GCA_964461965.1 uncultured Halioglobus sp. | reverse complement strand
ACAGCAGGTGCAGGATGGCGTGCTCGATACCGCCCACGTACTGGTCAACCGGCGTCCAGTACGCGGCCTCGGCATCCAGCATGGCCGTATCGTTACGCGCGCAGCCGTAGCGGGCGTAGTACCAGGAGGATTCCATGAAGGTGTCGAACGTGTCCGTCTCGCGCGTGGCGGGCTTGGCGCAGCGGGGGCAGTGGGTCTGGTAGAACGACGGCATTTTTTTCAGCGGCGAGCCCACACCCTCGAACTCCACCTCGGTGGGGAGCACTACGGGCAGGTCGGCGGCCGGCACTGGCACGGCGCCGCAACCGGCGCAATTGATGATCGGGATGGGCGCCCCCCAGTAGCGCTGGCGCGAAACGCCCCAGTCGCGCAGGCGGAAGTTCACCGTGCGCTTGCCTTTGCCTTCGCGCTCGAGCCGATCGGCGATGGCGTTGAAAGCCTGCTGGAAATCCAGGCCATCGAATTCACCGGAGTTGACCAGCCTGCCCTTATCGGTAAATGCGGATCTGCCGAGGTCGCAGGCTTCGCCGTTCACGGGGCTGATGACCTGCAGGACGGGGAGCTTGTAACGCGTGGCAAATTCCCAGTCGCGCTGGTCGTGGCCGGGTACAGACATGACCGCGCCGGAGCCGTAGCTCATGAGTACGAAGTTGGCGACCCAGACTGGCACGGGCTCGCCGGTGAGCGGGTGTGTGGCCGTGATCCCGGTCGGCATGCCCAGTTTTTCCATCGTGGCCATATCGGCTTCGGCCACTTTGACGTGGCTTTGTGACTCGATGAAAGCTGCCAGTTCGGGATTGTGACTTGCCGCCTGCTTCGCCAGCGGATGCTGTAGCGCCACGGCCACATAGGTAACGCCCATCAGGGTGTCCGGACGCGTGGTGTACACGCGCAGCGCGGAACCGTCGGCTAGCGTGAAGTCCAGGTCGACGCCCTCAGAGCGCCCGATCCAGTTGCGCTGCATGGTGCGCACCTGCTCGGGCCACTGCTCCAGCGTGTCGAGATCGGCGAGCAGTTCCTCGGCGTAGTCGGTGATCTTGATGAACCACTGGTCGATCTCGCGGCGCTCCACCGGGTTGTCGCAGCGCCAGCAGCAACCGTTAACGACCTGCTCGTTGGCGAGTACGGTCTGGTCCGTCTCGCACCAGTTCACCTCGGCTTTTTTCTTGTACGCCAGTCCTTTCTCGAACAGGCGGGTGAAAAACCACTGCTCCCAGCGATAGTAGGCGGGATCACAGGTGGCCAATTCGCGGTCCCAGTCGTACGCGAAGCCCAGCTGCCGCAGTTGCCGGCGCATATAGGCGATGTTCTGCGCCGTCCATCGCGCCGGCGGTACGTTATTCTTGATGGCGGCATTCTCCGCCGGCAGGCCAAAGGCGTCCCAACCCATGGGTTGCAGTACATTCCTGCCCTGCATGCGCTGGTAGCGGGCGATCACATCGGCGATGGTGTAATTGCGCACATGACCCATGTGCAGCTGGCCGCTGGGATACGGGAACATCGCCAGGCAATAGAATTTCTCGCGCGTGTCGTCCTGCTGCACGGCGAAGCTGTTGTTCTCCAGCCAATACTGTTGCGCGGCCTGCTCCAGCGCCTGGGGATTGTAGGTTGGCTCCATCACGGGTTGCGCGTAACGTCCTTCAGAATCAGCGTGGGAATTCGCTCGGTTGACAGTCTCAGCTGCAGCGGGTGCGAGCAAAAATTGAGCGCGAATTCTAGCAGCAAAAGTTTCCATCTGCGAAGCCTGAGCGGCCAGGCAGTCGCTCTGGTTGATATCACTGAAGGAGCGTGATCCGGGTACGGCCCGCCGGAACCGTGTAGCGACAGGACGTCGCCACCCGAGCCTGTACATGGATGTACGCTGTTTGGCGAGTTCCGGCGGGCCGAAGCCGGATCACGCGGTAGCCAATAAGAGAATCAGTAAACTGAGCCACGCCACACCGGCTAGTTGTCCCGCCAGAACCCCACGTACATCAGTGCCATCAGCAGCAGGCCGATGAAACAGCCGGCCACCATGGGCGTATTGCCGAAACTGCCGAACGGCGTGTTGCCCAGCATGACTTCCGCCTCGCCAGTCAGCGTGGTGGCGACGAATTGCTCGGTGCGCGCCACGATGCGCCCCTCGTGGTCGATGATGGCGGAGATGCCGTTGTTGGTGGCACGCAGGACGTAGCGACCGTTCTCGCGCCCGCGCATCTGCGCGATCTGCAGGTGCTGCCAGGGACCGATGGAGCCGCCGAACCAGGTGTCATTGCTGATAGTCACCAGCAGGTCGGCGTCGCGGGCGTCCCTGGCGACCATATCGCCGTACACGATCTCATAGCAGACGAAAGGGGCGAGGCGGTAGGCCCCTGCCCGCAGCGGCGGTTGCTGCGCCGGCCCCCAGCTGAACGAGGACATTGGCAGGTTGAAGAACGCGATCAGGCCGCGTAATTGCCGTTCAAACGGGACGTATTCCCCGAAAGGCACCAGCCGTTGCTTGTGGTAGATCCCGCTGCCGAAGCCGAGTGCGATCACGCTGTTGTAGTAGGCTTCGCCGCCGTCGGGCCTGAAGGGCATGCCGGCGATGATCGTAGTCTTCTCCTGCTCCGCGCGCAGGCGAAGCGGCTCCAGGAAGTCCTGGGCGCGCTGGTAGTAGTTCGGCACAGCGGACTCCGGCCAGATCACCAGATCGCGACCCAGCTGCGCCAGCGTGGCATCGCGCAATTGTTGCAGTTGCGGCTGGTACCACTGTGGATCCCATTTGTGTTCCTGAGGAACATTGGGCTGCAACAGCGCCACCGTCAGCGGCTGTTCGCTGGCCTTGGCCACCCACTGTGTCGGTTTCAGTACTGCGCCACCGCCCCACAGCGTGATGAGTACGACCGCGTATGTGGTGCAGGCGACCGCTTTGCGACTGCGCCAGGCGAGAAACAGGCAGGTGCCGGATATGGCAGTGATGAAGGAGAGGCCAAAAACGCCGGTGACCGGTGCCCAGCCGGATATCCAGGTGTCGAGGTGGGCGTAGCCGAGATAGAGCCAGGGAAACCCGGTGAACAACCATTCGCGCAGCCACTCAAACAGCACCCAGAGCGCGGGGAAACCCACGAGCATGCCGCCCGGCAGCGGACGTACGAAGCGGACGTAGCACCAGGCGAACACGGCATGGAACAGCGCCAGCGCGGCGCAGAATAATACTGTCAGTGCCGCCGCGAGTGGAACGCTGGCGTGTCCGTGCACATGAATACTGACATAGACCCATGACACGCCGCTGCCGAAAAACCCGAAGCCATATAACCAGCCGCGCCACAAGCCCTGGCGGGCGCTGCAGGTGCACAGCAGGTAGGCGTACAGCATGCAACTGAGGATGCCTGCCGGCCAGACATTGAACGGCGCCAGCGACAGGGTGACCAGCGCGCCGGCCAGCGGCGCGCAAACCAGCACGAACCACGGGTTCAGCCCGGTTTCCGGGTGCATGTACTCGCGTGGCGGGTTGCGGCTCACGCTTTGGGGGGGCGTGTGCGCAGGCTGTAGATCTTGCGCTGGTCGGCCTTGACCACTTCAAAGTGGAAATCGTCGATGCTCGTGGTTTCGTGGCGGGCGGGCATGTAGCCGAATGCCTGGATCACGAGGCCGCCAATGGTGTCGAACTCGTCGTCGCTGAAGTGGCAGTCGAAATAAGCGTTGAAGTCCTCGATCGGCGTCAGTGCATTCACAATGAATTCATTCGCGTCGATCATGTGGATGTAGCGGTCGGCTGCCGGATCGGTCTCGTCCTCGATGTCGCCGACAATTTCTTCCAGCACGTCTTCGATGGTAATCAGTCCGGCCACACCGCCGTACTCGTCAACTACGATTGCCATGTGATTGCGATTTTCGCGAAATTCCCGCAGCAGCACGTTGAGCCGTTTGCTCTCCGGCACGACCATTGCGGGACGCAGCAGTTTGTCGATGCGGAAGTTGCCGTTGTCCGCGGCAAGGATTTGCGGCAGCAAATCCTTGGTCAGCAGGATGCCCAGTACGACGTCGGGGTTGTCGCCCACCACCGGGTAGCGGGAGTGCGCGGAGCGAATGATCTGCGGCAGGATATCCTCGAGCGTACCCTCCGCTTTGATGAAGACCATCTGCGAACGCGGGATCATGATGTCCCTGGCCTGCATGTCGCTCACCTGCATGGCGCCCTGCATGATGTTGCGCGCGTCCTGGTCGATCACTTCGTTTTCAACAGCCAGCGTCAGCACATCCTCCAGTCCCCGCCGTGTGCGCGGTTCGGAATTGAACAGCAGGGCGAGCTTGTCTATCCATGTTCGATCGCCGCCGTGATTGCCCGAACGGTCTTCGCTCATCACTGTAGTTGCTCGCAGGGTGGGGTGAATTGGTAGGGGCAGGGAAAATCCAGCTTGCCGAGTATCGCGGTTTCCAGCGCTTCCATGATCGCCGCTTCGTCTTCGTCGATATGGTCGTAGCCCAGCAGGTGCAGTGTGCCGTGCACCGTCATGTGGGCCCAGTGTGCGCTCACGCTCTTGCCCTGCTCTGCAGCTTCGCTGCGCACCACGGAAGCGCAGATCACGATATCACCGAGCAATGGCAGCGACAGGTCCGCAGGGAGTTCGGCGGGAAACGAGAGCACATTGGTGGCGCCGAGCTTCCCGCGGAAGGTTTCGTTCAGCCGTGTCATCTCGTCGCAATCGACCAGGCGGACGCTGACCTCCACGTCCTCCTGGGCGCATCGCCCGTCCAGCGCCGCCGCAATCCAGTGGCGTATATCCTCCTCCGCAGGAACGGGGTCACTGCTTGCCGTCTGGATATCCACGTGCAGCATCACCGCCGGCTCTTGTCCAGTGTTGCGGCGTTGTCGTCGCTGCTGTCATAGGCTTCGACGATGCGCTGCACCAGTGGGTGGCGCACCACGTCCTTGTTGCCAAAGTACGTGAAGCCGAGTCCCTCCACATGCTCCAGCAGATTGCTGGCGTGCGTCAGGCCGGAGTGGACGCCGCGCGGCAGGTCTATCTGCGTCGCGTCGCCCGTGATCACGGCGGTGGAGCCGAACCCGATCCGGGTGAGGAACATTTTCATCTGCTCCCGCGTAGTATTTTGTGCCTCATCGAGAATGATGAATGAGTGGTTCAGGGTACGCCCGCGCATGAAGGCGAGCGGCGCAACTTCGATCACATTGCGCTCGATGTATTTGTTTACGGTTTCAAAACCGAGCATCTCGTAGAGTGCGTCGTAGAGCGGGCGCAGGTAGGGGTCGATTTTCTGCGACAGGTCGCCAGGCAGGAAGCCGAGTTTTTCACCGGCTTCGACGGCTGGCCGCACCAGCAAAATGCGGCGCACGCGCTCCTCGAGCAGCGCTTCCACGGCACAGGCGACGGCGAGATAGGTTTTCCCCGTACCGGCAGGCCCGATGCCAAAATTGATATCGAACTGCCGGATGGTGCGGACGTAGGCTTGCTGGTTCTTCCCGCGCGGCTTGATGGATGCGCGCTTGGTGCGGATGATCTGGATCGGGGCGACGGCGGACTCCGCGCCTGTTGCCTCGATATGCTCTTGCCCTGCTTCCTGCAATTGCAGGTGCAGCGACTCAGGGGTCAGCGCCACACCCTGGCCGATCTCCGCATACAGACGCTGCAGCAACCGCTCTGCCGTCATCACGTTGATCGCGGGGCCGCTCAGCAGGAACTGGTTGCCGCGCGCCCGAATAGTGGTGCCGAGGCGCTGTTCGATCTGCCGCAGATGGCTGTCGAGATGACCGCACAACGACGCGAGATGGCGAGCGTCATCGGGTTCCAGGTTCAGTGTTTGTTGGATCAACGGTCGGGGCGACGGCTGCGGGGGAGGTTCGCTGTTCAAAGTATCCTGTCGCCGCTGCGGGCAGTGCTGTTGAGAGTAAGGATATACGGGAATTCGCGTGCGTCAACCGTCGACCAGCGCGCCGCGCAGGGAGTTCGGCAGCGCTGCGAGGATGCGCACATTCACGAACTGACCGATCAGTGTCTGGTCACTCGTGGAAAAATTTACCGCGCGATTGTTTTCGGTGCGCCCCTGCAACTGCCCTGGGTCTTTCTTCGACACGCCCGTCACCAGGATGCGCTGTTCGGTGCCAACCATGCGCCGGCTGATTTCCGCGGCCTGCTGCAGAATGCGTGCCTGCAGGATTTGCAGGCGCCGGTTTTTAGTGTCTGCGTCGGTAGCATCGGGCAGTTCAGCCGCAGGCGTGCCCGGCCGTGCGCTGTAGACAAAGCTGAAAGACGTGTCGAAACCGATCTCCTCGATCAGCTTCATGGTCGCGGCAAAATCCGCCTCCGTCTCGCCGGGAAAGCCGATGATGAAATCGGAGGAGATGCTGATACCGGGGCGGATCTTGCGCAGGCGCCGTATCCTGGATTTGTACTCGAGCGCCGTGTGCCCGCGCTTCATCGCCGCGAGGATGCGATCGGAGCCGGATTGCACCGGCAGGTGCAGGTGATCCACCAATTGCGGGATCGTGGCATAGGCGTCGATCAGTGCGTCGGAAAACTCCACCGGGTGCGAGGTGGTGTAGCGAATGCGCTCAATCCCCGGAATGCGGGCGACGACGTGCAGCAGTTCCGCGAATTCCACGGTCTCGCCCTCATGGTCAAGCCCACGGTAGGCATTGACGTTCTGCCCCAGCAGGTTGACCTCGCGCACGCCGCCCTCCGCCAAGTGGACGATTTCGGCGATCACGTCGTCGAGCGGCCGCGAAACCTCTTCGCCGCGGGTGTAGGGTACGACGCAGAAAGTGCAGTACTTGTTGCAGCCCTCCATG
>CAYWWD010000140.1:0-7214 GCA_964461965.1 uncultured Halioglobus sp. | reverse complement strand
GAACCCCTTCGGCGCGCGGTCGTCGGTGGCGCCGAGGATGATGATGAGGAACATGAAGGTCATCACCACTTCACAGACCGCCGCCGCCTCCAGCGAGTACTTGCCGGGCGAATGATCGCCAAAGCCGTTGGTGGCAAAACCTGCCGTGACATCAAAGCCTGCCTGGCCGCTCGCGATCACGAACAGGATCGCAGCCCCGGCGATACCGCCGAGCACCTGGGCAATGATATAGGGCACCAGTTCGGCGGCGGGAAACCGCCCGCCCACCATCAGCCCCACCGACACCGCGGGGTTGAGGTGGCAGCCCGAAATATGCCCGATGGCGAACGCCATGGTCAGCACCGTGAGGCCGAAGGCCAGTGCCACACCCAGCAGGCCGATACCGACGTCGGGGAAGGCTGCAGCCAGTACCGCGCTGCCGCAACCGCCCAGCACCAGCCAGAACGTACCGATGAATTCCGCGCCCAGTTTTTTGCTCATGCTCATTGTGGTCTCTCCATTTGCGGTTTGGACGATATCCCGTGGAACGGGATTCAGCCTAGCACAGATCGGAAGTGTCGCTAACGCTCTGGAAGCCCTGATCGGGACAGGCGAACTCGCCGTGGCAACTTCAAGGCAACCTCAGGTGTCGTGACCGTCCCACGTGTCTTTGTGAGCCGCCCTTCGCCGATCGCGGCACGCAGGGCCGAATTGATCATGGCCTGGTAG
The DNA here is from genome assembly GCA_964461965.1 of uncultured Halioglobus sp. GTDB lineage: Bacteria > Pseudomonadota > Gammaproteobacteria > Pseudomonadales > Halieaceae > Marimicrobium. The sequence continues at coordinate 6,506 of CAYWWD010000140.1, read as the reverse complement.
CCCGCTCCGGCGGACTCGGCTTCTCTAAGGCATCACCGCGAGCCGCGGTTGATCATATCGGGTGAATGACGTCCTCAACCACGACGCCAGTGCGCACAACCCTTCTGGCCCGGGCCGGAGGCGACGCACAGTTCGATCTCGCGCAGCTCGGCATCCGCCAGGCCCGCCACCAGCTGCTGTAACAGGTAGCGGGCGAATTCCTCTACCGTGGCATTGCGGATCGGCAGGACGAGCGTGTCGCAGCGCAGGAAGCACATCTGTTCACCGGCGAAGCTCACGCGGTAATTCTCCCCGTCTTCCGCGATGCTCTGGTGCGGAGAGTCGCCGGCCAGCAGCAGGTATTCATCGAGCGCCTCACAAAGCGCCGCGATGCGCGATTTGTACAGGTTGTAATCGGCGGAAAAACCGTTGTCACCCATGCGCGCGACGATTTTCGCCGAGACTGAATAGTTATGGCCGTGCAACCGCTCGCGCGCGGTGGCGGAGAAGATCGTGTAATGCGCGGCGGAGAACTTGTGGCTCTCCTTGTCGATGTACAGCGTAGTCAATTGCTCCATGGATCCAGTGTAGCGAAGCGGCAACTTGACGTCACTGCACAAATCGCGGAGCCTCTTGCAAGAAGGCGCGCGGCACAAGCGCACTCGGCGCGCCGCAGCTGGACGGGAATCCCAACATGAAAGCAGCCATCATCACCGGCGCCAGCGCAGGTATAGGCCGCGCGGCCGCGCGCGCCTTTTTGGACGACGGCTTTGCCGTCTACAACCTGGCGCGGCGCGCCTGTCCGCTCGCGCAGGTCAAGAACCTGCGCTGTGACCTTCTCGACAGCGACGCGATCGAGGCCGCGTGCGACCACCTGCTCGAGTGCATCGCTGGCTGCGCACAAATCGCGCTGGTGCACAACGCCAGCCAGATTCGCAAGGACAGCGTGGACGCCTGCGCCAGCGCTGACCTGCAGCAGGTCCTCGCGATCAACGTCGTCGCCGTCAACCGCATCAACCAGCGCCTGCTGCCCCTGCTGCCGGGCTCGTCCAGCGTGCTGTATGTGGGCTCGACGCTCGCCGACAAAGCCGTGCCGGGCGCGTTCAGTTACGTCGTCAGCAAGCATGCGCAATTGGGCATGATGCGCGCGACCTGCCAGGACCTGATGGGCCGGGGCATCCATACCGCCCTGATCTGCCCGGGATTCACCGACACCGACATGCTGCGCGCCCATGTGGGCAACGACCCCGACACGCTGGCCGCCATCGCAAACGGCAACAGTTTCAATCGGCTCGTGACGCCAGAGGAGATCGCCGAACTGCTGCGCTGGGCGCATCACAATCCGGCCATCAACGGCGCGGTGCTGCACGCCAACCTCGGGCAGCGGGAGCACTGAGTCGTGTTCGCGAGCAAGCTGCCACGGGTCGGCACCACGATATTCACGCAGATGTCCGCACTTGCGAATGAATGCCAGGCGCTGAACCTGTCACAGGGCTTCCCCGACTTCGGCGCGCCGCAGGCCCTGCTGGAGGCGATGACCCGCCATGTGCGCGACGGCCACAACCAGTATGCACCCATGCCGGGCGTACTTTTTTTGCGCGAGCAGATCGCGGCGCAACTGCTGCGGCACCGGGGCGTGACCTGCGACCCGGGCAGCGAAATCACGGTGGTACCCGGTGCCACCGAGGGCATTTACTGTGCGGTGACGGCCTGCGTCCGCGCGGGCGACGAAGTCATCGTGCTCGACCCCTGCTACGACAGCTATGAGCCGGCCATCGCACTCGCCGGCGGGCGGGCGGTGCATGTGTCGCTCACGCCGCACAGCTTTAGCGTCGACTGGCAGCGCGTGGCGGCCGCAATTTCCCCGCGCACGCGCCTGATCATGGTCAATTCACCGCACAATCCCAGCGGCGCGACATTCACCGCCGACGACCTGCTGCAGTTGCAGGATCTGGCGGAACGACACGACCTGCTGGTGATCAGCGACGAAGTCTACGAACACCTGGTATTCGACGGGCAGGCGCACCACAGCGCGCTGCAATATCCGGCGCTGCGCGCGCGCAGTTTCGTGCTGTTCTCCTTCGGCAAAACGTTCAGCGTCACCGGCTGGAAGACGGGCTACTGCGTCGCGCCCGCCCGCCTGACGGCGGAGCTGCGCAAGGTGCACCAGTTCGTGTGCTTCGTGGCGGTGACGCCGGTACAACTCGCCGTGGCGGATTTCATGGCCGCCGAGCCCGATTACCCGGCGACCCTGCCGGCGTTTTACCAGGCCAAGCGCGACCTGTTCTGCAGCGCGCTCGCCGGCTCCCGTTTTGCACTGCGACCGAGCGCCGGCACCTATTTCCAATTGCTCGACTACAGCGCGATCACGACAGAACCGGATGCGCCGCTGGCGCAGGAGTGGACCCGCCGTTACGGCATCGCCTCCATCCCTGTCTCGGTGTTTTACCAGCAGCAGCCGGTGCAACACTACCTGCGTTTCTGCTTTGCCAAGCACGACGAAGTACTCCTCGCCGCGGCGCAGCGGCTGTGTGCGATCTGAACTGCGGGGCGCAGCCCGGGAGAAATCACATGCGCAACTTGAACGTCAGCCTCATCCAGTGCGAACTGGCCTGGGAGCAGCCGGGCGACAACCGCCGCCAGATCGGCGCCCTCATCGACGGCTTGCAAAAGCCCACCGACCTCATCGTGCTGCCGGAGATGTTCACCACCGGCTTTTCCATGAATGCACTGGCTAATGCGGAGCCGCCCGGCGGACCCACCGAACAGTGGATGAAGGAAATTGCGCGGCAGCGCGATTGCGCTGTGACGGGGAGTATCGCGGTGCGCGACGGTGAGGGCGTCTACAACCGCATGCTGTTCGCCACGCCAGCCGGCGTGCAGCACTACGACAAGCGCCACCTGTTCCGCATGGCTGGCGAAGACAAGCGCTATCAGTGCGGCCGGCAGCGGGTCATCGTGCCGTGGCGCGACTGGCGCATCAAGTTGCAGGTCTGCTACGACCTGCGTTTCCCGGTGTTCAGCCGCAACCGCGAGGACTACGACCTGCTGCTGTATGTGGCGAACTGGCCGGCCGCGCGACGTTACCATTGGCGACAGTTACTGGTAGCTCGGGCCATCGAAAACCTGGCCTGCGTCGTCGGCGTCAACCGCATCGGCGCGGATGCGAAGGGGCTCACCTACAGCGGCGACAGCCTGGCCATCGCCAGTGACGGCGTCATCCTGTGCGATACCGGTAATGAAAACGGCGCCGCCCAGGTGGTGCTGGACGGCGCCGCATTACTGCGTTATCGGGAGGAATTTCCCTGCCAGCTGGACGCGGATCGCTTCCAGCTGGAGTGAAGTGCTCAGTCGGAGAACTCGACTTCCAGCGTCGCCATCACGCGGCGGTTCTGGGCACGGCCCTCGGCGGTCGCATTGCTGGCCACCGGACGGGTCAGGCCATAGCCGACGGGCTGCAGGCGGCTGCGCTCGATGCCGTACTGGTTGACCAGCACATCCACCACCGCCTGGGCACGGCGCTGCGACAGGGCCATGTTGTACGCCGCGGTGCCGACGCTGTCGGTGTGCCCCTCGACATCAACGTGCATATCCGAAAAGCGCTTGAGGAAGTCGGCCAGCTCGGAGATGTCGGCAAAGTATTTTTCCTGCACCTTGGACGAGTCGAACGCGAAATGTACGTTCAGCTTGATCGATGCGATCTCCGCTACCGGCAGCGGGCAGCCGTTGGAATCCACGCGCGTACCGGCCGGCGTGCCGGGGCAACGGTCCTTGTCGTCACAAACGCCGTCGCCGTCGGTGTCCACGCAGGCTTGCGGCGCTTTGTCGGCCGTGACTTTGCCCAGGTAGATATTGAGGCCGGCGGAGACCAGGTAATCGGTGTCACTTTCATCGACGCTGTAGACCGTGCGGCCTTCGAAGTTCATGCCGACCCGTTGTGACAGCATCCAGCGCATACCGACGCCGCCGTTGACGGTGGTCTGCACGTCGTCGAACTGGTTGTGCGCATCGATCTTGAGTTCACCGGCGCCGAGGGCCAGGTACGGGCGCACACGCATCGGCTCGCCGATATAGCTGCCCCAATAGTACTTGCCGCCCAGCTGCCAGGTGGTGACTTCCCCGTCATCCGGCCCGCCATCGCCGAAATTCGTGTCCTCCTGCGCAAACAGTACATCCGCCGCCCAGTTGTCGTTGAACGCCCATTCCATACCCACGAACGGGGTGGCAGTGTCCTCGGTGGGAAAGCCCTGCACCTCGTGATCGAAGAACCAGTAACCGACACCCGCGTTCAGCGTGATGGGTACTTCCGCGGAGGCGGGAACCGTCGCACCTGCGAGGGCCAGGCAGGCGGCCGAGGCAGCCATGATCAGATGTCGTTTCATGATTGTTGTTCTCCAGGGTGACGAGCGGGATTTCGCCCAGCATAACAGCCCCCGCCCCTGCTCCAATGTGGATTTTCGGTAAAATTCCTGCCCTGAACGGCGCGCAACGTCACCAGTCAAGCACCTGCTTGACAAAAGGAATGGACAGCGCGCGCTGCTCTGCCAGCGAGGAGCGATCCAGCTGGTCGAGTACCGCCAGAAGCGATTCCATGGCGCGCGGTGCGCGGTGGACGATGTATTGGGCCACCCCCGATGGCAGCACCAGCCCGCGGCGCGCCGCGCGAAATCGCAGGATCGCGGCCTTGTCCTCGTCATCACCCTCCTCGAGCTGGTAGACGATGCCCCAGGACAGCCGCGAGCGCAGGTCCGGCAGCTGCACCGGCAGGATACGCGGTGCCACTGTCCCGGCCACCACCAGCCGACAGCCGAGCTGCCGCGCGCGGTTGTAGCAGTCGAACAGGGCGAGCTCCCACACCGGGTCGCCCAGCACCGCATGGATATCGTCAAGGCAGACGTGCCGGCGGTGCTCCACACCCTGCAACACCTCGGCGGCCGGGTATTGGCGCAGTCCCGCGAGCGGCAGGTAGATCGCGTCCGCACCGGCCGCGTGACAGCTCGCCTGCAACAGGTGTGATTTGCCGGCGCCCGCAGGGCCGTGAATATAGATGATCGCCTCGCCGACAGGCGTGGACTGCTCGCGCAGGGCCCGCAACAGCGGCTCCACCCGCGGCAGGGCGAGGAAATTTTCCAGCGTGGCGTCGTCGCGCAGCTGCACCGGCAGCGACAACTGCTGCTGACGCGACACTGCAGTGACCCTGCGGTCAGGGTCTACTTCTGCCACTGGTAGTTCAATTGCGCGCCCGAGCCCGTGTCGGGTACGGGCTGCAACCGGTGATTGAGTTCGATGATCGCGGCAAGTTTGGTCGCGTCCCCCTGCGCCTGCAGCCGTAGGTCGAGGCGCTCACCCTGTACGCGTTCGACATTGGCGAATCGGACCGGCTCGAGGTTTTCCAGCCAGTGCACAATGGCGGCGTAGTCGGCATAGGTCGCAACCCCGGTGACGGAGATCAGCACGCTGCCCTCCACACCCGCCGTCGAAGCCACTGCATAGCGCGCGGACATCTGCCCGGCGACGATATCCACACCATCGCGCAGGAATGCGTCGAGGTCGGGCGCGGCAACCGCGCGCTCGAGCCGGTTCTCCTGATGGAAATACCTCCACTCCCCAGCCACTGTGCCGTCGACCGGAAGCGCCAGCCGGCCGGCCAGCACATCCTGCACGTTGTAGCGTGCCGACGCGGTGCGGATGGCCGCCTCGTTCAATGCCCAGGCATCCTCGGCACCGAGGGCTGCGAAGTCGTCCAGGTCAAACACCGGGAGCTGCACCGGTACTCCGCGCCGGGAAAACGCCGCAGCCAGCTGCCTGGCTTCTTTCGGCGTGCCATCCCAGCTGATGAAGCGTTTCCCCTGCGCGTCCTCGAGAATTACCCAGGCTAGCACCTGTGGACGATTGGCGGTCCACAGCGGGGCGCCAGCGCGCGTGACGAGGTCGGTGATGTATCCGCCCTCGAATACGAAGTTCGCCAGCAGTGGAGCATCCCCCTCTTCGCCGCGTTCGTAGGAGAACTCCTGCACCCGGCCCTGCGCCTCGCCGAGCGCTTTCTCGATTGCTGCGCTCTGCAGCAGCGCGGTGGAGCCGGACACCTTCACCAGCACTTCAGAGAGCGCCTCCCGGGCGGCTGTCGCCCGGGCCTCGGCGCCCTGATCCGCCACCGGCACACGTGCGGCGTAGAGATCTTCCACGACGTCCGCCTGCGCGCCCTGGGCCATTGACACAGCCAGCAGCCACAGCAGCATCACGCACTTTCTGTTCACGGCTCTCCCCGTCCCTCACCTGCGTGCCGGCATTGTAACAGCAGCTGCACATTTCGTGAGTGCGTCGGCGCAGCATGCGCGATAAAATGGCCGCCCTCACCTGCGACCCACCTGCCTGACGGAAACCGCGCCATGAGCGACAACAACGGGAGAACGACCCTGAGCTACCGCGACGCGGGCGTCAATATCGAAGGCGGCAATGCGCTGGTCGAGCGCTTCTAGGGTGTCTCGGCCCGCACGAAGCGGCCCGAGGTGCTGGGCGGACTCGGC
>CAYWWD010000139.1:0-7279 GCA_964461965.1 uncultured Halioglobus sp. | reverse complement strand
CGGCTCGTCGCACTCGCCGTCGCCGAGGAAGCACCACACCTCGCGGTCGCCGTGATCGACGAGGCCGCGATCCTGCTGATACTTCATCACGCGCGCCTGATAAATCGCCTGGATGGGCCCGAGCCCCATGGACACCGTGGGAAACTGCCAGTAGTCGGGCATCAGCCAGGGATGCGGGTAGGACGAGAGGCCGCGGCCGTTCACCTCGCGGCGGAAGTTGTCGAGTTGTTCTTCGCTGAGGCGGCCTTCGAGGAACGAGCGCGCGTACATGCCGGGCGAGCTGTGGCCCTGGTAGAAAATGAGGTCTCCGGGATGGCCGCCCGCAGCACCGCGAAAGAAATAGTTGTAGCCGACGTCGTATAGAGTGGCGCTGGAGGAAAAGGTGGAGATATGGCCGCCGAGGCCTTCGTCATTGTCATTGGCGCGCATCACCATGGCCAGCGCGTTCCAGCGCACCAGCGAGCGGATGCGGCGCTCCATGAAGAGGTCGCCGGGCATCGGCTTTTCCTCGGTCGGCGCAATCGTGTTGCCAAACGGCGTAGTGATGGCCGAGGGCAGGCGCAACCGCGCGCTGGTCGCGTGCTTGGCGACTTCCAGCAGCAGGAAGGCGGCGCGCTCCGCACCTTCGTGCTTGACGACGTCGTCGAGCGCGTCCAGCCATTCGCGGGTTTCCTGGGGATTGGTGTCTTGCTTCATGGCGGCCCTACCTGTGTCGGGGACGGCGGGCAGCGTCCACGCCCGCCTTTAATTCCAACTTGGAATGCTCTGGAGTCGCGCGATGGATCCGGGCTTCAACGCCCGGATTTTCCCATTTTGTCCGGGACTTGGAGCCAGGTTCACCGTGCGACTCCGGTGCCCGATAGTACCGGAGCTGGACAGGCAAATCCATTTAGTTCTAAAGGGGAACTAAATTTTCAGCCCGTTTCAGGCTTGAAGGTCGCGCGGTTTACGTCGTCCAGAGAGGCATTATCAGGACGATAGACTGGCCGGGTGACGGAAAGTTCGGATGTCACTCGATAGTGTACGCCGCGTGCCCGTGTTTGATCGCCGTGGCGGAGTCGTACACCGTTCCCTGGCCCGCAGGCAGCTTGCCCCACTTGCCGGGCGCAACCACTTCCAGCGAGTGTCGCTGGTGCAGGAACGTGCGCTCGAAGTAGTCCTTCCACTCTGGCAGCGTGAAGGCGTCCACCGCATCGGCCAGCTGCTGGCGGCGGGCGAAATCCCACTCCTGGCGGGCGATGGCCTGCCAGTAATATTCCGCGCGCTCGTTGAGGTTCTTGTCCGGGCGCAGGATGTCGCTGATCAGCGAAGCCTGGTGGCGCGCGAACTGCTCTTCGTCCAGTGCCGGCTCGACGCGCTCGAGGAAGCCCCGCATTTCCCGGTCCACAGTGACGGCATCGGCCACCGGCGACTGCACCAGCATCACGAAGCCGGGGATTTCCAGCTTGGGGTAGTCGAAGGAGCCGACCACGTAGCCCAGTTGCTTCTCGGTGCGCAGTTCCTGGAAGAAGCCGGAGGCGATGATCTGCGCAGTCAGCGCGGTGGCCGCGCGGTCGCGCAGGGTGTCGCCCGCACCCTGCAGGTACCACGCTACCACGGAGTCGTCGTGCGGCACGTCGACGTTGTACTGCGCGGATTCGCCCGCCGCCAGCTTCAACACTTTGCGCTGCACCAGCGCGGGGGCAGGCGCGGCGCTAACGACATCGGCCAGTAGCGCCGACAATGCCTGCACCTCACTCGCGGGATAATTGCCGTAGATCATCGCCTCCACCGTGGCGCCTGCCCAGAAGCGCTGGATATACGCATCGAGCGCCGGCAGGTCGGTGTGCTCCAGCGCGTCGATCAACGCCGCCTCGCCCCATTCGCCATACCCCAGTGCTTCGCTGAGATCGTCCACCACCTGGCTGCTCGGGCGCTTGGCAACCGAGTTCTGCAGATTGCGGATCATGTCACTGCGGACATCCGCGAAGCGCTGCTCGCTGAACGTGGGTGCAACGAGATGTTCCAGCAGGCGCTGCAGGAGCAGCGCCTGCTTGTCGGTATAGCCTTTCACGCGCAAGCCGATGCCCTGGCTGTTCTTGTAGATCTCAAAATCCATACCGGCAAGGTCCGCAGGGTAGGCGAATTCGTTGACCTGGTCGGTCAGCAGCGCGACGTACAGCGCCGCCCGCGCGGTTTGCTCAGCGCTTTCGCCCACCTCGGGCGAACGAAAATTCAGGTAGGTTACACCCCTTGGCACGCGAAATTCCGCGTCCGGCATGTACCAGATTTTCTGCCGCCCGGATTCCAGCGCGACCCGCGGGATGGCGGGTAAGGTCTCTGGCAGGGCCACGAGAGAGACGTCTTCGGCAATGAACTCGTTGGGCGCGGGCAGATGCATGGCGCGCGCGGCGGGATCGTCGCCCGCCAGCGCGGGCACCGCCAGCGGCGCGCGCGCATAGGGTACCTGGTAGTAGTTCGACACTTTATCCGTGGTTGCGCCGCTGTCGATCAGCGTCACCAGTGCGTTGTCCGGCCTGATCTGCTGCAGCAGTTCCGCCAGCACCGCCGCGTCGTAGTGATCCATCGCATAGGGGCCGCGCAGGATATCCTCGGGGGCGTAGTACTGCATGCCGCTGGCCAGCGCGCTCACGTAGCCGATGGGACTGGCCTGCTCCCGGAAGCGGAAAGCCAGGTCCGCGAGGCGCGCCTGCTCGCCGTAGAGCCGCTCCTGCGGGCCTTCCCTGCGCAGCATATCGGCGTAGGCAAACAACAGTTGCAGCACCCGGTCCGGATCCGCCGCGCCTTTTTCCGTCAGGGCAATGCTCACGTTGAACAGGCCGCCGCCGGCCCACGACAGGCCGTGACCTGCCGCGAGGCTCTCCGCGAGACCCTCCGCCTTCAGCCGCGACAACAGGCTGCCCTGCCCCTCGTGTCCAATCAGGTTGCCGAGATAGCCCTCGGGGTTGGTGCGGTAGCGCGCGCGGTAATCCGGAATCGGGAAGGCGACATCGAGCTGTCGCTGCGTTGCCTGCGGTTTGATCTGCACGAACAGCGGCAGCGTGCCGGGTGTGAATAACGGCGTGTCAACCACCGGTCGCTGGTAATCGCGATCCGGCACCTGGCTGAACAGCGGTCGCGCCAGTGCCTCCAGTTCATCCAGCGATTGCGAGCCCAGCACTACCAGGCGCATGTTGTTGGCCGAGTAGTACTTGTCGTAAAACGCGATCAACTCATCCCGCACCGCTGAACCGGGGCGATCTGCCAGCGTGTCCAGCGAACCCACGGGAAAGCGTTTGAACGGGTGTGCGGGATTGATCACCTCCTGCAACACATCGAGCCCGCGGCGCTCATCGCTCTTCAGGCCCATCTGGTACTCCGCCTCGACCGCGTTTTTCTCCCGGTCGACATACTTGGCATCGAAGCGCGGCGCAATGAAGAACTGCGCGAAACGGTCGAGCGCGACCGGCAGGTCGGCGGCATTGACGTCGAAGAAGTAGTTCGTGTTCTCGAAGCTGGTGTAGGCGTTGTGGCTGCCACCGTGCTCGGTGATGAAGCGCTCGTACTCGGCGGCATCGGGGTATTTGTCCGTGCCGAGAAACAGCATGTGCTCGAGGAAGTGCGCGAGCCCCGCGCGGTCGCCCGGGCTGTCGGCGCTACCCACCAGCACATCCAGCGACGCCGCGGCCTTGGGCGCTTCAGGGTCGGAGATCAACAGCACTTCCATGCGGTTCGGCAGCGTCAGGAGCCGGTACTGATAGTCGTCGTTCGGACTTTTGACCGGTTGCGCACTGGAACCGGGCAGGGTGGCGCAGGCGGCCAGCAGCATCGCGTAAAGCAGGCAAAGCAGGGCCTGCAGGTGCTGCCGGGGATTCAGTACGGACATTGGAGGCTCCAGGGGTTGGTATCAGTCGCTTGGCGGCCCGCAGCACTGCAAGACGGGAATATGCAGTACCTGGTCGTCAGGCCCTCGGTGAGGCGTGCCCAGAGTACAACAGCGCTCGCGGATTGTCCCCGCCCGGAGAGCGGGGATGTAGAACGGGGACGCATTTATTTCTTGGAAGTCCGCTCTCTATGTGCAGCCAGCTTGCCAGGGCGATCAGCGGGTGAATGCCGTGCCGAAATAAATGCGTCCCCGTTTTTACGTACGCGGCGCTTTTGATTCATTCGCCAGATCTGCTGCCACTATGTCGTGATACAGCGCGATTACCCGGGCGGCCAGCGGCTTGAATTCAGGGTGTCGATCGATCAGGCCCTCGTAGGTGTGGTAGTCCTGCAGCACCTGCTCCAGGAATTCGAGGTCGAAGTCCGACAGCTTGTCGCCGCGATCCACCCGCTTTTTGAGATCCAACAGCCGCGGTAACCGAAAGTCGTTGAGGCGCTGCAGTACTGCCTCGATGGTGCCCAGGTCTTCCTTTTCGTTACTCATCTCACGTTCCTCGATGCAATATGTTCGGTCTTGAGCACTCCGGCTCATACCGTCGTTTTGTCTGAATCCAGTTCCAGCAGGGAAGCGCGACTCCTGCGACCACTGCGCCAGCGTTTGGGTGTACGCCCCGTCCAGCGCCGAAACGCACGTATAAAGGAGCGTGCATCGCTGTACTGCAACAGCTGCGCGATCTCCGCGACAGAGCGCTCCGATTCACCCAACAACTGCTCGGCCATCTCCAGGCGGACATCATCCAGCAACTGCTGGTAGCCGCTACCGACGGCCTTCAGGCGCCGGCGAAGTGTGCGCGGATGCAGCGTGAGCAGCGTAGACAGGCGACCTTCGTCAGCAAACCCATTAAGCAGTGCATCGCGCAGAAGCGCGCGAACCTTCTCCACAAAGTCATCGCCTGTGCGCGCCGCTGCCTGATCGACTTGATCCTGTATCAACCTGCGTACGTCGACGTGATCACTCGGCAGCGTTTTTCGCAGCCAGGCTGCTGGAAAGGTCACCGCACTGTGCAGGGCATTGAATTGTACTGGCGAGCGAAAAAACTGATGGAACGGCTCGACATCCCTCGGCTGACGGTGATTCAACAGAACCTTGACGGGCTTTTCCCGGTGCCCCGACAGCTCATGCAGAATATTGAGCAGCCACGCGACAGCGGCGTCACTGATGTGCTCCTGCGCCACGGCTTCCGGTTGGTGTAACTGATACGAAAGCATCGCGATGTCCTGGCTCACCGTCAGGCGGATCGAGGCCCCGCGCACATGCACATGGAAGTACTGGATAAGATTCGAAATCGCCGACTGCACATCTACCGAGTAGCGCGCCAGCAGACCAATCAATCCGAGAGCATGCAGGCCATTGTGCTGTCCTACCAGCAGCCCGAAATGCTCGCAACGGGTCACCTCTGCGCAATGCGCGATCAAGCGACTGCGCGCAGCGATTGACACCCGATTATCGGGGCTGTCGAAGTGGTGCGCGCTGAACCCGGCGCCAGCCAACACCGTGGCGGGGTCAAACCCCAATTGGCGCAATACCGCCGGCACAGCGGCAAAGGATCCGACCCGTACCAGCCCGTCGTTGACACCTCCGTGCGCGACCTGTGCTCCCATTTTCCCTGAACCACCCGCTATTGATTCCGCTCGGAAACTTTAAACCGTATCATCCACAATTGTCTATTTTTGGTCCGCAGCAGCAGGAACCGCCATCGACAGACCAGAGGAATCTACCATGCGATTATCCCTAGGATTCAGAGCAGCCGCAGCGCTACTGCTCACCCTTTTTATTACGCCCGCCGTGCAGGCGGCCGAAACACTGCAGACGGCCGATATCCATGCAGCGCTCGATGCTGCCTTCGCCAGATATAAATCACTAAAAGACGGCTCCAACGCGGACTACATCCCCGCGCTGGCAAAAGTAGACCCGAACATATACGGGATTGCGTTGGTGACACCCAATGGCCAGGTTTTCAGTGCCGGCGACGTTACCTCGGAAGTATCCATCCAATCCATTTCCAAGGTCTTCACCGCCGCACTCGTGATGGAACAGAGCAATCCAGGGGCTCTTGCGAACAATATGGGTGTGGACGCCACCGGCCAGCCGTTCAACTCCATCGTTGCGGTGGAACAGCACAAGGGCGCCGAGATGAATCCACTGGTGAATGCCGGCGCCATCGCCGCTACCAGCATGGTCACCGGCACCTCGCGCGAAGATATCTGGAACACGGTCCTCAACTACTACGGGGAATTCGCCGGGCGCAAACTGTCAGTCAACCAGGACGTCTTCAAGTCCGAATCCGACACCAATCAACGCAACCAGGCCATCGCCCAACTGATGTATACCTACGGCCACATCAAGGACAACCCCGCGCAGGCCACCGACCTCTACACGGAACAATGCTCGGTGAACGTCAACGTGCGCGACCTCGCGATCATGGCGGCGACACTGGCCAATGGCGGTAAAAATCCGGTCACCGGCAAGCAGGTGATGCGCGCTGAAAATGTTCCCGAACTGCTGGCGCTGATGGCAACAGCCGGTCTTTACGATGACTCCGGCAAATGGTTATACGCCACCGGCCTGCCCGCCAAGAGCGGTGTCGGCGGCGGACTTATCGCGGTGTCGCCCGGCAAGTTTGGAATCGCCGTGATTTCTCCACCATTGGATGCGGCGGGGAACAGTGTGCGTGCACAAAAGGCAATCACGGATATCTCCAACGCGCTGGGCGGAAATCCCTACTCCATCACACCCGCCAATCAATAACCGGCGCTGCACTGAACCCTCAGTAAATTTCCGGCACCTGTTTGAACGGGTATTCCTCGGACTTGTACTTGCCAATTTTACGCTTGCCCAATTTGACCTTGGGCGCGGGTAATTCCTCATAGGGAATCTGCTTGAGCAGATGGCTGATGACATTCAGGCGCACGCACCGCTTGTCCTCTGAGCTGGCCATGAACCAAGGCGCCCACGGCGTATCACTGGCGCGGAACATCTCATCCCTGGCGCGCGTGTAATCGTCCCAGCGATGGTAGGACTTGATGTCCATGGGCGACAGTTTCCAGGTCTTGCGACCGTCATCCACCCGATCCTCCAGACGGCGCTGCTGCTCCTGCGGACTGACTTCCAGCCAGTATTTCAACAGGATGATCCCGGAGTCGACCATAGCCCGCTCCACCAGCGGCACCAGCTTAAGGAATGCTTCGGCTTCCTCCTCACGGCAGAAACCCATCACGCGCTCCACGCCGGCGCGGTTGTACCAGCTGCGGTCGAAGATCGCGATCTCCCCCGCCGCCGGGAAGTGCCGCACATAGCGCTGGAAGTACATCTGGCTCTTCTGTCGCTCGGTGGGTGCCGGGAGTGCATGCACCT
>CAYWWD010000138.1:0-7324 GCA_964461965.1 uncultured Halioglobus sp. | reverse complement strand
GGCGTTGAGCTAACCAGTACTAATTGCCCGTGAGGCTTGACCATATAATCCAAGTAATTTGTACGTTATCCGGCATCAGGCGGCGGGCGTAAACGCCGCTGCTGCTGCGATGGGATAGCCACAGAGAAGGCTCGGATGGTGTGACGGGTCCGGTGTTGAACAACCGAAAGAGACAGAACAGACAGCTTGATTTACCGCCTTATTTGATTGCCAGTAGGCCCTGCGAGCGCAGGTAAGACCGAACGCGATCAAGCCAGTTTGCCTGGCGACCATAGAGCATTGGAACCACCTGAATCCATCCCGAACTCAGAAGTGAAACGGTGCATCGCCGATGGTAGTGTGGGGTCTCCCCATGTGAGAGTAGGTCATCGCCAGGCATCAAACCCGAATCCCGTGGTAGGCGCTACCACGGGATTTTTTATGCCCACAAAACTAACCCAGGTAGCGGTCGGTCGAGACTTCATCCAGTTGACTGGCTGGCAGAAAGGCTTGCGCATAGCGTACATAGACCTTTTCGCGCACAAACAACTCGAAGCAATCCTTGTCGATGTGTTGATTCAGGGCCATCTTGTGCATGATTTCGATCGCTTCGCTCACCGGTTTGGCTTTTTTGTACGGCCTGTCCGACGCCGTGAGCGCCTCGAAGATATCCGCAATGGCGAGGAATTTCTCCGGAAGACTCAATTGATCACCAGGTAATTTGCGTGGGTAACCTGAGCCCTTCAGTGTTTCGTGGTGCGTGGATGCGTAGCGTGGTACGTTCTTGAGTTCCTCGGGAAATGGCAGGCTTTCCAGCATCTTGATCGTGCTGATCATGTGCTCATTGATCTTGAACCGGTCTTCTTCCGTGAGGGTGCCGCGTGAGACCGAAAGATTGTAGATCTCGCCCAGGTTGTACAGATGTTCGGGGATGGTCATGTTGATGCCGAACTCTGGTGGATAGACCGCTGCGTGCTCCCGTTCGATGATGTGTTCGGGTTTGTTGCTTAATAGAAATTCAGTAGCCGGTAGCTCTGGTTTCGGACTGTGTACGCGCAGTTCTTCGAGAGGCGACAGGCCAATGCGATCGTCAAAGTGTCGCTGCCAGGTTGTTTTCGCAATCTCCTGTAGACGATCCAGCTTTGCCTGATCGAGGTGTTCGCCACCGACGTTGCATTCGGCAATAAAAGTAAATTGATCAATCAGCTTAAGCTGCGCCTGTTCCAGTTGGTGCTTCAATCGCGCCCGTTGCTCCGCGGAATCCGGCCTTTGTTTCAGGTACGCGATCTCCGCATCGCGCCACAGTACCTCAAAGCGCATACGCACTTCATGGATACGGTTGTAGATCGTCTCCAGTTTGCTGCCCTTGTCGACGATATGTTCCGGTGTGGTAATTTTCCCGCAGTCATGCAACCAGGCGGCGATGCGATATTCGCGCCATTCGTCATCCGTTTCCAGCGAGAAATCCCGGAACGCGGGATGTTCGCTGGCGCAAGCGTGTTCCGCAAGCATGATGGCCAGCTCTGGAACGCGCTTGCAGTGACTGCCTGTGTAGGCTGATTTGTCATCGATAGCCTGTGCAATCAATTCGATAAATGCGTCCATCAGTGTGCGTTGCGCTTGTTCATGGGCTTGGATCGCCGCCACCATGTTAACCATGGAGCCAGACAGTTCATCCAGCTCCTTGATGCGTGTATCCACCCGCGTGACCCTGGCGAATTCCCGCCGCTGTACTTTGTCATTCTCCAGAGCTAGCTGCCGGATAGGACGTACGATGGGATTGGCGAACAGCCAGGATAGTGGCAGCAGAAGCAGCAAAAATCCCGCCGTGATTGCGATCGATAGCTTGACCTGCTTGAGGAAAGGCGCGATCACCGACTCGCGCGCGGAGAGAATGCCGATAAAGAGTGGGTTGTCGCCGTCGGACGTTGGCGCAGCGTAAGAGAGGAAAGGTTTTCCAGCGATCAGGGTTTCTACCAGCTGGCCGTGGCGTTGTGGGTCGGCGGCGCTCTGGATCAGTGCGTCGCTTGGCACCACGTTGGAGTTGAGGGTGCCCGTCGCTCTGTCAGGTTCAAGCCACTTTTCCTCAAGTTGTTGAAGCTGCTCCTTGCCGATAGCCGCAATAGCCTTGTCCAGCAGTTGGCGCAATAGTGGTTCATCCGAATGGACGACGATGTGCAGTTTGCTGGGAAGTTCGCTCGCGCCGAAATTCACATCGTGGTGGAACTGCAAGCCGGTCAGAAAATAGGTTCGTGCGAGGTAGCGCAATATGACGTCGTTATCCAGTGCGGCCGTGACTTCACCAGCGAGTACTTTTTCCATTGCCTGCAATGTGGATTCTGTTTCGACGATTTCAATTCCCGGGAACCGGGCGCGAATGATCGGAATGGTCGACCAGCCGGCGGGAATCGCCAGTCGTTGTCCATCAAGTTGTGCAAGATCGGTGAGTGGGGCGGCGCCTTCCCGTGTGACCACGGCGTAAGGTAAGGTCGCATAACTTGAGCCATACAGGCCCAGATCACTGTTCGCCTCAGATTTGATGACCGAGTGCAACAGGTCGATTTCACCGCTTTGGTACAGCGCAAGGAGTTGCGGCCAGCTGAAGCCGTTTGTGAACCGCACTTTCAGGCCGGTCATTTGTGCGATCAGTCGGATGACATCGATTGAGTAACCTTGCGGTTGCCCTGCCTGCGTGTAGTCGATGGGCGGCCAGCTCAGCTCGTTGGAGACATTGAGTTCCGGGTGGGTTGCTACAAATGCTCTTTCTTCATCGGTCAGTTCTAGTGTCGGTGCCGACTGGGCGGACGACGTCTCCGGTTGGTCCAGGCTGGATGCGATGACATCACCCGCGCGATTGAAGAGATACACATCACCGTGTTCTGCAATTTTGTGTCGATGCAGAAACTCGGAGAGTGTGGCCATGGTCATGTCGATCGCCACCACCGTGCCGGAATCTTTAAGGCGCTTCGAGAGCGTCTGTCCGGGCGCACCGAGCTGCGCAAAAATGTAGGGCTCCGTAATCTGGACTGTGCCGGAGGCAATTGCACTGGCGTACCACGGCCGGGAGCGCACGTCGTAATCAGTGGGCTCGGAACGGATCAGACGCACATTCAATTTGTCGTCCAGGTAGCGATATTCACGCTCCAGCCCGTGCTCACCCTGGCGCAGGGTGACGATCAACCAGCGATCCATGGCGTGGGCGTGCAGGGACTTGCGCGCGATTTCACTGGTGTCGAGATTGATGACCTCAAAAAAACTGCCGTCACTGCCGCCGAGATAGATTCCGTAGTACAACGGGTTCTTCAGCAGCACCTGGGTAAAAATTTCGACATGCGCATCCTCACTGCCGCGTTCGGTCAACACCGGGTTGTCGGCGAGCAAATCGATGATGTTGGCGTTGATGCGTCCGATGTTGCGCAGTTCACCCGCGATGCTGGACGATGCGGAGGCATAGAGATCAGCGGCGACATCCCGTGCCATGGACTGGCCGAAGTAGTACTGCAGCCCGATGGCGAGGCCGGCGGTGAGCGCGGTCGCCAGGATGAAGGCGAAGACGACGGTCAGTTGTATCGAAGTTTGTACCTTGCCAAGCAGGGGATTCATTGATGATCGGTTCTCAAAACGCGCAGGTCGCTGTCACCAAGAATAGCACGCGCAATTCCGAAGGCCGCTGCCGGGAATAGCTTATGGAGCAATCCCCTGCGCTGTGTGCAGAGGAGTAACGTGTTCGCTATTGATTTGGTGGCGGACACCTATGTGCGCCGAAGTGGCGCCAAAAAGAGAAAAGCCGCAAAGCGTCAACTTTGCGGCTTTTCCTGATTGGTAGCGCCCTGTGGGCGACATTATTAAGGGGGGCAGCTGGTGGGTTTCGGGCTCAGACTGCAATCGGTGAATTCACCGCAGAAGAAAGATTCAGAATACTCCGAACCACCAGTTGGTTTGAGTGTGATGGTAATAAGCCCATTCGAGAAAGGATCTGACGAAGTTGTGAGTACCGGGATCCCCGCTGCGCCGTAAGCGGCAGTATTGGGAAGAGTGAATGAATCGTCACCCAGCAACTCACAGTCGCCGTCCACTTTGACGTCGACGGTGGAGCCTCCAGGTGGCGCATTGTTAAACAGGTCTGCGATGTAGGCGACGTGTTGAACATTGTCGGCAGTGCGATTGACCACCACCCCGTCGTTGCGCGCAAGCAAGATGTCGTAGCTGGTCGCCTCGGCCAGGATGACGAGCGTTTCTGCTCTAACATTGACCAGCTCGCGACTGCACCACACTCCGTCTCCCTCCGGCGGACAGCTCAGGCCGTTATAAACCACAGGATCGTCATTGAAGTCATAGACGCCATTGTTATTGAAGTCTATGAATTCCTCTTCCTGTCCGGAAATACAGTAGAGCGAGCCTTGTGGAGATGCTTTGCAACTTGGGGTTGCTGGTGTAAACACACCGTCCTCGTTCTGGTCGATGAAGGCCTCAGGAAGATTGTCGAACTGCTCGCCCTCATCGTAGACCCCATTGCCATTGCCATCCACGAAGGATTCTTCCCCAATGGCATGGACCAGGATGGTAGAACGGCCGCCATTGATATAACCCAGGTCATCGGGGCAGGGTCCAGCGTTGCCATTGTGACTGGGGCAGTCATAGCCTGTACTGAAAATGGTTCTTACATACGTTGAGCCCGTGAGTGTCGGGAATCGCGGTTCCTGGCTGTTCCAGACAACGGAGCAGGTGCCGCCTTCAGTTGTGCACGAACCCACAATGGCGCCATATTCCGTGGTAAACACGGCAGCAGTGCCGTCCACGACCGGGTTGTTGAATTTATCCGCCATGCGCACGGAAATTGTGCGAGTCAGTCCATCGGTATTGAAGCCTGCACCGACAATAAAGGTGTCACTGACGGCTAAACTGACCGAGTTCTGGTCCGGCAGGCCGGTGGTCACAGCGATGAGATTGGAAGCTGTTGAGATCGTCTCGCCGTTGCTGCCGGTGATGGATGCGATCACGCGTACCGTCGTTGCGATATCGCCGGCGGAAACTGTCACTTTGACCAGGCCCTCGCCATCACTGATTGCCGACGTTTTTGAGAGCGAAAGTCCGCCCACATAAGTGCTTAAGGAAAGTGCAGTTGCAACACCTGATTTAGGCGCGCCAGTGCTGTCCACCACTTTGAAGATGACTTCAGAGGTTTCCTGGCTGTTCGCGCCGCCGGTGCCGCGCAGGACGATCACAGTGGGGTCGGCGGAAACGAACTTGACGGCGTTCGCCTGCGGCGATGCGATGGTGATGCTGCCAGTGGCCTGGCCGGATTGTCCCACGAGGCTGGCAGTAATGTTGTCAGTGCCGGCACAACCCGCGGCAGTATAGGTGGTGGACGCCTGCCCGTTGACCGATCTCACCGGATTGGCTGGCGCGATGGTGGCCTGGCCAGCACCGATACAGCCACTGGTGAAGTTGATATCTTCCGGGGTGGTTACCAGTTGTCCCTGATCGTTGATTATGGCTACGGCCAACTGCGCGTTGCCACCTGCGGCGAGTGTTCCGTTTGGCTGTATGGCGATCTGATTCTCCTGGAAATCGCCATTTGCGTCGAAGTAACCGAGCCGCAAGCCCCTCTCGCCGACCTGAAAGCTGAACGATCCTGTGAGATCGCCGTTTTCAGTGGTGGCAGTTGCTGTGATTGTCCCGGCGCCTTTCTCGTCGCCTGCATGCAGTAAAAATCGTGCAACACCGCCGCCGTCGGTCAGGGCGGTTCCCGATGCAGGTTCCAGCGTGCCGAGCGTGGTCGAGGCGCTGACTACCACGTTGGCGCCGTCGTCGCTGATGGACACAGTCAGCGTGGCAGGGGCCGCGGAAGTGATAGTGTTGACGGAATTGCCTTGCGCATCAAACAGCGCCAGTCGCATCTGATTGTCGTTGGGGCCCCGGTAGAAGGCGTCGCCGCCACCACCGCCGCCGCCGCAGGCAGTGAGAGTGAACAGTACTGCAAACAACACAGCCAGCCGGCTGACAAGCGTAGCGCCCCGATCGATCATTGTTATCCCCTGTTGCCCGCCATACAGCGGTTCTTATCGTGTGTTTTGGTCTGTTGTGATTCTGCGGCGTTTGCCCGTGGAGTCAACCGCAGAATGATCCTTTTCCTGCAGCTTAGCATGACACTGTCTGGAAACTCGATAAATAACATGGTGATAGCTGACTTTTGTAATTTTTTTACACAAGCCCGAAAGCCCGCTTTAGCACTGTCGGGCACGCTAGTCGGGATAACCCGGGGCGCCGCCCCGTGATGCGTTATCTCCATACGGGATGCAGCTGTTACCATCTGGCGGATGAGTTCTCCAGATCAATACCTGGCAGTGCAGCTGTCCGTGTCCATCGTGCTTCACAACAGTGACCTCGACCTATTGCGCGGCACGCTCCGAAGCCTGCAGGATGCCGCGCATGCAGTCCGCGACGCAGGCTTAGTGGACGGCGTCACGGTGGATCTCGTCGACAATGCGTCTGGGCCGGCGTACCGTGCGCGGCTTGCCCCCGTGTTAGCAGGCTTGCCAGTTGACGGGTTTTTCCGCGTGGCGCTCACGGCGCTGCCGCACAATCGGGGTTTCGGTCACGGGCACAATACCGTCATTCCGCAGTTGCGCAGCCAGTTCCACCTCGTGCTCAACCCCGACGTGGAACTGCACCGGGACGCCCTGCGCGCGGGGCTCACGGCCCTGCAGCAGAGTGAGGAGATTGTGCTGGCCAGCCCCAGGGCGATCGGCGGCCACGGTGAGCAGGAGTTCCTGTGTAAACGCTATCCCTCGGTGCTGACGCTGCTGCTGCGCGGCTTCGCGCCGTCGTTTGTGCGGCGCTGGTTTGAGCGCCGGCTGGCCGACTATGAAATGCGCGACGTGTGCCGCGGAAACAGGCCCGTCGATGTGTCCATTGCCAGCGGTTGTTTCATGCTGGTGCGCACGAAGGCACTGCAGGCCGTGCACGGCTTCAACGACGACTTTTTCCTGTACTTCGAGGACTTCGACCTGTCGCTGCGTCTCGGCCGGCAGGGCAGGCTGGTGTTCTGGCCCAGCATGGCTATCGTGCACCACGGCGGCTACGCGGCAACCAAGGGCTGGCGTCATCTGGGCTACTTCATCCGCTCCGGTGCGTTGTTCTTTCGCCGCCACGGTTGGCGCTGGGTTTAGCCCGGATATTTCACGCCTGGTCTGAAATTTCCGCAAGTCAGTTGATTGACCCCGACTGGAACGGTTTGCAGCAGGAATCCGGTGTGCGAAGGCAGAAAGCCCAATTTTCAGGCACAGCTCCCCCAACCCCCGTTGTTTGTCAGCGTGCCGGGGCAGCACTCCTGTGGGGCTAT
>CAYWWD010000137.1:0-7342 GCA_964461965.1 uncultured Halioglobus sp. | reverse complement strand
GTCAGGTTGACCGCATTGCTCGCGCCCACGATGACGAAGTACGCGAGCAGGATGAATAGCGGCCCCATGTCCCACGCAAAATCCTTGAGGAACGGGACAAACAACTGCGTGGTCACCGGCGTGTCGATCACAAAATAGAGATACAGCGCGGCGGCGAGGCCGGCCAGCGACTGCCAGAAATATTTCCAGCGCGCCGGCAGTCCGCGCGAATTGCGCTCCACCACTTTGCGATAATCGTCCACCCAGCCCACGGCGCCGAACACGCCGGTGACCAGCAGCGCCAGCCAGAGGTAGGGGTTGCGCAAATCGCCCCACAGCAGACAGGACGTGGCGATGCCGACCAGCATCAACGCGCCGCCCATGGTCGGCGTACCGGCTTTGCTGAGGTGGCTCTGCGGGCCGTCGTCGCGCACTGACTGGCCCATCTGGTAGAACCGCAGGCGGTGGATCATGACAGGGCCCACCACCAGAGAAATGGTGAGCGCCGTTCCCGCCGCGAGTATGCCGCGCAGCGTGAGGTACTGGAACACGCGAAACCCGCTCTGGAACTGGGTGAGGTATTCTGCCAGCAGCAACAGCATCGGCTAGTGGCCTCCCGCCTGCGTTGCCGGTACCAGCGCGTACAGCACCTGCTCCATGCCGGCGCTGCGCGAGCCCTTGATCAGTACGGTATCCTCCGGGCCAAACGCGCCGGCGAGCGCGGGGAGGATTGCATCGCGATCCGCGAAATGCCGGCCCTGCGCACCAAATGCCTGCACGCAAACCGCCAGTTCAGGCCCCACTCCCCACAGCTGGTCGATACCCGCGGTCCGCGCATAGTCGCCGATCTCCCGGTGCAGCACGGCACTGGTGTCGCCCAGTTCACGCATCGCGCCGAGCACCAGGGTGCGGCGTCCACCGCAGGAGGACAGAAGTTCGATCGCGGCGCGCACCGAGCCCGGGTTGGCGTTGTAACAGTCGTCGATCACTGTTGCGCCCGCAGCCGAGCGCAGCGCACGCACACGGCCGTCCACCGGCTGCAGCGATTCGAGTCCATCGCGAATATCCGTCAGCGATACATCGCAGGCCAGACCCACCGCCACGGCCGCCAGTGCATTGGCCACGTTGTGTACGCCGGGCAGGGCCAGCCGCATCGCGATTTCGCCCCGGGGTGTCGAAACCGTGAAGCTGCTACCTTCGACACCGCGACTCTGGAGATTGCGGGCGCTGATCGCCGCCCCCTGGTGCAGGGCGAAATCCAGGACCGCGGCGGCGCCGGCACGCTTGCGCCACTGCTTTGCAAACGGCTGGTCCGCGTTGATGATGGCGACACCGGAGGTACCCAGTCGATCGAAGATCTCACCCTTGGCAGCCGCCACACCCTCGACGCTGCCAAAGCCTTCCAGATGCGCAGGCATGGCGTTGAGCAACAGCGCGACTGTGGGCTGCGCCAGTTCGCACAGCCAGTCGATGTCGCCTGCCCTGGCCGCGCCCATTTCCACCACGGCGAACGCCAGCCCCGGATGCAGGCGCAACAGGGTCAGGGGCACGCCGATCTCATTGTTCAGGTTGCCCTGTGTCGAGAGCGTCTCGCCGCGCCGTGCCAGCACGGCGTGCACCATGTTCTTGACGGTGGTTTTACCACTGCTGCCGGTGATCGCAACCAGGGGCCCGGTGTACAGCTGCCGGTTGAACGCACCCAGCAGCCCGAGCGCGCGTCGCGTGTCCGTCACCTGCAACTGCGGCATCGCTCCCGCTGCCGGTTCGCTGACCAGCGCAGCGGCGACGCCGGCCGCCTGTACCTGCGCAAGGAAGTCGTGGCCATCGAAGCGCTCGCCGCGCAGCGCCACAAACAGTTCCCCGGGCCGCGCAGCGCGGCTGTCGATGCACACGCCACTGACCTGACAGTCGCCGCCGTGCAGTTGCGCGGCGAGCGGGTTGCGCAGCTCAGACAGGTGCAGCGGGCGCATCACGGTACCGCCCTCCGGGCGAGAGCGGCGCGCGCGTGCGCCTCGTCACTGAACGGCAGGCGCTCGTCGCCGATCAACTGGTAGTCCTCGTGGCCCTTACCCGCGATCACAATGCAATCCCCCGGCGCAGCGTCGGCGACTGCCATGGCGATCGCCTGTGCGCGATCGGCGAGCAGTGTGTAGTTGCCGCTGCACCCGCTTTCGATCTCACGCATGATCGCAAGCGGTGCTTCATTGCGCGGGTTGTCGCTGGTCACCACCACGCGATCCGAGAGCGCGCAGGCAATCCGTCCCATGGCCTGCCGCTTCTGCCGGTCCCGGTCGCCGCCACAGCCGAACACCGTCACCAGCGCCCCGCCGACGTGCGGCCGCAGCGCTCCCAGTACCTGTTCCAGCGCGCCGGGTGTGTGTGCGTAATCGATGATCACCTGCACATCGAACGCATTGGGAATCGCCTGCATCCTGCCGGGAATGGGCTGCAGCACAGCCACAGCGTCCAGCACCGCCAACAAGTCCTCACCGGCAAGCAATAGCGCCGCCACCGCAGCGGCGAGGTTTGCGAGGTTGAAATCGCCGGGCAGCGGACAAGAAAATTCGGCTGCACCCCAGGGGCTGCGCAGCCGGCCGTGCACGCCATCGCAGTGAAACTGCACGTTTTCGAGGCGCACATCAGCGGCCGCCCCGCGCGCGGAATAGGTCACCGCCCGCACACCGGCACTCACCGCCGCACGCACCTGGTTCGCGTACGGATCGTCGGCGTTGATAACGGCATGGCGCAATCCGTGTTGCGCGAACAGGCGCAGCTTGGCCTTCCCGTAGGCTTGCATGCTGCCGTGGTAGTCCAGATGATCATGCGAGAGATTGGTGAAAATCGCGGTGGCGAACTCGACGCCGTTGACGCGACCCTGTTGTAGCGCGTGCGACGACACTTCCATGCTCACGACAAATACCTCCGCGGCGAGCCACTGCGCCAGCTGACGCTGCAGCGACACCGCGTCCGGCGTCGTGTTACCCGCCTCGCTGACGTCATTGGCGAGCGTGGCGCCGAGCGTGCCGATGACACCGCAGGGTTTGCCCGCAGCGCGAAACAGCTGCGCGATGATACGGCTGGTCGTGGTTTTGCCGTTGGTACCGGTCACGCCGACCACGTGCATCGCACGGCTCGGCTCGCCGTAGAAACGGCCCGCCAGCACGCCGACCTGCTCGCGCAGATGCGGCAGTTCCACCAGCGGCACCGCCAAATCGCCTGCAAATGTAGCCGCCGGCGCCTCGGCGATCACCGCCGAGGCGCCATTGGCCACTGCCTGTTTTATATACTGGCGGCCGTCAAACTTCTCCCCCGGCAGCGCCAGAAACAGGTCCCCTGGCTGTACTTTCCGGCTATCGAGTTGCAAGCCGGTAATTGTCGTGCGCGCATACGCCGCGCCCTCGCTGCCCAGCAGTGCCGGCAGCGACATGCTCCTCGATGGCACCGACTGCGCGGCCATCATCCGGTCGCACCACCGGCGACGGGCTTCGCCGTCGCACCGACCGCGCCGAGGCCCGTCGGTGGCACATGCAGGATGCGCAGCGCATCCTTCGTGGTCTCCGAAAACACCGGCGCCGCCACTGCGCCGCCGCCGTATAGCGCGCCCTTGGGATCGTTGATCACCACCACGGTGACGATGCGCGGATCATCGATGGGCGCGATCCCGGCGAACAGCGCGACGTACTTCTTGTCCTCATAGCCGTGCACGCCGACTTTGTGCACCGTGCCCGTCTTGCCGCCTACCTCATATCCCGGCACCCGCGCCTTGCGCGCCGTGCCATCGTCGGATGTCACCTCGTGCAGCATAGCGAGCAGTTGCGCGGCGGTCTCGCGCGCAATCACCCGCTTGCCGGCGGTCGGGCTTGCGTCCAGCGCCAGCAGCGAAACCGGTTGTTGTACGCCCTCGTTGGCGAAGACCGAGTACGCACTGGCCAGTTGCAAAGGCGTGGCGGTGATGCCATAGCCGAAGGCGAGCGAAACTTTTTCCGTGGCGTACCATCGCGGCCGGTTGGGCAGGCTGCCGGCGCTCTCACCCGGAAATCCCGTGCCCGGCGCTTTCCCGATCCCGAAGCGGTCAAAGACCTTCCAGATAGGCTCGTGTCCCAGCGCCAGCGCGATTTTGGTAACGCCAACCTGGCTCGACTTCTGCAGTACCCGGGTCACGCTGATCAGCCCGTAATTGCGCGGGTCCGGATAGACCTTCGGGCCTACCCGGATACGCCCTGGCGAGGTGTCTATCATGGTCTGCGGAGTGAACTGTCCGCTCTCCAGCGCGGCGACCAGCGTCAGCGACTTCATGGTGGAGCCCGGCTCGTACATATCGGTGATCGCCCGGTTGCGCATCCCTTCCGGATTGCCTGCCTTCTCCGCGTTGGGGTTGTAGCCGGGGTAGTTGACCATGGCGAGCACCTCGCCGGTGTGGCTGTCCAGCGTCACCACCGTGCCCGAAGCGGCGCCGAGCGAGGTCACCGCGCGCTGCAACTCGCGGTGTTGCAAATACTGCAGGCGCAGGTCGATGCTGAGCTTGAGATCCTTGCCCGACTGCGCTGGCTGCAATACCCCGATGTCGCGCACCACATCGCCGTGCAGATCCTTGATGTACTGTTTCTTGCCAGGTTTGCCCTGCAGCCAGTCGTTGTATGCCAGCTCCATGCCGGCAATCCCCTGCCCGTCGACATTGGTAAATCCCACCAGTTGCGCGGCGACCTCGCCAGCGGGGTAGAAACGCCGGTATTCGCGCTCGCCGGAGACGCCTTCGAAACGCTTGTCGAGGATGGAGCGCGCATGCGCCGGCACCTGGTGCCGCAGCAGGTACATGAACTGCTTGCCCTCATACTGGGCCAGCTTCTTCTTCAGAGCCGGCAATTCCATACCCACCGCCTGCGCCAGCTCGGCGAGCCGCGGCGAATCCTTCAGCAATTGCGGGTTGGCCCAGATCGACACCACCGGCGTGCTCACGGCCAGCGGTTCGCCTCGACGGTCGGATATCACGCCCCGGTACGCGGGGATTTCAGCCGTGCGTACCGCACGCATGGCGCCCTGGTCCTGCAGGAACTCGTGCCCGTGCTCGAAGTTCAGTATCTGCAGCGACAACACCCGCCAGACCAGCAGCACCAGCAGGCAGCACAGTACACCCACCACCAGGTAGAAGCGCCACAGCGAAAGTGCCTGCTTCTGCTCCCGCCTCATTGCGAGATCACCTTGAAGTGTTCAAGGTCGGGCGCGGACATGCCGAGGTCGCCACGCGCGACTTTCTCCACGCGGTAGTGCGACGCCCACGTGCTCTGCTCCAGCAGCAGACGTCCGTAGTCCTCCTGCAGGTACCACTGCGAGGACTCCAGTTCCTGCAGTTGTGTGTACAGTGCGCGGCAGGCGTGCGTGGAGTGAATCGTGGCGAACGCGGATACCAGGATCAACAGCACCAGCGCAGCCAGGCCGACGAAGTGCCTGCGCCCGGCACCTCGCTCCGCCTGCAGCGTGCTCGACACGATTATTTCACCCTGTGCCACCACCGTACCCGCTCCCCCGGCCTAACGTATTTTTTCCGCAACGCGCATGATGGCGCTGCGTGCGCGCACGTTTCCCGCCACTTCCTCCTCTGTCGCCCTGACTGCCTTGCCTACCAGGCGCAGCCGTCGATTGCGGGCGCTGTCGATCACCGGCACACCGGCAGGGAGTGCATCCCCGCGCGCCAGATCACGCATGTAGCGTTTCACCAGCCGATCCTCCAGCGAGTGGAAGCTGATGACGACCAGACGGCCGCCGACACGCAGCAGATCGATTGCAATGGACAAAAAGTCCTGTAAATCCTCCAGCTCGCGATTCACCTGGATGCGGATGGCCTGGAAGGCGCGCGTGGCAGGGTGTTTGTGTTTCTCCCACCGCGGATGCGCCTCGCTGACTACCCGTGCCAACTGGCCCGTGGTTTCTATCGGGGAGGTCTCGCGCGCGGCAACGATGGCGGCTGCGATACGACGGGCGAAGCGCTCCTCGCCGTACTCGCGCAGCACGCCCGCGATTTCCTGCAGGTCGGCTTCCGACAACCACTGCGCCGCCGTCTCCCCCCGCGTGGTGTCCATGCGCATATCCAGCGGACCGTCCTGCATGAAGCTGAAGCCGCGCCGTCCGTCGTCGAGCTGCGGGCTGGAAACCCCTAGATCCAATAAAATGCCATCAACTGCGTCGATCCCCATCTCACGCAGTTGATGGGGAAGCTGAGCGAACGATCCGTGAAAGAATTCGAACCGGGGTTCACTCATTGCCAACTCTTGTGCCACGGTGGCGGCAGCCGGATCCTTGTCCATCGCCAGCACGCGGCCGTTGCCATCCAGGCACTGCAACAGGTGTCGCGTGTGACCACCACGGCCAAAGGTGCCGTCCACGTAGATTCCATCGCGCACGGTGACCAGCGCTTCGACAGCCTCGCGCAACAGGACGGTTTGGTGCATGGCGGTCACCTAGGGCTTCACCGCTATCAATTCGTCGGGCAATTCGGCGTCAACAGATTCCTGCAACGCCCGATCCCGCTCCGCAATCCACAGATCCTCGGACCACAGTTCCAGCTTTTTGCCCTGCCCTACCAGCACCACCCGCTTGTCGAGCTTCGCGTGATCGCGCAGCGCCTGCGGCAGCAGCAGGCGACCGTTGTCGTCCATCTCGAGGTCCGTGGCATAGCCCAGCACCAGGCGCTGGAAGCGCCTGACGGCAGGCTTGAGCGTAGGCAGGTTCTGGATGTCCTTCTCCAACTGCTCCCAGACTGGCAGCGGGTAGATCAGAAGGCAGGACACCTGGGTATCGATGGTGACAACGACCTGTCCCGACGACGAAGACAACAACGGTTCGCGCTGGCGCGCTGGTATGGCCAGCCGCCCCTTCGCGTCCATGTTGATGTGCTGTACTCCGCGAAACACGCCAGTTTCCCCACCCGGAATTGGCTTCTTTACCCACAAAAAGCCAAAAAATCCCACTTATTTCCACTTTTTGACACTATAGGACCGCCATCGAGAAAGTGTCAAGCCAAGGTGCGAGAAAAAACGTTGTGATTTCAGTAAATTAGCGCCGCCGGAGCAGGAATGAAGGGAGAATAGCTGTTCAAAACAGACCGATAAATTCACTTCCTGATGAACTACTTTAACTTAAAGTCTTTGTTATTATAAAAATCTGTACATTTAGGCTATATAAATCTAAAAAGTTGGGGTACGGTGGGTTTTTGGCGGTATCTGGCGGCAGATGCGCACGCCCCAGGGCAATATGCACTGCGCCAGCTTCAAGGGTTGGACTGTGATGCTGGGAAAAAAGCGAGTCGGTCGATAAGCCGGGTTCTGTCGTGGACGATCATTCATCTGCGACAGGTGTCACCACCTGC
>CAYWWD010000136.1:0-7361 GCA_964461965.1 uncultured Halioglobus sp. | reverse complement strand
ATATGCCCGCTGAAACCCAGACCCGGTTGTTGCGGGTGCTGGCCGACGGCGAGTTCTATCGGGTAGGAGGCCATGTGCCGGTAAAGGTTGATGTGCGGATCATCGCGGCCACCCACCAGAACCTGGAGCAGCTCGTGCAGCGCGGCGCGTTCCGCGAGGATCTGTTCCACCGCCTGAACGTCATTCGGATCCACATTCCCAGGCTCGCGGAGCGGCGCGAAGACATCCCCCGGCTGATGAAATACTTCTTCCAGCAGGCCGCCAAAGAGCTCGGCGGCGAGACGAAAGTCCTGTTGCCGGAGGCCGAGGCATTCCTCAGCAACCTCGAGTGGCCCGGCAATGTGCGGCAACTGGAGAACACTTGTCGCTGGATCACGGTGATGGCCTCCGGGCGGGAGGTTCACCGCGGCGACCTGCCCCCGGAACTCGGCACCGGCTCAACCCGCCCTGCAACGAGTGAAAAGTCGGATTGGCCCGAGATGCTGTTCAATTGGGCCCGCGCTGAACTGGTGCAGGGCAAGCAACAGATCCTGCAGCAGGCGGTGCCCACGTTCGAGAAGGTCATGATCCAGGTGGCGCTGCAGCATTCGCAGGGGCGCAAGCGGGACGCCGCCGAACTGTTGGGCTGGGGACGCAACACCCTCACCCGCAAGATGAAAGACCTGGAACTCTGACCGCAGACATCGCGCACGCACATTACGCATGCTGAGGATCGTCCTGTTCGAGCCAGAGATTCCGCCCAACACCGGCAACATCATCCGCCTGTGCGCCAACACCGGCTGCTCTCTGCACCTGATCGAGCCGCTGGGTTTCGACCTGGAGGAAAAAAAGCTGCGCCGCGCCGGCCTGGACTACCGCGAGTTTGCCGATGTCCGTGTCTACCCCGACCTCGACAGCTTTGTGCAGCAGCAGAACGCGCCGAGAATGCTGGCCGTGACCACACGGGGCGGCACTGCGTATCACCAGGTTCGCTACGCGCCGGGCGATGCGCTGCTGTTCGGCCCGGAAACGCGCGGCCTGCCGCAGGCTGTGCTCGATGCCCTCGGGCCCGCGCACACGCTGCGCATTCCGATGCGCACCGGCAGTCGCAGCCTCAATCTCAGCAATGCTGCCGCCCTTGTAGTCTACGAAGGGCTGCGCCAGCTCGGCTTTCCCGAGTTGCGATGAGCGACTATTCACTCACCGCAATCTCCAATAAAAAAGGGGCCGAAGCCCCTGCAAACCTTCGCCTGCTTACCCGGTCAGTGCGTTGCGGCGGTACTGCCCTGCGCTGCCGACTGGGCCTGTAACAGCGCCTGCTGATACACCGCATCAAAATTCACCGGCGCCAGCATGACCGGCGGAAACCCGCCCTTCACGCAGTTCGAATCAAGGGCTTCCCGCGCATAGGGGAAGAGTACGTTGGGAGCCGCCGTACCCAGGATGCGCCGCAAGTCTTCGCCCTCGAACCCCCGGATCAAAAAGATTCCGGCCTGTTGCACTTCGGCCAGGAAGGCCGTCTCCTCCTCCAGTTTTGCCGTGATGGTGATGCTGAGCACCACTTCATAGTTGCCTTCGGCATCGATCGCGTTGCTCCGGGTGTTCAGGTCGACATTGAGTTTGGGCTGCCACTGTTTGCGGAAGACCGCAGGCGTGGCGGGCGACTCGAACGACAGATCCTTGATATAGATACGCTGTACCGCGAATTGTTGTGGTTGCGCGGTTGGTTGTTCCCCGGCCATTGAGCCATCCTCCTGTCGAATTACGTTATCTCACGGCGCGGCGTGCGCCCGCGCCAGCATTTCATCCAGCCGACCTTGTCGCGCGAGTAGCAGCAGGTCGTCGCAGCCACCGATGTGTTGCTCGCCGACCCAGATCTGCGGCACCGTCGTGCGCCCGCTGCGCTGCGCCAGTTCCCTGCGCAATTGCGGGTCATCGTCTACCGCAATGTCCTCGTAGTCGACACCTTTTTCATCGAGGAACGCTCGCGCCCGGATACAGTACGGGCAAAAGCGCGTGGTGTAGAGTGTCACAGCCTTGCGCATGCTGCGGCTCAGGTTACCGTAGGCAGTTGCAGGTTCGCCCACTCCAGCATTCCGCCGGACATTTTGTACACCTTCGAATAGTTCGCCGCCTTTAGCTGCTTACCCGCCGCGCCGGACTGCTGGCCCATCTTGCACACCAGCACCACCGGCCGGTCCCGGTACTTTTCCAGCTCTACCATGCGCTCCGGCAGTTTGGTCGCCGGGATATTCACCGCGTTGACGATATGGCCTTTCCGGAAATCCGCTGCCTCGCGCAGGTCCACGAAGACGCCATCCTCCGCATTCACCACCTGTACCGCCTGCTGCGGTGAGAGCGACGGACCCCCCTTGCGCGACTCGTGCAGGATCAGCAGCGCGACGGCCACCATCAGTGCCGAAGCCAGCATCCACTGTTGCACCAGGAATTCAAGGAAAAGTGCCATGACTGTGATTGTTCGTTCCTGCTCGGGGCAAGCGCTGGGGACGGCCACCACGGGTGGGGTAAACGCCGGGCATCCGCAACGGAATGCGCAGGCAAGCTGCCGCTTCAAAGGGCGCCAAGTATACAGACTCGGCCGGAGTGCAACCAGCCCTGCCCCGCGCGCAGTGTGTGACGGGCGCCACAGCGTGGGCCATACGAGCAATGCGCCGCCTGCGCAGACGGGTTAAAATGCCGCGCTGCAACGCTTGTGCTTACACCTTCTCTGGCCGGAAACCTGCATGAACCACACTGAAAAGACGCCCACTGTCCTCATCGTGCTGGACGGCTGGGGATACCGCGAAGAAAAGGAAGACAACGCCATCGCCAACGCGACCACACCGGTGTGGGATCGCCTGTGGGCAACCTGTCCACGCACGTTGATCTCCGCCTCCGGCGAGGACGTGGGCCTGCCCGGGGGACAGATGGGCAACTCCGAAGTCGGGCATATGAGCCTGGGTTCGGGCCGCATCATCTACCAGAGTATTACGCGCGTGGACCAGGCGATTCGCGATGGCAGCTTCGACCGCAATCCCGCCCTGACACACGGAATCGATACCGCGATCAGGGCCGGCGGGGCCGTCCATGTACTGGGGCTGTTGTCGACCGGCGGCGTACACAGCCACGAAGACCAGATCTTCGCCGCGATTCGCCTCGCCGCTGCGCGCGGCGCGCAACAGGTCTACCTGCACGCGTTCCTCGATGGCCGCGATACACCGCCGCGCAGTGCCGGGGCGTCACTGGAAAAGGCGGACGCGCTGTTCGCGGAGCTCGACTGCGGGCGCATCGCCAGCATCTGTGGCCGCTACTTCGCCATGGATCGTGACAACCGCTGGGATCGCGTCGCTGCGGCCTATCGACTGCTCACCGAAGGCGCGGCTGAATACCGCGCCAGCTCGGCCGCCGAAGCACTGGCAGAAGCCTACGCTCGCGATGAAAGCGACGAATTCGTGCAGCCGACAGTCGTGCGCAGCGCCGGACAGGGTGCAGCGGTGATCGGCGATAACGACACCGTGCTGTTCATGAACTTCCGCGCGGATCGCGCCCGACAACTGAGCCGCGCCTTCGTCGAACAGGATTTCAGCCAGTTCCAGCGCCATGCTGTGCCACGCCTGTCCGACTTTGTAACGCTCACGCGCTACGCAGACGACCTCGATACCCGTTACATGTTTGGGCCGGAACAACTCGACAACGTGCTGGGCGAATACCTGGCCAATCGCAATATGACGCAGCTGCGCATTGCCGAGACGGAAAAATACGCGCACGTCACGTTCTTCTTCAACGGCGGGCGCGAGGCGCTGTTCCCCGGCGAAGACCGCGTGCTGGTCGACTCACCCGCCGTCGCCACCTACGACCTGAAACCGGAAATGAGCGCGCCGGAAGTCACGGACAAACTGGTGGCGGCGATCACCGGCGGCAGGTACGACCTGATCGTCTGCAACTACGCCAACGGCGACATGGTCGGGCACACCGGTGACTACGCCGCGGCCGTGAAGGCAGTCGAGGCTCTGGATCACTGCCTGGGACGGATCGAGCAGGCCCTGCGAGAGGTGGGCGGCCAGGCGCTGATCACCGCTGACCACGGCAATTGCGAGCAGATGCTCGACTACGACTCGGGCCAACAACACACCCAGCACACGACGGACCTGGTGCCGCTGGTATACATCGGGCCCAAACCGCTGGCGCTGCAGGCGTCCGGCGGAATCCTGGCGGACATCGCGCCGACCCTGCTCGGCCTCATGGCGTTGCCGCAGCCGGTGGAGATGACCGGTCGCAATCTGGTAAC
Source organism: uncultured Halioglobus sp. (assembly GCA_964461965.1). Classification (GTDB taxonomy): domain Bacteria; phylum Pseudomonadota; class Gammaproteobacteria; order Pseudomonadales; family Halieaceae; genus Marimicrobium. Next base: position 3,094 of record CAYWWD010000136.1, on the reverse strand, counting down.
AACGCCGGTTTGACCTGCGCGGGCAGCCTGTCCCGGGTGAGTCATCATGCCTGAAACACAACGGCAGCCCACCGCGCATCCGTCGCCCTGGCGGAACCTGCTGCTCGCCGGCGTCCTGATCGTCGTATCCTGCCAGGGCTGGGCGCAATCCGATGAAGAAAAAGCGCGAGAACAACTGCAGGAGCTGGAAGCGGAAATCAAAAGTATTACCAGCGAAATATCCACCGCCAACTCGCGCCATTCACAGCTGCAGGAGCAATTGCGTACAGCCGAGGTGGAACAGGGCAGGTTGCAGCGCTCGATCGCCGAAAACCAGAAGGCACTTGCATCCAGCGAGAAAGCGCTGGACGACCTCAAGCAACAGCGTGTGACACTGCAACAGGCGCGCGACCAACAGCAGGCGCGCATCGCCCAGGAGCTGAAAATGGCGTGGCAGATCGGGCGCCAGGGCCAGTTCAAGATCCTGTTGAATCAGGAAAACCCGCACACTGTGGCGCGCTCGCTGGCTTACTACCGCCATTTTTTCCGCGCGCGCAATGCGCTGCTCGAATCCTACCGCAAGACCTTGCGTGAACTCGAAGACGTCGAACAGCGCATCGATACCACGATGGCGGAACTGCGTACGCGCGGCGAGGCCCTGGCGCAACAGCAGGACGAACTCACCGCCGCACAGGCTACGCGCAAACAGGCCATGGACGAGTTGAGCGCCAGCATCGACACGGCCAGCGCGCAACTCAAGCAGAAGGAACAGGATCGCAAGCAACTCGAGGAGCTCCTGCGCGCTATCGAGCGGGCGATCGTCGAACTACAGGTACCGGAAAACTACGCCACGTTCCAGAGCGCCAAGGGGCAGATGCCCTGGCCGGTGGAGGGCAAGCACAGCAACCAGTTCAATCGCCCGCGCAACCAGGGCAAGATGCGCTGGCAGGGCATTACCATTCCCGCGCCAGAGGGCACCACAGTCAAGGCCATCCATCACGGGCGCGTGGTCTACGCAGACTGGCTGCGCGGCTCCGGCCTGCTGCTGATTATCGATCACGGCGAAGGCTACATGAGCCTGTATGCGCACAATGAAAGCCTGCTGCGCGAGGTGGGAGAGTGGGTTACCGCCGGCACGCCCATCAGCACCGTGGGCAACACCGGGGGCGAAACACAGACCGCGCTGTATTTCGAAATCCGCCGCAATGGCACGCCTGTCGACCCCGCGAAGTGGTGCACACACTGAGCCGTCGCCCTCTCGCACCGGCTTGCCACTGCCGGGGCACAATGCGGTACACTGTGCCCGTTCCGGCCACCGGTCTCCAGACGATACCCATGTACCCCTTTTTCGCGCTCCGCCGCACGTTGGCGGGACTTGCCGCTGCCATTTCGCTGGCTGCCTCCGCACCCTTGTACGCCGTCGACGAGCAAGCCAAGCTGCCATTGGATGAACTGCGCACCTTTGCAGAAGTGTTCAACCAGATCCGCATGGGCTACGTCGAGGATATCGACGACAGCACACTATTGGAGTACGCCATCCAGGGCATGCTGACGGGGCTGGACCCGCACTCCGTGTACCTGACCAAGGACGCTTTCCAGAACCTGCAGGACAACACCTCGGGCGAATTCACCGGCCTGGGCCTGGAAGTTGGAATGGAAGACGGTTACGTCACGATCATTTCACCCATCGACGGCTCACCGGCGGCGGAGGCCGGATTGCGCAGCGGCGACGTGATCCTCAAGCTGGGCAACGTGCCGGTGAAGGGCATGTCCCTGAGCGAAGCGATCGACATCATGCGCGGGCCGAAAGGCAGCAAGATCGAACTCTCCATCGGGCGGCCGGGCGAGAGCCAGCCGTTCCAGGTGACGCTGGTGCGCAACACCATCAAGGTCGCCAGCGTGCGCCAGCGCGTACTGGAGCCCGGTTACGGCTATATCCGCGTCGCCCAGTTCCAGAGCAGCACAGGCGCCGATGTGCGCAAGTCACTGGACAAGCTGCTGGCCGAAGGACCGCTCAAGGGCCTGATCCTGGATCTGCGCAACAATCCCGGCGGCCTCCTGCGCGCCAGCGTAGACGTGGCCGGCCTGTTCCTGGACGGCGGCAATGTAGTCTATACCGAAGGCAGGGTGGAAAACGCGGACGGCCGGTTCGACGCCGATCCGCTCGATGCGATTCCCGGCGTACCGCTCGTCGTCCTGATCAACGAAGGTTCGGCCAGCGCCTCGGAGATCGTCGCCGGCGCACTGCAGGATCACGGGCGCGCCGTGATCATGGGCACGCAGAGTTTCGGCAAGGGTTCGGTGCAGACGATACTGCCGCTGTCGGATTCACGGGCGATCAAGCTCACCACGGCGTTGTACTTTACGCCCAACGGCCGCTCCATCCAGGCCGAGGGCATCGTGCCCGACATCCTGGTCGAGCGCGCCACGATCACGACCTATGACACACCGCGCGGCATCACCGAAGCGGACCTGTCCGGCCACCTCGACAACGCCAACGGCAATGGTAAAAAGGATCGCGCCAAGGCGAGCGCACTGCTCGCCGACGACAACCAGTTGTACGAAGCGCTGGCGCTGTTGAAGGGCCTCAACGTGCTTGGTGCACGCGAGAAAAAGCCCGCGCCCGACGCCTGATCAGCGCCGCACCTCGATGCCGCGCGCGGCCATGTAGGCCTTGGCCTGCGGCACCGTGTACTCCCCGAAATGGAAAATACTTGCCGCCAGCACCGCGTCGGCGCCGCCTTGGATGATGCCGTCGACCAGGTGATCCAATGTGCCCACGCCACCGGAGGCAATCACCGGAATCTCCACCGCGTCGCTGATGGCGCGGGTCACGCCAAGTTCAAAACCGTTGCGGGTGCCATCGCGATCCATGCTGGTGAGCAGGATCTCGCCCGCACCCAGCTCCGCCATGCGCACCGCCCAGGCCACGGCATCGATGCCGGTGGATCGGCGGCCACCGTGAGTGAACAGCTCCCAGCGCGGTGCGCCGTCCACGTCGTCCACCCGCTTGGCGTCGATCGCCACCACGATGCACTGTGCGCCGTACCGCTGCGCCGATTCCCGCACCAGCTCCGGGTTGTGGATGGCCGCCGTATTGATGCTCACCTTGTCG
>CAYWWD010000135.1:0-7391 GCA_964461965.1 uncultured Halioglobus sp. | reverse complement strand
ACCAAGGCCGCGCTGCTCACCTTCGGCGGGGCGTATGCGGTACTGCCCTACGTCTACCAGGGCGCCGTCGAACACTACCAGTGGCTCACGCCCACGCAGATGATCGATGGCCTCGCGCTCGGCGAGACGACGCCGGGCCCGCTGATCATGGTGGTGGCCTTCGTCGGTTTCGTCGGCGGCTATGTGCAACAGGTGTTCGGCCCCGACATGACGTTCCTCGCCGGTGCGGTGGCCGCCTGCGTGGTCACCTGGTTTACCTTCCTGTTCTCGTTCCTTTTCATCCTGGCGGGCGGCCCGCTGGTGGAATCCACCCACGGCGACCTCACGTTCACCGCACCGCTGACGGCGATCACCGCAGCCGTGGTGGGCGTGGTGCTGAATCTGGCCGTGTTCTTCGGCTACCACGTGTTGTGGCCGCAGGGCTTTGCCGGCAGCTTCGACTGGATCTCTGCGCTGATCGCAATCGGCGCCTCTGTCGCGCTGTTCCGCTACAAGCGCAACGTAATCCACGTCATCGCGGCCTGCGCGGTGATCGGGTTGGCGTTCAAACTGCTGCTGGTGTGAGGTGGAACATGAACCAGGCTTTCGATCCCGAGCGCCGCGTCATCATCAAACTGGCTGCAGCAGCCGCCGTAGTTGCAAACGCATCGTTCATCAGCGGCATTCGCGCCGAAGAGGAGTCTCTACCCATGTCCACGCTACCGGCATTCCAATCCCAATCCACGCCGAAACCACTGGCATTCGACCCCGCCCGGCTGCCCGGGCTCTCGGAGCGGTTATTGCTCTCCCACTGGGAGAACAACTACGGCGGCTCAGTGAAGGCCCTGGGTGTCGTCAAACAGCACCTGTCGGAGGCGCTGGCCAACAGGGACACGCCCGCCTTCATCTATAACGACCTCAAGCGCGAGCACTTGTTGCGCACCAACTCCGTGGCGTTGCACGAGTACTACTTCGACAATCTCGGCGGCAACGGCCAGGCCGGGGCAGCCGAGCGCACGGCGATCGCAAACAGCTTTGGCAACTTCGATACCTGGGAGACGGAGTTTCGCCGTATCGGCGCGGGGCTCGGCGGCGGCTCCGGCTGGGTGGTGCTGGGCTTCAACACCCACTTGCGCCAGCTCGAAAACCACTGGCTCGCTGACCATGCGCACGGTCCCGCGGCCACGCTGCCGATCCTGGTGATGGACATGTACGAGCACTCCTACCAGATGGACTACGGCGCGGCGGCGGCTAAATACATCGACGCCTTCTTTCGCAATATCCAGTGGGATGTCGTTGCCCGCCGTTTCGAGGCAGCGAAGCGAGTGCCGGTATGAAATGGATCACGCGCGAACGCCCGAAGATCGATCGCATCGCCTGCCCCTGGTTGATCGCGCGCTTTATCGACAAGGATGCGGAATTTCTCTACGTGCCGGCGGCCGAAGTGCTCAGCACCGCGCAGCAGACCGGCGCGATTCCGTATGACATTCCGGGTGTGGAACTCAGCCACGTCGGGGCGTTGTGCAGCTTCGACGCCTTTCTGGCGAAATACCAGCTGAATGCGCCCCCACTCCAGCAACTGGCGGTGATCGTGCGCGGCGCGGACACCTCCCGGCTCGATCTCGCGCCGCAGTCAGCCGGTTTATATGCGCTGTCGCTCGGCCTGTCGCAGTGCTTCACGGATGATCACGCCATGCTCAGGCACGGTATGGTGATGTACGACGCGCTCTACGCCTGGTGCCAGCACTGCCAGGGCGAAACGCACAATTGGCCGCCGGAAATGAGCGTGCGTTGAGCGAGTGTTGGATCCTGTTGCGCCGTCCGCGGCGAAGAACGTCGACGCCCCCTACGAACGCTTCCTGAAATTCGGCGGGCGCTTTTCCATGAAGGCGGTAATGGCCTCGATATTTTCGGGTGAGCCGGCCTGGCGCAGCATCGCGGCCTGCTCCGCCGTGATCGCCGCGTCGATGGCGGGCAGGTGGTGCATACGCAGGGAGCGCTTGATCTCGAGCAGCGCATTCACCGGCCACTGGGCGATTTCACGCGCCTTGGCCAGCGCGCGATCGAAAAGCTCGTCATCCGGCAGCACCGCAGCGGCGATACCTGCGCTCACGGCCTTGTCCGCATCGATCCACTGCGCGGTGTAAAACAGCTCCGCCGCCCGCTGCGCGCCGATGTTGGCCTGCAGCATGTAACTGCTGCCCCACTCGGGCGCGAGGCCGAGGCTGGCAAAGGGCAGGCGCATACGCAGGCTCTGGCCCACATAGACGATATCGGCGTGAAACAGGCCGGTGGCGCCACCACCGATGGCCACGCCCTGCGCCGCTGCCACCAGCGGCTTGTCGAATTCGGCCACCGCGCGCGCGGCCGCCTCAAACGGGTGCTCCCCGCCCCCGCCGGTATCGCCGAAACTCGCCAGATCCACGCCGGCGCTGAAGTTGCCACCGGCGCCGCACCACAGCACGCAGGCCACGTCGTCGTCCAGGGCGGCGGCCCTGAAAATATCCCGCAACGCCGCCCACATTTCCGTGTTGATGGCATTCTTTTTGTCCGGGCGATTGAGCGTAACAACCAGCACCCCGTCGCGATTATCGGTGAGGATCAGATCTGTCATTGCGATTCCCCTGCTGCCCCGTAGATCACTCCCGCCGACAGACGGGGCTTGAGCATTAACTGTGGAAGGTCACGGCATCCGGCAGGGATGCACGGTCCGTCAGGCAGGCATTGACCGGATCGTCCGGGTCCGGGTAGCCGAACGAGATGCCGAACACCAGTTTGTTATTGGCGGCGACGCCCAACTGCTCGCGCACATAATCCGCCTGGAAACTGAGCGCCGTCTGCGGGCAACTGCCGAGACCGTGCGCGGTCAGTGTCAGCATCAGGGTCTGGGCGTACATGCCGAGGTCCGCCGCCTCGCGCAGGCCGAACGGTTCCGGCATGAACAGGAAGGCGACGTGCGGCGCGTCGAAAAACAGGAAGTTGCGCATGAACTGTACATTGCGGCGCGCCTTGTCCTCACGCTTGATGCCGGCAGCGTCGTACAAGGCCTGCGCAGCGCCGTACTGGCGCTCCTTGTACACGCCCTGGTAGACGCCGTCGTAGGGAAAATCCATGCTGAAATTCCCCGAGGCGAATCGGTCCGGCATGCTGGCGCGCAGCGCTTCGAGCTTCTCTCCCGATACGACGTGCACCACCCACGGCTGGCTGTTGCAGTTGCTGGGGGCGCGCTGCGCCACATTGAAGATGTGGTCCAGCGTGGCTTGCGGCGCCGGTTGCGGGAGGAAGGCGCGCAGGGAATGGCGCGCGGCGACCACGTCGTCAAAGTTTGCGGCTCGATCGGTCATGGATAATCTCCTGTATGGGCTATCGAGGGGCGGTTCATGGAAACCGCGCCCCGGTTGAGTAAACTCGCCTGCTGCTTACTTGCCGGTGAAATTCGCCCTGCGCTTCTCCTTGAACGCGCGCATGCCCTCCTTCGCATCGGCGGAGGCGAACACCGGGTTTGCCAACTCATCCGAGCGCAACATAGCAGTGGGCTCGTCCACGTCGGTCTGTATCTCACGCAGCGAGCGGGTGATGGCCTTCAGCGCCAGCGGCCCGGTCTCGCTGAGCTGCGCGGCGATCTTCTTCGCCTCCGCCAGCGCCTGGCCTTTCGGCACCAGACGGTTCACCAGACCCCAGTCCAGCGCTTCGCGCGCGGTGACATGGCGGCCCAGCAACAACATCTCCGCCGCCAGGCAGTAGGGAATCTGCCGCGGCAGGCGGATGCTGGAACCGGCCATCGGGTACAGGCCGCGCGCAACTTCGGTGACGCCGAAGGTGGCGTCCTCCGCGGCGATGCGGATATCGGTGCCGGCCAGTATCTCCGTGCCGCCGGCCAGCGCGTAACCTTCCACGGCGAGTATCAGCGGCTTGTTCGGGCGGTTGTCGCGCAGCAGCGCCTGCCAGTGCACGTTGGGCACCTTGCCCATCACCTCCATGAACTCCTCGGTGGAGCGGTGGCCCTCGGCGCCCGCCTTCAGGTCCATGCCGGCACAGAAAGTATCGCCGTTGGCGGTGAGGATGGCGCACATCAATGAATCGTCTTCATCCAGCAGGCGCCATGCCTTGTACAAGCCGAGCAGCATCTCGGGGCTGAAGGCATTCTTGGCTTCGGGGCGATTCAGGGTCACGATCAGTACGCTGCCCTCCTGCTCGATGATGCAGTTACTGGTGCTGATGCTGAGTTCGGCCATGTCGTCTTCCTTATTCCATTCAGGGTCAGAGCCCCGGTTCACTGTTTCATCTGCTTGATGGATCGGAGCCTTTGCGTACGAGCACCGTGTTTTGGAGGTCAGAGCCCCTGTACCCGAACACCGGGTCTGGCTGGGCGAAGCCCCCCGCTCCTCGAACGGCTGAGATACTCGTCGCAGAGGGCTTCGCCCAACCAGACCCTCATTGCAGCTGCGAGATCGCCGTTGCACCTGCAGGATCGTCGTTGCACCTGCGAGAGCGCCGCCGCACCAGCAGGATTGCGGTTGCGCTTCATGCGGCGGGAGTCAGTGGCCCAACGAACGTTCTACCAGGCGCGCATGCCAGTGGCCCGAATGGCAACAGCACGACATTCGGGTTCCAGCGGGTACACCCCCACGGGGTGAGTATCTCAGCCTTTCGAACTCCGTGGGGGTGTACCCGCTGGAGCCCGGGCCGCCACGCTGAACGCTAATTCCCGTCAGCGAAACCGATCAAACGACCCTGTGCTTGCCCGCCAGCGCAATCTCGAGTGCTTTCGGATACGCCGGCTTGCCGCTCGGCGCGCGTGGCACTTCATCCACCACATGCAACTCACGCGGTACTTTGTAGCCCGCGATGAATTGCCGCGCGTGTTCCTGCACCGCGCCCAGCTCGATTTTCGCCTTGCCACGCGGCGTCACCACCGCCGCCACCCGGCTACCGAAGCGTTCATCAGGTACCGCGACCACCAGGCAGTCGAAGATATCGGGGTTGGCCTTCAACGCCTGCTCCACTTCCTCGGGAAAAATCTTCTCGCCGCCGGAGTTGATGCAGTTGGAGCCGCGGCCATACACGGTGATGCTGTCGTCCTCTTCGCGGCGCGCCTCATCGCCCAGCAGCAGCCAGGGCTTGCCGTCCACGGTGACGATGGTCTTGGCGGTCTTGACCGGGTCGTTGTAGTAGCCCACGGGAATGTGCCCGCTGCGTGCGAAGATACCCATCTCGCCGCGCTCGACATGGCGGTTGGGTTCGCCGGCCACGTCGCTGATCACGGACATGAACTCGCTCTTCACTACGTTGCCGAGGCCCTGCCCTTTCTTGCCGCCGCCGTCGAAGCCCATGTTGCCGCTCTCGGAAGAGCCGAAGGAATTGGTGATGAACACGTTGGGGAAATGCTCGCGGAAGCTATCCTGCTTGCTTTGGGAGAACACGGCGCCGCCGGAGCCGATGTTGAACACGGAGGTCAAATCCCAGCGCCCCGGGTGCGCGGCCAGCGCATCGAGCAGAGGCACGGCCATGGCGTCGCCGACGATGGAGATGGAATTCACTTTCTCCTGCGCCACGATCTCCCACACCTCCTCGCCCACCAGCGAGCGCCCCGGGTTCAACACAACGGAGTTGCCGGCCAGCAACTGGATGCACGCATACCACCAGCACGCGCCGTGCATCAGCGGCGCCAGCGCCATGCCGACGATGGCGAAATCGGCCACGCGGCCGGCGATCTGTTCGGGCTCGGTAATCGCACCGTCGGGGTGGAACCAGCCGCCACCACCCATGGCGGCGAAGAACACCGCCTTGTGCGGCCACATCACGCCCTTGGGCATGCCGGTGGTGCCGCCGGTATAGAGGATGAACAGGTCGTCATCGGCGCGCTCGGGGAAATCGCGCTTGTCGCTCTGGCCCGCCATGCACGCCTCGTACTCGACCGCGCCGATCGCGGCCGGATCGCAACCGGAGTCATCCTGCACATAGACGAACGTCTTCAGATCCGGTACCGCCTTGCGCACCTCGGCGATGTGCGGGATGAATTCCTGATTGTGGATGCACGCGACCATGTGTGCATTCTCAAAAATATACTGCAGCTCGTCCTTCACGTAGCGGTAGTTGACGTTGATCGGCACCGCGCGGATCTTGAAGCAGGCGAGCATGCCTTCGAGGTACTCGTTGCAGTTGTACAGGTACAGGCCGACGTGATCGCCGGCTTTCACGCCCTGTGACGCGAGGTAGTGGGCCAGCTTGTTGGCGCGTTGTTCGAGTTCGGCATAGGTGGCACGCTGCTCGCCACACACCAGCGCGCTGCGCGTCGGTACCCGGTCGGCGACCAGTTCATACAGGTCGGCGATGTTGAAATGTTTGGCCATGCTTGTTTCCTCGTTCAGGGCTTATCGGCGCCGACTACCCACATTGCAAAAAATTGTGCGCCGCCGCCGTAGGCGTGGCCCAGCGCGAGTTTGGCGCCCGGCACCTGGTGGGCACCGGCATCGCCGCGCACCTGGCGTGCAGCTTCGGCGAAACGGATCATACCGGAGGCGCCGATCGGGTTGGAAGACAACACGCCGCCGGAGGGGTTCCACGGGATGTCGCCGCCATCGGCCAGCGAGGTCGCGCCTTCCATCGTCAATTTCCAGCCTTCGCCCACCGGGGCAAAACCCAGGTTTTCCAGCCACATCGGCTCGTACCAGCTGAACGGCACATACACTTCCGCCACGTCGAAATCCTTGCGCGGGTTGGTGATGCCAGCCTGTTTGTACACATCCGCCGCGCAATCGCGCCCGGCCTGTGGGTTGACCTCTTCGCGGCCGGCATACATCGTCGGCTCCGAGCGCATCGCGACGCCGCGAATCCACGCCGGTTTTTTCGGCGCCTTGGTGGCCAGTTCCTCGCAGGCGATAACCATGGCGCAGGCGCCGTCCGAGGACGGACAGGATTCCAGGAAGCGGATCGGATCCCACAACATGAAGGAGTCCTCGACTTCCTTCATGGTGATATCCGGCCGCTGCAGGTGAGCGAGCGGATTGCGCGCACCGTTCAGGCGATCCTTTACCGCGACCTTGATGCCCGTATCGTACGGCGCCTGGCTGCGACGCATGTACTCGCGAATGATCGGCGCAAAATAGCCGCCCGCACCGGCGTTGAGGTGGGTCGAAAACGGCTGCGGGTTGGACAATGCCCACATCGCGTTTGATTCCGACTGCTTCTCGAAGGCCACGGTGAGTACGCGGCGGAACATCCCGCTCTGCACGTGCGAGGCCGCGACCAGCGCCGTGGAGCCGCCGACAGAGCCGGCGGTGTGTACGCGCAACATCGGTTTGCCGTTCGCGCCGAGCGCGTCAGTGAGGTAGATCTCAGGCATGATGACGCCCTCGAACATGTCGGGAGCCTTGCCGTCGCTCACCGCGTCGATGTCCTTCCACGTGCAG
>CAYWWD010000134.1:0-7490 GCA_964461965.1 uncultured Halioglobus sp. | reverse complement strand
TGAGTGTGCTGATGAAAAGCGCCGATTTTGAAATCGTATTTCTACAGGCTCGTTACGTGACATTAAGCTGACCAGGAGCGTCCATCCGCTTATGAAGTATTCGTACGATCTCAATTCCCTTCGCATTGATGAGCCGGTAAAAGATTAAATGGCTCCCATTAGGAAATTTTCTGTATCCTTCTTTGATCGAGTTGCAATTGATTCCAGATTCTGGGTTTTGGGCCAACATTTCGAACGCGTCGTCGAACTGCTTGGCGTAAAGCAGCCGCTGTTGTCGGCCCCATCGGCGTTGCGTGTGGGCCGCAATCGATTTCAGGTCAGCTCTGGCTGCGCCGGTGAGCGAATATGTACCCACTAACTGAGCTCGTTGTCGAGCTCTTGCATGAGTCCTTCGTAATTGTATTCGGCGGTGCCGCTTTTCTCACCTTCTTCAAGCAAGCGCCGAAGCGTGGCAGCTCTTTTTTCACCATCCTCAAATTGCCGCAATGCAGCTCGCACGACCTCACTTGCCGAGGCGTAGCGACCGTCTGCAATTTGCTGAGCTATAAATCCTTCGAAGTGCTCGCCCAAAGTTATGCTGGTGTTCTTACCCACGCCGCCACCTTAGAAGTACCAAAAAGTACCTTATGGTGGTATCGGTCACGTAACAAGTCAAGGCTGACGGACGCTTCGCGCCGCAGCATGAAGCGTTAGGGCACAAGAGAAATCATGCAACTTACTGAGAGAGATGCGGCAATTGCCTATGCTCGCGCTTGGAATCGATTAGATCCAAGTGAATTTCTTTCAATTCTTTCACCAAATGCAAAATATGCATCGCAGTGGGTTTTTGAAGAGCTCGAAGGCCGAAGTGCAATTGGCGAATATTTAATCGGTAAATTTCGGACGGTCAAAGCTTATTCAATAAATGACCCGAGTAATAAGGTTCGAGTTGAAATTGGAACTACGCGAACAGGCAACACCGACAGACCTTGCGCCTACATGAAACAAGGAAGTCATGAAGCTGTCGTTATTTTCACCATTGAAAATGATCTGGTTGCAAGATATGACCAATGTATCCCACAACTCTATCAACCAGATCGTCTGAATGTTTATCCTATATAGCGCCCAAACAAGGTGCGGCAAATCGGACGCGCAAACCGCTGCGCGTAGCTGCGCAAGGCATTAACTGTTCAATCAATCATCCCCAACCCTTGGAAAGTTTATGACCATACCGACGAGAGAGGAAAGATTGAAGCATGCCAGGCAGCATTGCGAGTTATGGAATGCAGGGAAAAAGGAGGAATGGATTGCTTCATGGCGCACTATTGTGAAGACCGACCAGGTAGTAATGTACGATCCAGTTGGTACCGAAGCAAAAACTGGATTTGACCATTTCACGAGTCATGCCTGGGACTTATTTCAAAATCTCCTGAAAATGTACTTATTCAAGGTTCACGTTAATGGCAATGAAATGGCGTGGGTAATAGAGTGCCACTTCGGAGAACGCGATAATGTGGTAGTGACTCACAGTATCGAACATTTCAGTGGTGTGATGATGGCTCGTTTCAGATCAAGACATACTACGAAATGCCCGAAGCGGTCGGGGAAAGAGACGACCCCTATCAGTATCTCCTGAATCAGAATGGCTAAAAGGCAGTTACACGCGCAACAGTTAACAAGTCGGAGCTTGGGACGCGCCAACGCGCGCCCCAGCCCGAAGCGTTAAGGGCAGGTGAGCTGTGCGTCAGCATCCATACGTTTGTGCAAGATACGTATAATTTCGATGTTAGGGCTATCGGAACTTCGAAAAAAGATCACGTGACTGCCTTGAGGGAATTTTCGATAGCCTTCTCGAATATTATCAGCGCTTTTCGCGATCTGGGGAGTTTTGGCGAGCCTGCTGAAGGCATCAAACAACTCACTGATGTAGGCGTCACGCTGTGGCTGTCCCCAGTGTTGCAGCGTGTGTTCAGCAATCTTTCTCAGGTCGGCATCTGCCGCGACCGAAAGTCGGAATCGTTTCACCCGTGTTAGTCCAGGCTCTCCATAAACTCTTGCAAGTTGTACTCCACGAAGCCGCTCTCTTCACCCTCAATCAGGGCCGCGCGCAGTTGCCGTATCCGAGATTCTTGTTCTTCCAAAAGCCGCAAACCGGCTCGAACCACCTCACTGGCGCTTGCGTAGCGGCCTTCCTTGAGTTGCTCGGCAATGAAGGTTTCAAAGTGGCTTCCAATTGTTACGCTGGTGTTCCGAGGCATGGCAACCACTCTGTATTACATATTGGTACATCGTGCTCTGCTCCCCTTAACAAGTCAAGCCACGCGGACGCCAAAATCGCTGCGCGGTTTCCGCGCCGCTGCACAAGGCGTTGGATTTCGCGATGACCAACGCGAAGCGCGCTGCATATGAGTTTCTCGAGTCCGTCTATGACAGGATGAATAGAGAGCTACCAAGCCCGCCTGAGATACACGCACGAATTGACGAAATTCGGGCAAGCGCAGTCAACAATCCAGCTCAAAAACATCTCGGCGGACGTGAGCACACCTTTACCAACGCAATCGTCATACCGTTGTTATTCGACATCCTAAGCAACTATCCGGGGATGACACCCGTCGCGGCCAAAGAAGCGTTTCTATCAGAGTCATATAGAAATCTCGGAGAGTTCTGTTCGGGCTCCCCGGCGCGACGACTCCGTCATCCCTTTGGCAAGGCCCTTAGCAACGATCCAGAAAAAATCTATGCGCAATGGACCGGAAAGTTGAATGGTTCGCCATTTGTTGCCTGCCACTTGACCGGACGGCGACGAAACGGCCGGATTGGGACTACGACTATTCGTGTCTTTTCGCATACGATGCGAGTCGTGACGGTCATCTGCGCAGTGCGTGGCAGCATATAGAACCGAGCGTAAAAATGGGGTTCTGGGAGGGTGCAAATGTGTACGTCATGGTGCTGCGCGGTGATAACTAACAAGTTGCCGCACGCCGCCTGCTATGCAGGCTGGACTCGCGCAAACTACGCTTGCGCTCGCCCGTGGGTAAGGCGTTAGGGCTCTATGAAAGTTCTCATTTTCGGCAACTCAGGTTCCGGCAAAAGCACTTTGGCCAAGCACTTGGCACAGGAGCACAACCTGGCCCATCTTGACCTCGACACCATCGTCTGGGAGCCAGGCAAGGTCGCCATCCAGCGGGCGCAAGATGCCATTGCCGCATCCCTTGAGGCCTTTCTTTCCCAACACGACCGCTGGGTCATTGAGGGCTGCTACGGTGAGCTCGTGCAGGCTACATCCATCCACTGCACTGAGCTTGTATTCCTCAACCCGGGGCTCGACACGTGTCTGGCGCACAATCGCCATCGGCCGTGGGAGCAAAACAAGTACGCCTCAAAGCAGGCGCAGGACGCCATGCTTGAGAACCTGCAAGCTTGGGTGGCGGGCTACTATGAGCGGGAAGATCAGTGGTCGTATCACGCCCACCGCCAGATCTTCGATTCCTTTGCGGGCCGCAAGAGCGAGCGACTCAGTGTCGGCTCGGGCGCGACCTAACAATTCGTTCAAGCCGAACTTGATTCACTACACCAACAAAATGGCAGGATAAGCTTGCCCTGTTGTTGTCTTCGCTTCGCAAGTCGGCTTAACTCAGGTGTTGGGCAGCAGGAGCAGGGGATTCAAAATGATTCGCGTCAAAATCTGCTGCATCAGTTCTATCGAGGAGGCGGCACTTGCTGTCCGCTACGGAGCATCGGCGCTGGGTCTGGTAGCCGAGATGCCCAGCGGGCCGGGCGTTATTTCAGAGGACCACATCGCTGAAATTGCGGCTACTGTGCCACCGCCGGTTGGGACGTTCCTGCTCACGAGCCGAACCAACGCTGGAGAGATTGCTGTACAGCACGGCCGTTGCAGAACCACCACTGTTCAAATCTGCGACCGTCTTCCAGAACATGGGCATACGGCGCTGCGCAAATTGCTTCCGGGTGTTTCGCTGGTTCAGGTAGTTCACGTCACCAGCCAGGCGTCAGTTGACGAAGCCTTGGCGGCGGCTCCGGAGGTAGACGCATTGCTCCTGGACTCCGGTAATCAGGCTTTGGTCATCAAAGAGCTTGGCGGTACAGGGCGCACACACGATTGGTCCTTGAGCGCACAGATCGTAGAGCGGTCATCTGTGCCTGTCTTCCTCGCTGGTGGCCTGCATCCCGGCAACGTAGGCGACGCGATCCGTACTGTTCGGCCCTTCGGGCTTGACCTGTGTACGGGCGTGCGCACAAACGGGCGGTTGGACGAGAGCAAGCTTAGGCAGTTCATGGCGGCGGTGGAGTCTGCCGCCCAACAAATCGCTGCAGCCGACCGCCATCCCGCTACGCGGTCTGCCGGCGACTGAACTCAGGCGTTGCGGTTGCAGAAAAACTCCAAGAAGATTTTCACTCGGGCGGAAAGTTCGCTCGGATTGAACTTCAGCGGTACAGTAGGCTCAGCGAGCGCGCAGACGGGCGGGATTGAGCGGTATTTCCAGGGATTTGTGCTTTAAACTCGACCGCTCGAGTATCTCTACAACTTCGTTAGAGGGCACCATGGCGACGTACACGGCAGAGACAGTTTGGTCTCGCAACGATCAAGTCTTCCTTGACAATCGCTACAGCCGCAGACACGTCCTGCGCTTCGATGCCGGGCTTGATATTCCAGGTTCTTCATCTCCACATGTCGTGCCAGTCCCATACTCTGACACAGCGGCTGTGGATCCAGAGGAAATGTTTGTATCTTCTCTGTCGAGTTGTCACATGCTGTGGTTCCTGAGTATCGCCGCAAAACACAAATACGTTATTGACAGCTATAAAGACGCCGCAATCGGCATTATGGAAAAGAACGTACAAGGTAAGCTGGCCATGAGTGTTGTTACCCTCCGACCTCACGTTCAGTTTTCAGGCAAAAAAATTCCGAGCCGCGCCGAACTTGACCAGATGCACCACGACGCGCACGAGGAATGCTTTATTGCCAACTCCGTTAAATGCGAGGTACGTTGCGAGCCTGTGTATGGTGCCAGTTGACAAGGCGCTGCTGTCGAACACGTTTTCCCCTGCACTCCAGGTCATGCTTCGAAACATGCCACACATGTCCTATCGAGAAAGTCGTGAGTATCACACTTCCAACCATCCTGGTGTTCGGCGTTGGTGCCGGCGCCTGATTTTCCACCCGAGCCAGAACCTGCGACGTTGAGGATATACAGATGAGCGATGATGCCGCGATCAAACTGGCGCTTGTCTCCTGCGGCGTGTTCTTTCTCACCGGGCTGCTGACCGGTGTGTGGAAGTATGTCTGCATATCACGCAGCGAAAACGCTCAAGCGCCTGTTTATGTGGATGTGTGTCACCGCGCGGCGCTGATGTACAGCTTTGCCTGCCTGGTTCTCGCCAAGTTCGCGGAACTATCCGTGTGGCCAGCACCCGTCAACTTCTGGGCCACCCTGTTCCCGATCGTGTTCTTCGCGCAGGCAGTGTTGTTCTATGCAATCCATGGGTGGCTGCGCGATACCGACAATCAGCTCAGGCGGCCGCATGTGCTCGGACGGTTTACTTTGTCTAGCGCATCAGTGAGTCTTTCGATGTGGCTGCTGGTCCTCGCGGAAATTGGCGGTTTCGTCGTTCTTTTCACCGGCGCATTGAAAGGGGGTATGACATGAGTGAAGTGACCATCTGGACCCTGGACTGGGTGCCCGCACGTCCGCGCGGTTTCGTGCGCGACCTGCGGCTGCGCTGGGCCTGCGAGGAGATCGAGCTGCCGTACACGGTGAAAACGGTTGCTTTCGATAACCGCGAAACGAACCACCTCGTGCAGCAGCCCTTCGGGCAAGTGCCGTTTTTGAGTGATGGGGAGCTGCAGATGTTCGAAAGCGGCGCAGCGCTCCTGCACCTGGCCCTGAAGAGCGCCAAGCTGATACCGAGCGACGCCGTTGCGCGCACGCAGACCATGCAGTGGATTATTTCCGCTCTCAATTCGATAGAGATCGTGACCGTGCCCTGGTGGTATCTGAAGGTATCGGGGAAAGCTTACACCGATCTCTCCGACTGGATGGCTACACGCCTGCAGCAGATGGAAAACATCCTGCGCGATCGAAAGTGGCTGGTAGCCGATCGCTTCACGGCGGCCGACCTAATGATGGCGGATGTCCTGCGCGTGCCGGAGGTCCGCGGTTTTGGTGAGCGGCCGGCAACCGAGGCTTACATCACACGCGTTACGGAACGACCCGCATTCAGGAAGGCTTACGCCGATCAGATCGCGCACTTCGAGCGGGCCGACAGGGAGAGGGGGTAGCGCGTCGATGGAGGCGAGGTTAAAAGTCAAGGTCGTGCCGGGTGCCTCTCGCTCCAGCCTTGGCGGCTGGCTCGGTGATTCACTCAAAATCCGTGTGTCAGCGCCCCCGGAGAAAGGAAAAGCCAACGCGGCTGTCATCAGCCTGCTGGCGAAGGAGCTCCAGCTTGACGAAAGTGCGCTATCCATTCTCTCCGGCGGCACATCGCCTCACAAAGTCATAGGCATCAAGGGGAAGGAAATCAGCGCGATACTGCAGGCGCTCGACGCGAAAGCAACCGTCAAGGATGAATAGACGCTGCACGCTCGCCAGCACTGCGTCATCAGATACAGCGAGGAGACGGACATGGCGGTATTTTTGAAACGCGCGTACGACGCGCCAGTGGCTGGCGATGGTACGCGCATTCTGGTCGATCGCCTGTGGCCGCGTGGCCTGTCCAAGGCCAGGGCAGGGATAGACCTCTGGCTCAAGGAGGTCGCGCCGTCCACCGAGCTGCGCAAGTGGTTCGGGCACGAGCCGGAAAAATGGGCCGAGTTCAAAAAGCGCTACCGTGCCGAGCTAAAGGCCAGCGCCGCACTCGTCGAACTCAAAGCCTGCGCCCGGCAGGGAGACATCACCCTGGTATACGCAGCGCGCGATACACTGCACAATGAAGCCGTGGTGCTGAAGCAGATACTGGAGCACAGTACGTGACGCCGTGGTTGGGTGGATGGCTGTCGACTACACTGGCCGGTGACCACAGCCGTTGAATACTTCGAGAGTTGATCGATGCAACAACTACCAGAATGCCCGAGCTGTCATTCCAGCTATACCTACGAAGACCGCGGGATGTTCATCTGCCCGGAATGCGGGCACGAATGGCGGGAAGGTGAGGGCAACGTAAGCGATGCGCCGCTGGTGATAAAGGATGCAAACGGCAACACCCTGCAGGATGGTGACGCCGTCACCGTCATCAAGGATCTGAAGGTCAAAGGAACTTCGCTGGTGGTCAAGGTGGGAACCAAGGTCAAGAACATCCGGATCGTGGAGGGCGACCACAACATCGACTGCAAAATCGATGGTATCGGAGCCATGAAACTCAAGTCAGAGTTCGTCAGGAAGGCCTAGACGGCGCGAAAACAAGCTCCTCCACTTTGGAACAGAACGGTCTCTTCGCTGGCATTTTGCGGCACAGGCGATAGAATCAACCGCGAATGGACAGCACTACCTCAC
>CAYWWD010000133.1:0-7518 GCA_964461965.1 uncultured Halioglobus sp. | reverse complement strand
AGGCCGCGCTCACCCACGCGCGTCTGGTGGCCGTCGGGCAGCTGGCTGATGAAGTCCTGAAGATGTGCCAGCCGGATGGCGGTGGCGACCTCGGCGTCGCTGGCGTCGGGCCTGCCGTAACGCACATTCTCGAAAATGGTGTCGTTGAACAGCACGGTGTCCTGCGGCACGATGCCGATGGCCTGGCGCAGAGACTGTCTGGTAAGCGCGCGGATATCCACGCCATCGATGGTGATGCTGCCGCCGGTGAGGTCGTAAAACCGGAACAGGAGTTTGACCAGCGTCGATTTACCCGCGCCGCTGGCGCCGACCACGGCCACCTTCTGGCCGGGTTCAATGGTGAAGGAGACGTCGGTCAGAATGGCGCGATCGGGCCGGTAGGCGAACGAGACGCCGTTGAAGGCGATGGCACCCGGCGTGAGCGGGTGTGCATCCGGCGCGTCGGTCACGCTGGGCCTGATCTCCAGCAGCTGCAGCATCTTTTCGATATTGGCCATGGAGCCCTTGATTTCGCGGTAGACGAAACCGAGGAAGTTGAGCGGCAGGAAGAGCTGAAGCATGAACGCATTGATCAGCACGAAATCGCCGACTGACATGCTCCCGGCCGTCACGCGCAGTGCGGCCAGCCACATCATGCCGGTCATGGCCAGCGCGATGATCAGGGCCTGGCCGCCGTTCAGCGTGAACAGCGACAGGCGGTTGTTGCGCCGCGCCAGCTCCCACTTCTGCAGTTCCGCATCGTAGCGCTGCGCCTCGAAGGCTTCATTGGTGAAGTACTTGACTGTTTCGAAGTTCAGCAGGCTGTCCACCGCCCGGGTGTTACTGGCGGAATCAGCCAGGTTCGCGTCGTGCACATATTGCGTGCGCCACTCGGTCGCCGCGACGGAAAACCACACATAGGCCAGTACGGCCACCAGCGTGACCAGAGCAAAATCCCAGCCGTAGTTGACCAGGAAAATCCCGACGACCATGAATATCTCGATAAAGGTCGGCACGATGTTGAACACGAAGAAACGCATCAGGAAGCCGATGCCGGTGATGCCGCGCTCGATGTCGCGCGACAAGCCTCCCGTGCGGCGATTGAGGTGAAATTCGAGGTCCAGTGAATGCAGGTGTCGGAATACTTCCAGGCCGATCCGCCGCATGGCGCGTTCCGTGACCCGGCCGAAGACCGTGTCGCGCAGTTCGCCGAACAGGACGTTGGCAAACCGTGCGAAGCCGTACGCCAGTACTAGCGCAACGGGCGCTGCGATCAGTTGCTGCTTGCCACCGTCCAGCGCATCGACGATATGCTTGAGGATGAAGGGCCCGACGATATTGCCCAGTTTGGCGAGCACGAGAAAGCCGAGGGCGAGCAACACCCGGCTGCGGTATTCTGCCAGGTAGGGCCAGATGATGCGGATCACCTGCCAGTTGATTTTCTGGTTAGGCTCGTCGTTGTAGTTGCCGTGATCCATAGCGGGCCTGAGTGCGGCGGCAGTACGGCGCTAGACCTGCCGCAGCAGTTCGCGCCAGGATTCGCTGTCCGTGCCACCTGAGCGCAGCACCTGGAAGCCCACCAGGAAGCTGCTGCCGTCGTCTTCGGGGCGACACCATTTGACTTCCGCCGACATGAACAGGGGCTCTTCCACTCCGGGCAATTCCGCGCCAACGGACAGGATCGCACCTACGATGACGTCGTTTTCGAGGCGCACGCGGAAACCGCCCTGGGATACGTCCACCAGCTCGCCCTGCAACACCAGGCCTTCGGCATCTTCAGTTGCCGCGATAACCTCCACGAAAATCCGGGTGTGCATGCCGATGCGAATGTGATCCCGGTCGTTATTGCCCGACATCCCTGTGTGCCCTCGTATGATCTGGTGACGTTGCTGTGGCTGCGAAAAAACTAACTGCTCACTGGTTGGAAAACAAGGCGCGGGCAGGGCGGTCGAGTGCATTGCTTGCGCGGCCTGCTAATTGGTGACATTATACAGACACCAATTACCGCACCCGGAAAAGCCTGTGATCACGCCCGCGACTGCCAGTTCTGCCGACCCTGTGTACTGGGACCCTTACCGTCCCGATATCAATGCGAATCCCTACCCCGTGTACCAGCGCCTGCGTGCCGAGGCGCCGCTGTACTATAACAAGGACTACGATTTTTACGCCCTCAGCCGCTACAGCGACATCGACCGGCACATCGCCGATGTGGCGACCTTCAGCTCGGCGCGCGGCGATATCCTCGAATTGATCAAGGCGGACATGGAAGTGCCGCGAGGCATGTTCATCTGGGAAGATCCCCCGCGCCACACGGTCAACCGCGCGGTGGTCTCGCGTGTGTTTACGCCCAAGCGCATGAACGCACTGGAAGAGCAGATCCGCAACTACTGCGCCAACTGCCTCGACCCGCTGATCGGCGCCGAGCGCTTCGACCTCATCGCCGATCTCGGTAAAAAACTGCCGGGCGGCGTGATCGGCATGCTGCTGGGCATTCCGGACGAGGCGCGCGACGCCGTGCGCGAGCGGGTCGACGCCGCACTGCGCACCGAGGTCGGCAAGCCCATGGACGTGTCACAGACCAGTTTCCAGGGCGAAGGCTTCGAGGAGTACCTCGACTGGCGCATCAAGAATCCCTCGCACGACCTGATGACGGAACTGGTGAATGTCGAGTTCCAGGATGAGCTGGGCGTGACGCGCAAACTCACGCGCGAGGAAATCCTGATCTTCATCAACGTGCTGGCAGGGGCCGGCAACGAAACTACGGACCGGCTGATCGGCTGGACCGGCAAGCTGCTCAGCGATCACCCCGACCAGCGCCGCCAGATCGCCGCCAATCCCGCGCTGATTCCCGCCGCGATCGAGGAGATCCTGCGCTGCGAGCCGCCCGGGCCGTCGGTGGCACGCTACGTGACGCGGGATGTCGAGATTCGCGGGCAGACCGTGCCCGCCGGCAGTGCGATGCTGTTTTTCCTCGCCTCCGCCAATCGCGACGAGGAGCGTTTCCCCGATGGTGAACGCTTCGACATTCACCGCCAGGGGCTGCCCCATATCACGTTCGGGCGCGGTATCCACGCCTGCGTCGGTTCGTCGCTGGCGCGGGTGGAAGGGCGTGTTGCCCTCGGTGAGCTGCTGAAGCGTTTTCCGGACTGGACGGTGGACATGGAGCACGCCTCGCTGTCGCCGTCGTCCACCACGCGCGGCTGGGATACGCTGCCGGTCTTTACACGCTAGGGGAGCTGCGGATGCCAACGGTGACGTACATCGCATTTGACGGGACCGCGCGCGCAGTGGAGCTCGAACCGGGCCAGTCCGTGATGCAGGGTGCACTGAATAACGACGTGCGCGGCATCATCGGCGACTGCGGTGGCTGTTGCTCCTGCGCCACCTGCCATGTCTATGTGGACCCGGCCTGGGTGGATCGCGTCGGTGCGAAGGGCGAGGTGGAAGCGGGCTTGCTGGAGGAGGTGATGGACGGGCAGGCCAACAGCCGCCTGTCCTGCCAGATCGCGGTCACGGACGCGCTGGACGGTCTGGTGGTGCGCCTGCCGGCGCGGCAGGTCTGAACGCGGGTGTGCACTGGCGAGGGAATTTCACATCTCGCCCGTCGCCAGCCAGTGCGCGCACGCGGGGCTGAGGGATTCACCCGCCATGCGCTCATACTTGGCGATGTCGTCTGCGCTCAGCACCTCGCGCCAGCGGCCGTTGGTGCCCTTGTTGATGAAGGTTTGCGCGCCACCATCCCACAACGCACCGCCGAGCGGTGCGCTCTTCGAGGCGTGCTGTTTCATGTAGTCGAAGCCGCAGTGTGTTTCGATCGCGTCCCAACGTGCAGCGTCGATGGGTGTGCCGAGGAACTCCGCCACACGGCGAATTTCGCCCGGCAGATCCCGCTTCAGGTTGGCGAAATGCACCAGCAGCACGTTCGGCAGGGCGCGGATGTCCCACCAGGATTGAATGTGTTCCCAGAACGGCCAAAACGGGAAGCCATTGTGGTCTAGCCAGCCGTGGTAATACTCCCGGATGGACGCAGGCGGCGGTTCGATACGCGGGCCCACCAGCCCGGGTGAATCGTTCAGCGCCTCGTACCAGGCGGCATTCGCGTTCGCATGGTGGTTGTACATGCTCCACAACACGTCGCGGCCGTCGCGCCCGACGTAGAGGTACTTCGCCTGCGGCGAAAACACCAGCGCATCGACGGGCAGGTGCGTTTTCAGGAAGCGCCGGTGGGTTTGTGCTTCCACCAGTGGCAGCTTGATCTCCCTCGGCGGCACGCGCAGATCCAGCCAGGGCGACATTTCCGCGACATCCACGTCTTCCGCGCCGTTGAACAGCAACTGGCTGACGATCTGCTGCACCCAGGTCGTGCCCGATTTGGCGTAGGTCGCGATGATGATGTCGTCGTCGCGGAATTTGAAACCGTTCCACATCGTGGAGTCGAAGTGGTGGTTGTGGAATTCGCGGCTCTTGACCGGAGCGGCAACTTTGTTCATGGCGATACCTCGGGGCAGGTGTTGGGTAATCAGAGCTGGAAATTCAGTTCGACGGACGTACCAGCAGGGTCGGTGATAAAGATCTGGTGCTGCCGGACTTCCTTTGATTCGAGTTCGCCGTAGGGAATGGCGTGCTGCGCAAGCCGTGCACGCGTGCCTTCGAGGTCCTGGCAGCGCAGCGCTATATGATCGAAGTAGCCCGATTTGTTGCCGTTGCGGCCCGGGTCTTCCACCAGGTGGAGGATGGGATGGTCGCCTGAATACAGCCAGTAGCCGCCGATGCCGAAATCGGGACGGAAACCTTTTTCCAGCCCCAACACATTTTTGTAGAACTCGACGACCGCGTCGAGGATTTCCCCCGGGGCGGCCAGGCTGTAGTGGTGAAGCTGTATCGGTGCTTGAGTCATGCTGATTCTCCCGGCTCCAAGTGAGATCCGCGCTAGTCCGCCAGATAGTACTCCACCGTCGAGACTACCCTGACCTTCTTCAGGTAGGGCGTATTGCTGTCGCGATCCTCGATCGTGAACTGGCCCTGGTTGGCGCTTTTCAACTTGCCTACCCGGCTGTCGGCATCGGCGGCAAACTGCTCGGCGACGATCCTGGCGTTGCGCGTTGCCTCCTGGATCATCGCCGGCTTGATGTCATTCAGCCCGGTGAACAGGAACTGGGTCTTCTGGTTGTATTCATTGCCGCCCAGCGCGATGCCTTTCTTGCCAAGTTCTGCCAGGTTGCCCTGCGCCGTACGCACGGCATCGATTTTGGTGGAGTACACGGTGATCACCTGCTGCGCCGTATAACGCATGTTGATTTCCTGCCCGCCGTACTCCTGCGCGAACTTGTCGGTGACCAGTGGCGGCGCGGTGGTGATCTCCTGTGCAGTGAACCCCGAGGCCTGCAGGTAGGCAACAATCTCGGCGGTGTTGGCCTGCAGGGTGGCGTACAGTGCCGCGAGATCATCGTTGGCCACCGCAAAGCGGATCGGCCACACCGCGATATCCGAAGGCACTTCGCGCTCGGCCAGCCCCTTGACTGTCACCACCCGTTCGAATGCCTTGAAGCGCAGCGCACTCGCACCTGCCACCACGCCCAGTGCGATCAATCCGATGCACAGCAGTGCGCCGAGGATCAGCGCCGATCGCGATTCGTTCGTCATGCCGTTCTCCCTGTTGTCCGTCGTGCGCCGTCTTGTGCTTGACGCCCATCGCGTGCCGAGGGTTGTTCTATCAGTAACCTTTCCTCAAATCCACCACATTCAGCAGCGGCTCTCCCGCCACGTAACGCCGGAGGTTTTCCACCGCGATCACCATGGTGCGCTGCGGGCTGTCCGCGCCGGCGGCCGAGACATGCGGCGTGATGATGACATTGGGCATGTGCCACAGCGGGTTGTCCGCAGGCAGGGGCTCCGGGTCTGTCACGTCCAGCCCCGCGCCGAACAGCTTGCCGGACTGCAGCGCGGTGATCAGATCGGCGGTCACGGTAGTCTTGCCGCGCCCGACGTTGAGGTAGATCGCGCCGGGTTTCGCGGCGTCGAAGAACACCTTGTCGATGATGCCGGTCGTCTGCGGCGTGAGCGGCAGGGCGTTGGCGATGACGTCCGCTTCGCGCGCGAGTTTCGGCAGTTCATCCGGCAGACCTACCTTGTCGACGTAATCCGGCCCCTTGCGCGAGGAACCGCGCGTGGCGATCACGCGCATGCCGAGCCCGTGCGCACGCCATGCGATCTCCGTGCCGATGCCGCCGAGGCCGACCACCAGCATGGTCTTGCCCTTGAGTTCGCCAAAGTTGAGCGTCCTGGCGAGCTCCGCCTGCCACTGTGCATCGCGCTGCGCCGTGATGTAGGCCGGCAGGTTGTGGCTCAGCGCCAGCAGCATCGCAATGGCGTGTTCTGCGATGGCCGGGCCGGAGAGGCGTTTATTGTTGGTGAACACGACTTCATGCAGTTGTGCCTCGCTCGCGCCAGTGCAGTAGTCCATGCCCACGAACAGGTTGTGCACCCACAGCAAGCGTGCATCCGCGTTTTTCAGCAGTGGTTCGGTGCACATCCCGATCACCGCATCCACACCGGCCAGCGCTTGCGGCGTGAACGTGAATTTACCGGGTGATGCAAACACCAGCTCCACGTCGCCCCCCGCCTGTTTGAACCGCGTTTCCCACTCCGCCGACGCCACACTGACGCCGGGCAGCAGCATCACGAGGATGCGTTGGGGTTTCCAGAGCGGATGCTTGGCGATGGGCGCACTGGATTCAGTCAGTCCCAGTTCCTCGATCAGCGCTTTTGCCTCTGGCGTTGGCGCGCTGGCAGGCGCGAGCGGTGTCATGAACAGCGCCGTGCAGAGCGTGCTCAGCTGCAACAGCCGCCGCCAGGCGCTGCCCCGGTTGCCGTACCTACCGGCCAGCGTCTGTGGCATCACAATACCTCCGCTCGCCGGCGCGGTACTGAAGCGGGTTGCTGGTGACCATCCTGTCGCGGCTCCTTCAGGTGTTGATACCGCCCATGCATAGGTACTTGATCTCCAGGTAGTCCTCGATGCCATACCGGGAGCCCTCGCGGCCAAGGCCGGATTCCTTCACCCCGCCAAATGGCGCCACCTCCGTGGAGATAATGCCCTCGTTGATCCCGACGATGCCGTACTCCAGGCCCTCGGCGACCCGCCAGATGCGCCCGATGTCGCGGGAGTAGAAGTAGGAGGCGAGCCCGAAGGGCGTGTCATTGGCAATCCGTATGGCCTCTGCTTCGGTCCTGAATTTGAACAGCGGGGCGACGGGGCCGAAGATCTCCTCACGGTAGACGTCCATACTGTCATTCACGTCGACCAGCACCGTGGGTTCGTAGAAATTGTGCCCGTGCGCGGTGCTGGCACTGCCGCCGATCAGCACCTTTGCACCCTCGCCGGTGGCCTGTGCGACCATGGCGATGACCTTGTCGATGGCGGCTTCATTGATCAGCGGGCCGACGGTTACGCCGGCATCCGCGCCGTTGCCCACCCTGAGCGCCCGCACCGCCGCGACCAGCTTTGCCGCGAACGCATCGAACACGGACTCCTGCACC
>CAYWWD010000132.1:0-7532 GCA_964461965.1 uncultured Halioglobus sp. | reverse complement strand
GGCCTCGACACCACGCTCACCACCGGCATCGTCAGCGCGCTGGGGCGGGAGATACAAGCCGCCGGCAATCGCACGATTCGCGGTGTGATCCAGACGGATGCGGCCATCAACCCCGGCAATTCCGGCGGCCCCCTGCTCAATTCGCTGGGGCAACTCGTGGGCGTGAACACGGCCATTTACAGCCCCAGCGGTGCCAGCGCCGGTATCGGCTTCGCCATCCCCGTGAATACTGTCAGGGATGTCGTGCCGCAGCTGATCGCCTACGGCCGCACGCTGCGACCCATCATCGGCGTGGAACTGGCCAGCGACCGGTGGGTGCAACGCTACGGTGTGCAGGGCCTGCCCGTGGTACAGGCCTACCCCGGGCTCCCCGCCGCCGAGGCTGGCATCAGCGGCGCGCGCCGTAACGCACGCGGCGATGTCGTGCTCGGCGACATCATCACGCACATCGACGGCAAACCCATCGCCAGCCAGGACGATTTTTACAGTGCACTGGAGGCGCGCAAGGCGGGTGACGTGGTCACGGTGAAGACGCGGCTGGGCGATAAAACCCCGACCTATCGGATTACGCTGATCGAATCGCAGTAGCGCCGAGGGGGGTGGTATGCAGCAGTCAGGCTGGGGGAGCTTCGCCGCTCCGGGCGTCGAGATCACTAACGAACATCCACTTAACCCGACATTGAACGTTCAGTGATACAGCCTGCCCAGGCTTGGGCGCTCGCTACTTTGGTGGTGGATCAGAGATACCCTAGGCGAGTGTACCGCCATCCACCCGGATATCCTCGCCGGTGATGTGGATGCCATCTTCAGAGACTAGCATGGCGATCACGCCCGCCACCACGTCGGGCGCCTTCGCACCTGTCAGCGACATGATGCGCGGCATCAGTTCGAAATCCATGGTCTTGGGAAACTGGATGTTGTCGGTCATGCCGGTGTTGATATCACCCGGGCAGATGCAGTTGGCGCGCACGCCGCGCTTGGCGTACTCCACCGCGATGCTGCGCGTCATGGCGAGCACGCCGCCTTTTGTGGCTGAGTAGGCGAGACCGCAGGGCAGGCCGGCCAGCGCTGCGGTGGATGCGGCGTTGACGATACTGCCCCGGCTCTTCACAAGGTGCGGGAGTGCGGCGCGGCACAGGAACATCGTGCCGGTGAGATTGACGTCGATGACCTTCTGCCAGTGGCTCGTCTGCAGATCCTGCGAATCGTCGAAACGCAGTATACCGGCCATATTCACCAACCCGTACAGACTACCGTAGCGATCGACGCAAGCCTGCACTGTCTCCTGTACGCTGCGCTCGCTGGCGACATCGCACGCGCGCGCGGTGGCTTCGCCGCCAGCGGTCGCGATCGCGGCCGCCGTGGCCTCGACGGCGTCCTGGTTGAGATCCACGCAGTAAACCCGGCCGCCCTCGGCGGCGATCCGCAGTGCACTCGCCTTGCCGATACCACTGCCGGCTCCTGTGACCAGCACCACTTTGTCTGTAAACCGTTGCATACTCCACCTCCCTGACGTAAGCGAGCAGGATGCCCGCCGCCGCCGGCTCGGTCAATCCGGCCGGTACGCTGCCATAAACCGTTTTTATGCGTGTGTGGTTTGCAAACACGCGGTGGAATTGGCGGCTTCGGGCTGATTTATTAAGCCAGCCCCTTTTGTTGCCCGCTGTTTTGCTTTATCTGCCCCGGGGGCGCCCTTATCATACGGCCTCCGCAGCGCCCGCCGGTTTATGCAGTCGCGCGGGCATCGGGCAATATCGCAGCGTTCAGGAGATTTGCAGTGGACGATCTGGAACAGTTTCGACTGGAGACACGCGCGTGGCTGGAGGCGAACTGCCCCCTGTCTCAGCGGCAGCCGCAGACGGCGGACGAGCAGTACTGGGGCGGCCGGCGCGGTGCGTTTGCCAGCGAGGATGCACGGCTCTGGTTCGAACGCATGCGCGACAAGGGCTGGACCGCTCCGGAATGGCCGACCGAGTACGGCGGCGGATCCTTGAGTCCGCAACAGGCCAGGGTACTCAAGGAGGAGATGAAACATATCCATGCCCGCACACCGCTTTACGGCATCGGGCTGTGGATGCTGGGCCCGGCCGTCCTGGAGTACGGCAGCGAAGAGCAGAAGCAGAAGCACATCCGCGCCATCGTCAACGGCGAGATTCGCTGGTGCCAGGGCTATTCCGAGCCGGGCGCCGGCTCCGACCTCGCCAGCCTGCAATGCAAAGCCGAGGACATGGGCGACCACTTCCTGGTCAACGGCAGCAAGATCTGGACCACGGCCGCCGACAAGTGCGACTGGATTTTCTGCCTGGTACGCACCAATTCGCACGTGAAGAAACAGGACGGCATCAGCTTCCTGCTGATCGACATGGACGACCCGGGCGTCAGCACCACCCCGATCCCGCTTATCAGCGGTGAATCCGAATTCTGCCAGACGTTCTTTGACAACGTGAAAGTGCCGAAGGAAAACCTGGTGGGCGAACTGGACAAGGGCTGGTCGGTGGCCAAGGCCCTGCTGGTGCACGAGCGCAAGCTGATGGCGGAAATCGGCAGCGAAAGCCCGCGACAGGTGCTGCAGCCCAACATGGCGGCGCGCGAATACCTGGAGTTTGAGAACGGCAGGATCGCCGATGTCACGCTGCGCAATGCGCTGGTGGAGTACGACATGCTGATGCAGGCCATAGCGTTGACGCATTTTCGCGGCTTCGAGGAAAAGAACGCCGGCGTGCGCAGCGCCGCGCCGATGGTGATGAAATACGTCGGCACCGAAGCGGAAAAAACCAAGAGCGAACTGCTGCTGGCGATTCTCGGCAGCCGCGGCCTGGGCTGGGAAGGGGAAGGTTTCACCCACCGCGAGATCGACACGCTGCGCCTGTGGGCCATGTCCAAGGCGCTCACCATCGCCGGCGGCAGCTCCGAGATCCAGCTCAACCTGATCGCCCAGAAAGTCCTCGAACTGCCGCAGCCCTAGGAGCATCCCGCAATGGCACTGGTATTGAATGAAGAGCAACGCCTGTTGCAGGACACCGCGCGCGAATTCTTCACCACGCACGCGCCGGTGTCGGCACTGCGCCATTTACGTGACACAAAAGACCCGCTCGGCTATGACGCCGCGCTGTGGCAGCAGATGGCCGGGATGGGCTGGTCCAGTATCATCCTCCCCGAGGACTGCGGCGGGCTGGATTTCGGCTTTCCCGGGCTCGGCGTGGTGCTGGAGGAAGCCGGGCGCACGCTCGCTGCGTCTCCGCTGTTCGCCTCCGCAGTCGTGGGCGCCTCGGCTGTGCTGCTCGGCGGCAGCGAAGGACTGAAGCACTCGCTGTTGCCGGACGTCGCTGCCGGCACCGTCACGCTGGCGCTGGCACTGGAAGAGACACACCATCACAACCCGACGTTTATCACCACCACGGCGGAGCAGCATGGTGGCAAGTTTACGCTCAACGGCAACAAGTGCTTCGTTCTCGATGGCCACAGCGCCGACCAACTCATCGTGGTAGCGCGCACCGGCGGCACGGCACACAGCAGCGCGGGGCTCACACTGCTGCTGGTGGATCGCGGCGCGCCGGGCGTCACCTGCCAGCGCACCCTCATGGCCGATAGTCGCAATGCCGCCAATATCCGCTTCGACAACGTGATTGTGCCCGAGGAAAACCTGCTCGGCGCGATCAGCCAGGGCTGGGCCATCCTCGAGCCGGTGCTGGATCGCGGGCGCGTCGCCATCGCCGCCGAAATGCTGGGCAGCGCGCTGGAAGCCTTCGAGCGCACGATTGCCTACCTGAAGGAACGCCAGCAGTTCGGGGTGTTGATCGGCACCTTCCAGGCGCTGCAACACCGGGCGGCCCACATGCAGGCGGACATCGAACTGTGCCGTTCCGTGGTGCTGCAGGCACTTTCGACCGTGGACGATGCGCCGCACCAGCTTCCGGCCATGGCCAGCCTGGCCAAAGCCAGGCTGAACGAGCTGGTGAAAGTCGTCACCAATGAAGCCGTGCAGATGCACGGCGGCATCGGCGTGACGGACGAACTGGACATCGGCCTGTTCCTGAAACGGGCCCGCGTCGCCATGCAGATCTTTGGCGATACGGGCTATCACAAGGACCGCTACGCCACGCTCTGTGGCTACTGACAACGAGGAGTACACCATGGATGCCAGCACCAAAATCGCCACCGTTCACCGCTACGTGGAAGCGTTCGCCAAGCAGGATATGAATATCATCAGGGAGATCTACGCCGACGACGCGCGGGTAGAGGATCCGGTTGGCACCGATGTGCACGTCGGCATGGCGGCCGTGTGCGCGTTCTACGAACCCGCCCTGAAGTCCGGCGTCAAACTTGCGCTAACGGGCGACCCGCGCTGCGCCGGCAACGCGGTGGCGTTCCCCTTCCAGGTGCAAATGCCCGGGGCCACTATCGATGTCATCGACGTGTTTGAGTTCAATGCGCAGGGCAAGGTCGTCAGCATGAAGGCGTACTGGAGCGGAGACAACATGAAGTCGGCGTGACGCGACTTCGGGCGCTACGGCTGCCGCATGATGAGGTGCTGTATCAGCGGCTCCGCGCCCAGCGTAAACACCGCGTCTTCATACTTGGGTGACCGGTACTTCTCCACCTTGTTGAGGGATACGGCAATCGGCTCCCTGGGCAGGCCGACAACATTGGTATCCAGCGCTGCGTTGCCGTCCTTGTCATGGAACGCGAACACCGCGTACTCCCCCATCGGCAGTTCGACTTCAGTGCGCACCAGGTCGCCGTCCAGCGCATCGGCGATGACCACGGTTTTCCGCAGCACGGCGTCCTCCTCCATCCAGGTCGACTCGGAGTCGTAGACCGCGATATACACCGTGCCCGACGCTTCCCGCAGGCCGGCGAGTTCGATGGTCAGAATGCCGGGCAACTCATCGGCCACCGCAACGTGACAAGCCAGCGACACCAGCGCGACCTGCAGCCATCGCAGCGCACGAACCAGCGTCATCCGTGGTGTCGCCGCACCCGGTGGCGGGCAGGCCTCGGTCTCTCCCCGCGTGGTGTGACCACCTTTCATCAGCGTTCCCTGTGCGTGTCGAACGCCGCCGCCTGTTCCGCCGTGGCCGGCGTCTGGAAGCGCGCCTTCCACTGTTCGTAGGGCATGCCGTATACCCGCTCCCGTGCCTGTTCGTAGTCGACGTTCACGCCCGCTTCGGCGGCGGCGGCCACATACCACTTGGAGAGGCAGTTGCGACAGAAGCCAGCGAGGTTCATCAGGTCGATATTCTGCACGTCCTTGCGGCTGTCGAGGTGCTGCAGGAGGCGGCGCAGGACCGCCGCCTCGATCTTGTCGGTATCGCTCATCATTCGCTTCCTCCCCGGTCCCGCTTCGCGCCGGTCAGATCGGCATGTACTCGCCGCCGTTGACGTCCAGTGCCGCGCCGGTCACCACGCTGGAGTAATCCGAGCCGAAGAATACTGCGGCCCGGGCACAGTCGGCATCATCGGGAATCACACCGAGGGGAATCGCGCTCGTAACCTCGGCGATCAGTTCCTCCTGGCTCTTGCCGGTGGCCTTCGCCTGCCAGGCGAAATATCCCTCCACACTGGGGCCCCACATCCAGCCCATGTGGCAGCTGTTGACCCGGATATTGTATTTGCCCAGTTCCACGGCCAGGTGCTTGGTGGCGCAGCGCAGGGCAGATTTGGATGCGCCGTATCCACCCTGGGTGGCCA
Organism: uncultured Halioglobus sp.; assembly: GCA_964461965.1. Lineage (GTDB taxonomy): Bacteria > Pseudomonadota > Gammaproteobacteria > Pseudomonadales > Halieaceae > Marimicrobium. The sequence goes on along the minus strand of CAYWWD010000132.1, from coordinate 1,841 downwards.
GTGGTTTGTGCTCGACCATGGTGGCGATCATGACGATCGCGCCGCCGCCGCTGTCTTTCATGTAACGCACGCAGGCCTGCGTGAGATGCATGGTGCCGAAGAAGTTCACGTCCATGGCGCGACGCCAGCCGTCCATGCTGGCAGATTCTATCGGCTCGAAACTGCCGGGATCATAGGCGCTGTTGAACAATACATCGATGCGGCCAAATGCCTCGACGGCGCGATCGGCAAGCCGCTGGCATTGCGCCTGGTCGGCGATATCCGTAGGAACCTTCAGTATCTCGGTGCCGAGCCCAAGATCGCGGATCTCCTGCTCTGCAACATCCAGCTTGGCCGGCGTGCGCGCCGCCAGTACTACGGCCCGCGCGCCCTCCTTCGCCACCAGGGTTGACAGCTCCTGGCCAAGGCCAGGGCCGATGCCCGACACGATCACCACTTTGTCTTTCAGTAACATAGGTTTTCTCCAAACGGGTTCAGGATGAACGAACACCCAGTTGCGGGCGCCGTTCGGATGCAATTCAAGGGTTGTTAATGGTAGTTCAGGGCGACGCTTTCGGCACCGACCACCGCGCGTAATTCCTGCAGCAGTTCATCGCTGGGTACCACTTGCCAGCGTGGCCCCAGCGCGATGCGCGCCTGGTTGCGCGGCTGGCGGTAGATCAGCGATACGGGGCAACTGCCGCCACCGGCTCCGGCGAGAGTTTTCGCCAGCAACCGCGTGAACTCTTCATTGACATTCTCGGCGCGCACTTCGATGGTCAACGCCGAAATCCGGCTCTGCCTGGCCGCGGCCAGGCTGCGCAGTGCGTTGGCGCGCATCACCAGTTTGCCGGTCCTCTCATCCGTGGATATGCGGCCCTCGGCGATCACGATTGTATCCTTCACCAGCAGTTCGCGGAACTCTGCCATGGCCTCGGCGTACAGCGTCACTTCGATCTGCGCGCTGCTGTCATCCAGCACCAGCACACCCATGTTGCCGCGCCGGCTGTTCATGGTGCGCGTGGACATGATCAAGCCGACGATGACCTGGCTGCCGCGCACATCCGCGCTCAGGTCGGCGATACGGTTGGGCGCAAACTTTCGCACCTCCGCGCGGTACTCGTCGATGGGGTGCCCGCTGACATACAGGCCCAGCGTATCGCGCTCGCCGCCGAGGCGCTCCTTGTCCGACCACGGCCGCACTTTGCGAAAAGCAGCATACACGTCCGCGCTGTCGCCCCCCGGGCCCGGCACCACGTCGCCAAACAAGTCGGCGATGCCGCTGTCGCGGTTGCTGGCCGACTGCTCAGCGGCTTTGAGCGCATCGTCCAGCGCCGCCATCAAGACGGCGCGACCCGCCCGCAGCGAATCCAGCGCGCCGGCGCGGATCATCGCCTCCAGCGCGCGGCGGTTCACCCGGCGCGGATCGGTGCGGGCGCAGAACTCGAAGAGATCAGTGAACGGTCCGCCCGCCTGTCGCGCATGCAGGATGTTCTCCACCGGCCCCTCGCCGAGGCCCTTGATCGCGCCCAGGCCGTAGATGATGTCGCCCTCAGCGTTCACAGTGAACATGTACTGGCCTTCATTGACGTCGGGCAGCTTCAGCGAGAGTTTCATCCGCTTGCACTCGTCCACGAACACCACGATCTTGTCGGTGTTATCGAGTTCCGAGCTCATCACCGCCGCCATGAAGTGCGCCGGGTAGCGCGCCTTTAGCCAGGCGGTCTGGTAGGACACCAGCGCGTAGGCCGCAGAGTGCGATTTATTGAAACCGTAGCCGGCGAATTTTTCCACGAGATCGAATATCTTCATCGCCAGGGCGCCGTCGAAAGCCAGCCCCGGGGGGCGCTGCGGCGGAGAGC
>CAYWWD010000131.1:0-7581 GCA_964461965.1 uncultured Halioglobus sp. | reverse complement strand
ATCGACCAGTATCATGCGCACATCGGCCGGGCCGGACTTGAACAGCAGGCTCAGCAGCATGGAGTTGACGCCCACGGATTTGCCCGAACCGGTCGTGCCGGCGACCAGCAGGTGCGGCATCTTGGCGAGGTCCGCCACCACCGGCAGACCGGAGATGTCGTGCCCCAGCGCCAGCGTCAGCGGCGATTTGGATTCCTCGAAGGCCTTGGAGGAGAGCACCTCCCGGAAGTTGACGATTTCCCTGTCCTCGTTGGGAATCTCGATCCCCACCACGGATTTACCCGGAATCACTTCGACGACCCGCACACTGATCACGGCCAGTGAGCGCGCCAGATCCTTGGCCAGGCTGGAAATACGCGACACTTTTACACCGGCCGCAGGCTGGATTTCAAAGCGGGTGACGACCGGCCCGGGGTACACCGCCACCACTTCTGCGGATACGCCAAAATCCAGCAGTTTCAGCTCGAGCAGCCGCGACAGACCCTGCAGTGCTTCCGTGGAGTAGCCCCGGTTCGGATCCTTGACCTGCTCGTCGAGCAATTCCAGGTGCGGCAGGTCGCCGGTTTCCGGCGCTTCGAACAGGGTTTGTTGCCGTTCCCGCTCGACCCGATCACTCTTTTCCACCGCGGTGTTGAGCGATTTGATTTTGGGGGGCTGGCGTTTGCGGGTCTTTTCGACATGCTCCGTAATCGCGACTTTGCGCGCCTCGGATGCTTTTTCACGCTGGCGAGCATCGCGGAATTCACCCAGGCCCTCGGTCATGCGGGCCCGCAGGCTGGCAACGCTTGCCATGCTCCACGCCCCGAGTTTTTCCAGTAACGCCAGCCAACTCAGGTCGGTGAAGATCGTCATCCCGAACAGGAAGATCGCCAGCAGGATCAAACGGCTGCCGACCGCGCTGAACGCCACCGTAAAGCCGCTGCCGATCGCCTGGCCGAGTATCCCACCAGACCCCTCGGGAAGGTTGGAGTGTCCTGCGTCGTTCATGGCGGCCAGGGCGGTGCCGGCAATCATCACCAGCACCAGGCCCAGAGCCCGTATGCCAAACATGGTCCAGTCGAACGGTTTCAGTTCGTGGCGGTGCAGCAGCAGGACGAGCGCCCGGTAAGCGAGCAGCATGGGGAAGAGGTAGGCGGCGTAACCAACCAGCGAGAAAAACACATCCGCAAGCCACGCGCCCGTCAGACCGCCCAGATTTCTCACCGGTGCGTCCGTACCCGTGACCGTCCAAGCCGGATCGGTTTGACTGTAGGTGACCAGCGCCATCAACAGGTACAGGCAGGCCGCGGTCACGCCGATAAACGTGCCCTCGCGAATCCATGAGCCGAGGTAGCCGTCTGTCTGGGTTGGGTTGGGCACGGTTACATCGGTCCTTGCGGTTGGCTGGCTGCGGCAAAAGGCTCCGGGCGGAGCGCCGCTTTCGAGTTCATAGCAACTAGCAATTGTGGACTCATTTATGATCTATTTCAAAGGGTTATCAATTCTATTTAAAGTTTGACGGCGCTTTGTCCGGGCACGGGCTTTAAAGTACCATAGTCCGCCCCAATACAGAACGAAGCGCCCGCGCCGGACACCCGATGCAACGCTGCCGCTGGGGCTGATTACAACCGGCCGGCGCCGTCGCCGGCACAGCCAAATTCAACACCGTTACCCACCACAAAGAGCAGGAAGCGAGTCCATGAGTGAAATCCAACACCACCGCCTGATCATCCTGGGCAGCGGCCCGGCAGGTTATACCGCCGCCGTGTACGCCGCCCGCGCCAACCTCAATCCCGTCGTGATTACCGGGATGCAACAGGGCGGGCAACTCACCACCACCACCGAGGTGGAGAACTGGCCGGGCGGCTCCGAACACCTGCAGGGCCCGCAGTTGATGCAACAGATGCAGGAACATGTGGAGCGCTTCGCAGCCCAGATCGTGTTCGATCACATCGAATCCGTGGATCTCAGCGTCCGCCCATTTCGCCTCACCGGCACTGCCACATACAGCTGTGACGCCCTGATCATCGCCACCGGCGCATCGGCGCAGTATCTGGGCCTGCCGAGTGAATCGGCGTTTGCCGGCAAGGGGGTCAGCGCCTGCGCCACCTGTGACGGCTTTTTCTATCGCAACCAGAAAGTCGCCGTCATCGGCGGTGGCAACACGGCGGTGGAAGAAGCGCTTTACCTGTCCAATATCGCCTCCGAAGTCGTGCTGGTGCATCGACGCGACAAGCTGCGCTCGGAAAAGGTCCTGCAGGACCGGCTGTTCGCCAGGGAAAAAGAAGGCAAGGTCAGTATCCTCTGGAACCATACCCTGGAGGAAATCGTCGGCGACGAGCGCGGCGTTACCGGGATGCGTGTGAAATCGGTGCAGGACGGCGGTGCCAGACAGATCGAACTGTCTGGCGTGTTTATCGCCATCGGCCACAAGCCCAATACCGACATTTTCGCCGGCCAACTGGAAATGCACGATGGCTACCTGAGCATTCGCAGCGGCACCCAGGGCAATGCCACGTCGACCAGCGTTCCCGGTGTCTTCGCGGCAGGCGACGTGGCTGATCACGTCTACCGCCAGGCGGTCACCTCGGCCGGCTTCGGCTGCATGGCGGCGCTGGATGCCGAGAAGTACCTCGACGCGCTGTAACCGCCCGACGCCATGCGCCGCGTCCCATTTCTCGACGGCGACAACGATTTCCCGCCGACGGCTCAGGCTCTGCGCCACCCGAACGGGCTGCTCGCCGCCGGCGGAACGCTGAGCACAGAGCGGCTGCTGAGCGCGTACCGGCGCGGTATATTCCCATGGTACGAAGCGCCGCAGCCAATATTGTGGTGGAGCCCCGATCCCCGCGCGGTGCTGTTCCCTGATGAACTGCATATCTCCCGGTCGCTGCGCAGGACCCTCCGCGCGAATACATTTACACTCGCGGTTGATGAGCAGTTCACGCAGGTGATGCGCAACTGCGCGGCCCCGCGCGGCACGGGTGTGGGAACATGGATAGGCGACGAGATGGTGGCCGCGTATGAACACCTGCACACACTCGATGTTGCGCATTCGGTGGAGGTTGTCGACGCCACTGGCGTCTTGGTGGGTGGGTTGTACGGCGTTGCGCTCGGGGGGGTATTTTTCGGGGAGTCGATGTTCAGCCGGGTGAACGATGCCTCCAAGGTCGCGCTGGTCGCGCTGGTCGATATTCTCAGGCGCGGCGCATTCCATATGATCGACTGCCAGGTGGAGAATGACCACTTGAAATCCCTGGGCGCGCGCAGTATCGACAGGCTGGACTTCGAGCAGCGTCTTGCGCAAACTGTAGACGTTGCAACCGATGCCGATATTTGGCGCTTACCTGCCTCTTGTGGAGCTTTGCTGTGACTTCTTCCCTGCGGGATCTCAAGGTTTACACCACCTACCCCCATACCTGCAGCTATCTGGAAGATCAGGAAGCCACCACACTGTTTGTCGATCCGCGCCAGCCGGTGGACCAGAAACTCTACAGCAAACTTTCCGTGCTGGGCTTCCGCCGCAGCGGGAACCACATTTACCGCCCGCACTGCGCGCAGTGCAATGCCTGCATACCGGCGCGCATCCCGGTCGCCGAGTTCGCACGCAGTCGCGGTCAGCAACGCATCTGGCAGCGCAACCAGGATTTGCGCGTGATTTGCACCGACGACATCAACGACGACGATGCATTCGACCTCTATCACCGCTACATCAGCATTCGCCACTCAGATGGTGACATGTATCCCCCCGACCGCGAGCAATACCAGGCCTTCCTCAACAGCGTCTGGGACTGCACCCGGTACTTCCGCTTTTACGACCGCGCCCGGCTGGTCGCCATCGCAGTGGTGGACAGGCTTGAGGACGGCTTTTCCGCCATCTACACCTTCTTCGATCCCAATGCCGCAAAACGCAGTCTCGGCACCTTCGCCATACTCTGGCAGGTCGAACAGGCCCGTGTTGCAGAGCTTGAGTACCTTTACCTCGGCTACTGGATTCGCAACTGCCAGAAAATGTCCTACAAATCCGATTACCGCCCACTGCAGGTGTACAACAACAGTCGCTGGTCCACGCTGATCTAATTACCGCGCAAAGGCCTGCCATTGGCAGGCACTGACCGGCATAGATTGCGCTAGCGCTTGTGCACGGATTCAGGCAAAATGCGCCCTCTTTTTACCCGAGGACCGCTGCCGGATGGCAAAAGAAGACCAGATCGAAATGGAAGGCGAGGTGATCGACACCCTGCCTAACACCACCTTCAGGGTAAAACTGGAAAACGGTCACGTCGTGACTGCACACATTTCAGGGAAGATGCGCAAGAACTACATCCGCATCCTGACAGGCGATAAGGTGCGAGTTGAACTGACACCTTATGACCTGACCAAGGGACGCATCACCTACCGCGAGCGTTGATCCCGCCCTAGCTTCCCTGGAGTTCCATCTCCTCCTCTTTGACCGTCACTTCCAACCCACTGGCCTGCGCGTTGAGGCGTACCAGGGCGGTGCCGCCGGACTGCGACAGCGATCCAAACAACACCAGTTCCGCCAACGGCTTCTTGATGTGTTCCTGAATCACCCTTTCCATGGGCCTTGCGCCCATGTGGATGTCATAGCCTTTCTCCACGAGCCACAGGCGGGCATCGACATCGACATCGAGCGTGACGCGCTTGTCGTCCAGCTGAGCCTGTAGCTCGGTGAGGAACTTGTCCACGACGGTGAGGATGACGTCCTCTGACAGCGGCAGGAACTGCACGATGCTATCGAGGCGATTGCGGAACTCCGGCGTAAACATCCGGTTGATCGCCTCCATCCCGTCGGTGCTGTGATCCTGGCTGGTAAAGCCGATGGTGCGACGGCTGATGCTCTCCGCGCCGGCATTGGTGGTCATCACCAGGATGACATGACGAAAATCCGCCTTACGGCCGTTATTGTCCGTCAGGGTACCGTGATCCATCACCTGCAACAGCAGGTTGAACACCTCCGGGTGCGCTTTCTCGATTTCATCGAGCAACACGACCGCATGCGGGTGTTGCGTAACCGCGTCCGTCAACAGCCCGCCCTGGTCGAATCCGACATATCCCGGGGGTGCGCCGATCAGGCGCGAAACCGTATGCCGCTCCATGTACTCGGACATATCGAAGCGAATCAGCTCCAGCCCCAACAGCCGCGCCAGCTGCCGCGTGACTTCGGTTTTGCCCACACCGGTGGGACCGGCCAGCAGGAACGAACCGATGGGCTTGTCACCGGAACGCAGGCCCGCACGCGCCAGCTTGATGGACGTCGCCAGGTTGCTGATGGCCTGTTCCTGTCCGAAGACCACCATCTGCAAGTTTTTCTCGAGCTTCTGCAGGGTTTCCCGGTCATCGTGGCTCACCGACTTGGGTGGAATCCGCGCAATTTTGGCGATCACCGCTTCGATGTCGCTCACTCCGATCACCTTTTTGCGTTTCGATACCGGCAGAAGCTGCTGGTATGCGCCCGCCTCATCGATCACATCGATGGCTTTGTCGGGCAGGAAGCGATCCGAAATGTACCGGTCGGACAGGTCGGTGGCGACGCGCAATGCCTTGTCGGTGTAGCGCAGGCCATGATGCTCCTCGAAGCGGGTCTTGAGCCCCTTCAGAATCTTGTAGGCGTCGTCGGTGCTCGGCTCCATGACGTCGATTTTCTGGAAGCGTCGGCTCAGTGCCTTGTCCTTATCGAAAATCCCGCGGTATTCATGAAAGGTAGTGGAACCGATGCAACGCAATTTGCCCGAACTGAGCAGCGGCTTGAGCAGGTTGCTGGCATCCATCACGCCACCGGAGGCGGCGCCGGCACCGATGATGGTGTGCACTTCATCGATGAACAGAATCGCGTTGTTGCGTTTTTTCAATTCGGCAAGCATGCCCTTGAAGCGCTTCTCGAAATCACCGCGGTATTTGGTTCCGGCCAGCAGTGATCCGAGATCCAGCGAGTAGACCACGCTGTTCTTTAGAATATCCGGGACATCGCCATCGACGATTTTCTTTGCCAGCCCTTCTACGATTGCGGTCTTGCCTACACCGGACTCACCCACCAGCAGGGGATTATTCTTGCGCCGGCGCGCCAGCACCTGCGCCAGGCGCTCCACCTCGTCCAGCCTTCCGATCAGCGGATCGATATGACCGGCTATCGCCTCGAGGTTGAGGTTGGTGGTAAAGCTGTCCAGCGGATTGGGCTCGCCCTCCTCGCCCCGGGATTCGTCGTTGCCGATCTGCCCAGGTTCTGCGGAATCGCCGTCGTTGGAAACCTTGGAAATTCCGTGTGTCATGTAGTTGACCACGTCAAGGCGCGCCACGCTCTGTGCCTTGAGGAAGAAGACTGCCTGGCTCTCCTGCTCGCTGAAAATCGCCACGAGTACGTTGGCCCCGGTCACTTCGCTCTTGCCGGAGGACTGCACATGAAAGACCGCGCGCTGCAGCACACGCTGGAAACCCAGGGTAGGTTGTGTGTCACGCCGGCTCTCATCTTCCGGAATCAGCGGCGTCGTCGCATCCACGAACTCGACGAGATCACCGCGCAGACTGTTGATATCCGCACCACAGGCCTTCAAGACCTTGATCGCATCGTTGTTATCGAGCAGCGCCAGCAACAGGTGCTCGACCGTCATGAACTCGTGGCGTTTGGCCCTGGCGCCCCTGAAGGCATCGTTCAATGTGTGTTCCAGATCTTTGCTCAACATACTGGACGCTCTCCGGGGACCTACCCCTCCAAGGCTTCGATTTCACACAACAGCGGATGTTCGTTCTCACGCGCGTACTGGTTGACCTGGGCTGCTTTGGTTTCGGCGATATCCCGGGTGTAAATGCCGCAGACGCCCTTACCCTGCGTGTGGACTGTGAGCATCACATGGGTAGCCTGCTCGCGGTTCATGCGAAAGAATATTTCAAGCACCTCCACGACAAACTCCATGGGCGTGTAATCGTCGTTGATCAACACGACTTTAAACAGTGGCGGCCGCTTGAGTTCGGGTTTCGATTCTTCCAGCGCAAGCCCGCCCGCGGAGTCCTCCTTCTCCCTGCTCATGCGCCACCGCCCTGACAGATGGATAAATTCCACCGCAATCTTCTCACTTCGACTCGTAGAGCCAGCGTGTTCTATGGAGCCATTATACGAGATTTCAATTACCGGGAAAGACAGACGAGGCACACACCATTATGTATCGGTATTACCGCCAGCGGCGAGCCAGTACTTCAAGGCGACGAGGGCTGCGCCAAAACTAAAAAGGCCCGTGTCGCCACGAGCCTTTCCGGAACCGGATGCGGCCGATTCTTACATGGCGTCGATAATCGCCTTGCCGAACCCGGAACAACTCAACAGCGTCGCTCCCTCCATCAGCCGTTCAAAATCGTACGTGACCTTGCGTTGCTGGATCGCGCCGTTCATGCCATCGATGATGAGATCCGCCGCTTCGTTCCAGCCCAGATGACGCAACATCATCTCCGCGGAGAGAATCAGCGATCCGGGATTGACCTTGTCCTGGCCTGCATACTTGGGCGCGGTGCCGTGGGTGGCTTCGAACAACGCAATGGTATCCGAGAGATTGGCACCGGGCGCAATTCCGATACCGCCGACCTGCGCCG
>CAYWWD010000130.1:0-7614 GCA_964461965.1 uncultured Halioglobus sp. | reverse complement strand
CGGCGTGTCGCAGGCGGTGCAGCGCGAAGCCGCCGCGCGCTCACTCAAGGTGTTTGACGCCACCTGCCCGCTGGTTACCAAGGTGCATGTAGAGGTCGCCGGATACAGTCTGCGCGGCAGGGAATGCGTGCTGATCGGCCATCGCGGTCACCCCGAGGTGGAGGGCACCATGGGTCAGTACGATCGCAGTGCGGGCGGCGAGATCTACTTGGTCGAGGACGATGAACAGGCCGCCGCGCTGGTGGTGAAGGATCCTGACAACCTGTCCTATGTCACCCAGACCACTCTCTCCATGGACGATACCGCCAAGGTGATCGACACACTGCGCAAGCGCTACCCCAATATCGAAGGGCCGCGCAAGGACGATATCTGTTACGCCACCCAGAACCGCCAGGACGCAGTGAAAAAGCTTGCCGCCGACTGCGACCTGATGCTGGTGGTCGGCTCGCCCAACAGCTCCAACTCGAACCGCCTGCGCGAACTGGCCGAACGCATGGGCGCCGAGGCCTATCTGCTCGACGGCGCCGATGATATCGATCCGGTCTGGTTGCAGGGCAAGACACGCATCGGCGTCACCGCCGGCGCATCCGCGCCGGAGCACCTGGTGCAGGAAGTGATTGCCGGTTTGTGCGCCCTCGGTGCCAGCGCGCCGGTGGAAATCGCCGGTCGACCCGAGAACGTCACCTTCTCCCTGCCGCGCGAGCTGCGTATCGCCGTCAGGCAGTTGCCCAGTTAACCTCAGCCGCTAAAACGCGCAGCCGCAGGCATCGCAAGCGCTCGACTTTCGGCAAATTCGCCCAACGACTGGCTCCTGCGCCGCCACCGCCTATGCTGGTAGCACAGGAGGTGTGCTGTGGACAGGATGTCGACAAACCGCGGGTTTACCCTGATCGAAGTGATGATCGCGCTGGTGGTGCTTACCATCACTGTGACCCTGGGCACACCTCTGCTGCAGAACCTCCTGCATGGCAACCGCCTGCGCGCCGAATCGAACCGCCTGCTGGGCGCGATCAACCTGGCGCGCAGTGAAGCGGTGATGCGCAATGCATCGGTCAGCCTGTGCCCGTCATCGATGGCGGTGACGGGCAGGCCGGAATGTTCGGGCACCTACACCGGCGGCTGGATCGTCTTTGCCAATGCGGACCGGGACCGGGTCGTCGACGCCGGCGCCGACCGCGTGCTGCAGGTGTTTGACGCGCTTCCGGCAGGCTACCGTCTCACCGATCGCAGCGGCCGCCGCGAGGCGTACGAAGCGATCAACTATCTGCCGGATGGCTCCGCGCACGGCAACCGCACGCTGCGGTTTTGCGCGCCGCCGGGTATCGGCGTGCCGGCACCGGGAATTGTCATCAATATCGTTGGCCGCCCGCGCCTGGCGGGGGAGTTGGGCGCATGTCCCGCCGTGTGAACCCTTGTGTGAACCGCTGCGTGAACCGCGGTGTCGGGATGCTCGAATTCCTGCTGGCGCTGCTGCTGTTCTCTGTGGGCATGCTGGGGCTGATGGCGACACAACTGGCCGGCAAGCGGGCCGGGTACGAAGCCAGCCAGCGTTCGCAGGCGACCGCCCTGGCGCGGGATATGCTCGAACGTATCCGCGTCAACCCCGGCCAACTCGCGGCCTACCAGGTAGAGGGCCTGGGGGATGTCGGCAGCCGGTTGGGGCCGCCGGGTGTCGATTGCGCGGCGGCCAAGTGCTCCTCGGAGCAGTTGGCGGCGTTCGACCTGTGGCAGTGGGAGTCGCTGCTGCTCGGGGAATCGGAACAGGCCGGAGATGAGAACGTGGGTGGGCTGGTGTCGCCCCGGGGCTGCATCCGGCGGCGCGATGCTGCGGTGACCGTGACCATCAGCTGGCTGGGCACGGCGCCCGCAGGGCCGGCGGGCGACATCACCTGCGGCAGCGGCAGCAGTGGAGTAGACGCGCCGGATGATGCGGGAATCGACACCACCCGGCGCCACCAGCTGGCACTCGCCACGGTCATCGCGCAGTGAGCATGAGTGGGCCGCAGCGACAGTCAGCGCGCCCTGCCCGCCAGCGCGGTTTGTCGCTGGTCGAGCTGTTGGTGTCGCTGCTGCTGGGCCTGTTGCTTGCCGCAGGTATGGTCAGCGCCTACCTCGGCGCGAAGCGCAACGCATACTTCGAGGATCAGCAGGCGCGCATGCAGGAGAACGGCCGCTACGCAATGCGCCTGCTGGTGCGAGAGCTGGAGATGGCGGGTTTTTTCGGTGGTGTTCCGGATCTGGGGCCGGTTCCGCCGGTGCCTGTCGGAACCGATTGCAGCGCGTCGGACTGGGCACTGGACGGGCGTGAGCCGCTGGAGCTGGTGAATGACTACGCGCCGCCTGCAGCGCCTGAGACCCTGCACCGGACCGCTCTGACCTGCATCGAGCCGACCGAGATCACGCCGGGGACTGACCTGATCGCGGTCAAGCGCACGGCGGCCCAGGCGAGCCTGTATCACGGCGTGCCCGCCGCTGCGCTGACACCTGCGGATACCCAGCGCTGGTTCCTGCGCACCGTAGTGGGAGTCCCCGACGCCTGGGAGCGTTTGCGCCCTGTTGATCTGCGCCGTCCGCAACGGGCAGAGCCCACACACAGCTATTGGGAGGCGGTTACCCGGATCTTTTTCGTCCGACCCTATTCGGAAGCCGGTGGCGATAGCGTGCCCACGCTGTGCATGGAAACACTCGCCGGCGATGGCATGACCTCGCGCTGCCTGGTGGAGGGCGTCGAGAACCTGCAACTGGAGTTTGGCATCGACAGCGACGGCGATGGAGTGCCGGAGCGCTACTCTGCCGCACCCGGCGCCCACGACATGCGTCGCGTGGTGGCGGTGAAAATCCATCTCCTGCTGCGCAGCATTGCCGGCCTGACCGGTTACCGCGATACCAGGCAGTACCGATTGGGCCGGACGCAGGTGCGTGCCCGCGGCGACAGCCATCTGCGCCGCGTCGTCAGTTCGACGGTGATGCTGCGCAACCGCCACCGACCGATAGGCTGAGGCGTGAACTCGCAAGGGCGGTGCTGCCATGACATTGGCCTGCGGTCGGTTCGCGGCGCAGCGCTCCTGCTGGCCCTGGTCTTCCTGCTGCTGCTGGCCATGCTCGCGGCAACGGTGATGCGAACCTCGATCCTGCAATTGCATATGGCGGGTAACGACCAGTTCATGGAAGAGGCGGTGCACCAGGCGCAAGCGGTTGCGACGGAGTTGTCATTGCGCGCGGAAAATTTTTACCTGGGGAGCGCGGTGGACGAGATCAACTGCCCCGAGGGCGATATGGACTCGGGGTGTAACTACACCCGGCTGCCGCCGCTGGTGCAGGCGATGGTGCCCCATGGGGTGGCGCTCGATTACCGCGTGACGCGACAGGCGCCGCTGCTGTGGCGCGGCTTCCCCATCCGGGAAGCAGAGGCCATCGCGTCCAGTAGCACACGTTTCGATGCCGCGATGTTTGAGATCCTGGTGCAGGTCGACGGTGCCGGGATAAGTCTCGGCAGCGCGCGCATTGCGCAGGGGATTGCAGTGCGGGTAGCGGGCAGGCGTTGACGCAGGGAGGCGTGGTGATGAGACGCAGTGTAGCGCTGTTGCTGGCGGGCACTCTGCAGTGCAGCGGGCCGGCGGGGGCGGATGACACGGATGCCTACGTCCATGACGGCGGCTACCAGGGTGTGTATGCGCACATCGTGATGGACCTCGGCGATACGGCGCAGGATACGACGCTGTGCACTTACGGCGTCGACTGCGGACCGCCTTTCACCACGGCGGCGGCTCATCGCCATCTCGGGAGCCGGTATCGGGACGGCGAGGGCGTCACGGCACCGGGCATGTTCCGCGCGGTGCTGGCGGCGGTGATCGATGACACCCGGCTCGACGACCTCAGGCTGTCACTGCTGATTCCCAACCATGCGGACAATCCGGTGCTCGGGTCGCCACCGGGTGTGGGCGGCGGCACGATCCTGCTCGGCTATCGGCACCTGGCCGACCAGCGGGCCGAGGTGCAGCGCACACTGAATTCGATTCCGCTGCCAGCCGGGCCTGCCGCGCATGCACTGCAGCCGCGGGAAACCTTCCTGGAGTGGCTGCGCTATATCGCCGGCGGCAGCGTCGCGCTGGGGCAGAATACACAGGGCAATTTCGGCAGTGCGCACCCTGCGCCCGATTTTGATGGCGGGATCATCGGCGATGGCCGCTACCTGACACCGTTTAGTGAGCGGAACGCCTGCCCGCGATTGTTCTCCCTCCTTCTGGTGCTCAGTGCGCCGCAGCGCGATGGTGACCAGGACGCCGCGCTCGCCGCGCAACTGGGCCTGCCCGGGCAGACGTCGTTCGAGCAATTAGTGGCCTACCTGCATGCCGACACCACGGATCTGCTGCCACAGGTGCGCGCGCGCGTGGCATTGCGGCGCACCTGGGTGGTGACCAGCCGCGCGCACGCCGCACAGGCACAGGCACAGGAGCTGGCCGCCGCCGGTGGCGGCGCGGTGTTTTATGTCGACGATCCGCTGCAACTGCAGCAGGACCTGAGCCTTGCGCTCGCCGAGGGTCTGGCGTCCGGCAGTCACCCGCTGGACGTGGTACCGGTCGAGGACAGCTTCCACCCTGGACAGGTACTCGACGACGTGTTCATCCCGCTGTTTTCACCCCGGGCGAATACCCGCTGGCCGGGAAACCTGAAGAAGCTGAAGCTGCATCGCGCGCCCGGCGGCGGCACTGGCCGGTTCGATCAGCTGGTGGATGCGCATGGCCTGCCAGCGATCGAGACCAGCGGTGACGCGAAGGGGCAACTTCGATTCGATGCGCTGACCTTCTGGACGGACGTCGCGAGCCTGCTGCCCGGTGATGGCCGCAGTGTGCCCGCAGAGGCGGACGGCCGCGTGGTGGACAGGGGCGGCGCCGGCCAGAAAATCGACGGATTCGCCAAGTACGCCGCCGCACCGGATGGGCTCGTCGCCTACTTTATCGGCGACACCAATACGGATGCCCCGGTAGAGGGGTACGGGCCGCGGCAGCTGTATTTTGACGCCTCCGGCGGGGATGCACTGCAGCCGCTCGACGCCAGCCCGGAAACGCTTGCCGCACTCAGGCCGCTCCTCGACCCGGCTCACGAGCGCACGGACGACGCGCTGCTGGAGACGATCCGGTGGGCACGCGGGCAGGACACGGCTGCAGACTCGCCGGCTGCGCGGAGCTGGCTGCTGGGCGAGGTGCTGCACTCGCGGCCGCTGCCGCTCAACTACGGGGCGACACCCGGCTACAGCCGCGCGAACCCGAATATTCGCCTGTTTTTCGGCAGCGGCGACGGTGTTTTCCACGGCGTGGAAAACACCCATACGGATGGCAGCCAGTCGGGACGCGAGGTGTTCGGGTTCTATCCGCGTGAACAACTGGCGGCGCTCGCCCGGCGACGCATGGCGCCACCGCCTGCGCAAGTGCGCCAGTACGGTGTGGACGGCGCACCGGTGCTGATGCGCCACGACCGGAATCGCGACGGCACACTGGATCACACCGACGGTGACACCGCCTGGGTGTACGTCGGCCTGCGGCGCGGCGGCGCGTCGTACTACGCGTTCGATGTCAGCAACCCCGATGCCGTGCCCCGGCTGATGTGGCGACTCAGCCCGACCGCAGGCGGTGCGTTCGATGCGCTGGGCATGACGTTCTCGACACCGGTGGCGGGCAGGATCAACGCCAGCGGTGTCCCGGAGGAGGTGCTGATCTTCGGCGGCGGCTACCACGGCGGCTGGAACGAGGACGCAAGTGCGCGCATCGGCAAGGACCTCGGCGCCGCCGACGATCGCATCGGCAACGCGATCTATATCGTGAATGCGCGCACGGGAGAACTGGTGTGGAAAGCAGCGTACGGTACGACGGGAGTCTCCACCAACACACATTATGAACACGCCGGTCTGGTCGACAGCATCCCGTCGCCGGTGGCCGCGATGTCAACGCCCGATGGCGTGATTCACCGATTGTATGTGGGCGATACCGGGGGCGCTGTCTGGCGGGTAGACCTGCCGCCTGGCGCGGGCGATGTGAACCATCGCCGCGATTACTGGTTCATCACCAAGCTGGCCGACCTTGGTGCGGACGCCGCCGAGTCCGGCGGCGCGCGGGCGGATGACCGCCGTTTCTTCCACGCGCCGGAGATCGTCCGTTCGTTCGATGGCGAGGGCGCGTTCGACGGCGTGCTCCTGCAGAGCGGCGATCGCGAGCAGCCGAATGAAACCCAGGTGGAGAATGCACTGTTCTATCTGCGTGACCGGTACACCGAGTCCGGCAGCGAGCGTGTCCGCCAGGAGAATGACACCCGCTTGCCCGCTGGGCGCATCCAGTACGCCGAATTGATGGATCGCACCGCGTGCGAATCCGGTGACCCGGCCGTCGAGTCAGGTGAGGACGAGAGCGGCTGCAGTGAAGGCGGCGCCCAGGGCTGGAAGCTGCGCTACGATCAGCGTGGCGAAAAAGGCGCATCCACCGTGATGGTCGACGGTGGCAGGGTGTTTGCTTCCACCTTCGTTCCCGGCAATGCCGCGGCATGCCCGGCCGCCGCCGGTCGGGGCCGGCTGCATGTCGTGCGTCTCACCGACGCCGCAGCGGTCGCCAACCAGCAGCGCACCTACGACCTGGGCGAGGGTATTCCCGGCCCGGTGGAACTGATCGGCGAAACGCTGTTGCTGCCTGGGAGCGGCGCCGACCTGTACGACCTGGACGGCGACGGTGTGCGGGATCAGACCCGCCTGCTGCCGAGCCAGGCGGTGCAGCGGTACCGCACGTATTGGCGGGAGCCGGGTGTTGATCCGCTGTAACGCCGGGGAGCGGCCGTGAAGGCGCGCGGCGTTACCGGTTCCACCCTGCTGGAGTTGATCGCAGTCGTCGTCATCGTGGCTGTGCTGCTGGTGCTGGCGCTGCCTGCGCACCAGCGGCACCTGCAGAACATGCGCCGCGCGCTGGCCAGCGCCGTCCTGCTGGAGGCGATGCTTCGCCAGGAACAGTACTTTCTCGACCACAAGCGGTACGCGCAGCGTCTCACAGAGCTGGATTATCCCGCGCACCCCTACTATATCGATCGCGAGGGACAGGTGGTGCCGCCGCTCTCGGACGAGCGCACCTATCTCATCGAACTGGCGACCGGGGCGGACAGCTATACACTGTCGGCAACGCCGCAACTGGGCCAGGCCGCAGACCGCTCGTGCGGCACACTGAGCCTGGATGGGCTGGGCGTGCGGCGTGCGAGCGGTGAGCGCGGTGCGCGAGAGTGCTGGTGAGTACTGGTGAGTGCGACCGGACGCGGTGCCGGTCAATCGTCCAGCCCGAGCTTCTTCTGCCGGTAGCGCAGGCTCCTGAAGCTGATGCCCAGCAGTTTCGCGGTGGCGGTCTTGTTCCAGCGGCACTCTTCTAACGCCGCGCTGATGATTTCCCGCTCCAGGTCCTCGAGGTAGCCCTCCAGGTCGCCGTACGCTTCGCGCACCGCGCGCGCGCGCGGCGTTCGCTCTAGGGAGTCATCGGCTTTGTCCAGCACCGGGCGCGGTACTGCCGGGGCGATCTGCAGATCCTCCGCCGTGATCTTCTCGCCATCGGAGAGCGCGAGCGCCCGCTCCAGCATGTTCTCCAGTTC
>CAYWWD010000129.1:0-7870 GCA_964461965.1 uncultured Halioglobus sp. | reverse complement strand
TGGCGCGAGTGGGACCTGCTCTCGCGCGAGAAGCTCATGGACTACGCCGAAAAGCACGGCATCCCCATCGAGCGCCACGGCAAGAAGAAGTCGCCGTATTCCATGGACGCAAACCTGCTGCACATCTCCTACGAAGGCGGCGTGCTGGAGGACACCTGGACGGAGCACGAGGAGGACATGTGGCGCTGGACCAAATCGCCGGAGACCGCGCCGGACACACCGACCTACATCGAGCTGAGCTATCGCAGTGGCGACGTGGTCGCCATCGACGGCAAGGCCATGAGCCCGGCCCAGGTGCTTGCTGAATTGAACCGCATCGGCGGTGAAAACGGCATCGGCCGCCTGGATATCGTCGAGAACCGCTACGTCGGCATGAAGTCCCGCGGTTGCTACGAGACCCCCGGCGGCACCATCATGCTGCGCGCGCACCGCGCGATCGAGTCCATCACCCTGGACCGGGAAGTGGCCCACCTGAAGGACGAACTGATGCCCAGGTACGCCAGCCTGATCTACACCGGCTACTGGTGGAGTCCCGAGCGGCGGATGCTGCAGCAGATGATCGACGCCTCCCAGACTTATGTGAACGGCGTGGTGCGCCTGAAGCTCTACAAGGGCAATGTCATCGTGGTCGGCCGCAAGTCCGACGACTCGCTGTTCGATGCCAGCATCGCAACCTTCGAGGAAGACGGCGGCGCCTACAACCAGGCGGACGCAGGGGGCTTCATCAAGCTGAACGCGCTGCGCATGCGGATCGCCGCCGGCAAGGGGCGTTCTCCTGAATGAAACAGCCCCGCGATACCGAAGTGGTCGACGGCGTCACCTTCGAGCTGCGGCCATTCGTCCGCTACCCGAGTAACCCTGCCTGGGTGTGCCTGCGCAAGCCGCGCCGCTTTGTCGCCCGCTATCGCAACATGGCACCACAGATGCAGGGCTGCAACATGGTCGAGGTCGGCATCGACCAGGGCGGCAGCACCTCCTTCTTTGCCAAGTTGTTCCGGCCGCGAGCCCTGCTGGCGCTCGAACTCTCGGACGCGCCGCTGCCCGGTTTGACGACCTTCCTGCGTGAGCACGATCCGCAGGGGCGGGTGAAGGTCCAGCTGGGTGTCGACCAGGCCGACCCGGTCGCCGTGCCGCGGTTGGTGGATGAACTGTTTGGCGAGCAGCCGTTGGATATCGTGGTCGACGATGCCAGCCACCTGCTGGAGCCGACCACGGCGACATTTGAAATGCTGTTCCCGCGCCTGCGCCCGGGCGGCGTCTACGTCATCGAGGACTGGACCGGCGACCACATCATGGAGCGCCAGCTGCAGAGGGAGGTTGCCGCGAATCCGGAAGGCGAATTGGCTGCCAAGATTGCGGCCGCGAAGGACGTCAAGTTTCGACTGCCGACGAGCGTACTGATCTGCCAGATACTGGTCGCGGCGGCCCGCAATCCCGACTGGGTGACGAGCGTGCGCGCCAGCGATGCGATCGTGGAAATCCGGCGCGGCGCGGCCCGAATTGAACCCGGGACACCGATCTCGCACTACGTGGGCGACATCGGGCGCTGGATGTTCGACAAACTGACCGTGTGAGCGCGTTCAGCGCTCGCGCGTCAACGGCACGAAGCGCACCGGCAATTTGGATTCTTTGCTGATCCTGCCCTGGCTGTCGACCTCGACCACCATCAATTCCTGATCACCCAGGTGTTCGCCCACTGGAATCACCAGTCGTGCCCCCGGCTTCAACTGCTGCAACAGCGGCGGCGGGATACTGGGCGCTGCCGCCGTGACGATGATGCCGTCGAAGGGTGCATGTTCCAGCCAGCCGGCATAGCCGTCACCCGTGCGCACCGTGACGTTGTCGTAATGCAGCGAGCTCAGCGTCTGGCGCGCGCTCTCCGCCAGCTCCGGCACGATCTCCACGCTGTAGACCTGCTTCACCAGCCGCGACAGCACCGCCGCCTGGTAGCCGGAGCCGGTGCCAATTTCCAGCATCACATCGTCCGGTTTCGGGTCGAGCATTTCGGTCATCAGGGCGACGATCAGCGGTTGCGAGATGGTCTGCCCGGCGGCGATGGGCAGTGGCATGTTCAGGTAGGCGCGCGGTCGCTGCGACAGTGGCACAAACGCCTCGCGCGGTACCGCGCCCAGTGCGGCGAGCACGTCGTCGCTCAATGTATCGATGCCCGTGTACGCGGCGGACTCCTGTACCGAGTGCCGCACGGCGTCGAGCATCGCCTCCCGCTGTGGAGGTATGTCTGCTTTCGTGGCCAAGGCCGTCACCATTGCGATCGCCCACAGTATGGCGGCGGATCGCGCGACTGTGGAATGTTCGTGCTGGCGTCGTCCGTCGCCCTGGGTTGCCAAGACCAGTAAGCGCAACACGCCGTTGCGCTACGGGTTGTACCAGATCGGCGAGGTGTAGGCGCGATCCTGGATGCTCGTCGGTGCACCCTCCGGGATCGGAACGCCGAAGCGGAATGCGTCGTAGGTCGACCAGCGCGGCGTGGGAATCTCCAGCACACGCGCATAGTAGAACGCGCGATGGCGCGGATCGAATTGCGGGTCGGTCCACACGGTGCCGAGTTCCGACGCGCCGCTGGCGTTGGTCCACGAGGCGGTCTTCACATCCACGGTATTGCCGACCGGCGGCAGTTTGCCATCCGGCCCGGGCTTGCGCTCTCCGGACCAGACCACGTCGTACACCTTCTCGTGCGTTTTGTCGCCGTCGTACCAGCCTTTGACGATCTGGATGCGATCGAGGTTGGCGCCGAGCGCATCGCGCAGCGCGAAAACCATGAACGTGGGCGCTTTGTTGGCGGTGGTATTCTCCGGCAGGTCCGCGCCCATCGGCACGCCTTTGGCGTAACCCACGAAGGCGGGCTCGCGATTTTCGAGATCCGCCGCGCTGAATTCCCAGCCGCCGAACAGCCGCACCGCGATGCGCGAGCCCGTGGTGGCGTACACTTCCTTGCGCTTCATGGCGTCGAACAGCGCCGCGCGGGTGTTTTCCGTCGCCCACACCGCAGTCAGCCCTGAGGCCGCCATCTGCCAGCCCATGAGGGTGCCCTTATCCGTAGCCATGAACGGGTGTGTCATCCGCTCCTTCGAGGGCTCAAGGCCGCTGTGCTTGCCAAAGAAGTTGTCTTCCTCAGCGGTTGACAGCGAGGTGTGACTGTCGGTCGAGCCGATCATGCCGAACTTGTAGGGGTTTATTCCCAGTTTGGTCTGCAGTTGTAGCCCGCGCTTCAGTCCATCGCGCGCATACTCGCCGGCCAGCATGGCGTCGGTCTTTGCCTCGGACATATCGAGGTTGCCGGCATCCCAGGTTTCAAAGTCGGCGAATTCGTCATCCGGCGACAGGAAGGGGTGGGTCTCGCCGTCGCCCTTCATCTGCGTGGCCTCATACAGCGGCTCCCATTTGTCGCGTTCCTGCGCATAACGGGCATCCAACGGATTGCCATTGCTCTGGGAATCCAGCGGGAACATCATGCCGTTGGACAGGTTGCCATTGTGGGCGATCGCCAGCAGATCGCCGCCCGTCTTGCGTTTGTAGTGAGCCATCCATGCCCACAGTTTGAGCGGGTCGGTGCTGCCCTCTGGCGCCACGGTGGTCAGCGGCACCATCTGCGCGCCCTTGTCGCCGCCATCGCGGTAGACCACGACGCGATGCAGGTTGTTGCCCTTGACCATCGCGGTCCATTCGTAGCCGA
The DNA here is from genome assembly GCA_964461965.1 of uncultured Halioglobus sp. GTDB lineage: Bacteria > Pseudomonadota > Gammaproteobacteria > Pseudomonadales > Halieaceae > Marimicrobium. The sequence goes on along the minus strand of CAYWWD010000129.1, from coordinate 4,176 downwards.
TAAAGGCGGTGAAGCGACCCGGTTCGTTGTACTTGTCTGCCGCCTTGACGGTGGTTTGCCAGGCGCTTTTGTACTGCGGCGAATCCGGGGTGTAGGACAGGGCGGCGGGAAACTTGTCCTGTGAAAACAGACGGATGATTTCCAGCGCGACATCTACTCCCTTGCCGGCCCGAATGCGGTTGAACCAGTCCTTGCCGGTCGGGTCGGCCACGATGTGCGGCGCGCCGTCCAGCAGGTCGGGAAAGAACCCCATGTTGTCCGAGTGATCCGCCACCACCAGGAAATCCAGCGGGCGCGACAGGCGCACCGGCCCGCCGCGTGTCGAATTCACCTGCTCGCCGCGGGCGAATCGGTAGGCCGAGTCCAGCCCGAGGCGGTTGCCGAAGGCGCCGGCATCCATGGAAATATCGGTGTGCAGATGGGTATCACCAAAGTACACATTGCTGGGAAAGTCGCGTTTGGCATACGGCGAATACACCTTGCCGGTGTATGCCTGTGTGAGCCGCGCCCTGTCGTGTGGCTGTGGCGCCTGGGCGACACTGGCCAGGGTCGCTGTGCTCAACATCAGTGCCGGCAACCACTTGTACATCGGATTCAGGCGCATCGATCTGTCCTCTGGTTGCCGGGGCGAGAACCATCATACCTGTGGTCGCGCACAACGGCTTTCGCGAAAACCACCAAATAGTAGCGCATCCTGCCGGCTCCGAGCGATTCTGCATGACCGCTCGTGATGACGATTTTGCATCGGCAGGCGACGCTGATCCTGTTCGTGTGTGCGGTCATTCGGTGCTACCCTCGGCCACATCGTGAATCAGGGCCTGTTGCGCGGCCGGAGATCAACATTATGCAGAAGCGGTCAAGCCTGGCTGTGGTGAGCGCCCTTATCTGGTTGTGGATCGGGGTGGTGTGCTGCGCACACGCCAGCGAGCCGGAGTCGTTTACCGTGAAGTTCCGCGTGACGCTGGAACCGGCACGCGAAGGCGCCTCGGTCACGGTGAGTGTCGATCGGGGTGAGTTGCTGAAACACCTGAACTTCGAGAACCGGGACAAGGCGATTTCCGCCATTGAAGCGAATGGTTCACTGCGTGAGGAAAATGGCCGCGTGTACTGGGATTTGCCTAAGGGGCAGTCCACATTGACCTATTTCGTACGTATTACACACGAGCGCAGCCCGGGCAAATACGACGCGATCATCAACCCGGACTGGGCGATTTTCCGCGGCGATGACATCGTGCCCGCGATGCATATCGATACGGGCGAGGTCATGGGCTCGTACTCCCTGTCCACGTTGGAGTTTGTGCTGCCCAAAGATTGGAAAGCTGTGCAGACCGGCTGGCCACGGTTGCAGGGCAATGCGTTCCGCATCGACAACCCGGAGCGTCGGTTCGACCGGCCCACCGGGTGGATGATCGCGGGCAAAATCGGGACGCGCACCACCACGCTCAAAGGCACCGCGATGACGGTCGCCGCGCCCACTGGACAACACTTCCGGCGCATGGATGTGCTGACCTTCCTGCGTTTCGTGTGGCGGGAAATCCACGAGGCGTTTGTCGCGACGCCGGCGCGGCTGTTGGTAGTCGGCGCCGACGATCCGATGTGGCGCGGCGGTCTCTCGGCTTCCAATTCGCTGTTCCTGCACGCGGACCGCCCGCTGGTCAGCGAGAACGGCACCAGTTCGCTGGTGCACGAGCTGACCCACATGGTGACGCGCATCTCCGGTGTCGTGACTGCGGACACCAATGATGACTGGATCGCCGAGGGGCTCGCTGAATACTATTCATTCGAGCTGCTGTATCGCGCACGCGGTATTTCCAAGGCGCGGCGCAACAGGATCGTCGAGGGTCTGGCGCAGTGGGGCAAGGATGTCGAGCACTTGCGCGAGGGTAAATCGACGGGGCGAATTACTGCGCGCGCAGTGGTGCTGCTCAATGAACTGGATCAGGAGATTCGCCAGCGCAGCAAGAGCAGGCACTCCCTCGATACGGTGACGCGTGACCTGATGACGATTCGCAAGGTGTCGTTAAGCGATTTGCGCAAAGCGACCGAGAAGCTGATTGGTGGCAAGAGCAGGACGCTGGATTCGCCGCTCTTGCGTTAGTGCGTGCACTGTCGCAGCACTGCGCGAGGCGATCCGTTTTTTCGCCGCCCCTCAGTGGAAATCCCGGGATGTGACCCGCAGTGCCTGCAGTTCATGGGTGTAATCGTACAGGCCGCCGGCGATCACATGGATCACAGTGTCCTTGCACTCCACGATGCCGGTGACCAGCAGCAACTGCGCGCTCATCAGCGCCTGGCGGAACTGCTGCTGGGTGCGCCGCCACACCACGACATTGCTGTTGCCGGTTTCATCTTCCAGGGTGAGGAACAGCACGCCCGAGGCGCTGCCCGGCCGCTGGCGGCAGGTGACGAGACCGGCGATGCGCGCAAACCGCTTATTGCCCAGTGCCGCCAGATCCGCGTGGCGCTTGCAGCGGTCGAAGGGCGGCCGGTCGCGCAACAGGCTCATCGGATGGGCGCGCAGGGTGAGGCCGGTGGCGCGGTAGTCGGCGAGCACGTCCTCGGCCACGCCTGGCGCGGGAAGTTGCACGCCGTCGTCGAAGTCACGCGCGGCCTGGTACTGCTCGTCGTGCAGCAAAGGTCTGGGCGCCTCCAGCGCCATGATCTGCCATTGCGACTGGTGGCGGTGGCCGCTCAGGGAGCGCAGCGCGTCGGCATCCGCCAGCGCCTCCATGTCGCGCTTGTCCAGCGCGGCCCGCTGCCGCAGGTGGCCGATCTGGCGAAACGGCTGGCGCCGGCGCGCTTCCACCACGCGCTGCGCGCCCTCGCGGCTGAGACCCTTGACCAGGCGCAGACCCAGGCGCAGCACTGGAGGATCCAGCAACTGGTGATCCCAGTCGCTGTGGTTGACATCGATCGGCAATACGACGACGCCGTGGCGGCGCGCATCCTGTACCAGTTGCGACGGGCTGTAGAATCCCATCGGCTGGCTGTTGAGCAGCCCGGCAAAAAAGGCCGCCGGGTGATGCCGCTTGAGCCACGCCGAGACATAGGCCAGCAGGGCGAAGCTGGCGGAGTGCGATTCCGGGAAGCCGTAGCCGGCAAAGCCCTTGATCTGCTCGAACAGGCGGCGGGCGAAATCCTCGTCGTAGCCGCGTTCGATCATGCCGCGCGTGAGCTTCTGCTCGAAGGTGAGCAGCTTGCTGTTTTTGCCCCAGTTGGCGATGGCGCGGCGCAGGGCGTCCGCCTCGCCGCCGGAAAAGCCCGCCGCCACCATGGCGAGGCGGATCACCTGCTCCTGGAAAATCGGCACGCCCAGCGTGCGCTCCAATACACCCCTGATCGCATCGCTGGGATAGCTGACCGGCTCCAGCCCCTGCCGGCGCCGCAGGTAGGGGTGCACCATGTCGCCCTGGATGGGGCCGGGGCGCACGATGGCGATCTGGATCACCAGGTCGTAAAAGCACGCAGGTTTAAGGCGCGGCAGCATGGACATCTGCGCCCGCGACTCGATCTGGAACACGCCGATGGTGTCGGCCTGCTGCAGCATGCGGTAGGTGGCCGCGTCTTCCTTGGGGATGTCGCTCACGGTGCGGATGGCGGGGTGGTCGCGGTGCACCAGTTGCAGGCTCTTGCGGATGGCGGACAACATGCCGAGCGCCAGTACATCCACCTTCAGCAGGCCCATTGCCTCGATATCCTCCTTGTCCCACTGGATCACGGTGCGATCCATCATGCTGGCGTTCTCCACCGGCACCAGCGTGGAGATGGGGCTGCGCGTGATCACGAAGCCGCCGACGTGCTGTGACAAATGGCGGGGAAAGCCGAGGATCTGCCGCACCAGCGAGTAGAACAGCTCCGCCTGGCGGCTGTGACTCGCGACACCCTGCTCCTCAAAGCGTTTGGCAAGGTCGGCCGTGCGATCCCACCACGCCATGGATTTGGCGAGATCGTCCACGAACACTGCATCCAGCCCCAGCGCCTTGCCCACGTCGCGCACCGCGCTGCGCGCGCGGTAGGTGATCACCGTGGCGGCCAGCGCGGCGCGCTTGCGCGAGTACTTGTCATAAATGTACTGGATGACTTCCTCGCGCCGCTCGTGCTCGAAGTCCACGTCGATGTCCGGCGGCTCGTCGCGCTCGCGGGAAATGAAGCGCTCGAACAGCAGCGAGATCTGCT
>CAYWWD010000128.1:0-7947 GCA_964461965.1 uncultured Halioglobus sp. | reverse complement strand
AGAGCGGGCTTGAGCATGTTGCCGGCATCCATGGAACCCTCGGCCTTGCCGGCACCGACCATGGTGTGCAGTTCGTCGATGAACAGGATCACGCGGCCTTCCTGCTTGGCCAGTTCGTTGAGGACTGCCTTGAGCCGCTCCTCGAACTCGCCGCGAAACTTGGCGCCAGCCAGCAGTGCGCCGAGGTCCAGCGACAGCACACGCTTGTCGCGCATGGACTCGGGCACCTCGCCGTTGACCACGCGCTGCGCCAGCCCTTCGATAATCGCGGTCTTGCCCACGCCGGGCTCGCCGATCAGCACCGGGTTGTTTTTGGTCCGCCGCTGCAGCACCTGGATGGTGCGCCGGATCTCGTCGTCGCGGCCGATGACCGGATCGAGCTTGCCCTCTTCGGCGCGCGCCGTGAGGTCGATGGTGTATTTGTCCAGCGCCTGCCGGGACTCCTCGGCTTGCGGATTGTTCACAGCCTCGCCGCCTCGCACACTGTCGATGGCCGCCTTGAGATCGAGCGCCTTGACGCCACTGGCCTTCAGCAACTCGCCTGCCGTGGTTTTGCTCTCCAGCATCGCGAGCAGCACCAGTTCACTGGAGATATAAGTGTCACCGCCCTGCTGCGCCAGCTTGTCGGTGACGTTCAGTATCCGGTTGAGTTCGTTCGACAGGTGTACGTCGCCACCGGTGCCGGTGACGGTTGGCAGCGCGTCGACGGCGGCCTTCGTCCGCGCGAGCAGCCCGGCGACATCGGCGCCCGCTTTCTGCAGCAGTGGCCGACACGCGCCACCACGCTGCTCCAGCAGGGCGCTGAGCAAGTGTACCGGCTCGATAAAATTGTGGTCCTTGCCCAGCGCCAGTGACTGGGCATCTGCCAGCGCTGTCTGCAACTGGTTGGTCAGCTTGTCCATTCTCATTTCCGAATCTCCTCAGTGCTTGCCTCACCCGGAGGCGTCCGCAGTCTTTGCGGGAGTAGATGGGGGCGAATCGCCCCATTTCAAGCAGGGGCATGCGAGCGAGACTGCGCTCAACGCAGCAGGATCACACTCGCCATGCGGCCGGTCTGGCCATCGCGCCGGAACGAAAAGAAGCGACTATCATCGCCGTAGGTGCAAAATTCGCCGCCGTAAACACGCATCACACCGACGCCGGCCAGCCGCACGCGCGCCAGTGCGTACAGGTCTGCCAGCCAGTGGCCGGGGCTCTCGCCGGGTGCAAAACTCGCCGCGATGCGGTCGCGCCCGGCGCTCGTATTCGCGGCGGCAAGGTAGGCATCCCGCACCTCGCTCCCGACTTCAAAGGCGTCCGGCCCGATGGCGGGGCCCAGCCAGGTGAGAATCTCGTCCGCTGGCGTTTTCATCGCCGTCACGGTGGCCTCCAGCACGCCGGCCAGCAATCCGCGCCAGCCCGCATGCGCCGCACCGACGACATCGCCCGCACTGGAACAGAAAAGTACCGGCAGGCAATCGGCGGTCATCACCGTGCAGGCGATGCCGCGCCGGCGACTCCACTGCGCATCCGCACGCACCAGCGGCGCATCCGGCTGCGCCTCGACCACCGCTGCGCCGTGTACCTGATCAAGCCAGGACCATTCGACACCGGGCGGTAGCGCGGCTGCGAGCCGCGCGCGGTTTTCCCGCACCGCGCCGGCGTCGTCGCCCACATGTTGGGCCAGGTTGAAACTCGCGTAGGGCGGCGCACTGCAACCACCTGCGCGCGTGGTACACAGCGCCAGTACATTGCCCGGGGCAGGCCAGTGCGGTTCAATAAAGTGGTGCGTCGTGGTCAAGCGGCGGGTCTTCCCGTTCCAGCACGGCAATCAGGTCCAGGATATCCTGCGGCAGCGGGCTCTCGAATTCCAGCGGCTCCTCCGTTTCCGGGTGCAGCAGTCCCAGAGCGCGCGCGTGCAATGCCTGGCGTGGAAAATTGCGCAGCGTGTCGATCAGCAGATCGGAGGCGCCCCGGGGTATGCGCGGACGCCCGCCGTACTGTGGATCGCCGATCAACGGGTAGCGGCGATGCGCCATGTGCACGCGGATCTGGTGCGTGCGACCGGTCTCCAGGTTCACCGTGATTCGGGTGTGGTGGCCAAAGCGCTGCGCCAGGCGGTAGTGCGTGATGGCGGGTTTCCCACCCGCCGCGAGCACCGCCATTTTCTTGCGCTGCCGCGGATGGCGGCCGATCGGGGCGTCGACGGTGCCGCCGCCGGTCATGGCGCCGATGCATATCGCGCAGTACTCGCGCTTCACCGTCCGCTCTTGCAGCTGCTCCACCAGATGGCGATGCGCCGGGAGCGTCCTCGCCACCACCAGCAGACCCGAGGTCTCCATGTCGAGCCGGTGCACGATGCCCGCGCGCGGTAGTTGTGCAAGTTCCGGTGCGTGCGCCAGCAGGGCGTTCACCAGCGTGCCCTGCTCGTGACCCGCTGCGGGATGCACGACGAGTCCTGCGGGTTTGTCTATCACCAGTATGGCGTCGTCTTCGTAGATCACATCGAGTGCGATGTCCTGACCCTGCCAGAGCACCTGCGACTGCAGCAGGGCGTCAATACGCACGAGGGCGCCACCCGGCACTTTGTCGCGCGGCCTGCACTGCTGACCGTCGACCGATAACTCGCCGGCTTTGATCCATGCCTGCAGTCGGGAGCGTGAGTACTGGGGAAATAATTGCGCTGCGACCTGGTCCAGCCGGCTGCCGTGCATGTGAGCCGGCACGCTCGCCTGCAATTCCACCCTGTCCGTCATGACATTTCCTGTTTGTGCGCCAGCCCGCCTGTGGTTAAATACCGCAGCGCCAGCGCCCGCGCGGTTCGGGATTCTAGCACGCTCGCGCGAGCCCTTTAGGTGAATGCATGAAATACATCCTCATCCTGTTACTTGGCCTGACGCTGTTCGGCTGCTCCAGCAATGAGGAGCTTCCCGATGTCGCCGCCGATGCCAGCGAGCAGCAGATTTACGACGATGCGCAGCGCTACCTGCGCAGCGACAACTACGACCTGGCGGTGAAAAGCCTGGAACTGCTGGAATCCCGCTACCCGTTCGGCCGCTACGCCGAACAGGCGCAGCTCGAACTGATCTACGCGCACTACAACGCCTACGAACACGAGGCGGCGGTGGAAGCAGCGGATCGCTTCATCCGACTGCACCCGCAACACCCCAACGTGGATTACGCGTACTACATGAAGGGTCTGGCGGCCTACACCGCCGACGAAGACCTCTTCACGCGCTTCCTGCCCACCGATCCCACGCGGCGCGACACCTCGCACGCCAAGGAGGCCTTCGCCCAGTTTTCACAGTTGCTGGCGCGCTACCCCGACAGCCCCTACGCCGCCGATGCCGAGGCCCGCATGGTGTCACTGCGCAACCAGCTGGCGCGACACGAGATCCTGGTCGCCAATTATTACATCCGCCGCGGCGCCTACCTCGCAGCTGTGAATCGCGGGCGGTACGTGGTGGAGAATTTCCAGCGCACGCCGGCGGTGGCGGATGGGCTCGCCATCATGGCGCAGGGTTACCTCATGCTGGGCATGAATGACCTGGCGCAGGAATCCATTCGCGTACTGGCCGCGAACTACCCGGACTATCCCGCGCTGGATGCGAACGGCCAGTTCAACACCGATTTCAGCATCGACGGTGTACAACGCTCGTGGATGAACAAGGCGACCCTCGGCCTGTTCGACGCGCCGGAACCGCCCCAGTTCGATCACCGCCCGCGCACCTGACGCACGCGGGGCGCGCTCGCCTGAAGCGCAGGCCCGCGACAGTGCGATGCGTTAATCGCCCAGGCGCCATCCCGAGGTGATCGGGTAGCGCCGGTCGCGCCCGAAGCCGCGCCGCGTGATGCGCACCCCGACCGGCGCCTGACGGCGTTTGTACTCATTGACATCCACCAGCCGCAATACCCTGTGCACCTGCTCGCGGTCCATGCCGGTGGCAATGATCGCCTCGGCGCTGAAGTCCTGCTCGACGTACAGCGCCAGGATGCGATCGAGCACGTCGTAGGGCGGCAGGCTGTCCTGGTCCTTCTGGTCGGGGGCGAGTTCCGCCGAGGGCGGCCGATCGATCACGCGCTCCGGGATACAGGGGCCGAGCGTATTGCGGTAACGGCTCAGCTCGAAGACCAGGGTCTTGGGCACATCCTTCAGGACGTCGAAGCCGCCGGCCATGTCGCCGTAGAGCGTGGAATAGCCCACCGCCATTTCACTCTTGTTTCCCGTGGTCAGCACCAGGTAGCCCTTCTTGTTGGAGATCGACATCAGCAGCACGCCGCGGCAGCGCGCCTGCAGGTTCTCCTCGGTGGTATCGACGCGCGTACCGGCGAACTCCTCCGCGAGGCTGGCCATGAACGCGTCGTAAATCGGTTCGATGGAGATGACCTTGTGCGTCACGCCGAGCAAGCGCGCCTGCGCCGCCGCATCTTCGACACTCATGCGCGCTGTGTAGCGGAACGGCATCATGATCGCCTCCACGCGCGCAGGCCCCAGGGCCTCCACGGCGATCGCCAGTGTCAGGGCGGAATCGATCCCGCCCGACAGGCCCAGTACCACACCGCGAAAGCGATTCTTGTTGACGTAATCGCGCACGCCCAGCACCAGCGCCTGCCAGACGGCTTCCAGTTCCCGCTCCGGTGGGGGCGTAAGCGGGCCGGCAATGGCGACCGGGTGGGCGCCGCAGTCCGCACTCAGCCAATACGCTCCCTCCACAAAACCGGGCGCCGCGGCGGCAATATCGCCGTCGGCGGAAACGGCAAACGAGCCGCCGTCGAACACCAGTTCGTCCTGCCCGCCCACCTGGTTGACATACACGATCGGGATACCCGTTTCTCGCGCCCGGGTTGCTACCGCATCCCAGCGTTCGCCGCGCTTGCCCTGGTGGTACGGCGAGGACTTGATATTCAACAGGAGCTTTGCGCCGGCGACCATCGCCTGGCGCGCAGGTCCAGGCTCCCAGATGTCCTCGCAGATGGTGAGCCCTACCGCGATCCCTTCGATGTCGACGATGCAGGGCGCGCTGCCCGGCGTGAAATACCGTTTCTCGTCGAACACCTGGTAGTTGGGCAGGTGTTGCTTGCGGTACTGCGCCACGACCTTGCCGCGGTGCAGGACACCGGCTGCGTTGTACAGCGCGCCATCCTCGCGCCAGGGATAACCAATCACGGCATACGCCGGGCCCTGCATCGCCGCGCAGATCGCCGCGAGAGATTGTTCAACACGCACCGCAATACTGGGCCGCAGCAGAAGATCCTCGGGAGGATAGCCACTGAGCGTAAGTTCGGGAAAGACGACGACGGGATGACTGTGTTCGCGCTCGGCCTGAGCGATGGCCGCGATGACCTTCGCCGTGTTGCCCTCGAAATCACCCACCAGGGTGTTCATCTGGACCATCAGGATGTTCAGGGTCGTCATGGCGCTCCCGGATGCCGAGAAATAAAGCGAGCATTGTCCGGAAATCCGCCGCCCCTCGCCAGCCCCGGCTGCGCCATTCCCCGCGAGGCCTGTTACACTAGGGCGCATTCCCAGCCGGAGCAGACGCTCGAAGGCCAGCGCACGGTGAATCGCCCAGCCATTCTCACACGACCGGAGGTGCATGCTCCGGGCCAGCAGAATCTCGCCCTGTTTCGCGTCTACGTCGGCTACCGCTCGCTGCTCTCCATCGTGCTGTTGATCATGCTGGTCAGCCCCAACACGCGGCAGCTGGTCGGCACGCTCAACCCGACGCTCTACACCACAGTCGCTCTGGCCTACCTGGCGACCAGCATTCCGCTGGTGGGAACGCTCTCCACCCGCCTCAACGAAAGCCAGAAGCTGATGGTGCTCATCTTCCTGGTGGATATCGTCGCCATCACCCTGCTCGCCGACAGCAGCGGCGGGATGATCAGCGGCCTGCCGGTGCTGCTGGTGATCACCGTCGCCGCAAGCGCGGTGCTCATTATCAATCGCACGCTCGCCACACTGATCGCGGCGATCAGCGTGCTCGCGATCCTGCTGGATACGGCGTGGCTCATCCTGCAGGGCGTGCTCGACAGCGGCTCGCTGTTTCCCGCGGGAATTCTCGGCCTGCTGATTTTCGGCGTCTCGCTGATGGTGCAACCGATCGCGCACCGCCTGGGCCGCGCCGAGGAGCTGGCCCGCAACCGCGCCAGCGACCTGTACAGCCTGCAGCGGCTCAATGAGCAGATCGTGCAGCACATGCAGACGGGTATCCTGCTGGTGAACAACGAGGGTGTCGTGCGCGTCATGAACAAGGCCGCCATCGGCCTGCTTGCGCCGGAGCGGCCGGTCTCCGTGGAGCAGGGCCGGCAACTGGCGGAGTACTGCCCGGAGCTGGCCTACCAGTTCGAGCACTGGAAAGACACCGGCGTGCACCGCGCAAAGCCGTTCACGGTCACCGAAGGCGCGCCCGCCGTCATCGCCAACTTCCGGGAACTGCAGTCGAACGCCAATCGCGAGGCCCTGGTGTTCGTGGAGGACTACACCCCGGTGACGCAGTACGCCCAGTCCCTCAAACTCAGCTCGCTGGGCCGTTTGACCGCCAGCATCGCGCATGAGATCCGCAATCCCCTCGGCGCTATCAGTCACGCCGCGCAGCTGCTGCGGGAGTCGCCCGACCTCGCGCCCGCCGACCTGCGCATGGCGGACATCATCCAGCGCCACTGTGAACGCGTGAACCAGATCGTCGAGAGCGTGATGCAGATTTCGCGGCGCGAACCGCCCAAACCGCAATACCTGCTGCTGACGCCCTGGCTCACCGAATTTGTCGGCGACTACCTCAATGCATTGAACCGACCGGCGGACGTGACCATCGATTGCGGTTACCGCGAACTGCTGGTGGAATTCGACCCGGAGAACCTGCAGCGCGTGTTCGCCAATCTGCTCGACAATGCGCTGCGACACAGCAAGCTCGCGACGGGCAAGGAGACTGCGCGCATCGAAGTCGACCTCGATTCCGCACTGCACCAGTGCCAGGTCAATATCATCGATGCGGGCGCCGGTGTGTCTGCGTCCGACCTGACCAAAGTATTCGAACCGTTTTTCACCACACAGGCGGAAGGCAGTGGCATGGGTCTGTACCTGTGCAAGGAGCTGTGTGAAATCAACAACGCGGATCTCGACTATCGGCCGACCAGGAAAGGCGAAAGTTGCTTCCGCATCTCCATGAACCAGCGAGCGCTCTAGATGCCAGCCCAGACTGTATTGATCGTGGACGATGAACCGGATATCCGCGAGCTGCTGGACATCACACTCAGCCGCATGGGACTGAAGACCCACAGCGCGGCCACACTGCAGGAAGCGAGGGAGCTGGTGGCACAGGTGCACCCCGACTTGTGCCTGACCGACATGCGCCTGCCGGACGGCAATGGCATCACGCTGGTGGAGCATATCCAGCAGGAGTTCCCGCACATCCCCGTGGCTATGATCACGGCCCACGGCAGTGTGGAAGCCGCCATTGCCGCGCTCAAGGCCGGCGCGTTCGATTTCATCAGCAAGCCGATCGAGCTGGAAACCCTGCGCAAACTGGTGAGCGCCGCCCTGCAACTGGAGGGCGATACGCGCCGCACGCGCGAAGCGGTGGACGAGGAACTGATCGGCGAAGCACCCGCGATACAAACACTGCGGTTGCAGATTTCCAAGCTGGCGCGCAGCCAGGCGCCGGTGCACATCCACGGCGAATCCGGCAGCGGCAAGGAAGTCGTCGCCCGCCTGATCCACAACAACGGCGCGCGCGCGACAGGCCCGTTTGTCGCGGTGAACTGCGGCGCGATCCCGCCAGAGCTGATGGAGAGCGAGCTGTTCGGCCATCTCAAGGGCAGCTTCACCGGGGCCAGCAGTGACAAAGTAGGGCTGTTCCAGGCCGCTAGCGGCGGCACGCTGTTCCTCGATGAAGTGGCGGACCTGCCGCTGGCCATGCAGGTGAAGCTCCTGCGCGCGATCCAGGAGAATGCGGTGCGCCCGGTGGG
>CAYWWD010000127.1:0-7954 GCA_964461965.1 uncultured Halioglobus sp. | reverse complement strand
GCCAGCTTGCCGATCGTATCCTGGTGTTACAGGCCGGAAAAGTAATGGAGGCGGCCCGTACGGAGGATTTGTTCCGCCATCCGCGGCACTCGTACACACAACAACTGCTGCAGGCAATTCCGGGCAAATCGCTGTCAGCGACGGAATAACACAGGTGGAATTTTTCTACCTTCAGTGACGCGGGCGCAGCATCAGCTGCGACCCGCAGGCACTTCAGATCAGCGCACGCCGCCGCGCGCCATCCCCTCGGAGGTGAAGTAGTTCGGTGGTTTGTCCACCGTGTTACTGTACTTGCCGGGGATCGGTTTGTTACTCAGGTTGTAGATGTTCTGCGTCAGGTCATAGGCGCCATAGGCCAGGCCAAAGTCCGCCTTGCGATCATATAGATTGACGGGGTAGCCAAACTGCAGGCGCCACAAGTTGCCACGGCCGTCGTACATGTCACCCGCAACCGCCGACCAGTTGTCCTCGTCGATATAGAACGTGCGCCGTGAGTAGATGTGCCGGCTACCTTCTTTCAGGTGGGAATCCACGACCCAGACGCGATGTTTTTCCCAGCGGACGCTTTCGGGGTTGAGAAACTTCTCACCCAGCAGGTCTTCCACCTTGGTCTGGAAGATCATGTCGTAGTTGGAGGCAGGCACGATCATTTCCTTCTTGCCCACCAGCGTCCAGGTGAAGCGCTCCGGAGAACCGTTGTACACGTAGGCGTCATCGTATGTTGAGGTACCTGCCACTGCGGGGTTGGGTGTATCGAACGCGACCGACGGTGCCAGTCGCACCCGCCGCTGTCCTACCAGATACTGCCAGGCCTTGCGTCCCTTGCCCTTGGAGTAGTCGGCGCCAGGCTCATGCACCAGCAGGATTTCGCCCGCACGGCGGGCCGGCGCGTGATAGTTGATACGCAACAGCGCCCACGGTGTTTCGCCAACGACCTGGTCTGGGTTCTTGAACATCGGGAAGACCTGCACGGCGGTGCCGGTGGTGGACAGCACAGGTTTACCGTTGGCGCCGACGTAGTACACGTCGTAATCGAGCTGGGAATCCTCCGCATACCGAATCATGTGATTCCAGAGCACTTCCAGCCCGGTCTGCGGGATCGGGAAGGGAACGCCAGGCAAGTTGCCTTCGATCTTCTGGCCGTCTTCCACTAGCGTGGCGCCGGTGGCGTTCTTGAGTGTATTGGCGTAGAACCAATCCGGGCGAACTGTATCGCGATGTGTGGGGTAAACATTCATTTTGAAGCCGGCTGCGCCGTACTTCTCAAACAATCCCCGCGTGCCCGCTGTCAATTGATCGGAATATTTTTGCCAGTTGCTGCCGTCGATGGTGTACAACGGTTTTTCAGCCGCGTACGGATTGACATAGTTGTCGGAGCCGGCGACAAAACCTGCCGGTACCGCCGCGCCCTTCGGATCCCAGGCAGGGATGCTGCCATCTGCATTCCCCGCCATCTCCGCGCCCACCGGCGTGAGATCCTTGCCCAGCCTGGCCGCCTGGTCGGGGGATACGGCCGCAACTACGGCATTTGGTGCAATGAGCGCAAAGCAGAGGGCTGCCAGTGTGGTTCTCTTCATCATGTTGTACTCCCAAGTATACACATTCAATTCCGATACTGCCACAAGCGCTGGATCTCGCGGGCCAGTACGGGGTGCGGACGCTTCCAGATTAATTCTATGAGCGTAGTAGCGAGTTGATTTGTGTCAAGTCAGTCAGTGTGAGTGAAGCACGCATTGCGAGCATGTGCTGACCTCGCCGCCCGCGGCGCGGTCACAGTCTCATACCCGGATCACCAGCGCCGCGTAGCCGCGCGCCCAGTGGGACAAACGCCAGCGGGATTCGGCAATTTCATACGAGGGAAAGTGCCGCAGCAGGCGCGGAAAAAACGCGCGCGCTTCCAGCCGCGCCAGGTGCTGGCCGATGCATTTGTGCAGCCCGAAACCGAAAGCGAGATGGTCCTTGTTCTGCCGCTCGATGTCGAACACCTTCGCATCGGGGTACTGCGCCGGATCGTGGTTTGCGGCGGCGAACACCAGGCTGATCTCATCGCCCGCAGGTATCACGGTGCCGTGCAGAGAGAGATCACTGGTCAGCCGTCGCGGCAGGCCCTGCACCGGGGGCTCCACGCGCAGCATCTCCTCGATGGCGCCATCGAGCAGCTCCGGCCGGGCGCGCAGCTTCTCCCGCTGCGCGGGAAAGCGCGCCAGCAATCCCGTGCCATTGCCGAGCAGATTGATCGTGGTATCCACGCCGGCGAAAGCGAGACAATTGGCGAACACGGTGGACTCCTCCGGCGTGAGGTGGCCTTCTGCCTCCTGCCGCACCAGCCAACTCAGGTGATCGTCACCTGGATGGCGGCGCTTCTCCGCCAGCACGGACTGCACCATGGCGGCGACCGCGTCCAGATCCTTGAGGGCGATTTCCGCGCTGGCGGGTGTAGGATCCAGTGGATCCTGGCCCATCAGGATTTCTCCCAGCGCGTACCAGAGCTCGGCAGAGCCTTCCGGGAAGCCGAGAAAGCGCGTCATGAATTCCTGGGGGATGCGCTGGATCACCGTGTGGTACAGATCGATGTCGCCGGTGGTTGGCAGCGGCGCAAACAGTTCGTCGACGATGCGCTCGATCACGGGTTGCAATTGCGCTGCGACTGCTTTGGAGAACATCGGGATCACCTGGCTGCGCACCTTGTTATGCAACTCGCCGTCGCAGTTCGCCAGATTGGGAATGTAACTGTGGCCGGTGTCGCCGTTGCGGGTGCCCTCGGGATGCCGCAGCAAATGGCGCACATCGGCATAGCGCGTGATCATCCAGATGTTGCGACTGGCGTCGAAGTAGACCGGATGTTGTTCGCGCAGCGTTGCGTAGCGCTGGTAGATTTGTGCATGGTATTCGATAGAACGAACATCTACGAGGGCAGTCATCGCATTCCCGGCTCTATTGCGTTGCGTACACCTGCATCCAATGATAGCTCACCAGATCGCCCAGCTGATTGCGTTGCGCGATGGAAAGTTTCTGTTTATTGGCCAGCAGAAGACCGGGGACGCAGATCGTCTGGATAGGTTTGTCCGCCCCGGGCAGCGCCAGTTTCATGGTGCGGTACACCTTGCGGCCGTTCCACAGTTCCTCGGTAAAGCGTTCGTCACTCAGCTCCACAAAGCGGAAGTGGCTGCCGTCCGCCAGCGCCTGATCGACCTCGCCGGAATGCTCACGCGGGCGATGTATGGTCATCACCGCATCCACGCTGGCATCGGAGGAATTCAGGGTTTTCATCGCGGCGTTCGTATCGCCATAGATGACTTTGACATCTGCGAGTTCAGGTATCTGGCTCATCATGTAATCGAAGGTTACCGCCATGCCGCTGTTGGCGCTGGCGATACCCAAACGCAGGTTGGTCGCTTCCCGCAGATCCTTGTCAGTGTGAATCTTGCTGCCGATGCCCGTCACGATGAACACGCATTCCTGGCCGATGTTCTCCAGCACGTCGAGCTTGACCAACTCCTCGGGGTGATGGCTCAAGTAAAGCTGCGCCGCGTCTGCCTGCGCAAACGCGAGATTGACCGGGCTGTCACGATCGAGCAGTGACTTCAGGTTTTCCAGCGATCCCGAGCTCGGTAGATTGGCCACCGGAAGATGCACCTCGCGTTCGGCAACGGCCTGCAATCGCGTACCGGCGCTCCAGTAACCACCGCCCTCCACACCCGACATCAGGACGACACCAGTGTCATTCGCCGCAGCCTCGTTCTGTTCCTCGGCGAGCGCAGGCAATGTTCCCCAACCGAGGACACACAACAGGAGGAACACATTCGAACGGATCATGGATGCGATCAGCGGCAGAATTGGAAGCATTATTGCCCCCAGCCTAGCAGGGCAATTCGGGGAGGGAAAGCCGAAGGGACGTGATCAGCCCGCGTGGGATCGGGCGATCCACTCCGGCGAGAGGGCGTGCGCTTCCGGCAGCAGGCCGCATTCCAGCATGCGCAGATAAACTTCCAGCTGGGTCGATGCTTCCAGCTCATGCTCGAATGGGCCCTGGTCACCGTCTTCGCGCGTCCGGAAGAACCAGCGGCCATCCTGTTCGAACATCCGATTGGTGCGGAAACACACATGTTTTTTGATATCGTCCTTTCGGTTCATCGCCATCGCCCCGCGAATTCTGTTGGTTCCCCCTGATCATAGCGAGCCGATTGCGCCCCGCTGAAATGTAATGTGTGAGGCTGCTCGCAGAACCGCGGATTATCCGGGACAGTCCCGCATCACTCACGACACATTTCACAGGCGGCTGCCACGGTGCAGCGCGGGTGCAAGAGAGCGGAATTACTGTGCCGGAAAGTATCCTTTCTTGAACTCTTGCGGTACACATTCGCAATGGACAGTATAGGCTGTTGCCAGCATCCGGCATGAGCGCAATACCAGGCTCGATGGCCTCTCCCGTCATTGCCCCCGGAGAGAAATCCGGCACACTGGCACGCCAGGGAGAATACTCACCGATGAACTACGCTTTCGACCCAGAATTGCAGGCCCTGCTCGCACTCCTGCCGGATACTTCCCTGGGCATCACCGACCCGGTAAAGGCGCGGGAGTACTTCCTGGAGCTGACGCGCTCGCTCAACGCGGCGATCGATGCCAGCGGCGTGAAGATCGTCAACCAGACCATTCCGGGGCCCGCCGACGCACCCGACGTCGCGGTGCGCATCTACACGCCAGAGAATCTGCAACAGACCGTGCCGGGAATCCTGCACATTCACGGTGGCGGCTTTGTCATCGGCAACCTGGACAGCGAGCAGGGCTCGTGTATCGCGCTGTGTCGCAACCTCGGCGTGGTGGTGGTCTCCGTGGACTACCGGCTGGCGCCGGAGACACCTTTCCCGGGCCCGCTGGAGGACTGCTACGCTGCGTTGCAGTGGGTAAACACCCACAGTGCGCAGTTGCGCATCGATCCCGCGCGCCTTGCCGTGTTCGGACTGAGCGCCGGCGGCGGACTGTCTGCGGCCCTCGCCCTGCTCGCACGGGATCGCGGTGGCCCGCCTCTGTGCTTCCAGTACCTCGGGATTCCCGAACTGGATGACCGCCTGCAAACCGCGAGCATGCAACGCTTTGTCGATACGCCGATGTGGAATCGCCCCAATGCGGAACTGAGTTGGGATTACTACCTTGGCAGCCGGTACCGGCGCGGTGCACACGATGTACCTTATCACGCCGCACCGGCCCGGGCGGAAGACCTCTCTGGACTGCCGCCCGCCTACATCAGCACGATGGAATTCGACCCGCTGCGCGACGAGGGTGTGGAATACGCACTCAAGCTGATGCGTGCCGGTGTCGCCACCGAATTGCACGCATTTCCCGGCACCTTCCACGGTTCCAGCCTCTTCACTCACGCGCGCGTCAGCCAGCGCGAGGCGGCGGAAATGTTCACCGTGCTGCAGCGCGCGCTGCAGCTGGATTCCTGATACTTCACTGGCAACCACTGACCAACGGAGACACCATGACCACCGACGCACTGCGCCACCAACCGCTGATGCCCCATCTGCTGATCGACGGCCTCAATCGTTACAACGACGAGCCCTGTCTGTTCCTCGGCGACAAAGTCGCGAGCTACCGGGAAGTGCGCGAATCCACAAGCCAGATGGTGCAGGCACTGCAAGCCAAGGGTTTGGGCGTAGGCAGCCGGGTCGCCGTGATCTCTGCCAACCGCCCCGAAGTGCTGTCCAACATCGCAGCGATGCAACTCAACGGCTGTATCGGCACGCCCCTGCATCCGCTCGGCTCGCTCGACGATCACGCCTATGTCCTGCAAGCGGCCGAGATCGACACCCTGATCTACGACGCCTCTGTGTTCGAGGACCTGGCAAGCGCACTCAAGCAGCGCGTGCCGGCGCTGAAGAACCTGCTGGGCTTTGGCCCTACAAAAATTGGCGAGGACTACCTCGCGCTGGCGGCGAGCTTCACGCCTGAACCACTGGTCGCCCCCAACGTGAGTCCCGACGACATCGCGTCGGTCAATTTCACCGGCGGCACCACCGGCAAGCCCAAGGGCGTGATGAGCACCTATAGCGTCACGTCCTACATGACCCAGATCCAGCTTGCGGAGTGGGAATTCCCCGACGACCTGCGCATGCTGATCGCCACGCCCCTGTCGCACGCGGCGGCGGCATTCTTTATTCCCGTGCTGCAAAAAGGCGGTGCGTTCTACGTCATGCAGGGCTTCAGCCCCGACGCGTTCTTCGACATCGTTGAAAAGCACCGCATCACCTGCACCATGCTGGTCCCCGTCATGCTGTACTTCCTGCTCGATTCACCGCGTTCCGCCACCGCCGACATGTCCAGCATGGCGACTATTTTCTACGGCGCCTCGCCCATGAGTCCGGCCCGTTTGAAAGAGGGCATAGAAAAGTGGGGCAAGATCTTCTACCAGTTCTTCGGCCAGTCCGAGTGCCCCATGGTGATCGCCAACATGCGCAAGGACGAGCACGACCTCGCCAAACCACAACGGCTCTCCTCCTGCGGGCGGCCGAGTCCGTGGATTCACATGAGCCTGCGCGATCCACAAGGCAACGAGGTCGCGAAAGGTGAACCCGGCGAAATCTGCATACGCGGCCCGCTGATCATGAAGGGCTATAAGGACATGCCCGAACAGACCGCAGAGACCTTCGCCGGCGGATGGCTGCACACCGGCGATGTCGGCAAGCTGGATGAAGACGGGTTTCTCTACATCGTGGATCGCACCAAGGACATGATCGTCAGTGGCGGCTTCAACGTGTACCCGCGCGAGGTGGAGGATGTGCTGGCCACACACGAGGCTGTGGGCCAGGTGGTGGTGATCGGCGTACCAGACCCGCAGTGGGGCGAAGCAGTAAAGGCCGTGGTAGTGCTCAAGCCTGGTTTCACGGGCGGTGATGAGCTCGTTGCATCCATGCAGGCGCTAGTGAAAAAGGCCAAGGGTTCGGTGCAGTCACCCAAGTCTATCGACTTCGTGGCCGGCATCCCGCTGACGCCGGTGGGCAAGCCGGACAAGAAGGCAGTGCGGGCACAGTACTGGCAGGGGGCTGAGCGGAGCGTGGGTTGAGTCGAAAGGGGGCGGTTTTAAGTGGTGGTCAACAACCTTCTACCGGCTTATCGATGCGAAGAAAATCGAGATCGTACGAATACTTCATAAGCGGATGGACGATCCTGGCCAGATCGAAGTCACGTAACGCCGCCATTTGCAGCAACTGTAAGTTGTCCGCAACATGGCCTTGTTAATTGCCTTCGTAAACAGTAGATCTGTGTGCGACTTTAACCACCACTACCACAAGCAATTCATCATGGATTTCGTAAACGATACGATAGGACCCTTGACGCACTCTGTAGCGCTCCTGGACTGACAGTTTGATACAACCGTCGCTCCTCGGATTATCGGCCAACGAATCTATCTTTTTGAGGATACGTTTAACGTCAGCGGAAGGAATAGTACGCAAATCTTTTGCCACCGACTTTTTGAAGGTGACCTTATATCTTTCCATGCTTTTTCAGATCATTAAGCAAGGCTTCGTAACTGATTTCCTTCTCTGTTTCCCTTTCGGCAAAAGCAGCCAAATCCTCTTGATCCTCACTCATGAGTAGGCGAACAGCCTCGTCGACGAGTTCAGACACAGAAAGATGGGATGAAGCAGCTTTTACTTTGAGAGCCTGATGAATCCGCGGCTCAAAATAAATAGTAGAGCGCTTGGAAAGATTACTCATGGGGACCTCCTAACTGACGCTACGGCATTATAGCGTTATAGCGTTATAGCGCTCAATAGGCAATTAATCGGGATAGGGAGGCACCTCGCAGCACCTTTCCTCCCACACCACCGGGCATACGGGTCACGTGTCACGCTTGCCCTCTTTAGTTGCGAAAATTGGCCGCTCGCCCGCACGTTGGCTTTTGACCATGATGTTGCAGTCATCCGCGTAGCGGGCAAATGAGTGGCCACGC
>CAYWWD010000126.1:0-8004 GCA_964461965.1 uncultured Halioglobus sp. | reverse complement strand
GTGACGTGAACATTTCGCTGCGCCCGGCTGGCACCGACACGCTCGGCACACGGGCGGAGATCAAGAACGTCAACTCCTTCCGCTTCGTGGAAAAAGCGATCCGTTATGAAATCGAGCGGCAGGCGGACATTCTCGACGACGGCGGCAAGGTAGTGCAGGAGACCCGTCTGTACGATGCACAGCGGGACGAGACGCGCCCCATGCGCAGCAAGGAAGTCGCCAACGACTACCGCTACTTCCCCGAGCCGGACCTGCTGCCCGTGGTGATTGACGATGCCTGTATCGATGCCATCCGCAAGACCATGCCCGAACTGCCAGCGGACAAGCGCCAGCGCTTCTGCACCCAGTACGGGCTGAGTAAGTATGACGCCAGCGTACTGTCGGACACCCGCGCACTGGCGGACTATTTCGAAATGGTCGCCGCCGGTTGTGGCGATGCCAAGATTGCCGCCAACTGGGTGCAGGTGGAATTGCTGGGGCAATTGAACCGCGCCGAACAGGGGCTCGACGCGTGTCCCGTCGCCGCCGCAGATCTCGCCGCGCTGATCCGGCGCATTCTCGATGGCACTATCTCCGGAAAAATTGCGAAGCAGGTGTTTGACGCCATGTGGCGCGGCGAGGGCAGCGCCGACAGCATTATCGAGGCGCGCGGCCTGCGGCAGGTCAGCGACAGCGGCGCGCTGGCGCGCATCGTGGATGACGTCATCGCCGCCAACGCCGCACAAGTGCAACAGTACCGGGAGGCCGACGACGCCAAACGCAAAAAGCTGCTGGGATTCTTCGTGGGCCAGGTTATGAAGTTATCCAAAGGCCAGGCCAATCCGCAAATAGTCAACGATCTGCTGGCGCAGAAGCTGGCATAGGAGAAGCAAAACCGTGCGCAAGGACAAGAAAAAAGTCGTCGACGAGGTGTGGACGGAAGACCACGTCAAGAGCTATCTCAATGTACGCTCCTATGACGGCACCGCAGAAGATTTCCACATGCTCATCAAGGCGTACCACAGCATGCGCCCCGACGATTTCGAGTTATTCGTGGAGTTTTTCTGTGAGGAAGGCAGGGATTTGAACGCGATCGGCAGGGACGGCCGCACGGCGCTGGAGATCATCTGTACCCATCGGCACGGGGTGGAGTATGCGGATATTCTGAAAGCGGCAGGAGCCCGTTAGTCCAGCAACGGCACCCGCCCCTTGGCAAACCGCTCGCGATTCTCGCGCTTCTGCTCCTCGCTTTTGCGCAGCAGCACATACACTGCACCGGTCCCGCCATGCTGCGGCTGCGCGCTGTGAAATGCGAGCACGGTATCCAGTTCGCGCAACCAGTGATCGACGCACCCTTTTAGTATCGAGCTGCGCTCCCGCTCCGGCACGCTGTCGCCCTTGCCGTGTACAACCAGCACGCAGCGCAGCCCCAGGCGGCCGGACTCCTCGACAAACCCGAACAATTCCCGACGAGCGACCGGTACCGACATGCGGTGCATGTCGAGCCGCGACTGAAGTTCGTAGCGGCCCTGCTTGAGCTTGCGAAAGACACCGTGCTGCACGCCGGCACGCCTGAATTCCAGCACCAACCACGCATCCAACGGTTGAATCGCGGTCTCGGCAAGCGGGTTGCGATCGCGCTCCGGCTGCTGCGTTGCAGCCTTCCTGCGATGCTCTACTGAAAAATCCCTGCCGCGCGGTGCACTGCGGTCGAGATCAACCCTGGGTTCGCGCTTCAAGGGCGCCACGCCAGACATTGCGTCCTCGAAGACTTTGTCGCTGCCCATCGTTACCTACCCCGCCCGCACTTGGGTATTATAGCGCCAGGCCCCGTTGAAAGTGGCAGACCGATGAACGAACCGATACCGCTCGCCGCGACATGCCCGCTGTGTGGCAGTGACAACCAGTGCGCGATTGCGGCGGGCCAGCCAGCTTCGGATTGCTGGTGCCAGAGCGCCGCGATCGACAAAACAGCCAGGGCAGATGCGGCGGACTCGGCCGGCGCACGCTGCCTGTGTCCGGCCTGCGGGTCGCCCGAAAGAGCAGCACTGCGTGCAGGGTAGTCTTGCGCGCGGCGCCAGCTACCTGTCGCGCGGCGCGCGGCTGTTGCGTCATCCCACCCTGCGACCGTTCGTACTCATACCGCTGGCGCTCAACATCCTGATCTTCGCCTCGCTGCTCGGTGTCGGCTTCAACGTGATCGACAACCTCATGGAGAAGATGCTGTCCCGCATCCCGCAATGGCTGGATTTTATCGAGTGGATTTTATGGCCGCTGATCGTCATCACGGCCGGCCTGATCACCGGTTACCTGTTCACTGCGGTGGCATTGCTGATTGCTTCGCCGTTCAATTCACTGCTAGCAGAGAAGGCCGAAGAACTGATCACCGGAAAGCCGGTACAATCGCTTGAAGGTCTTTGGCCCGCGTTGATGGCAATCCCCCGGAGTGTAGTGCGTGAACTGCTCAAGCTGGTGTACTACGTGCCAATGGCATTGCTGGCGCTGGTGCTCTCCCTCATCCCGGGTGTGGGGGCGGTGGCGTGGCTGCTGCTGGGAGCCTGGATGATGAGCATACAGTTCATCGACTATCCCATGGACAACCACCAGAAGAGCTTTGCAGAGGTCAAGGACGCCGTGCGCTCGCAGCGGCTGAGCAGCCTGGGGTTTGGCGGACTGGTGGCGCTGTGCACGGTGATTCCCGTGGTGAACTTCTTCGTCGTGCCCGCCGCCGTGGTGGGCGCCACCCTGCTGTGGTGCGAGGAACTAGACCAGTAATTCGGCGGGAGGGTGCGTGCACTCCAGCCGGGTGCCGAGCAATTTCTCCAGATCCGGCAGCAGGAACGCATCGTCCTCACTGGCAAAACTGATCGACGTACCTGTGGCGCCGGCGCGACCGGTGCGACCGATTCGGTGCACGTAATCTTCCGGGTCTTCGGGCAGGTTGTAGTTCACGACGTGACTGATCCCCTCGACGTGAATTCCGCGGCCCGCCACATCCGTGGCCACCAGCACCTTGATCTCGCCCTGTTTGAACTGCTCCAGTGTGCGCGTGCGCTTGGCCTGTGGTATTTCCCCCGACAGGATGCCGGCAGTGATGCCGGATTTGCGCAGGCGTTCGTGCAGACGGCGCACCTGATCGCGCCGGTTGGCGAAAACGATGGCGCTGGTGCAGCCTTCACTGCGCAACAGGTTGCAGAGCAGCTTGTATCGCTGCTCCGCGCTCACCATGTACACCTTCTGGTCGACGGCGCTCGCGGCGACACTCTCGGGCTCGATCTCCACGGTAACCGGGTGGTACGTCCACTGTTGGGCGAGGTTGATGATGTCCTGCGTGAAGGTCGCGGAAAACAGCAGCGTCTGGCGGTGATCCTTCTGCGGCGTGGCGCGCACGATGCGTTTGACCTGCGGGATGAAACCCATGTCCAGCATGCGGTCGGCCTCGTCGAGCACCAGGATTTCCACATGATCCAGATACAGGTCGCGCCGGCCCATGAAATCCAGCAATCGACCGGGCGTGGCCACCACCAGATCGACAACCCGGTTGTTCAACCGGTTGAGTTGCTTCTGATAATCCATGCCGCCAATCAGCGTCGCCACCTCCAGGCCCGTGTATTGGGCCAGCGCCTCGGCATCGGCGGCGATTTGCATCACCAGTTCCCGGGTGGGCGCGATGACCAGAGCGCGGGGCTCGCCCACAAAACGCTCACCTTCCGGTGGATGGCACAGCTGGTCGTTGAAGATCGTAATGAGGAATGCTGCTGTCTTGCCGGTACCCGTCTGTGCCTTGCCGATGGCGTCGTGACCCTGCAATGTGTGCGGCAGGATAGCCGCCTGTATCGGTGAACAGTACTGAAAGCCCAGATCGGCAATGCCATGCATCAACTCATCGCGCAGGTCGAGGTCGTGGAAACGTGTCTCGCCCTCCCTGGGCTCCACCGCGAATTGCTCAGGCGTCCAGACAGCGCCTGCGGCATTCGCAGTCCGCGCACCTCGGCGCCGGCGCCGTTTGCCGCGCGCGGGCGAGGCTTCATTGTCACGGTTGCCATCGGCCACTGGGCTGGCGTGGTCGGAGGCCTCGCGCGGTGTCTGGCCGCGCCCCGCATCGGTCGCGCTGGTGTTTTCGCCTCTGCCGGTCATACGTGTGACAAAACTCCTGATCAATGAAGCATTCCCTGTGGCTGCTCAAAAAACGCGCTAGTCTACCATTTTCCCCAGGGAATGGGGCGCGAACACGAATTCCTGATGTCCGTGGCGACATCCTGTCGCCACACGGTTCCGCCGGGCCAGTCCCGACTCCGACTCATGCGGCACCCCGACGACACTTTCAAACCGAACCAATAGCCGATAACCGCGTTGTGTATCATGTCACCTCACTGTACCCGTACCTTATCAGGCCGTTTCACGGAACGATGCAACCGCTGTGACAATGCTGTGCGCGAAAAGATTCTTGCTCCGCAGGTGCACCCGGTTGCAGCGCGACACTTCGAGGTGGCGGTAGCAGATGCCGCGCAGCAGGATACAGCGCTATTCCGCCGAGTGCCGTGCACTACTGTCCCTCACCTGGCCAATACTCATCGCCCAGGTGGCGCAGGTCGGTACCGGTGTTGTCGACACCGTCATGGCTGGGCGCTACAACGCCAATGACCTGGCCGCCATCGCCATCGGTTACAACATCTGGCTGCCGCTCTATCTGATCTTCACCGGTGTCATGCTCGGCGCTACGATCATCATCGCGCAGGACTTCGGCGCAGGGCAGGTGCAGCGTATACGCGATTCCCTGCCCCAGTCGCTGTGGCTGGCGCTGGCACTCGGTCTGGTGGCAGGCCCACTCTGTTACTTCAGCAATCCGCTGCTGGACCTGTTGCAACTGGACGCCGACACACAGCGCAAGAGCCGCGACTACCTGCAGGCGATCGCGTTCGGCCTGCCGGGGGCGGCCCTGTTCCAGGCACTGCGCTGCCACTGCCAGGGCATCGGCATCATGCGTCCGTTCGCCGTGGCGAGTGTGATCGGGTTTCTCGCCAACATTCCCCTCAACTTCATGTTCATGTACGGCAGGTGGGGCGCGCCGGAGCTGGGCGCGGCGGGATGCGGCGTGGCCACGGCAATTGCGATGTGGCTGAGCCCGCTGCTGATTGGACTCTACATGCGCCAGCTGCAGTCGCTGAAGACTTACCTGCCACCGTTCAGGCTTGCGCTGCCAGACCCTGCGGTGATTCGGGAAACCTGTCGCCTGGGCCTGCCGCTGGGCCTGTCCTTCTTTCTGGAGATGTCGGCGTTCTCGGCGCTCGCACTGCTCGTCGCCACGCTCGGGAACACCGCCATGGCTTCGCACCAGATCGCATTCAATGTGTGGGACGCTACCTACATGCTGCTCATCAGTATCGGCGCGGCGCTGGCCACGCGTGTGGGCCATGCGATCGGGAACGGCGACCGTCAGCGGCTGCAACTGGCGATCCGCAGCGGTGCGGGGATGACGGTGTTGCTCGGACTGAGCTGTACCGCGCTGTTATTGACCGCGCCGGCCCTGATCGTCCGCGCCTACACCGAGGATGCGGCAATCCACGGCATGGCAATCGTGCTGATTCGCCTGGTCGCGCTGTTCATTGCTTTTGATGCACTGCAGGTAACCGCCAGCTTTTCGCTGCGTGCCTTCAAGGACACGCGTTTTCCCTTCATCGTGTTGTGCAGCACTTACTGGCTGGTCACGCTGCCACTGGGTTACTACCTGGGAATCGTGGTGGCGCAGGATGCACTGCAGGGTACCGTGGGCTTCTGGAAAGCAATGATCGCAGGCGTAGCCCTCAGCACCGGCATCCTGCTGTGGCGGCTGCGGCGAATCATGCGCACGAACCAGGTCGCCGCGGCGGCCATGAACACGCCGCAGCGCCTCTAAAGGATGCTACATGCGCTTCCAGCCGGCTGGCACTTCGAACCGTTCGGCAGGTACCGGAGCTTCGTTCCAGCGCGTTGTTTCAGTACTGATACGAAAGACCGTGATCTCGCCGGGCGTGCCGGCTGCTCCTTGCCCTGCGGTTTTCTCTGTCGGCTGTGCCGCGGCGGGTTGTGAGGATTTCTTGCCCAGCATACCCGACAGCCCGCCGAGCAATTGCCCCGCAGCAGCACCGGCGGCACCACCAAGAGAGCCGCCGAGCGCGCTGCCCACGGATTCTCCCGTCGTGCCTGAGTCGGACCAGGTCTTGTCCGAGGCGATGGGTTCGCCCGACGCGGTGGTGCAGTGCTCACCACCGATACTCATCTGCATCACAGTGCGCAGCGGAAAGCCCTGCAGTTTGGCAACTTCTGTGGCCACCGTTTTCCAGTTACCGGAGAACATGGAGATCAGGCTCTGCGCCGGACCCTGTGCCTGCCGCATCACTTCATCCAGCCCCATGGCCGTGGCGTAGGCCTGCTGGAACTGCCGCGCCTGCTGCTCCCCGGGCAGGTTGCTGCCCAGCCAGGATTCCATCAACCAGGTGATATCGCAGGTGCTTTTGGTCTCGGGGTCGGTGCAGGTTTGCCGGGCGCGAATGACGTGCTTGCGCGTGTCCAGTCCCGCCACTTTCTCCACGCCGCCGACCTGCTGCACCTGCGTGCCGCCTTCGGACCACTTGCAGCTCTCGGTGGACACGGGCAATGGACCGCCAGGGCCGGCGGAGCCCTGCGACTCTTTCATAGCGGCCTGCGCCTGTGCCATCTGTTCCCGGACCTGGGCGAACGTCAGCTCCGTGTACTGTTGTTTGTCGGGCAACAGTTCCCAGGTCAGCTCCTTGTCGAGGCGTACGATGCTGCCGCTCTTGCCGCTGCCGGAAACAAAACTCGCCAGGGCAGACTTCATACTGATGGTGCTGTCCATGCGCGCCTTGTTGCCCGAGATCTGGGTTGAACTGGTACCCTCGGAGCCGAGCATCGACATGGCGCCACCTGCCTGTATCGTGAAGCGTTGGTCGAAGCTGACATCCGCGAACGCCGGGTACGCCAGCAACAGGGGTACGGCAAGGCAAAACCTGAGTTTCATCGTAAACCTCCAGAAAAAAATACTGCGTGTTTGAATTGTTGGGCAGTGCGTTCGCGGCATGATCCAGCGCATACCGCGGGCGCGTTCACTATACTCTCCCCTGGCCGCGGGTGTGCAAGTGCGAACACGCCGGGCAATCTGCCCGCGCGTTCAGCCCGAGGCGGCGAATCTCCAGGTTGCGCAGGTCCAGCACCAGCAATGCGCCGCGCAGCGCAGCGCCAAAACCCGTGAGCAACTTCAGCGCCTCCATGGCCTGCAGGGACCCGATGACACCGACCAGCGGCGCCAGTACACCGCTCTCGCTGCAACTCATGCCGGCGTGCTCTTCGCCCTCGGTGTACAGACAGCGATAACACGGCCCGCCGCGCGCCGGATCAAACACCGCCAGCTGGCCCTCTGCGCGCACCGCCGCAGCAGATACCAGCGGCCGGGCGGCGGCGATACAGGCGCGGTTCAGCGCGAAGCGCACGGGATAGTTGTCGGTGGCATCCAGCACCAGGTCGACCCGCGACACCAGCGCCGGCATGCTCGCCTCCGTCAGCGCCTGTTCGATGATTTCGACGCGCACTTCCGGGTTCAGCGCCGCGATGCTGGCGGCGGCGGAGCGCGCCTTGTTGGCGCCGATGTCGGCGCTGGTGTGCGCGATCTGGCGCTGCAGGTTGCTGAGCTCCACCGCATCGCCATCGGCGAGCACCAGTGTGCCGACACCAGCGGCCGCCAGGTACAGCGCCGCCGGACAGCCGAGGCCGCCCAGCCCCACCACCAGTACGCAGGAGCGCTGCAGCCGCTCCTGACCGGCGATGTCAAAGTCGTGCAACAGGATCTGCCGGTTGTAGCGCAGCAACTGCGCGTCAGTCAGCATGCCAGGCGCCCCCGCTGATGCGCTCGTGGCCCGCCAGGTCACATCGCGTACTCACCGACTGGAAACCCGCCTCGCGCAGCATGGCGAGCACCGCTGCGGGCTGCTCGAAGCCGTGCTCCAGCTGCAGGCAGCCTCCGTCGTGCAG
>CAYWWD010000125.1:0-8277 GCA_964461965.1 uncultured Halioglobus sp. | reverse complement strand
GACGCAGCTCGGCAAAGCGTTCCTTGATGCCGCCCTTGACGATGTCCTTCAGTTCGACGACGCCAAGCACCTTCAGGTCATCGCACACCACCAGTGGCGTACTCCCGCGTCGCGCGACGTCGTCGACGATCCGGGCAATCGGTTCGGGAAAAGTGCCGCCCCGGGCTTCCACGTGGCGGCGGATGGCCTCCGCTGAGCCCTTGCGAATCTGGCGTTCGCCGATATCCACGCCGCTCATGCGTGTCTGCGCTGAAAAATGCACAAAGATGCCGCCGAGTTCGGCCAGGTTGCGCCCCTGCAGCTGGAAGCTCTTTTTGGCCAGCACCACGATGCTGCGCCCTTCCGGCGTCTCATCCGCGAGCGACGCCAGTTGCGCGATGTCCGCCAACTCAGACAGTTTTACGCCGGGCGCCGCGAAAAACTCGGATGCCTGCCGGTTGCCTAGCGTGATGGTGCCGGTTTTGTCGAGCAGCAGCACATCGACATCGCCGGCGGCCTCCACGGCGCGCCCGGAGGTGGCGATTACGTTCGCCTGCATCATGCGGCTCATCCCTGCGATGCCGATGGCAGACAGCAATCCGCCGATAGTGGTGGGAATCAGGCAGACCAGCAGTGCGATCAATGCGGTCAGGGTTATCGGTGTGCCGGAGCCTGCAACCTGCACGCTGAAAATCGAGTAGGGCAGCAGCGTGAGGGTGACGATAAGAAACACGATCGTCAGCGCCACGAGCAGGATGGTCAGTGCGATTTCATTCGGCGTCTTCTGGCGGCTGGCACCTTCCACCATGGCGATCATGCGGTCGAGGAAAGTCTCGCCGGGATTGGCCGTTACTCGCACCTTGATCCAGTCGGAGAGCACGCGGGTGCCGCCGGTGACCGCGCAGAAGTCGCCGCCGGATTCGCGAATAACCGGAGCGGATTCGCCGGTGATCGCGCTCTCGTCGACCGATGCCACACCCTCGATCACCTCGCCATCCATGGGGATGGTGTCGCCGGCATGCACCAGTACTATGTCGCCCTTGCGCAGTTCATCGGTGGGAACGGTGTACCAGTGTGATTCGGATTTTGACGTATCGAGTTTCTTCGCCCAGCTCTCCTGTTTCAGCGAGCGCAGCGTGGCGGCCTGCGCCTTGGAGCGACCCTCTGCGAGTGCTTCGGCGAAATTGGCGAACAATACCGTAATCCACAGCCACAGGGAGATCGCGAGGATGAATCCCGCCGGCGCTTCACCCTGCCCGATAAGTGCCTGTACCCATAATGCGGTCGTCAACAGCGCGCCGATATAGACGACGAACATCACCGGGTTGCGCCACTGGACGCGCGGGCTCAGCTTCCGCACGGCATCCAGCGCCGCAGGCTTGGCCAGTGCCGGGTCGAACATGCTCAAGGATTTCCGTGACATCATTCTTCTCCTGTGTGTTAAGGGGCCGGCCACAGCATCAGGTGCTCGGCCACCGGACCCAGCGCCAGCGCCGGTACGTAGTTGAGCGCCCCAACCAGAATCACCACGCCAATCAGCAGCACGACAAACAGGGGGCCGTGGGTCGGCATCGTGCCATCGGTGGTGGCGATACGGCGTTTTGTCACGAGAGAACCGGCAATGGCGAGCACCGGAACGATCACGCCGAAGCGGCCCACCCACATGGCGATGCCGAGCATGACGTTGTAGAAAGGCGTATTCGCTGATATCCCACCAAAGGCGCTGCCATTGTTGTTCGCCGCGGACGTGAAGGCGTACAGCAACTCCGTAAAGCCGTGCGCCCCGGGGTTGAAGATTGCGGCCTTCCCAGGCGCGACGCTGACCGCAATCGCGGTGCCAACCAGCACGAGCACGGGTGTGACCAGGATGGCGATGGCGATCATTTTCATGTCGAAGCTTTCAATCTTCTTGCCGAGGTACTCCGGCGTGCGGCCGATCATCAGCCCGGCGATGAAGACCGCGAGTAGCGCGAAGATCAGCATCATGTACAAGCCGGAGCCGACGCCACCGAACACCACCTCGCCCAGTTGCATCAGCGCCAGTGGCAGCATGCCGCCGAGCGGTGTCAGCGAGTCGTGCATGCTGTTGACAGCTCCGCAGGAGGCGGCCGTGGTGACGGCAGCGAACAATGCGGTCCCGGCAATGCCAAACCGGGTCTCCTTGCCCTCCATGTTGCCGCCGGCCTGCGCGGCGCTGGCGGCCTGGTCGATGCCCTGCGCAGTGAGTAGCGGATTGCCCTGCTGCTCGAAGTGCGTGAGGGGAATCAGGAACATCAGGAACAACGCTGTCATTGCGGCGAATACGGCCCAGCCCTGGCGTGTATCACCCACCATGCGGCCGAAGGTGTAACAGAGTGCGGCGGGTATCAGGAAGATCGCCAGCACTTCAAGGAAGTTACTCAGCGGCGTCGGGTTCTCGAACGGGTGCGCCGAGTTGGCATTGAAAAAACCGCCGCCGTTGGTGCCGAGCATCTTGATGGCTTCCTGTGACGCGACCGGCCCCATCGCCAGCGTCTGCGGTTGCGAACCGGCGAGCGTGGTCACTTCCCGGTAGGCGTCAAAATTCTGGATTACACCCTGGCTCAGTAGCGCGATGGCCAGTACCACGCTGATGGGCAGCAGGATGAACAGCGTGGCGCGCACGAGATCGGCCCAGGCATTGCCGATGGTGGTGCCGGAGTGCCGCGCAATACCGCGAATCAACGCCACGACCACGGCAATGCCGGTGGCGGCGGACACGAAGTTCTGTACGGTGAGGGCCAGCATCTGCGTGAGATAGCTCATGGTGGTTTCGCCGGCGTAGCCCTGCCAGTTGGTGTTGGCCACGAAACTGATGGCGGTGTTGAAGGAGGAGTCCGGCGAAACATTCGCAAAGCCCTGCGGGTTCAGCGGCAGCCAGGCCTGCAGCCGCTGTATCGCGTAGACCGTCAGCAGCGACACGATGGAGAACATGAGAATCGACAGCGAGTACTGCTTCCAGTTCATCTCCTCCCGTGTGTTGACTCCGCACAGGCGGCAAAGCCCCGCCTCCACGCGGGCCAGGAGGCCGATACGGCCCTCCATCACGTTGGCGATGTACAGGCCGAGCGGCTTTGCGGCCAGTAACAGCACCGCGAGAAACGCACCGATGACCAACCATGCATGCAGTGTCATTAGAACTCCTCCGGGTTGACGAGTGCGTAAATCAGGTACGCCAGGAGCAGCGTGGCGATCACGCCGCTCAGCAGATAGAAACCTGTCACTGGTCACCTCCCAGTGCGTCGCAGGCGTTGGTCAGCGCGACCATGATCGCGAACAACAGCAGCCCTGCTCCCACGTATAGAATGTCCATCGCGTTTCTCCAGAATCCTGTAACGGTCCGCGAAATCCTATCGCCCGCGGTATAAAACAGGTGTTAAAGATGGGCTGGCCGGTATTAAGAAGCTATTAAAAACCCGGCAGGTACGGGAAAAATCAGCATCGTTTATACTAGCGGCACTCTCCCTGGGGGCAGGCCGGATATGGCATTGAAAGTGATCGTGTGGGACATGGGTAATGTGGGTCGCCGGGCGGTGAGCGTCGAGCATCTGCCGCTCACACGCACGGGGGAATGCCGGCATGGCTAGCCTCAATGACACAGACGCCTCTGCTACCGCCCCGGAGGCTGCGGATGCTGCCGCGCCTGTCTGCGACGAGCCTCGTCGCACGGAGCGCCGCAGTGAACAACGCGACCGGCCGTTGGCGAGACTGGCCGGCCTCCATGCACTGGTGCTCCTGGTTGCGCTCTGCCTGTTTGGAGCCGCCGACAGCTGGTACGCCGTCACCGGCCTCGGTATTGCCGGCCTGCTGGCGGTGGTCACCGCTGTGCTGGCTGGTGTCGTTGTGCCCACGCTGGTGCACGAATGGTTCCACTACCTGGGCGCGCGGTATGCCCGTGCGACCTTCGGAATTCCCGCGCGTTGGGGTTTGTTCGTCTTCAACTGGGATTTTGGCGCCAACAGCGTGCGGCAATTTCTCACCATGAGCACGGCGGGCAGCGTGGGCAGCGTCCTGGCCGTCGTCATGCTGTGGTACGCGGTGCCCGCCGATACCTGGGGTCGCGCGGTGCTGCACGGCGCGGCGCTTGCCAGCCTGCTGTACTCTGCGCTGATCGAGTGGCCGGTGATCGCGAAGGTACGCAGGGGCGATGCGCCGTTGGCGGCATTGTCGGGGATCGACCGGGCGTTCCTGTCGCGCAGCCTGTATATCGCGAGCGCCGTGGGCATCGCAACCGCGCTGGTTGCGGTATCCTGAGGCGCGCTGGATTTGCCAGGCTATGGCAGCCTCCGCGCTGTACATGCCATTTTTACCCGTTGTCCGGAGGTCCCTGTGATCGCATTGCCCAAACTGTGCCGCGCCGCTGCGGTGGTAATTGCCCTCTGTCTGCTTGCGCTGGCGCAGGCGGGACTTGCGAACGATGACCCGCCGCCGCGCATTCTCGTGACCGGCGAGGGCAGTGTGGAGCTTGCCCCCGATCTGGCTATCGTCAACCTGAGTGTGATGCGCGAAGCCCCGACCGCGCGCGATGCACTGACCGCCAACTCCGAGGCGATGCGCAAGGTACAGGCGGCGCTGGCAGCGCTCGGCATCGAGCAGCGCGACCTGCAGACATCGAACTTCGATATCCAGCCGCGCTACACCTACCCCCCGCAGTCGGCGACGGGTGCGCCACACACACCCAAGCTGGTCGGCTACACCGTGCGCAATGCATTGACCGTGCGCGTGCGCGACCTCGACAAGCTGGGTGAGGTGCTCGATACCGCCGTTACGCTGGGTGTCAACGAAGGGGGTGGCATACAGTTCACCAATGTCGATCCCTCGGCGGCGGTTGCCCAGGCGCGTAGCCAGGCCACGAAGGACGCCATGGCCAGGGCGCGCACCCTGGCCGATGCCGCAGGGGTCAAGCTGGGGCAGGTGCTGGAGATCTCAGAGCAGAGTTACGGGCCACGTCCCATGCCCATGGCGAAGCTGGAGATGGCGATGGACAGCGCCGCGGGCGCCGCGCCCATTGCCGCCGGTGAGAACAGCTACAAAGTCAGCGTCAGCGTGTCGGTGGCGATCGCGCCGTGAAACCGGTCTGCCTGGTGATGGGCGCGGGCGCCGGTATCGGTGGCACGGTTGGCGCGCGCTTCGCGGCCGGCGGCTACCACAGCGTGTTGTGCCGGCGAAGCGATGCGGCGGGCCTCGAAGCGCTGGTGACGGCGATTCGCGCCGCAGGCAATGACGCCACCGGCTTCCTGCTCAACGCGGCAGACGCGGATGTCATCGAGGAGCGGATCGCGCACGTCGAAAGCGACATCGGCCCGATCGCGGTGGTGATCTTCAACCTGGGTGCGCAGATCGGCGACCGGTTGCTGCGCGACACGTCGTACAAGGCATTCGAGCTGGGCTGGCGCCTGGCCACCTTCGCGCTGTTTCGCCTCGCCTGTGCTGTCTGCCCGCGGATGGAAGCGCGCGGCGGGGGAGTGATTCTCGTGACTTCCGCCACCGCCGCTGTACGCGGGAATGCCGGACAACATTCGCATGCCGCCGCCATGGGTGGACGGCGCCTGTTGTGCCAGTCGTTGAACGCGGAGTTCGCTGCAAAGGGTATTCATATCGCCCACATTATCATCGATGGCGCAGTCGATGCGCCCGATACGCTGGGCAGGATGCTCGGTCCGCGGCAGTTCCAGGCCCTGCGCGAATACCGCGGCCTGGAGCACGATGGCCTGCTGCTACCGGACAAAATCGCGGACACCTACTGGCATCTCGCGCAGCAGCACCGTTCCACCTGGACACATGAACTGGATTTGCGCGCGTTCAACGATCGCCCGTGGTGGAATCACTAGCAGGCGTCGGCTCACACTGCGGTTTTTCGCGGCCTGCGTGAAGGGCAGGGAGCGGGATCAGGTTTCCCGCTTCGACTTTTTGCCCTTCCCCTTCTTTTTTTTCTTCTTCGTCCCGGGATCCCGGGTCGAGGCGTTAGTCGGCGCGCGCTGCGCCACCTGGCGCAGATCGTCGAACGCCTCCCGCAGGCAGGCTTTGTAGAACTGTGGATCCGGCATCATCTCGCGGCAGGAGATGAAAGTAATAGTGATCAACCCGACGCCGCTCAGCACTGCATGAAACAGGCCCATCATATCCAGCAGCGGCCCCATCCCCATCATCATGTGCACCCGCGCTCCGGCGAGGTAGAGCGGAAACTGCGGCCCCGGCACATTGGAAATCACCACATGGCAGGGCATGGGCCTCGCGGAGCGCGCCGCGGCCAGTGTGACCGCGCGGAATCCCCAGCCCAGCACCTGTGGAATCAGCACTTCACTGACATCCATCATGACGCTGGAGCCCATGGCATTGGAGAACGTCTTGGCTTGTTGCGAACTCTGGCTGATGGCCTGCAACTGTTCGGCGGGGTCGGCAATGTCGGTGGCCATGTTGATGCGCATCAGGCTGACCTGGTTGCCCTTGGAGTCGCTATTGCGCTCACTGCGCACGCTCACCGGCGCGCCGGCGATCAGGCTGTGTTCGGGCAGTTCGCCCTTGCTCATGAGGTACTTGCGCAGTGCGCCGCCGACCACTGCGACCATGAGGTCATTGACGGTGACATCGCCCAGTGCCTTGCGCATGGCCTTGACCTCGGCCAGATCCATGATCAGCGCATCCACCACCCGCGCCGTGCTGACGCGCGCGTTGAAACGGGTCTTTTCGGTGAGCGTTTTGCGCCGGTCTTCCTCGGGATTGGCGCTGAGTTTGCGGGCGCGCAGTATCGCGGGCACCAGGGTGCGTGCCGTGTCTATGAACTTCAGTGGCCGCTGGAGGTTGTGCAGGTAGGCGCGCGACCAGATCTCCCAGGGCGAGGGGCCGCGCTCGCCGCGCCAGAGGTCTTCCACCAGCGGCGGTGCGATTTCATTGGTGAGGCTGTGCAACGCGGCGACGATCTCGGCGCCGGAAATGCCGTCGATTGCCGAATGGTGGATCTTCAGCATGATGGCGAAGCTGTTTTCAGGCAGCCCCTCCACCCGGTTGAGGCCTTCGATCACGTAGGCTTCCCACAGCGGGCGTTTCATATCCAGGCCGCGCGACTGCAAACGCGCCAGCAGGATGCAGAACTGGCGCCAGTCGCCGGGTTTGGGCAGGGCGAGGTGGCGCACATGGAACTCCAGGTCGAAGTCTTCGTCCTCCACCCAGTACGGGGTGTCGAGCCCCATGGCGCCGCCGACCAGCTTGCGCCGGAAGATTGCCGACTTGTGCAGGTTGCGTTCGAAGACGGTGAGGATTTCCTTGAAGCGAACCTTGCCGTTTTCGCGTTCGGACTGGTCGTACACGATCACCGGGCTGATGTGCATCGGTGTGCGTACGCGCTCCTGCTGCAGGAAATTGCTGTCCATTTCCGTGAGCTGCTGCATGGCGCTCCATCTCCTGAATCGTAGTGAGCGGGTACTGTGCACTGAAGCACCGACGCGGGCAAGTGGCGGGAACTGGAGGCGAGCCGTCGTGCGCCAGTCGCGAGGTGTGGCACCTGTCGACAATTCAGGCGCATTTTCCCTGCCGGCGTTTCGTGGCCGAATTTAATCGCTTTTGGGGCTTGCAATCCGGAATTTAAACACTGAGTATATATACAGTAGTTTTGAGGCGCGGCGGATACGGCCTCCTACGGGCAGGTATCTACCGGCCCGGCACGAGATCAGCACACGGTACACACTGAGAGAGGGAGCACCATGGACAGCAATAAGACGAAAGCACTGGAAGCAGCTCTGAGCCAGATCGAGCGGCAATTCGGCAAGGGCACGGTCATGCGCATGGGCGACCGGGAGCAGGCAGCCATCCCCGTGATCTCAACCGGATCGCTGGGTCTGGATATCGCGCTCGGTATCGGCGGTTTGCCCAGGGGGCGTATCTGTGAGATCTACGGCCCCGAATCATCGGGTAAAACTACGCTGACGCTACAGGTCATCGCGGAAGCCCAGAAGCTGGGCGGTACGGCGGCATTCATCGATGCTGAGCACGCGCTGGACCCGTCCTATGCGGAAAAACTCGGTGTGCAGATGGATGAGTTGATCATGTCCCAGCCCGACACCGGTGAGCAGGCGCTGGAAGTCGCGGAGATGCTGGTGCGCTCCGGTGCGGTGGATGTGCTGGTTATCGATTCGGTGGCGGCATTGACGCCGAAGGCGGAAATCGAAGGCGAAATGGGCGCCTCTCACGTTGGTCTGCAGGCCAGGCTGCTCAGCCAGGCCATGCGCAAACTGACGGCTGCCATCAAGCAGACCAACAGCCTGGTGATTTTCATCAACCAGA
>CAYWWD010000124.1:0-8462 GCA_964461965.1 uncultured Halioglobus sp. | reverse complement strand
CCCAAAAATCTGGGCGCAGAACAAGCCGTCCCGTTCGGGCTTGATGGTGCGATAGTTGATGGTTTCCGGTTTTTTCACGTCACCGAACGACCAGGAGCGGATCAGTTCAGGTGATGCCAGTCCGATCCGGATAGAGTCGAACTCGTCATTTTGTCCCTGGGACTTCAACAGATTCAGTAAGTCTTTCAAGGCATATCCTCCGCGAGGGTTTCAATTCCGGGCGGTGCGGAAACCTTCCCGCGACCGCCACCAGGTCCGATAACTGTGTTTGTCAGTCGTTCTCGAGTTCAATATCGATAGCGAGCGAGCGAATTTCCTTGACCAACACATTAAAGGACTCGGGCATGCCCGGTTCCATACGATGATCACCATCGACAATGTTCTTGTACATCTTCGTTCGACCGGCCACGTCGTCGGACTTCACCGTGAGCATTTCCTGCAGCGTGTAAGCCGCGCCGTACGCCTCCAGAGCCCAGACTTCCATTTCTCCGAAGCGTTGCCCACCGAACTGTGCCTTGCCGCCGAGCGGTTGCTGGGTGACCAGGCTGTATGAACCGGTGGAACGTGCATGCATCTTGTCGTCCACCAGGTGGTTCAGCTTCAGCATATACATGTAACCGACTGTTACGGGGCGATCGAATGCCTCGCCACTGCGGCCGTCGTATAGCGTGAACTGGCCACTTTCGGGCATGTCTGCAAGCCCGAGCAGGCGCTTGATCGATTCTTCGGATGCGCCGTCGAAGACCGGAGTAGCCATTGGTACGCCCGCTGACAAATTGCCTGCGAGCTCAATGACCTCCGCATCGCTCAACGATTTGATGTCCTCATTGCGACCATCGCCATTGTTGTAGATTGATTCGACAAACTTGCGAATCTCAGCCACTTTCCTCTGCTCCTGGAGCATGGCATTGATCTTGTCACCAAGGCCCTTGGCAGCCATGCCGAGGTGCGTCTCGAGGATCTGTCCCACGTTCATACGCGATGGCACACCCAGCGGATTCAGCACGATGTCAACCGGCTCGCCGTTTTCGTCGTAGGGCATGTCTTCGACCGGCATGATCACGGAGATCACGCCCTTGTTCCCGTGACGGCCGGCCATCTTGTCGCCCGGCTGAATGCGTCGCTTGATCGCAAGATAAACCTTGACGATCTTCAGCACACCGGGTGCAAGATCATCGCCGCTCTGCAGTTTGCTCTTCTTGTCTTCGAATCGATCCTCGAGCAGCTTGTTCTGCTCATCCAACTGTCGTTGAGCGGATGCCAGGGCATCGTTGAGCTTGGTATCCGCCAACTTCAGCTTGAACCACTGCTCCCGATCCAACTCCGCCAGTACGTTCGCGGTGAGCACCGTACCTTTAGCCAGGCCACCACCGCTTACCGTGCTGCTACCCTTGAGCAGGCTCTCCAGATGCGCGAACGTGGCTTCCTCGAAGATGCGGTACTCTTCCTTCAAGTCCTTGCGGTACTGGTCGAGCTGATGCTTTTCGATCTGCAGTGCTCGGGCATCTTTCTCGAGTCCATCGCGAGTGAACACCTGGACGTCGATCACGGTGCCCTTGGTGCTGGTAGGCACTCGCAGCGAGGTATCCTTCACGTCGGACGCCTTTTCACCGAAGATGGCTCGCAGTAGTTTTTCCTCGGGCGTGAGCTGGGTTTCACCTTTCGGCGTTACCTTGCCTACCAGGATATCGCCCGCTTCGACTTCTGCGCCGATATAGACAATTCCCGACTCGTCGAGCTTGGCCAATGCGCTCTCGCCGACGTTCGGGATATCGGCGGAAATCTCTTCCGAACCAAGCTTGGTGTCCCGCGCAATACAGGTGAGTTCCTGGATATGGATCGTGGTAAAACGATCTTCCTTCACCACTTTCTCGGACACCAGGATGGAATCCTCAAAGTTATAGCCATTCCAGGGCATGAACGCGATGCGCATGTTCTGGCCCAGTGCAAGCTCTCCCATGTCAATGGACGGCCCATCGGCAAGAATGTCACCGCGCGCAATCACATCGCCTGCCTTCACAATGGGGCGCTGGTTGATGCAGGTGTTCTGGTTGGAGCGCGTGTATTTGATCAGGTTGTAGATATCGACAGGCGCTTCATCTACACCCACGTCCTTGTCATTGACTCTAACCACAATGCGGCTGGCATCAGCGGAATCGACGATACCGGATCGCTGGGCTACCACACACACGCCGGAATCAGCGGCGACATAGCGCTCCATGCCGGTGCCGACGAGTGGCTTCTCCGTGACCAGTGTGGGAACTGCCTGGCGCTGCATGTTCGAACCCATGAGGGCGCGGTTGGCGTCGTCGTGTTCCAGGAAGGGAATGAGGGCCGCTGCCACGGAGACCACCTGCTTGGGTGAAACATCCATGTAGTCGACGCGTTCCGGCGGCATAACCGTGAATTCGTTCATATGACGAACTGCGATCAGGTCGTCCACGAACTTCATGTTCTTGTCCAGTGTGGCCGAGGCCTGCGCGATGACGTATTCCGCCTCGTTGATCGCCGACAGGAATTCGATCTCGTCCGATACCTTACCGTTGATAACCTTGCGATAAGGACTCTCGAGGAACCCATAGTCATTGGTGCGTGCGTAAGTCGCCAGCGAGTTGATCAAGCCGATGTTCGGCCCTTCCGGCGTTTCAATCGGACACACACGACCGTAGTGCGTCGGGTGAACGTCGCGTACCTCAAAGCCCGCACGTTCACGGGTCAGACCGCCCGGCCCCAATGCTGAAACGCGGCGCTTGTGCGTCACTTCAGACAATGGATTGTTCTGGTCCATGAACTGGGACAACTGGCTGGACCCGAAAAACTCCTTGACCGCCGCAGAAACTGGCTTCGCGTTGATCAAATCCTGCGGCATCAAACCTTCGCTCTCCGCCATCGACAGGCGTTCCTTTACAGCCCGCTCCACCCGCACCAATCCCACCCGGAACTGGTTCTCGGCCATCTCGCCGACGCTGCGAACGCGGCGGTTTCCGAGATGGTCGATATCATCAACGATTCCCTTGCCGTTGCGGATTCCGACCAGTGTGCGCAGCACATCCACGATATCTTCGCGATCAAGGACACCGCTACCGGTGATCTCCTCGCGGCCGAGGCGCCGGTTGAACTTCATGCGGCCGACCGCAGACAAGTCGTAACGGTCAGCAGAGAAGAACAAATTCTGGAAAAGATTCTCGGCCGATTCCTTGGTGGGAGGTTCGCCCGGTCGCATCATCCGGTAAATTTCCACCAAAGCTTCCAACTCGTTGCGCGTGGAATCCTGGCGCAACGTATCGGCAATGAAGGGGCCGCAGTCAAGCTCGTTCGTGTACAGCGTTTCAATTTTCTTGACGCCGGCTTCAACCAATTTTCCAACGATGTCGGAAGTTAGTTCGGTATTGCACTCGACAATGACTTCTCCGGTTCGCTCGTCCACGACATTGGTAGCCAGAGCCCGTCCGTAGAGGTAATCGACAGGGATCTCCAGTGCCGTGATCTTGGCTTCCTCGAGTTCACGAATATGACGGGCCGTGATCCTGCGCCCCTGTTCCACGACCACTTTTTTGCCGGCCTTGATGTCAAATGCCGCCACATCACCACGCAGGCGCTCGGGGATCAGTGTCATCGAATAAACGTCGTTCTTCCCGACATGGAAGGTATTAACGTCGTAGAACATGCCGAGGATCTCCTCGGCTTCGTACCCAAGGGCGCGCAGCAGGATGGTTGCCGGAAGTTTGCGGCGACGGTCGATGCGCACGAATACGAGATCCTTGGGATCAAACTCGAAGTCGAGCCATGAGCCGCGGTAGGGAATCACGCGCGCTGAATACAACAGCTTTCCAGATGAATGGGTCTTGCCTTTATCGTGATCGAAGAAGACACCGGGGGAGCGGTGCAACTGGGATACGATTACACGTTCGGTACCGTTGATAACGAATGTGCCGTTATCGGTCATGAGGGGAATTTCCCCCATGTACACTTCCTGCTCTTTGATATCCTTGATGGTCTTGTTCGACGACTCCTTGTCGTAGATGATCAGGCGCACCTTGACACGCAGCGAACAGGAATACGTTACACCACGCAGTTGGCATTCACTGACATCAAACACCGGCTTGCCCAGTTTGTAATCCACGTATTCCAGCGCGGCATTGCCACTGTAGCTGACGATGGGAAATACAGATTTGAAGGCGGCGTGCAGGCCATAGTCCCCACGCTCCTCCAGCGGTACACCCTGTTGGGTAAACTTCCTGTAGGAATCCATTTGGATCGCAAGCAGATACGGTACATCCATGACTTTCGGCAGTACGCCGAAGTCCTTGCGAATACGTTTCTTCTCAGTGTACGAGTATGCCATCGGTACTCCCCAGCGTGATTTGCGTGTAATCGCCTTTCAGGCGATCAGATAGCCTCCTGCGAGGCCACAGTATGGCGGTCGCGCGCTGCGCATCCGCCCTGAAAATACCTGCTTCGTGAAGCGGGAAAAGGCCGGCGAGCAAAGTGCCCGCCAGCCTTGTCCGTATCCGACCGAAGCCAGACCAATGTCAACGTTACTTGACCTCGGCGGTGCCACCAGCTTCTTCGAGCTTCTTCTTGATGTCTTCCGCTTCCGCCTTGGGAATACCTTCCTTGATGTGGGAAGGCGCGCCGTCAACAAGGGCCTTGGCTTCCTTCAGGCCCAGCGACGTCACTTCGCGGACAACCTTGATGACGTTGACTTTCTTGTCACCGGAAGCCGTGAGCACGACATTGAACTCGGTCTGTTCTTCCGCGGCGCTACCAGCGTCTGCGCCGCCGGCGGCCGCCGGGGCTGCTGCCACAGCAACCGCTGCGGTCACACCAAACTTCTCTTCCATTGCTTCGATAAGCGCGACGATATCCATTACGCTCATTTCCGCGATTGCATTCAGTATTTCGTCTTTAGACAGAGCCATGACTCATATCTCCTATTTAGCTGATTTCAAGTTCACGGCAGTGGCTTACGCCGCCGCCTCTTTCTGATCGCGTACCGCTGCGAGTGTGCGAACCAGTTTTCCAGGCACTTCGTTCATTGTCTGAACCAGCTTGGTTACCGGCGCTTTCATTACGCTCATCAACATCGAGAGCGCTTGATCACGCGTCGGCAACTTAGCCAGTACATCCAATTGGTCTGCACCCAGTAACTTTCCGCTAACCGCCAGTGCCTTGACTTCAAAGGCTTCGTGTTCCTTCGCGAAGTCCTTGAAAATTCGAGCTGCCGCGCCTGGATCCTGCATCGAAAATCCGAACAGGGAGGGACCGACCAACGATTCATTCACACACTCGTAATCGGTTCCAGTGAAGGCGCGTTTCGCCAAGGTGTTCCGCACAACACGGAGGGTCACCTGGTTTTCACGCGCTTTCTTGCGCAGTGCTGTCATTTTGTCCACGGTCACGCCACGCGAGTCGGCGATGACCAGGGACAACGCACTGATGGCCGTCTCGTTAACTTCAGCTACGATCGCTTTCTTGTCTTCGAGTCCTATTGCCACCGGAATTACTCCTGGATTGCTAAGTTTGCGCTGCCTGGCTCGAACAACTCGATCCCGGCCTGCGCAGTTAAGTACCGACAAACCCATGCCGATACCGCTCTTGCGTGGTGAACAGATTCACCATCTGCGTAGGTTTTAGCGCATCCCAAAGGATTC
This sequence comes from uncultured Halioglobus sp., assembly GCA_964461965.1. GTDB lineage: Bacteria > Pseudomonadota > Gammaproteobacteria > Pseudomonadales > Halieaceae > Marimicrobium. Next base: position 2,808 of record CAYWWD010000124.1, on the reverse strand, counting down.
GCCGCGATTAAACCGCCTCCGATCAATTGCACCGGAGTTGGTACCTACGGTCTTTGATGGTCTTCAGTGCTCAGCTATTTGGGCGAGTTGCCCGCGCCTTGTCCAAAGACCTCAAAGTGGACCAGATCAAACCCATAGTTGGTTCGCTGGCCTACAACGCTCTCCGTCCATGAAGAGCTTTGAGCAATCACCCCTCGTGAGGGTGATTGAATCAATTTTCTATCGATCCCTGATCGATCGTGATGCCCGGGCCCATTGTGGTGCTCAGGCTGATCTTCTTGAGATAGACACCCTTGGCTGACGCCGGCTTGGCTTTTCTCAGGTCTGCTAGCAGCGCCTCAAGATTGCCCTTGATGGCATTCAGTTCGAAATCAATTTTGCCGATTCCGCCATGAATGATACCGTTCTTGTCTGTGCGATAACGCACCTGGCCAGCTTTGGCATTCTTGACCGCCGCTTCAACATCAGGCGTTACAGTGCCTGTCTTTGGGTTTGGCATGAGTCCGCGCGGACCCAGTACCTGACCCAACTGACCGACGACACGCATCGCATCGGGCGAGGCGATGACTACGTCGAAATCCATCATGCCGTCCTTGATCTGCTGGGCAAGATCTTCCATGCCGACCAGATCAGCGCCAGCCGCTTTCGCTTTCTCGGCAGCGTCGCCTTGGGTAAAGACCGCCACGCGAACTTCGGTGCCGGTACCAAACGGCAGGGTGGTCGCACCGCGAACAGCCTGATCGGATTTACGAGCATCGATGCCGAGATTTACTGCCACCTCGACCGTCTCGTTGAACTTGACGGTAGCAAATTCCTTCAACATACCGACCGCGACATCCAGTGGGTAAGTTTTCTGGGGATCAACTTTTTCCTTGAATGCGCGAACACGCTTGGAATGCTTGGCCATGTCAGTTTACCCCCTCGACTTCGATACCCGCAGAACGAGCGCTTCCAGCGATGGTCCGCACTGCGGCGTCCATATCAGCGGCAGTAAGGTCTGGCCATTTCTGTGTGGCGACCTCCTCCAACTGCGCCCGATTCACTTTCCCAACTTTGTTGGTATTCGGTGTGCTGGAGCCTTTTTTGATTTTCGCTGCTTTGAGCAGCAGGACAGACGCCGGTGGCGTTTTCTTGATGAAGGTAAATGAACGGTCTGCGTAGACCGTGATGATCACGGGGATCGGCAAACCGGGCTCCATGCCCTGTGTTTCGGCATTGAACGCCTTGCAAAACTCCATGATATTGACGCCATGCTGGCCGAGCGCCGGACCGACGGGCGGACTGGGATTCGCCTGGCCGGCTTTCACCTGCAGCTTAATATAAGCTTGGACTTTTTTAGCCATTTCTGTTCTCCCGGGTGCAATCGCCCTTTGGGCCGACCTGGCCTACTAGGGCTCCCCTTTCATGGCAGTCTTGCTGCCGTTTCACCAGGGGAACCGAACCATGTTCCCCACGCCTGCGGCCAGAGTCGTATTCCACCAAACTATGAAAACGAACTCCGACCCACTTCCGGGTCAGGCTTTCTCTACCTGACTAAATTCCAGCTCCACCGGCGTGGAGCGCCCAAATATCAATACCGCCACGTTGAGGCGACTCTTCTCGTAATTGACGTCTTCAACGACGCCGTTGAAATCATTGAAGGGGCCGTCAACCACTCGCACCAATTCGCCGGGCTCGAACAAGGTCTTGGGTCGCGGGGCCTCGACGCCGTCTTCCACCCTTTGCAGGATCGCTTCTGCTTCCTTGTCGGTAATAGGCGCAGGTGCGTCCGCCTTGCCGCCGATGAATCCCAACACTCTGGGAGTCTCTTTCACCAGGTGCCAGGTCTCGTCCCCCAACTCCATCTGCACCAGCACATAGCCGGGGAAAAATTTGCGTTCGCTACGGCGCTTCTGTCCGCCGCGCATCTCCACGACTTCTTCCGTTGGAACCAGTACTTCACCGAACCGATCCTGCATATTGTGCAGTTCGATGCGCTCCTTCAGGGCAGCAGCCACCTTTTTCTCGTACCCGGAATAGGCATGAATCACGTACCAACGCATTGCCATCGGCTAACCCCTACTTCGCTCGTTAAACAATTGCCCGCGATACCAGCCAGCCGAGGAAGGAATCCAACCCCCACAGTAGCAACGCTACCAACAAAACAAACCCTACAACGACCATGGTGGTTTGGACGGTCTCCTGCCGCGTGGGCCAGACGACCTTGCGTATTTCAGTGCGAGAGCCCTTTACCAGCGCCCAGAACGCCGCACCCTTAGCCGTTTGCAGCGCAACCAGCCCGGCAATACCCGCAACGATGACAATACCCAGCACACGGTACAGCAGCGACTGATCGGCATAGTAGCTGTTGCCCACCACGGCAATCGCCACCAGGGCGATCACGACAACCCATTTAGCAGCATCAAATTTACTTGCGGTCGTTTCTGCACTCATTAATACAACCTTCCAACGAAAATGACCGCGTCCATCGCGAACGCAGCCCCCGCCATTAAATGGCAGGCCAGGAGGGAATCGAACCCCCAACCTGCGGTTTTGGAGACCGCTGCTCTGCCAATTGAGCTACTGGCCTAAATCTCTTACTGAGACGACTAAGCCGAACTGCTCACCAGAGCGGTTCGGCTTGGTTACCGCGCGGGGATAGAATTAATTCTGTCCCCTTATAAGTGGGAGCGGATCAACTCCATCCCCTGACTTGTTCGCTGCCGTATTACTCGATGATCTTCGACACCACGCCAGCGCCCACCGTCCGGCCTCCCTCGCGAATCGCAAACCGCAACCCTTCTTCCATCGCCACCGGCGCAATCAGCG
>CAYWWD010000123.1:0-8523 GCA_964461965.1 uncultured Halioglobus sp. | reverse complement strand
TCCCGGCGATCAACGTCAACGACTCGGTGACCAAGAGCAAGAACGACAACAAGTACGGCTGCCGCCACAGCCTGAACGACGCCATCAAGCGCGGCACCGATCACCTGCTGTCCGGCAAGAAAGCGCTGGTCATCGGCTACGGCGACGTCGGCAAGGGCTCGGCGCAATCGCTGCGCCAGGAAGGCATGATCGTGAAAGTGGCCGAGATCGACCCGATCTGCGCCATGCAGGCCTGCATGGACGGTTACGAGGTGGTGTCCGCGTTCAAGGACGGCGTCAACACCGGCAAGGAAGCATGCATCAACCGCGAACTGCTGTCCCACATCGACCTGGTCGTGACCGCCACCGGCAACTACCAGGTGTGTGACGCCAATATGCTCAAGGCACTCAAGCGCGGCGCCGTGGTGTGCAACATCGGCCACTTCGACAACGAGATCGACACCGCCTTCATGCGCCGCAACTGGGAGTGGGAGGAGGTGAAGGGGCAGGTGCACAAGGTGTATCGCGACAAGGCCGCTAATGATTACCTGATCCTGTTGTCGGAAGGCCGCCTGGTGAACCTCGGCAACGCCACCGGCCACCCCTCGCGCGTAATGGATGGCTCCTTCTCCAACCAGGTGCTGGCGCAGATCTACCTGTACGAGCGCAAGTTCGCCAACCTGGAGCCGGAGATGAAGCCCTCTGCGCTGTCCGTGGAAGTGCTGCCCAAGAAACTGGACGAGGAAGTGGCAATGCACATGATCGGCGGCTTCGGCGCGGTGCTGACGCGCCTGACCGCGGAACAGGCCGACTACATCAAGGTCAACCCCAACGGGCCGTTCAAGCCCGACAGCTACAAGTACTAGGGGCTGTACCTTGGCTGGCTCGCGCAAGCAGCGTATCAGCTGCGAATTCTTCCCGCCCAAAACCGAGGCGGGAACGGACAAGCTGCTGAACGAAGTCACACCCGCCCTGAACGCACTGGGGCCGGAGTTCTTCTCCGTGACCTATGGCGCGGGCGGGAGCACGCGCGACACCACCCTCGGGGTGGTGTCAGCCATCCGCTCGTCCGGCGTCGACGTCGCCCCGCACCTCAGTTTTGGCGGCGATGACGAGAACGCGGTAGCGACGCTACTCGACACCTACCGCAGCCGGGGTATCAACCGGCTGGTCGCGCTGCGCGGCGATGTGCCCTCCGGCACCGGCGGCGCCGCGCAACTGGTGTATGCCAGCGAACTGGTGGCGTTTATCCGCGAACGCACGGGCGAGCACTTTCGCATCGAGGTGGCCGCCTACCCGGAAATTCATCCCGAAGCGAAAGGTTATGACAGCGACATCCGCTACCTGAAAGCCAAGCTCGATGCCGGCGCCGACAGCGCCATCACGCAGTACTTTTTCAACGTCGAGGCGTATTTCTACTTCCTGGACCGCTGCGCGACCCTGGGCATCGACAAACCCATTTACGCCGGCATCATGCCGATCACCAATTTCGCCAACCTGCAGCGCTTCTCGCGCAATTGCGGGGCGGAGATCCCGCGCTGGATCTGCCAGCGCATGGAGGACTACGCGGACGACCAGGCCAGCATCGTGAAATTCGGCGTCGAGGTCATCACGCAGTTGTGCCAGACGCTGCTGGACAGCGGCGCCCCCGGCATCCACTTCTACACCATGAACCAGGTGGAACCGACGCGGGAAATTTTCAATAACCTGGGTTTGTGACCCACAGGCGCAGCGGCTATGCGCACGACAAGAATTCACACGGCACAGCGCCTCGGCAGTAATACCGTTGTCACGCTGGAGCCAGCACCCAGCCATCACCTGACGCGCGTACTGCGCCTTGCCGTGGGCGACAACGTGACGCTGTTCGACGGGCAGGGCGGCGAGTACCCGGGCGAAATCACCGCCATCGACAAAAAGCATGTCTCGGTGCTGACAGGCTCGCACCTGCCGCGCGACAACGAGTCGCCCCTGCGCATTCATTTGGGCATCGCCGTGTCCCGCGGCGAGCGCATGGACTGGATCGTGCAAAAAGCCACCGAGCTGGGTGTTACCGCGCTGACACCACTGTCAACGGAACATACCGGGGTGAAACTGGCCGGCGAGCGCGCGGACAAAAAACTCCAGCACTGGCGGCAGATCGCCATCAGCGCCTGCGAGCAGTGCGGCCGCAATCGACTACCTGCGATTCACGCACTGCAGTCACTTGATGTCTGGCTGGCGGCAACCACGGCGGAGCGCAAATTTGTGCTGCACCACCGGGCGGATGCCCTGGATATCGGGGGCAAATCACCTGCCAGCGTCGCCCTTCTCATCGGCCCCGAGGGCGGCTTGGGTATGAGTGAAATCCTGCTGGCGGAACGGGCCGGTTACGCCGCGTTGCGCCTCGGCCCGCGCGTGCTGCGCACGGAGACGGCCCCGCTCGCTGCGATCGCGATCCTGCAGGGTTGGTGGGGTGATCTGCCGCGCTGACGGTGCCTCAGCGCGCGCGCAACCACTGCGCGTGCGCCCATTCGAGGAAGTGGCCGACGGCATTCACCGTGTGGTCCGTGCGCACGGAGTGAAAAATCTCGAAGGCGTGCTGCGCGCCGGGCAGCTCCGCGTAGGCAACCGCTTGTGTGGACACATCGCGCAGCGCCCTGACGAACGCGCGCGCCTCTTCCACCCACACCAGTGAGTCGTGGGTGCCCTGAATCACAAACGTGGGCGGCGCTCCCGCCGAGACGTGGCTGATGGGGGAGACTGCATCCCACAGCGCCTCGTTGTCGTGTCGCGAGCACTGCAACACCTTGTCCCCGAGAAAGCCTTCCATCGACATTTCAGGCCGGACGCGGTTGCGGTCGAGGAAGTCATAGACGCCATAAAACGGCACCGCCGCTTGCACTGCAGTGTCGACCTGTTCGAACCCGGGCTGCCATTCGACGCGATTGGGTGTGAGCGCGGCGAGCGAGCTTAAGTGACCGCCAGCAGAGCCGCCGGTGATGGCGATGAAATCGGGGTTGCCGCCGTATTCCCCGATATGCTGCCTGATCCAGGCGATCGCTCTCTTTACGTCGATGATGTGCGCGGGCAGCGCGGCTTTCGGGCTCAGGCGGTAGTTGATCGCCACGCACAGCCAGCCGCGCTGTGCCATGTGGTACATCAGCGGCTTGGCCTGCTGTTCTTTTTCTCCGATCACCCATGCACCGCCGTGCACCTGCAGCAGCACGGGAAACCCGCCTTCGCGCGGCTCGACCGGCTGGTGAATGTCCAGCAGGTTGCGTTTACCCGCATCCCCGTAGGCGACATTGCGGTGCAGGCGCACACCGTCGCGCTTGAAGTGGAAGGGTCGCAGCCAGTCGCGACTGCGGATCTCATCGCACAGCAATGCGCGCCGCTCGGCGGGAATGGCCGCCCGGTAATCTTCGCCGAGCGCACGCCGCAGGGCGGCGCGCAGGTGCAGCGGCGTATCCATGGCCTGGCAGTGCAGGTACACCAGCCCCAGCCACGACAGCCCGAACAGCGCGAGACCCTTTTGCGCCAGCGGTTCGGACAGCACACCCAACGCCCCCAGCAGGGCGGTCAATGCGACCTGCCATAGCACGTGGATCAGCGCGAGCTCGCCGCACAACCAGGCGCTCATGAAATAGACGGGCACCATCCAGTAGACGCGTCGCGCCTGCACGATGGCAGTGAACGTGCAGGCGATGCTTATCACTGCCAATGCGAAATAAAAGCCAGCCATGGTGTGGTTCACTCCGGGAATTCGTTCGTTGCGCCGTTATTCTACGGGAATTCCCGCTGCCGGTGTCATCCGCGTCGACGCATCCTGCTTGCACAGCCCGGTACCATTGCGTAAGTTACCTAGCCCCGCGAGCTTCGGAGACCGCGCAATGACCGTCAGGCTGGGCGTGGTGATGGATTCCATCGCCAACATCAACTACAAGAAAGACTCTACCCTGGCCATGCTCTGGGCGGCGCAGGATAGAGGCTGGCAGGTGTTCTACATGGAGCAAGCCGACCTCTACCTCGAGCAGGGCGTTGCGCGCGCGCGCATGGCACCGTTGACCGTGTTCCACGACGCCAGCTGCTGGTACCGGCTGGACGAGCCTGAGGACAGTGATCTCGATGCGCTCGATGTAATCCTCATGCGCAAGGATCCGCCTTTCGATAACGAATACATCTACAGCACCTACATCCTGGAGGCTGCGGAGCGCAACGGCACGCTGGTCGTGAACCGCTGCCAGAGTTTGCGCGACTGCAACGAGAAAGTGTTCGCCACCCGGTTCCCGCAATGCTGCCCGCCGGTGCTGGTCAGCGCCTCCATGCCACGGCTCAAGGCGTTCCAGCAACTGCACGGCGATACGATCTTCAAACCGCTGGACGGCATGGGCGGCAGCGCCATCTTCCGCGTCAGGCCGGGCGATCCCAATGTCAGCGTCATCCTGGAGATGCTCACACAGCACGGGGGCAGGACCATCATGGCGCAGAAGTTCATCCCGCAGATCGAAGACGGCGACAAGCGCATCCTGATGATCAACGGTGAACCGGTGCCCTACTGCCTGGCCCGTGTGCCGCTGGTGGGCGAAACCCGCGGCAACCTCGCGGCCGGCGGGAGCGGACGGCCCCAGCCACTCACCGAACGCGACCGGTGGATCGCGGCGCAGGTCGGTCCCAGCCTGCGCGAAAAGGGGCTTTTGTTCGTCGGCATCGACGTGATCGGCGACTACCTCACCGAGGTCAATGTCACCAGCCCCACCTGCATCCGGGAAATTGACGCCGGCTACGATCTGGACATCGGCGGTCAACTGATGGACTGTATTACCGGGGAACTGAAGCAAAGGCGCTAGCCGCGGCATGTACTATCTGGAGACCGGCATCGATACGCGCACGCGGTTTCGCAACGCCGTGGTGCTCGCGATCATCGTACATCTCGCGCTGGTGCTGGCGATCAATTTCAGCGCGCGCACCGCCGCGAAATCCAGTCGCGCACAGATCGAGGTCACGCTCGCTACCCGCCCAAGCACAGCCGCACCCCTCGATGCCAAGACCATCGCCCAGGCGCATCAGGAAGGCAGTGGCAATGATGCCAAACGCAACCAGATCAGTACCGCCAATCCACTGCAGACAGACACGTCGGTTGCGCAGCAGCCGGGCAGCCAGAGCCTGCAGGAAGAAGCCACGCTGCAACGCGAAATCCTGACGACGACTGCGGCAGCAGAGCGCGCGGCGCCCCTCGAGCCGAGCGAACAGGCGCCACAGCGCGCGCGCGCCGCCGGACTCACACCCGAGGCGGACGGACGCGACCGGGAGGTTGCCAGTGTGCGCGCCGAGCTGCAGGATCAAACCCGCACGGACATCGCACAGCCGCGCGTGCGCCGCCTGACAGCGGCTTCTGCCAAGCAAGCGGCGGATGCAGCCTATCTGCTCGACTGGCGACAACGGCTCGAAGCGGTGGGCAACCAATACTATCCACAGGCGTCCGTACGTTACGGCATGTACGGGGACCTGCGCATGCTGGTGGTGATCCGCAGTGACGGCAGTCTGGAAGACATCCAGATCCTCTCTTCGTCAGGTTACGCCGTGCTGGACGAAGCGGCGATCAAGATCGTGCGCATGGCCGCGCCCTACTCGCCCTTTCCACCCGAGTTGAAAGCCACCACCGACAAACTGGAAATCGTGCGCACATGGCATTTTCAGGAAAACCCGCTAAGCTCTCCCTGAGAGTCGCGAACTTCCTGATCTGTTTACCGCGACCACAGAGAGACGCACCAGGCCATGCCCGCAAAGTTTTCCCTGAACACCGCCAGGAGCAGTGATTGCCTGCGGGACCATTTCCTGCTCGCGATGCCGCGCCTGACCGAGGGAATCTTTGCACACAGTGTCACCTACATCTGCGAGCACGGCGAGAGCGGTGCCATGGGCATTGTCATCAACCGCCCGCTGGATCTCACTGTCGGTGAAATTTTTGAACACCTGCAGATTGACACACACGAAGACTTTTCCTCCCAACCGGTCATGGCCGGGGGCCCGGTGCAACTGGATCACGGCTTCGTGCTGCACCGCAATTGCGACAAAGCCTGGGAAGCGAGTCTCAAGGTCACCGATGAAATTACCCTGACCACCTCTCGCGATATCCTGCGCGCCATCGCCAGCGGCGAAGGACCGCGCGATCACCTGATCGCGCTTGGCTACGCGGGCTGGGCTGCAGGCCAGCTGGAGCAGGAACTGGCCGAGAACAGCTGGCTGACGCTGCCGGGTGACAGCGACGTTATTTTCTCCACCCCCGCAGAGCAGCGCATGGGCGCCGCTGCTGCCCTGCTCGGTATCGACATGAATCTGATCTCGGGGCAGGCCGGACACGCCTGACGCCGCGGGCAGCGCCGCTTCACTGAATGCCCTACTCCCACCGGACAATCTCCCACCGGACAATACTGGCGTTCGATTTCGGCTTGAGCCGCATCGGTGTGGCCGTGGGCAATAGCCTGCTCGGCACCACGACGCCGCTGCCTGTGCTGCGGGCGAAGGAAGGTATACCGCAGTGGCCCGCGCTGGATGCGCTGGTCAGTGAGTGGCGCCCCGACCTGCTGGTGGTGGGCGAGCCCTTGAATATGGATGGCAGTGCCAGTGAACTGGGCGCGCGCGCGGCCAAGTTCGCACGCCGCCTGCACGGCCGGCTGGGCCTTGACGTTGTGATGGTCGACGAACGGCTCAGCAGTTTCGCCGCCAAACAGACGAGCCGGGAGCAGGGGCACCGCGGTGATTTCCGGCGCCAGCCGGTGGACAGCCTGGCGGCCGAACTGATCCTGCAAACCTGGTTCGCGGAGAATGCAGCGCGCTAGCTGAACCGCTCAGCGGCCGTGGAAGCGCCCACCCTGGTCGTGCTCTTCGTATGCAAGACCGAGCCCCTCGCCACTGCCGAGTTCCCCCCGGTCGTGCATCTTGATCTGCAGGCGCACATCGTTGGCGGAGTCGGCAAAGCGGATCGCGTCTTCCTTCGAGATCAGCTCCTCCTTGTACGCCTTGACCAGTGACTGATCGAGCGTCTGCATGCCGAGTTCGGTGGATTTGGCCATCAGGTCCTTGATGAGGTGCACCTCACCCTTGCGGATGTACTCCGCCACCAGCGGCGAGTTGAGCAACACTTCCACCACCGGTGTTCGTCCCTTGCCGTCTTTGCGCGGTAGCAACTGCTGGGCCACCATGGACTTGAGGTTCAGCGACAGGTCCATCCACACCTGGTTGTGCAGTGCGGCGGGGAAAAAGCTCTGGATCCGGTCCAGCGCCTGGTTGGCGTTGTTGGCGTGCAAGGTGCACAGGCACAGGTGGCCGGTCTCGGCGAAGGTCAGTGCCTGCTGAATGGTTTCCGCCGCGCGCACCTCGCCGATCAGGATGACATCCGGCGCCTGGCGCAGCGTATTCTTCAGCGCGACGTCAAACGATTCGGTATCCATGCCCACCTCGCGCTGGGTTACGATGCAGCCGGCGTGCTCGTGGATATATTCGATCGGGTCTTCGATACTGATGATGTGGCCGCGGCTGTTCTGGTTCCGATACCCGACCATGGCGGCCAGTGAGGTGGACTTACCCGTGCCGGTGGCGCCCACGAAGATCACCAGTCCGCGCTTGGTCATGGCGAGTTCCTTGATGATCGGCGGTAGGCCCAGCTCGTCGATGGTGGGTATCTGCGACTGGATGCGGCGGATCACCAATCCACATTTGTTGCGCTGCACGAAAGCGCTGGCGCGAAAGCGCCCCAGTTGTTCGTGGCTGATGGCGTAATTGCATTCGTGGTGTTTGTTGTAGTCCTCCTGCTGATCCGGCCGCATGGTCGACAGCACCAGTTGCCGCGCTTCCTCGTCCTGCAGTGGGCGTTCGCTGATGGGAAAGATCTGGCCGTCCACTTTGATACAGGGCGGTGCATCTGCTGTGATGAAGCCGTCGGAAGCGCCCTCCTTTACCATTCTGTCCAGCAGGCTTTCGATTTTCATTCTGGCAATCCCCTGTGAGAGTCAAGCTGGCGCTCTGGACTAGAAGTTCTCCGGCATCCTGGCTTTCTCACGCGCAACCTCACGCGTGATGATGCGTTTCGCAACCATGTCCTCGAGACACTGGTCCATGGTCTGCATGCCGACCGCGCTGCCGGTCTGGATGGCGGAATACATCTGCGCGACCTTGTCCTCGCGAATCAGGTTGCGGATAGCCGAGGTGCCGCGCATGATCTCGTGGGCGGCCACGCGCCCACCGGCGCTGCGCTTGAGCAGGGTTTGCGAGATTACGGCCTGCAGCGATTCCGAAAGCATCGAGCGCACCATGGATTTTTCCGCTGCCGGGAACACGTCGATCACCCGGTCTATGGTTTTCGCGGCAGAGGTGGTGTGCAGCGTACCGAATACCAGGTGCCCGGTTTCCGCCGCAGTGAGGGCAAGGCGGATGGTCTCCAGATCGCGCATCTCACCCACCAGGATGATGTCGGGGTCTTCCCGCAGCGCTGAACGGAGGGCTTCCGAGAAGCCCAGCGTATCGCGATGCACTTCGCGCTGGTTGACCAGGCACTTCTTGCTCTCG
>CAYWWD010000122.1:0-8557 GCA_964461965.1 uncultured Halioglobus sp. | reverse complement strand
AACCGGTGACCTCTTCCTTACCAAGGAAGTGCTCTACCGACTGAGCTATATGAGCGCAATCCTTCCAACTATGGAGCGGGTAGCGGGAATCGAACCCGCATATTCAGCTTGGAAGGCTGACGTTCTACCACTGAACTATACCCGCTGGTCATACTCACAAAACCATTCTTCAATGGCCTGGGACAGCGGGTTAACCCAGCCAACACGCCTGACCACGTACATCGTCAGCGCCTTTGGCAGCGCTCCTGCCGGTCACGGGATTTTCCGCAGGTCGTACGGCTCTAGCTCCGCCTCTGACCCGCACTCCCGAACCTCGCACCACGTGAGACTGTTTAAACATGGTGGAGGGGGGTGGATTCGAACCACCGAAGCTCGCGCGTCAGATTTACAGTCTGATCCCTTTGGCCACTCGGGAACCCCTCCGAAAGGCGGCATATTGTCCTGATGGGTCACTGCCTTGTCAACCGCATATCCCAATAAAATTATTAACTTACACCGCCTCCAATTCAAAACCCGACCAAGCACGGAAGGAGCGCCCTGAGCGTTATGCCTGCGCTTCCAAATAACGCTTTCTCAACCGGTCTTTTTGCACTTTTCCCATCGTGTTTCTAGGCAGATCATCGGCAAAAAAGACCTTCTTTGGCACCTTAAAATTTGCCGCTTGCGTCCGTATCGCGCTGCAAATTCCTTCCGCTGATAGGGCTCGCTCGCCCGTCGGCACAACTACGGCTACTACGATTTCTCCAAAATCAGCATCGGCCAACCCAATGACAGCCGACTCTCTGACGCCGGGAATTTCATCGATCAGCATCTCTATTTCCCTTGGATAGACATTTAGCCCGCCGCTGATCACCATATCCTTGGCGCGCCCTACAATGGAGACGTAGCCTTGTTCATCGATGAGCGCCAGATCGCCGGTTTTAAAGAAGCCATCCGCTGTAAAGTCGCGCGATGTCTGTTCTGGCAGATTCCAGTACCCGCGAAAAACATTGGCGCCACGAACCTGGAGTTCCCCCACTTCGTTCTCAGCGCATTTATTCCCGTCAGCGTCCCGAATTACCACTTCCACGCCCGGTAGCGGCAGGCCAACGGTGCCCGCGCGCCGCGCGCCCAGCAATGGATTCGACGTATTCATTCCAGTTTCAGTCATCCCATACCGCTCCAGGATGACGTGCCCCGTTCGCTGCTCAAACGCGGCAGACGTATCCGCCAGCAACGGCGCTGATCCGGAAATGAATAACCGCATGGCTGGACAACACTGCGTGGTGAAACGCGGCTCTGCGAGCAGGCGCGTGTAGTACGTCGGCACACCCATCATCACTGTGCAATCAGGCAGATTCGACAATGCCGCTGCGACGCTGAAGCCACTGATCCAGCGCATCCTGCTTCCGCTCATAAGAACGCAACCGATTGCAACAAACAGGCCGTGTACATGAAAGATCGGCAAAGCATGCAGCAAACAGTCGTCGCGATTAAATCCCCAGCAGTCAATCAGAACAGTTACGTTTGCTACCAGATTGCCGTGCGTCAACATGATGCCTTTGGGCCTGCCCGTCGTACCTGACGAATAGACCAGCGCAGCGAGGTCCGTCGCTTGCGTCAGCACGGTTGCAAACTCGGGGGAGCAGTTTTGGGCACCTACCATCAGCGTACCCTTACCATCGGCATCTAATGTGCGTACGATGACGGCACCCGACTCTTGACATAATGCGTTCAGCTCTGCTTCGCGATTACTGTCGCAAACCAGCAATCCGGGCGCGGCGTCCCTCAAGAAGAAGCTCAACTCATCGTTTGTGTACGCAGGGTTCAATGGATGGAACACAAGACCCGCCCGGAGTACTGCGAGGTATAGCCATAACGCCTCGACAGATTTTTCTACCTGCGCGGACACCCGGTCACCTTGCCGCAGACCCAATTGCACGAGGTAATTCGCAACTCGAGCGGACTGCTGCTCGGCATCACCGTATGTGTAAGTGACACCGGCCTCGGTCGTCAAGAGTACAGCGTCGAGCTCAGGGAAATGCGCTCGATATGTCGCGTACAAATTTAGCGGGCTCGCGCAACTCATTGGCGGCTCACCTCCTCGATTTTGAGTTGAAGCTTGTCGCTCCGCCAAGTCGCCATTCTGAACCTCAAGCCTGCAAGATTGTCCGCATCATCTTTACGCCCGCATTCCACGCTTGACGCGTGATCATCACAGATTTCGCTACGGCGGTTTTACGATTTGGGCACCGGATAGGAAGATGGGCAACCTGGTGCATAGAGTTCGCGCGGAATGATTCACTCGCGGGAGCTGCAGGTGCGATGAGTACGACCAGGTCAACTGGAATTTAAAGTGTCACCGAACAGCTCGTGTCTGCACCTTACGGTACTGGAGCTGGCGAGAGGAATCGAACCCCCGACCGGCTGATTACAAATCAGCTGCTCTACCTACTGAGCTACGCCAGCTTTGACCTGTTCAGAACGAGGAGACAACCCGCCCCGTTTGACGGCCCGGCAGTTTAGACAAAGAGCATTGGGTATGCAATCTTGGCGGCGCATGGATCCGGGTATTCCGTGGAGCGGGCAAACGCGCGGGTCGTGCAGGTAAAACCCCGAGCGGTGCAGATTCGAAAATCAATCCTCTGCACAGCCGATCTAAGGCAAAACACTGCCGGATTCGCTTACCCAAATTGCCACCCAGCAGGGTACTTCTCCTCACACCGGCAATGCTCAATGAAGCGATTATTATTAACGGCTTCCGGTGCGACAGCCCCAATCCCGCACCCGGGCATCGACCAATTTTTAGTACGCCGCATTACGATCTGTCAGAATCGATTACAAACCTTCCCAAATTACTGAACTCAAAATATACAAGTCATTGATTTTATTGGTGTGGCGCAGTAATTGCCTTAATCAGGAAAAGTGGAGTTTGACAGCCACCCCGCCGAAGTCGGAGTTGTCTAAAACAATGAACCACTTCACGTTTATGCGGCATTCCGGCGAGTTCTCTCTGCGAGACGGCTATACTACTAAAACAAGTTGCTTTTAATATCGTATCCGGGACGTTTGAAACACTGGGAGCCGTGCCAGGCGCTGTGCCCAGGGTTTTGAGAAAACATTCTCCATTTGCGCCCGATTTGTCGCGCAAAACTGGGGGAACAAGGGGATGTAATATGTTTCGCAAGCCATTGAGAACCGCACTGTTATGCGTAGGAGCCTCTTTGCTCGCCTTCCAGGCCCACGCGATTTCGATCACGGACGTTAGCGTCCAGACATCGGAAGGTATTTTCACCAATCCGAGCGCTGCCTACCTGGGCCAGGGTAAAGCGAAGAAAGCAGCCATCAACGCGCTGACTGGACTTTTTGCCGGCGATCCATGGAAACCGCTGGATAAGACTAACAAGCCGTCCAAGCCGTTCGATGGCGTCAATTTCACGCTCACCGCCGACACGGGCATGAAAGCCGGCGAGTGGGATTTAGCCTGGACTGAATCCAACCTTCCCCAGACGATGGACTTTATCTTGCTCGTCAAGGGCGGCAGGAAGTGGGGCGCCTACCTGTTTGAAGCGGGCAGTATCTTTTCCGATTCCGGAAAAATAGACGGCCTGTTTGAAATGTCCCTGCTAAACAATTTCGGGAAGGTCGCAAAGCTTCGTAAAGCCACTATTTTTGGTCGCGTCGCTGCAGTCGATGCCGCAGATTCTCAAGGTGGGAGCTGGACATACAACGACAGCGTTGCCCCGACGATCATTGACGGTGCGTCAAGCGGCTCCGGCAGCGGTGGCACGGCGGGCGCAGATGGCTCGACTGGCGGCGATGGTGGAACGGCAGGCTCCGGTGGCAACGGCTCGAATGAGTCTGGCAATGGTGACACGACTGGTGCCGGTGGTGCTGGAGCGGGATCTCAAGATGGCGGCTCGTTTGGTGGCGCGATAGATGCGGATGCGCGCGATATACCCGCGCCAGGCTCATTGGCACTTGTCGTATTAGGCCTGGGTTTGGGTCTGCGGCAGTTTAGCCGGCGGCGCGCGTAACCGACACAGTATAGTTGCACCTCAACACATGAGCGCGGTGCTGCCGCGCTCTCTCCGCGCCAACCCTCTGCTTCACAGGTTCGCCGATGGCTTAGTCCATGGCAACGCGCATGAAATCCAATTTTTAGAACTTCCAGCGTAGCGCGCTGGATTTGCAGCATCGAAAAAAGTTACCCAGAAAGTTACCCAGAACTTAACCAGTTTGTAATGGATTCCACTGGCCAACCATGGACAAAAAGCACATAAAAAAGCCCGCAAAATTGCGGGCTGATGGACATTACTGGATTTTACTGGTTGTTGATATGGTGCCGAAGGCGGGACTCGAACCCGCACAAGCATAGCTCACTACCCCCTCAAGATAGCGTGTCTACCAATTCCACCACTTCGGCAAAACTTGTTATTGCGTCAATCGACGCTGGGTAAATCCTCCCCTGCGGGCGCTGTAGCCGCTGCTGGAGTCTCCTCCAGAACCGGCAATTCCCCTTCCTGCGGCGCCGCATTCGACTGTTCGGTTGCGGCTTTAGTTGCTGCGGGAATCGCAAGATCGAGTTCGTCCAAAGCGCTGGACCGTTTGTTGACCAAAAGCGCCAAGCTGAAACTGGTGGCGAAAAACAATACCACCAACCAAGCCGTCGCCTTGGTCAACACATTTCCGCCACCCTCGCTGCCAAACAACGTTTGCGAACTACCGGCGCCAAAGGATGCACCCATATCAGCACCTTTGCCCTGTTGCAGCATGATTAGGCCAACGATGGCGAACGCGATAAGCAGGTGCGCCACGATAATGATCTGTTCCATACTCTCTCGGCCCCTCCGGGGGACAGACTTCAAATTTTCACGCTGCAGTTGCTGCGCGAACAATCATCAAAAAATCCGCTGCAACCAGCGATGCGCCTCCAACGAGAGCGCCGTCTATATCAGGCTGTGCGAACAATTGCGCAGCATTCTCCGACTTCACACTCCCGCCATACAGTATCCGCGTGTCTGCCGAGCGGGTGTCCTTAATGCCATCCAGGCACTGGCGTATGAACGCATGCATGGCCTGGGCTTGTTCCGGCGTCGCTGTGAGTCCGGTGCCAATCGCCCAGACGGGTTCATACGCAACCACCAGCGAACGGAGATTCGCCTGATCCTGAAGCGCCCCAAACAATTGCGCGCTTACCACAGCCTCGGCTTCACCCGCCTCGCGCTGCTCGCGTGTCTCCCCGACACACACAATCGGATGCAGTCCCGCCTCGATTGACGCAGCCACCTTGGCGGCTACTAACGCGTCAGATTCACCGTGATATTGGCGCCGTTCCGAATGCCCGAGAATCACCCATCGACATCCAATATCCGCCAGCATTTCCGGGGAAATGTCGCCGGTGAAAGCGCCTGACGACATATGGCTGCAATCCTGCGCGCCAACCATAATCGAAGACGCTGCGCAGTGATTTACAACCTGCGCCAAATGCACATACGCGGGGCAAACTACCAACTCGGCACCTGATTTCATCGGCGCGCCTGTCAATTGCCTGAGCAGCGCATCGATGCTGGCCCGAGAGCCATTCATCTTCCAATTTCCTACCACCAGAAGCCGGCGCACAGTGGCCTCCTGGTGAAAAAAGCGGCGGCAATATTAACCAAGATAACCCCCGGTGACAAGAATGAATCGGCGACAGGCTCCGCGCGACGACGACGCGCTGGAGAGCGCTTTACGCAAGAATCCGCTCAACTTCGTTAGCCAGCTCAGTGCAGAGCGAGTGCACTTCTTCACGATGCTTCCCTTCGACCATAACCCGCACCTTCGGCTCGGTGCCGGATGGACGCAACAACACCCGCCCCTCTTCACCCAAACGGGTTTCCACTGACTCCACGACATGCGTTATTTCCGGATAATCGGCCAGGTTAACCTTACCGCCGACCGTCACATTGATCATGGTCTGGGGATACATGGTAATGCCGGCGCGCAACGCTGCAAGATTTCCTCTGGCAGCCTGCAGCGCCATCAGGACCTGCAAGGATGCGATGATCCCATCACCGGTTGTCGTCACGTTAGAGCATATGATGTGTCCGGACGATTCCCCGCCCAATTGCCAGTTGTTCGCCTCCATCAGTGCCTTGACGTACCGATCGCCGACTTTCGCGCGGGCAAATTGCAACCCGGCCTCCCTGAGCGCCAGTTCCAGCCCGAGATTCGACATCTGCGTGCCCACGACACCGGCATCGCTTTGTCCCGTAGCGAGACGATGCATGGCGATGATGTAGACCAGTTCATCGCCATCGACAATCTCGCCCTGCTCATCTGTCATCAAGACCCGGTCGCCGTCACCATCGTAGGCAATACCGAGGTGGGCACCCTTCTGCCTCACCAGTGTGGAGAGTGCCGCCATATCAGTGGAACCTACGCCCTCATTGATATTGAAGCCGTCCGGCTGCACGCCCATGGGAATGACTTCCGCACCCAACTCACTGAGGACGCTTGGCGCGATGTGGTAGGTGGCGCCGTGCGCGCAGTCGACCGCAATACGCAAGCCACGCAAGCTGAATCCCTCCGGCACGGTGGATTTGCAGAATTCAATATATCGGCCGGCGGCATCATCGACCCTGACCACCTTGCCAATATGCCGGGATTGTACGGTGGCGAGCTCCAGCTCCAGCTCCGCTTCAATTGCAAGTTCGAGCTCGTCGGAAAGTTTGGAGCCATCCGCTCCAAAAAATTTGATGCCGTTGTCGAAGAAAGGATTGTGAGAAGCGCTGATCACGATGCCAGCTTCGGCGTTCTGCTTGCGGGTCATCAGGGCCACCGCTGGCGTTGGCATGGGACCCAACAATTTGACGTTGACCCCAGCTGCCACCAGTCCTGCTTCCAGAGCAGACTCGAACATGTACCCGGACACTCGGGTGTCCTTGCCGATGATGACCTGGCAGCGGCCCTCCCGGCAGAATTCACGCGCGAAGACACGACCGCTGGCCCAACCCAGCTTGAGCATGAAGTCGGGTGTAATCGGGAATACACCCACCTTGCCGCGAATGCCATCGGTACCAAAATAGCGCTTCGTCATGTCTCCCCCAGTTCCTCCATCGCCTGCCACATCGCCATCGCATCGCTGGTCGCGGCGACGTCATGTGTTCTGATTATCCTGGCACCTCGCTCGACCGCCAAAACCGCCAGGGCCAGACTGGCGGGCATGCGTTGCTCTACATCCCGGCCCAGCAGCTTGCCGATCATCGACTTGCGAGACAGTCCGACAACCAGCGGAAACCCCAAGGCCGCCAGTTGGGGCAGGCCACGCAACAGCTGCATATTGTGTATGACGGCCTTGCCAAATCCAAATCCGGGATCGAGCAGCAACCGCTCACGGGCTATGCCGGCGCGTTCGCAGGCGACCACCCTGTGGAGCAGGAATGCGCCCACTTCTTTCACCACATCATCGTACTGTGGAGCAAGCTGCATGGTGCCAGGCTCACCCTGCATGTGCATGAGACAGACAGGCAGGCCAGTTGCCGCCGCTGCCTGCAGCGCACCTTCACGCGTGAGTGCGCGCACGTCATTCAACATTCCGGCGCCGGCCTTTGCAGCCTCGCACATCACCGTTGGAGTACTGCTATCTACAGATATGAGCACATCGAGTTCGCTGGCGATTCGCTCGACGACAGGCAGCACCCTGTCCAGTTCTTCGTCCGGTGTAACGGCTTGCGCACCGGGGCGGGTCGACTCGCCTCCAATGTCCAGGATCGCGGCGCCCGCTGCTGCCATTTCCCGCGCGCGCACCATGGCCTGCTCTATATCCAGCCGCGAGTTTCGGTACAGGGTTCCGCCGTCGGAAAACGAGTCAGGCGTGGTATTGATGATGCCCATGACAAGCGGGCGCGTGATATCCAGTGTGCGTCCGGTGCTGCCGCGAGTCGGACGCCCTGGATTACAGGCGGGAGGCACAAGCCTTCCGGAATCAGTGCTCGCTGGCAGGCCCGCCGATCGGTCTGCCGGAAGGACCCTGGCGGCTGGCACTGGCATCAGCTTCAGGTGTATTCCCGCTACCGGAGCCGCCCCAGTCCTTGGGTGCCCTGGCTTCACGTCCGGCCATGATGTCATCGATCTGGTCGGAGTCGATGGTCTCATACAGCATGAGGGCCTGAGCCATCAGGTGCAGCTTCGACTCGTTGTCTTTCAAAATCGTCTGTGCGGTCCCGTAGCACTCATCGATGATGCGCCGCACTTCCTGGTCGATCTGTTTTGCAGTATCAGCGGAAACCGCCAGGTGGTGCTGACCCGCGCTGCGACCGAGGAATACTTCCTCGGTGGCTTCGTCATACATCAACGGGCCCATCGTGTCCGACAATCCCCACTTGGTGACCATCTTGCGGGCGATCTCCGTCGCGCGCTGGATATCATTTGACGCGCCCGTGGTCACGCCATCCTTGCCTAGCGTCATCTCTTCCGCGACACGCCCGCCGAACAGGCTGCAAATCTGGCTGACGATAAACCGGCGGCTATGGCTGTAACGATCTTCCTCTGGCAGGAACATGGTCACGCCCAGCGCCCGGCCGCGCGGGATGAT
>CAYWWD010000121.1:0-8922 GCA_964461965.1 uncultured Halioglobus sp. | reverse complement strand
ATTCACGCGCAGACCCCAGCTCGCCAGGCACTCGAGCACCTCGGCGTGCCGCTGTGGCAGGGCGCCGCCCTCCACGCGCCCCACTCCGTAGCAGTACATCTGCAGCGGGCGCTGCGCCGTGACGCGCGCATCGAGTTGCCTGAGGGCGCCAGCGGCGGCATTGCGGGGATTGACGAACAGCTTGTCGCCGCGTTCGCGCGCGGCGGTATTCAGGGCATCAAAACCCGCGCGCGGCATGTACACCTCGCCGCGCACTTCGAGCAATGCGGGAACACCGGCGCCCCGCAGCCGCAGCGGAATGGCGTGAATGGTGCGGACGTTGTGCGTGATGTCCTCGCCGGTGGCGCCATCGCCGCGCGTTGCGCCGCGCTCCAACAGCCCGTCGCGGTAGAGCAGGCTGACGGCGATACCATCCAGTTTCGGTTCACACGAGAATTCCAGCGGCGCTGACTCATCGCCCAACCGCTCCAGCAGGCGGCGGTAGAAATTCTGCATGTCACTTGCATCGAAGGCATTCTCCAGCGAGAGCATGGGCACTTCGTGCGCTACCTGGGTGAACTGTTCGACGGGCGCGCCACCCACGCGCACCGAGGGTGAGTCGGCGCTCTGCCACTGCGGGTAGTTCGCTTCGAGTGCACGCAGGCGCTGCATGCAACGATCGTACTCGGCGTCGGGCACCGTCGGCGCATCGAGCACATAGTACTGGTGGTTCCAGGAGTCCAGTTGCTCGCGCAGGGAGATGATTTCCCGCTGCGGATCCGGCGACGCCATGCGGAAAAATCAGCGAACCTTGGCCAGCAGCCGCCGCTCCAGTTCACGGATCTTCTGCCGGCTGTGCTCCAGCGATTGCTTGGTCAACGCGCTGCGCGATTCATCGAGCACGTCCGCGCCGAGGTTGCGGGCGACGGTTTGTGCGGTTTCCAGCATGTAGTCGTAGGCTTTCATCATGTCCTCCGGGCCCGGCAGGGTGAGGAAGAACACCAGCCCCGGCGTGGCCAGATCGCCCATGTTGTCGATATCGAACACACCGGGCTGCATCATATTGGCGACACTGAACTGGATGGCGCCGCGCCCAGCCTCGAACTCGTGGCGGTGGAAAAAATTCATGTCGCCGAAGCGCAGGTCGCAGGCCAGCAGAATCTGCAATATTTCATCACCGCGCATCCCCTGGCGGTCGCGGGCGACGACGTTGAGCATAAAAACTTCGGGTTGTTCATTGCGCGGCAGCTTGCCTTCGGCGGCTGTCTCCGGCGTGCGCTGCGCCGGGTCTTCACTGGTCACCAGGTCGTCGAGCCAATCCAGGTTCTCGCCCTCATCGCCCGGGGCGATGGAGGTCATACCCGGCACCAGTGCGTCATCATCCCGACCCGCCGTCGCGACCGCCGGCGCTCGCTTGCGTGACGGCTTCGCGGCAGGCGCGGACGAGGCCTTCGCCTTGGCAGGAGCAGCGCTGAATCCCGCCGCCCGCAGCAGATCGCCCCGCTCCACCACCCTGGCGCCGCCGTTGGGCAGTTCACCGTGCATGCGTATTTCATCCGCCGGCGCGGCTGGAATATCGTCGGGATCGACCAGTTTCACCCTGACCTGCGCTCGCTTGTCGCGGCGCAGCCTGCGCCAGGCGTCCAGCAGCACGGCCATGATCAGCAGGACGCCGACAATGACCATCCAGTCTCGAATTGTTAGATCCGTCAGTCCCACGCGTCTGATCCGCCTGTAGTTCTCAACATTTAACTGGCTGCCAGTGCGGCCGCCTCATCCACATCGACCGACACCAGCCTTGAAACACCCGGCTCGTGCATGGTCACGCCCATCAACTGATCGGCAAATTCCATGGAAATTTTGTTGTGGGTAATATAGATGAATTGCACCTTGTCTGACATCTCTTTCACCAGGCGCGCGTAGCGCCCGGTGTTGGCGTCATCCAGGGGCGCATCCACCTCGTCGAGGATACAGAACGGCGCCGGGTTGAGGTGGAAGATGGAGAACACCAGCGCGATGGCGGTCAATGCTTTTTCGCCTCCGGACAACAGGTGAATCGTGGCGTTCTTCTTGCCGGGTGGGCGCGCCATGATGGTGATGCCGGTATCCAGCAGGTCGTCACCAGTCATCTCCAGGTAGGCGCTGCCGCCGCCGAAGACGCGCGGAAATAACTCGCCCAGACCGGCATTCACTTTTTCGAAGGTTTCGCGGAAACGGTTGCGGGTTTCCTTGTCGATCTTGCGGATGGCTGATTCCAGGGTATCCAGCGCAGTTACCAGATCCTCGTTCTGCGCATCGAGATAATTCTTGCGTTCCGATTGCAGATTGTATTCGTCGATGGCGGCCAGGTTGATCGGGCCCAGGCGGGTGATGCGATTGCCAACTCTCTCAAGGTTGTTCTGCCACTCGGGTTCATTTGCGCCTTCCGGCATGGCGCGCAGTACCTCCTCCATGTCGTGATGGCCTTCAACCAGCTGCTTGTGGATACCGCTGCGCTGCACCTGCAGTGTCTGGTTGGAAATCCGCTGGCGCTCCAGGTCATTGCGCACCGCTTCCGCACGCTGTTCGATGGCGGCGCGCTGCTGCTCCGCTTCGCGCAGATGGTGGTCCACGTCCGCCACGAGTTGTCGCGCAGTACTCAACTCGCCCTCAGCCTGCAGACGCAGTTCCAACTGCTGCTCCAGATCGGCGCGCAGGCCCTCCAGCGGCGCGTCGTTGTCGCGCTGTGCACTCGTGAGACTCTCCTGCCGCTCCAGCAATTGCGCCACCTGGCGATCCGTGCGTTCGATTGTCTCGCGCATGGCGACCAACTGCGTGTCGAGGGACTGGTAGCGCATCGCCACCTGGTGCGCGCTGTCCTTGTCCTGACGCGCCGTCTGGCGGGCAGTGTCGAGCGCAGCGCGAATCTGGTCGCGACTGGACAGCAGCTCCTCGCGCCGCTGCGAGTCTGCCTCCATGCTCTCGATGGCTTCCGCGAGCACACGCCGCGCCTGGCCGATGGCCTCCTGTTCCTGCTGGTACTGCGTGCGCGCCTCGTCGATCTCGGCGTTGATGCGCGCACTGCGCAACCGGACCTGCTCCGCTTTCGCCTGGTGGGCGGAGACGCGGGAGCTGATCTCGGCGTGCTGCCGCGTGCACAATTGCAGCTCGCGCTGGCAGTCCTGGCGCTGCGCCTCCAATTGCTTCAGCGTGTCCTCGCAGGCCTGCAACTCACTGGCCAGCCGCGCTTCGCGCTCCTGCTCGGTGTCGAGCGCCGAGGCCAGCGCAGCGAGCTCCTCGCGCCGTCGGATCACACCGCTGTCGCCGTCGGAGCGGCGCGCCACGCGCAGCCAGTTGGCGCCCAACCAGATGCCGTCGGGCGTAATGATCGACTCGTGCGGCGCCAGCGACACACGCTGGCGCAGCGCATCATCGAGATCTTCAGCGGTGCGCACTCCCGCGAGCAGGGCGTGGGCGCGCCCGCCACTGCGCACCCGGGAGGCCAGATAGCCGGATGCGCCTGCAGGCTCGGTACCCGGCTCCACCAGCACCAGGCTGCCCTGCTCGAGGCTGGCCAGATGGCTGCCCAGCGGGCCGATCGTATCCACGCAGACCGCCTGCAGGCAGTCGCCCAGCACGGTTTCCACGGCCAGTTGCCAGTCGCTGTCGACCTGCATCGTCTCCAGTAATCGCGCCGTGTCCGCCAGTTGCCGCGCCTGCAGCCACTCGCCCACATCCCGGCTGCTGTCCTGCAACGCCGCCTGCTGCAGGGCCTCGAGCGAGGCCCTGCGACCGCGCATCTGCTGCACACTGGAGCGCGCCTGGTTTAGCTCGGATGACAGTGCGGTGCGCCGATCACGGGTCGCATCCAGTTCACCTGACAGCACCTCGCTGCGCCGCTCCTGCGCGGCCATGCCCAGTTCGACTTCCGCCAGCTGGTGGCCGAGGGCCTCTGCTTCGGCCTCGGCGGGGCCCGTCGCCAGACCCTGTTTTTCGTGCTCCAGCTGCCGCGTGCGCTCCTGCAGACGCTGCATCACCTGTTCCAGGTGCTGGATACGCGACTGCTGCACCTCGGACTGCTGCCGCGGTGCTGCCGCGTGCTGGTTGAATTCATCCCAGCGATGCTGCCAGTCGTGCATCGACTCCTCGGCCTGCAACAGCGCCTGCGCCGACGCGCTCTCCAGTGCCTGCACGCGTTCAAGGTCGGGTTGCAGCGCGGCGATCTCACTCTCCCAGCCGCCGAGCCGGGCGCGATCGTCGCCGAGATGCTGCTGCGCCTCGGCGAGATTGCCGGCAGTCTGCGCGAGGTCGTCCTGCAACTGCCGGCCGCGATCCTGCTGGTGCTTGATGGTCTGCTCGAGGCGGGCGACTTCAGAACCCAGCTGGTAGTACCTCGCCTGCACCTTGTTGAATGCATCCGAGCGGTCGGCGTGGTCGACGCGGTACTGTTCGATCCCCGTGTCGACGTGCTGGTGCTCGGAGTGAATAGCCTCCAGCTTCACTTCCAGCTCGCCCACCGCTTGCGTGGCAGCCTTGATCTGCACGTCCAGGGCCTGGCATTGCAGGGCCAGTAACTGGGCCCGCAGCTCGCGCTCCTCGGCTTTCAGTTCGGTGTACTTCTCAGCTGCCTGCGCCTGGCGCTGCAGATGCTGCAACTGGCGCGCGAGTTCATCGCGCAGGTCCGTCAGGCGCTCGAGGTTCTCTTGCGTCCGCCGCATCCGGCTCTCGGTCTCCTTGCGCCGCTCGCGGTATTTGGAGATCCCTGCGGCCTCCTCGAGGAACACGCGCAGTTCCTCGGGCTTGGACTCGATCAGCCGGCTGATCATGCCCTGCTCGATGATGGCGTAGCTGCGCGGGCCGAGGCCGGTGCCGAGAAAGAGATCGGTGATATCCCGGCGCCGGCAGCGCGTGCCGTTGAGGAAATAATCGGACTGGCCGTCGCGCGTCACCTGTCGCCGGGTGGAGATTTCGGCGTAGCTGGCGAACTCCCCGCCGACCCTGCCTTCGCTGTTGTCGAAGACCAGTTCAATGGAGGCCTGGCCCACCGGCTGGCGGTTGACCGAGCCATTGAAGATGACATCGGCCATGGACTCGCCGCGCAGGTTTTTGGCCGAGGACTCGCCCATCACCCAGCGCACGGCGTCAATCACGTTGGATTTACCGCAGCCGTTAGGGCCCACCACCGCGCACATATTGCCCGGGAAGTTGACCGTGGTGGGATCGACGAACGACTTGAAACCCGACAGCTTGATTGACTTTAATCGCATATTACCTTAAGTATAAGACGTATCTTCATGTTTTTTATAGATTTATGCCGATATTGAAGGAGAAACGGTCCGGCGGCAAAACACAATATGTAGTGTATCTACTTTAAGCGAACAACACTATGCCTGAACAGAGCTAAAGCAAAAATTCGCCGTACGGCGCTCTGGCGGAAGGTTCTTGTGAGCGTGTTTCCACACCGTCGATCACTGTTTCGGGTGCACGACAACGTCCAGGGCCGGCGCATCGACCGCAGGTGTCACCGGCCCCGCCTCCCCCAGCCAGGTGGCGCCATCCTCCCCCGGGCGGCCACCGGGCGAAACCTGCACCGCCACCATCACCGCCGTGGCGTGTGAGAGTTTCTGGCCGGCCATGGAATTGCCGTCGTCCAGTCGCAGCGTGAACGGCAGCTGTGCGCCTGTCATGCGCACGACCGCTATGGGCATGCGGCTGCCGGAATCGGCATTGCGCGCCAGCACGAACACCGTGTCGCCCGGGGCGATCCCGGCCCCTGCGGGCGCCGAGACGTTGACGGTCACCCCCGCTCCAGCGCCCGTCGCAGGCGGTGGCGCAGCGGCGGGTACGGCACCCGGGGCCTGCGCAGCGAGTCGCTGCCGTGCGGTTTCGATCACCTGGGCGATCATCCGTCCGCTCTCGGAATCCGGTGCTTCACCGGCCTGCAACCGCTGCCAATAGTCGATGGCGGCCCGGTACTGTTGCTGTTCGAACGAGGCCATTCCCAGCAGGCCGAGCGCCGTGCGCTGTTGTGGATCTGCTGCGAGCGCCTGCTCCGCACGCAGCCGCGCGCGTTCGCTGAGCGTGCGGCCCGCAGCGAGGTAGTCCGCCTGCGCGGCAAAGGCGAGAGCCTGGGCGTCACCCGGCACCGCCTCTGCCAGCGCGTCGTAGGTTTGCGCGGCCCGTGCGTAATCCTCCTGCCCCATGTAATAACGGCCGAGCAGCGCCAGATAATGGAGGTTGTCGGGGCGCGCGGCAGAGCGTGCCTCGACGGCGCCGATCAACGCGCGCATCTGCGCCGCTGACGTGTGCTCATCCATCGCCTGCAATTGGCGGGTGAGCTCCACGTCCTGCGCCGCGCCCAGCCAGTAGTACAGGCTACCGGCGAGCAGCGCCACGACGGGTAGCAGCACCCACACCGGAAAGGACTGCGATACGGCACGCGGACGCACCGCACCCTGGCGTTGGTCTTCCAGCAGCCGCAGGTTCGCATCGTCGCGCAGCGCGGCATCGCCGTCCTGCTCCAGTTCCGCGCGGCGCGTGCGGAACCACTCCAGATTGGCGCGGTCCAGATCGGCCTCACTCTGGCCATGGCGCTGCTTTGGAAACAGGTAAAACGCGCCACTGAGCAGTACCAGGGCGGCGCAGGCCAGCAGGAAGGTCGTCAAGTATTCCGCCCCGCGTCGTCCAGCAGCGCTGTCAATCGCGCCTGTTCCTGCGCGTCCAGTGCGGTGTTCGAATCACCCGGTCCACCACGGCGTGAGCGCAGCGTAGCGACCAGCACGCCAAGCGCCGCCAGCAGGAGGACGACAGGCGCCAGCCACAGCGCCGCCGTGGCACCGCCAAATCGTGGCCGGTAGCGCACAAATTCGCCGTAGCGCGCGACCATGTAATCGAGAATCTGTGCATCGCTGGCGCCCTGCTCCAGTTGCTGGTGCAGTAGCTTGCGCAAATCCTGCGCGATGGGTGCGTTGGAATCGGCGATATTCTGGTTCTGGCACTTGGGACAGCGCAGCTCCTGGCTGAGCCGGTGAAAACGCGTCTCCAGTTCCGGCGTGCTGAAGGAGTAGGTCTCGATCAGGGCCAGCGCCTGGTGAGCCCACAGCGCGAAGACGCCAAGCACCAGCAACTGACGCAGCATCATGGCGTGCGCCCGGCGGCGAGCAGCTCGCGGTACACAGGTTCCAGCACCGTGCGCCAGACGGTGTCGTCGATCACACCGACATGGCGGTAGCGCACCACGCCACCGGCATCCAGCAGGTAGGTCTCCGGTGCGCCGTATACACCAAGGTCCAGCCCCAGTGTGCCCTCGCGGTCGGCGATGGTCAGGCGGTAGGGATTGCCGAGCTCGGCCAGCCAGCGCAAGGCGTCCGCATCGGTGTCCTTGTAGTTGAGACCGTAGATCGGGATACCCTGGTCGGCCAGTTGCTTCAGGTAGGGGTGTTCGACGCGGCACGATACGCACCAGGTCGCCCAGACATTCAACAGTGCGACCTGCCCGGTGAGATCGGATTGCCGCAGCAGGGTGTCGGCGCCGAGCGCCGGCAGCTCGAACGCCGGCAGCGGACGGTCGATCAGCGCCGAGGGCATGGCCGCAGGATCGAGCGACAGCCCGCGGAACAGTACGAGCGCCAGCAGCGCAAACAGGAACAGCGGCAGGAACAGCTTGAGTCTAGGTCCCATGCAGCACAGCCTCGAGACCGGCGCGCGCGGTGTCGCGTTGGCGCCGGTAGCGTTTGTCGAGCGCGGCCGTGAATGCGCCCAGCGCCATCAGGATCGCACCCAGCCAGATCCAGCGCACCAGCGGCTTGTAGTGCAGCCGCACCGCCCAGGCGCCGCTCTCACCCACCGGTTCGCCCATGGCGACGTACAGGTCGCGAAACAGGCCGGCGTCGATAGCGGCCTCGGTCATCACCGAACCGGCGGCCAGGTAGCGCCGTTTCTGTGGGCGCATGCTGGCCACGAGTTCGCCCTCGCGGCGGACCTCGAAGCGCGCTTCATCGGCTACATAGTTGGGTCCGCGCAATTGCGCGACCTCGAGAAAGCGGAATTCGTATCCGGACAGTGTGCGGGTATCGCCCGGCTGCATCTTCAGGTCGTGCTCCACCGCGTACTGGCTGGTGGCGACTACGCCAATCACGCTCACGGCGAACCCGAGGTGGGCGACCAGCATCCCGCAATAGCCGGGGGTCAGGCGGCGTAGCCCGCGCACTGCGCCGACACCCTGCAGGCGCTGCCAGAGGTCGCGCGCCAGTCCCGCCATGAGCCAGCCTGATAACAGCACGGCGAGCGCCACCCAGACATTGTAGGGCGCGTGCAACAGCGGCAGCGTTATGCCGCACAGCACCGCGACGGCGGCAGGCACCAGCAACTCCGCGCGCCAGCGGCGCAGCTCATCGCGCTTCCAGCGCGAGATGGGGCCGAGCCCCATGACCGGCAGCAGCAGCGCCATCAGCGGCACGAACACCGCGTTGAAATACGGCGGGCCGACTGACACCTTGCCCATGCCGAGCGCATCGACCAGCAGCGGGAACAGCGTGCCGAACAGTACGGTGAGCGCGGCTACCAGGAACACCACATTATTGATCAGCAACAGGGTTTCGCGCGAGACCCAGGCGAAACCGACACGGCTGCTCACGGCAGGTGCGCGCAGTGCGTACAGCATCAGTGAGCCGCCGACGACGATAGCGAGGAACACCAGGATGAACAGGCCGCGCGCCGGGTCGGTCGCGAACGCGTGCACCGAGGTCAGCACACCGGAACGTACCAGGAAGGTGCCGAGCAGGCTCAACGAAAACGCGAAGATCGCCAGCTATACGGTCCAGCTCTTGAACAGGCCGCGCTTTTCCGTCGCCGCCAGCGAATGGATCAGCGCGGTGCCAGCGAGCCACGGCATGAAGGAGGCGTTTTCCACCGGATCCCAGAACCACCAGCCGCCCCAGCCCAGCTCGTAGTACGCCCACCAGC
>CAYWWD010000120.1:0-8992 GCA_964461965.1 uncultured Halioglobus sp. | reverse complement strand
AGCCCACGCCGAAGTGGCGGTCTGCCAGCAGACGAACATCCCGTGCGCGCAGGGTGTAGCGCTGGCTGATCAGGTCGATGACCACGAAGTCATTGCCGGTACCGTGCATTTTGGTGAATTGCAGCAGCATGCGCTGGCGCCTCTTTAGCTGCGGGCTGTGTCGGGCAGGCGGGATTCACCGCGCAGGATATCCGCGAGCGTCTCCCGTTGCCGCACCAGGTAGGCGCTGGCGCCATCCACCATGACTTCGGGCGCGCGACCCCGGCTGTTGTAATTGGAACTCATGGTGAAACCGTAGGCGCCCGCGCCAAACATGGCAAGCAGGTCGCCCTGCCTGAGCGCGAGTGTTCTCTCCTTGCCGAGGAAATCGCCAGTTTCGCAGACCGGGCCGACGATATCCCATTGGGCCAGCTGTCCGCCGGGCGTCTCCTGCACGGGCCGGATATCCATCCACGCCTGGTACAGCGCGGGCCGCAGCATGTCATTCATCGCGGCGTCGACCAGCGCGAAGTGGTGCTCAGCGGTGGTCTTGAGATACTCCACCCGCATCAGCAGCAGCCCGGCATTGGCGGCAATCGAGCGGCCCGGCTCGAACATCAGGGTCAGTTCGCGCGCACCCAGCGCCTTCCGAATCGCGCCGATGTAGTGCGCGATGGAGGGGGGCTGCTCGTCGCGGTAGGTCACGCCCAGTCCGCCGCCGAGGTCGAGATGGCGGATGTGAATGCCTTCGCCGGCCAGGGTATCGACCAGCGCCAGCAGCCGTTGCAGGGTGTCGATGAACGGGCTGAGTTCCGTGAGTTGCGAGCCGATATGGCAGTCCAGGCCAACCACTTCGACATGCTGCAGTTGCATGGCGCGCCGGTACACATGCACGGCCTCGTCGATGGCGAGGCCGAATTTGTTCTGTCGCAGGCCGGTGGAGATGTACGGGTGGGTTTTCGCGTCCACGTCGGGATTCACCCGCACCGACACCGGTGCCACGAGGCCGAGTTCCCCCGCAACCTTGTCCAGCACGTCCAGCTCTGCGGCGGATTCCAGGTTGAAGCAGTGAATGCCGAGTTGCAGCGCGCGCGACATCTCTGCGGGTGTTTTGCCGACGCCGGAAAAAACGATCTTCGCGGGATCCCCGCCGGCGGCGATGACCCGTTCCAGTTCACCGCCGGACACGATGTCAAAGCCGGCGCCCAGCCTTGCCAGCACATCGAGTACGGCGAGATTGGAATTCGCCTTGACCGCATAGCAGATCAGGTGCGGCACACCCTCCAGCGCGGTGCGGTATTCCATGAACGCGTTTTCCAGCGCCGCGCGCGAGTAGACATAACACGGCGTGCCGTGCGCGGCGGCAATCATCGTGACAGCGACGTCTTCGGCAAAGAGGCAGCCCTCACGGTACTCAAAGTGGCTCATGCGTCGCGCTTCAGGTCGCAGGTGATGTGGTGTCGATCGGTTCGCCGGATGCCGGGGGCTGGGCCTGTGGCGGCGCCTCGGGCGCGGGCATGTACAGCGGCCCGGTCTGTCCGCAGCCGCCGAGTACGGCGAGCGCGACAGCGATCAGCAAGGCAGCGTAACCGTGGTGCATGGCGTCGGTCCGGGCGGGGTTGGCGCCGATTATACGGCTCGCTGGTGTGCGCCGCGAACAGCCCTTAATATTGAATTTGCACAATTTGCCGGATTTTGCCTGTGATGAGTGAATCGGAATTTAACGAGTTGATCGACCGCACATTCGCGGCGCTGGAGCAGGCGCTGGACGCGGTCGATGGGGATCTGGATTACGAGACCTCCGGCGGCGTGCTGACGGTCTCCTTTGAGAATGCCACCCGGCTGGTGTTCAGCCGCCAGCCGCCCACGCGCCAGCTGTGGCTCGCCGCGCGCGCCGGAGGGTTCCACTTCGCCTACGATGCGGATGCGCACGACTGGCGCGACACCCGCGAGGGACGCCTGTTGCGGCCCTTCGTGGTGCAGCAGATGCAGGCCCAGGGAGGTATCGCGTTTGCCTGGCAATGACGATTCACAACGTGTGCCGCTGAAGTTTCTCGCCCCCGGCATCGCCGGCGCGCTACTCGCGCCGCTTGCGCTGGCCAGTGAGCCGCTGTACGTCAAGAACCTGAGCCCGGTGGCGGGCCTGATCGGTCTGCCGTCCCAGCGGGATGCCCACACGGAAGCGCCCGGAGACGTGGCACTGGCGCTGCATGGCAGCCTCGCCAGCCAGTACGTGAATGAGAGCAGTGCCAGCGAGTACCTCAACCTCGACGGCGAGACCGCGCGCATCGCGTTCGAGCTGCGCTACGGCCTGGCGCAGGACTGGGACGTGCAACTGGAGGTGCCATGGCTGAAACAGAGCGGTGGCAACCTCGATAGCGCCATCGACAACTGGCACGACTTCTGGGGCATGTCCGATGGCGGGCGCTCGTCAGTGCCGCGCGATGTCCTCGACTACCGGTATGTGTCGCCGGACGCGCAGTTTTCGCTGCAGGATGGCGATTCCGGCATCGGTGACATCAGCCTCGCCCTGAGTCACGCGTTCTATCGCGACCGCGACTCTGCCGTGAGTGCGACGCTCGGGTATAAAGCCGGTACGGGCGACGAGGACGATTTTCTCGGCAGCGGCGCGGATGACGTCTACCTCGCGCTGCGCGTCTCCGGCGCCCAGTTGTCGGACCTGCCGCTCACCTGGCACGCCCAGGCTGGCTACCTGCGTGCGGGCGACAGCGACCTGCTGGACGGCGCGCAGGAGCAGAATCTGTGGTTTGCCGGCCTGGCCGTGGACTGGCGTGTGGCGCACAACTGGTCCGTGATCGCGCAGGTCGACGGCCACGCGGCGCCGCTGCAGAGCGATCTCACCGGGGTAGGGGAAGACGCCGTGCTCGGCACGCTGGGTGCGCGCTGGTATTTCGCGCCGCAGTGGTCAGTGGACTTCAGTGTAGTGGAGGACATTCGCGTCGAGACCGCGCCGGATGTCACCTTCCAGGGGAGCCTGCGCTACCGCCCGGTACTTTGAGGCGCGCCAGGTTCAGGGCGCGCGCCGCGCCGCCAGTTTTTCCTGTGCCCGCTGCGCGGCGGCCGCCACCTGTCGCGGCGCGGTACCGCCCAGATGATCGCGCGCGGCGACGGACCCTTCCAGGGTGAGCACGTCAAACACATCCTCGCGGATGTCCGCGCTAAATTCCTGCAGTGTCGCCAGCGGCATGTCGGCGAGATCCACCCCGTGCGCAACCCCGTGGGCGACGGCCTTGCCCACGACTTCGTGCGCGTCGCGAAACGGCAGCCCGCGCCTCACCAGGTAGTCCGCGAGATCCGTGGCGGTGGAGAAACCGCGTCGCGCCGCCTCGTGCATCACCTGCGCATTCGGCCGGATGGCCGGGAGCATATCGGCGAAGGCGCGCAGCGAGTCGAGCACCGTGTCGACGGTATCGAACAGGGGCTCCTTATCCTCCTGGTTGTCCTTGTTGTAAGCCAGCGGCTGGCTTTTCATCAGGGTCAGTAGGGCAATGAGGTGCCCGTTCACCCGCCCGACCTTGCCCCGCACTAGCTCCGGCACATCCGGGTTTTTTTTCTGCGGCATGATGGAGGAACCGGTGCAGAACCGATCCGGCAGCTCGACAAAATTGAACTGCGATGAGGTCCACAGCACCAGCTCTTCCGACATGCGCGACAAATGTGTCATGAGCAGCGCGCCGAAGGCGCAGAACTCGATCGCGAAATCGCGATCGGACACGGAATCAAGCGAGTTTTCCGTGGGTTTGGCAAAGCCGAGGGCCGCCGCCGTGTGCGCTCGGTCTATCGGGTAGGTGGTGCCGGCCAGCGCGGCAGCGCCCAGCGGTGATTGATTGAGTCGCGTGCGGCAGTCGATCAGGCGGCCGTAATCGCGCTCCAGCATTTCGTTCCACGCCAGCAGGTGATGACCGAACACCACCGGTTGCGCCGTCTGCAAGTGCGTGAACCCCGGCATGATGATCTCCGTGCTCGCCGCCGCGAGCGCCACGGTGCCGAGCTGCAGCCGGGTGAGTTCCGCCGCGATGGCGTCGATCGCCTCGCGCAGGTAGAGGCGAATATCGGTGGCGACCTGGTCATTGCGCGAGCGGCCGGTGTGCAGCTTCTTGCCGGCGTTGCCGATCAAAGCGGTCAGCCGTGCTTCGATATTCATGTGCACGTCCTCGAGCGCGACCGACCACTGGAAGTGGCCGTCGACGATCTCCTGCTGCACCTGGGCAAGGCCCCGTTCGATATCGCTCAGCTCCGCGTGGTCGAGCACGCCGACGGCATGCAGCATGCGGGCGTGCGCCAGCGAACCGGCGATGTCCTGCAGCGCCATGCGTGCATCGAAACCGACGGATGCGGTAAAGCGCTGCACGAAAGCGTCTGTTGCCTCGCTGAAGCGGCCGCCCCACAATTTGCTGGTGTCGTTGTCTTGGCTCATGTGTCGAGTGTTCCGTGATCGCGCGGATGTTCGATTCGCGCCGTTTTTTCGATGCAGCAGTATAACAGCTCATTGTCGGCGCACAGTCGGGAATCTCGCCGCGCCCGATCCTCACTGCTATGATGACCCACCTGATTTTCCGGACTGCCAAGCATGTCGCGCAAACTAACCATCGCCACGCGGGAAAGCCCGCTCGCCCTGTGGCAGGCGCATTTCGTGCGCGACGCACTGCTCGCGGCGCACCGCGACCTCGAGGTGCAACTTCTCGGCATGACCTCACGCGGCGACCAGATGCTGGACGCGCCGCTGGCGAAGGTGGGCGGCAAAGGCTTGTTCGTCAAGGAACTGGAAGACGCGCTGCTGGACGGCCGCGCCGATATCGCGGTGCACTCCATGAAGGATGTCCCCATGGAATTTCCAGCCGGACTGGGACTCGGTGCGATCTGCGTGCGCGAGGATCCCTCGGATGCCTTCGTCAGCAATCGCTACCGGGCACTGGAGGAACTGCCGGCGGGCGCCGTGGTGGGCACGTCCAGCCTGCGGCGTGAATGCCAGTTGCGCGCGCGCCGCCCCGATCTCGACATTCGTTTCCTGCGCGGCAATGTCAACACCCGCTTGCGCAAGCTCGACGCGGGCGACTACGACGCCATCGTTCTGGCCAGCGCCGGCCTCCTGCGACTGGGGCTGGGTGCGCGCATCGCGCAGCGCATGGCGGTGGACGCTTCCCTGCCTGCCGGCGGTCAGGGCGCGGTCGGCGTGGAGTTGCGCAGTGAGGACGCTGCAGTCCGATCACTGCTGCAGCCTCTGCACCACATACCCACCGCGCAGCGGGTGACCGCCGAGCGCGCGCTGAACCAGCGACTGGGCGGCGGCTGCCAGGTTCCGATCGGATGTTATGCGCAATTCACCGCAGACGGCGGGCAGCTGTGGTTGCGCGGCCTGGTCGGGCGCCCTGATGGCTCGCGCATACTGCGGGCCGAGGCCACGGCACCGGCGACGCAGGCCGAAGCGCTCGGCGTGGCCGTGGCCGAGAACCTGCTCGCGCAGGGCGCCGACCGCATTCTGGCGGACGTTTATGGCGGATAGCCCAGGCGCGGGCCGGGTGCTGGTGACCCGCCCGGCAGGGGCCGCCGCCGATCTCTTGTGTGCCGCACTGCGCGCCGCAGGTTATCGTGTATTCCACCAGCCGCTGATCGAACTGCACGCGCTGGCGCAACCGACTCCCGCACAGCGCCAGATCCTGCTCGGCCTGGACGGTTACCAGCATGTCATTTTCATCAGCGGCAATGCCGTGAGTTATGGCATGCGCTGGATGGAAGATTTCTGGCCGCAGCTGCCGACGGGCCTGCACTGGTATGGCGTAGGCGCGGCCACCGCGAATGCGTTGGTACGTTTTGGCCTCGCGGCGGCAACGCCGGGACGGGACATGAGCAGCGAGGGATTGCTGGCGCTGCCGGCCTTGTGTTCAGTGCACGGCGAGCGCGTGTTGCTGGTGAAAGGCGAGGGTGGTCGCGACGCACTGCGCCAGGAACTCACGCTGCGCGGCGCGACAGTGGATGAGCTCGCCTGTTACCAGCGCAGCGTGCCGCGCCTGCCCGACGGGGAACTGGCCGCCAGGCTGGCGGAGTGGGCTATCGATGTGATCCTGATCAGCAGCGGCGAAGGGCTGGCCAACCTGCGGCTATTGCTTAGCCCGGCCGAAAGCTCTAAGTTAAAAGCCATGGGCGTGATCGTGCCTTCAGCGCGTGTCGCCAAACAGGCGCGCGATACCGGCTTCAACCAGGTCGTTACCGCTGACAACGCTTCCGATACGGCGATGCTGGATGCACTGCGGCAGTGGCAGCGCGGCGCCGGGAGTGAAGGGTGAGCGATCGGGAATCAACACAGCACGAACCACCTGATGAAGGAGCCGGGGCAGTGTCATCTGCGGTAAAAGTTCTC
The DNA here is from genome assembly GCA_964461965.1 of uncultured Halioglobus sp. GTDB lineage: Bacteria > Pseudomonadota > Gammaproteobacteria > Pseudomonadales > Halieaceae > Marimicrobium. The sequence continues at coordinate 2,634 of CAYWWD010000120.1, read as the reverse complement.
GAGGGCCCTGCTGCTCAGGCCGCGCCCGGCGTCGCCGCGCATCCCGCGCGGCGCGGTTTTTCCTCCGGTATCACCTGGTTCTCTTTCCTCCTGCTGATCGCGCTGGCTGCCGCTACCGCCTGGATCGCGCGCGAAGGGCAGATCAGGACTGCTGCCCTGCAGCAACGGCTCACGGAACTGGAAACCGTTACGCGAGAGGAACAGGTGAGCCTCAGCCAAATGGGCGACCGTCTGCAGCGCGACCTGCGTTCCGGGATGGACACGCTCACAGAACACATGCAGGAGCAGAACGCCACGCTCACGCAATCGCTGGAGGAAATCAGGACGCAGCTGGAGGGGCAGCAGAAAGCGCTGTCGCGCTTCAGCCCCAGCGATCGACACGGCTGGCTGCTGGCAGAGGCCGGACACCTGTTGCGGCTGGCCAACCAGCGCCTGGTGATGGCCGGCGATCCGGTAGCCGCGCAAGCGTTGCTCAACAGCGCCGACGGCGTGCTGCGGGAACTCGACGATCCCAACCTGCACCCGGTGCGTGCGGCGCTCGCGGCGGATGTAGCGGCCCTGCGCGCGGTGGAAAAGGTCGACGTGGAGGGGATTTACCTGCGCCTCGAGGCGTTGATCGAACAGGCCGATAGTCTGGTGATCTTCCAGTTTCCGGAGCCGGCACCGCAGGCGGAGCCGACGGTTGCTGGAAGCTGGGAGGGTCGCCTGCGCGAGGGTATCAAGGCAGCATTCAAGCGCTTGTCGGATTACGTCATCATCCGCCGCCGGGATGTGCCGATGCAGGCTTTGATGGACCCGCAGTGGGAGGGCATCGTGCGCCAGAACCTGCGCATGTTGCTGGAGCAGGCGCAGGTTGCCCTGCTGTCGGGTAACCAGACTCTGTACGCCGCCAGTCTGGAGCGCGCGCAGCACTGGGTGGCGCAGTTCCGGGATGCCGATGCCGCGGCTTCCGCCATCACCGCAGAGATTGCCCAACTGGCGACGCTCACGATTGAAATTCCGCAGCCGGATATCTCCCGTTCCCAGCAGGCGCTCGATGACGCCATCGCACAGCGCCTGCAGACCATGGGTACGCCGTAACCGTGCGCAGATTGTTTGCCACAGCGCTTGTTGCCCTGCTGGTGGGCGTCGGTATCGTCGCGGTCATCGAGACCGACCCGGGCTATGTGCTGGTGGCCTACGGCAATTACACGCTGGAGTCCAGCCTGTGGGTGGGCCTGCTGCTGCTCCTGCTGGTGGTTCTGCTGATCTTCCTGCTGCTGCGACTGGTGTATCGCGTGGTCGGGGGGCGCGGCAGCCTGTTTTCCTGGCTGGATGCGCGCAAGCTGCGGAACGCCCAGCGCCTCAGCACTCGCGGCCTGATCAGTTTCACCGAGGGCAATTGGCTTACCGCGCGCCGGCAACTGGTGCGCGGGGCAGAGTTCAATGAGGCCCCTCTGATGAATTACCTGTTGGCCGCGCACGCCAGTGCGCAACTGAAGGATGCCGGGAAAGTCGACGAGTACCTGCGCGCCGCCGGCGAGGCCGAGCCGGGCGCCGGCATGGCCGTCAGGATTGCACTGGCGGAAGTGAAATTGCAGGCCGGGGAGTTCGACCAGGTGATTGCGGTGCTCGATCACTCCACGCGCAAGTTCAACCGCCACCCGCATGTGTTGAACCTGCTGCGCCAGGCGTATCTGGGGCTTCAGGATTGGGACAAGTTGCTCGAACTGTTGCCGCTGCTGCGCAAGCACAAACTGTCCGGCAGCGACGAACTCGACCGCCTGGAGCGGGAGGTGCATGAAAAGCGCTTGGCAAGCGCCGATGACAGCCTTGAACAGCTGCGTGTGAGCTGGCAGAAAGTACCCAAGCCACTGCAACAGGACGCGGCGCTTGTCCACGCATACGCCGGCAGCCTGATGCGCCTCGGCGAGCATGATTCGGCGGAAGAGGTCCTGTTACGCACATTGCGCAGCGACTGGCAGGGTGCACTGGTGCGGCAACTGGGTCTCGTGCAGAGCGGCGATGCGTCGCGCCAACTCGCGCGCGCGGAGGTGCTGCTGGCAGGCCACTCCGCGGACGCCCCGTTGCTGCTGTGCCTGGGGCGCTTGTCTATGCGCACGAAGCTGTGGGGCAAAGCCCGTGACTATTTCGAAAGCAGCTACCGCCTGGAGCGCAATGCCGAAGTGTGCGCCGAACTCGGCCGCCTGCTGACCAGCCTGGGCGAACCCGGTGCCGCCGCCGCGTATTTCCGCGAAGGATTGTTGTTGCGCGAGGATGCGCTGCCGGCACTTCCCATGCCGGACAAACTCGTGCCGGACGCCCTGTTGCTGGCCAAATTTTGAGCGCCGTCAGGAGCGTCCTGGCGGCGGTTCAGGTGCGCGGCAGTGCGATGCCGAGCGATTCCCACATCTCGTCCACACGCTGTTTTACCGCCGGGTCCATGGCGATGGGGCGGCCCCATTCGCGGCGGGTTTCCGCAGGCCACTTGTGGGTGGCGTCGAATCCGACCTTGGAGCCGAGGCCGGAGACGGGAGACGCGAAGTCCAGGTAGTCTATCGGCGTGTTTTCGATAAAGACTGAATCCCGCTGCGGGTCCATCCGCGTCGTCATCGCCCAGACCACTTCCTTCCAGTCGCGGATGTCGACGTCGTC
>CAYWWD010000119.1:0-9119 GCA_964461965.1 uncultured Halioglobus sp. | reverse complement strand
CGCCGGGCGGCAGCGCACCAGGCGCGCCCGCGCCTAACCAGTAGCAGGGCACGCGGTGACAACCGTGAACTGTGTCCCTACAGACTTAATTCCACACCGACGTTGAACACATTGTCGGTGTAGCTGAAGTTTTCGACGTTTGAATCCTTGTCGTCATAACTGTAGCCGGTGTAAACATTGGCCCAGCGGCGAAACTCGTAACCGACCCGGAATGACGCATTGAAAATATCGTCTTCCCGATCGTTGGTGGACTGCTCGTAGGTATCCCGGCCGAGCACGCTACCGAGTTCGGTGTAAACGCGGTCATTCCAGTCATGCGTCCACAGCGCCTCAAGATTTTCACGCTTGATAAAATCGCCCTGCAGGGTGGTTTCTTCCGGTGCTCGCTTACTGCGCACCACGACCCTGTCCTGGTCGCGGGGCTGCATAAATAACTCCAACTGCCAGCCGATGCCATCCCAGTCCTTGCGCTGCGCATTGTCGAAGCTCTTGTCGACATAACCGGCCCTTGCGCTGCTGGTGAGGTGGGGCGAAATCTCCCACTGTGCACCCAGCGTTGCATAATTCTCCTGGCTGTCCAGCGGCGGGGCGGTGGTGAACGGGGTCGGGTAGTGGATATCCTTGTGTGCCAGCTCGAACAGCGCATCCGTTTTGGGGAACACGGCGTAATAAAACGTGCCGGTCAGCGTGGTCTCGTCGCGGTCGCGCGGCCGTGTGAGCGCCTTGAAATTCTGGTACTCGCGCTCCATGTAGCCGGCCTGCAGCACCACGCGCCCGACACCCGCATCGGAGCCAAACTGCAACGAGCCGCCGACGTCGCCCTGGTCGTACTCGATGGGCTCGGGAATGACCCGGCCGACCATACCTTCCGACAGACCGGTGCCACGGTCCTCGTGCAGTGCCGCCCAGCGCGCATAGCCCTCTGCAATCAGGCGCTCGGAAAACTCCAGATGCGTGTCACCCATAAATGTGTTGTCGAAATAATCGTTGCGGTCGTTCTGGCTGTCCTCCTCGTACCAGCCGGCCTCGCCCTTGTAAGCCAATCGGTAGCGATTATTGCGATCCTGCAGCAAGGCGTCGACCGCCGGACGCGCGAGGTAGATCCAGCTGGACGTTGTGTCGTGTTCCTGCAGATAGATGTTGTCGCGGTACTTGGTCTCGAACCCGGCGATGGGCGTGATGGCCACGGGGCCGGCCTGGATCACCGCAGGGCCTTTTGGATCGGCAGCGGCAAGTACCGCTGCGCCATGGCCTGACATACCTGCACAGGAGGCAAGCGCGAGCAGCGAGGCTGTCACTTTTTTGCCGCCGTCAATGCCGCGGATGGGAGGTGTTCTTTTCACGTTTTGTGTCCCAGCCCTAGGTTCCCGAAGACGCAGCCCCGTTACGACAAACACCTCCACTGCCAGAGATGGTGGGAAGCCTCCCCTGCTCAACGCCCGCGGAACGCACTGCAGCACTGCAGCACAGCAGACGACAAGCGAAGCCATTCTAGCGTAAAGCGAATCTTATGATAGCGTGTACCGGCGTAAATTATTACCGGGCCGGGAACACACTGTGCGTTACCACTGGGGCAACACAGCCCTGTTTTACTATTTCCTGGCGGTGCTGGCCTGGGCGCCGCTGCCGCTGGGCAGCAACCGCGACTGGTCGACTCGCCTGCTGGCAGGGCTGTTGCTGGCCGGGGCGGCGTGGGCGGCAGCACTGCTGTGGCAGCGACATACACGGCTGACACGCGCGTTGCGCAACGCCTGGCCCGCGCTGGTCGCTCTCGTTGCAGTACAGCTCTGGGTCGGTGTGCAACTCGCCGCTGGTATCTCGGTCGATCCTGCATCGACACAGATGGCGTTGTTGCTCGGTGTGTCGCTGGTGGCGGCATTTTTCCTTGTGCTGCTGCTGGTCGATTCGCGGGAGCGCATCCTCAGGATTGCAGGACTCATGGTCGCATGCGGTGTTTTCCAGGCGTTCTTCGCCAGTTTCGCCATGCTGAGCGATCTGGAACACGTCGCGCTGCTCGACAAAACCTTCGCCCGCACACGCGCCACTGGCACCTTCGTCAACCGCAATCACCTCGCGGGTTTTCTGGAGATGAACCTGGCGATCGGTATCGGCCTGCTGCTGTCCCAGTTGCGCAGCCAGCGTGCAGCGAGCTGGCGAGAATTCATGCACCGCTCCATCGATGCGCTGTTGAGCGGCAAGTTCCGGTTGCGGCTGTACCTGGTAGTGATGGTGGTGGCGCTGGTGCTCACGCGTTCGCGCATGGGCAACACGGCGTTTTTTTCCAGCCTGCTGCTGTGCGGCGTGCTGGGCCTGGCGCTGCAACGGCGACTGACGCGCAACGCAGTGATTTTCCTTGCCAGCCTGCTGCTCGTCGACATGCTTATCGTGGGCAATTGGTTCGGTGTAGACGAAGTGGTCGAGCGACTGCGCAATACGACGCTCGACACCGAGAAACGCGACGAGGTCGCGCGCGACACTCTCGTAATGTGGCAGGATCACTTCTGGACCGGCACCGGCGCGGACACTTTTTTTAAGGCATATGTCCACGGCGGGTACATGCGCCCCGATTCGCTCTACTACCGCCATCCCGAGAATGACTATCTGGAAATCGGCAGTGGCTTCGGCTTCATCGGTTTCGCCCTGCTCGCCACAGCGGTAGTCACCAGCTTCTGGCAGGCAGTGGTTGCACAACGTCGACGTCTCTCGCGCGTGCACCAGGGGCTCGGGTTTGCCAGCATGATGGGGATCACCAGCCTCCTCATCCACGGCGTCGCCGATTTCAATCTGCACATTCCGGCCAACAGCCTCTGGTTTGTCGTACTGCTGGCATTCGCCTGGGTTGCAGCCTCGGCGAACGCAACTGATGTCGTGCGCGAGCGCGACGCCTTTCTTGCATTGACCAAACAGTAAGCCTATATTTGTTGCCAGTTGTTTCCCTGACAGGTTTTCCTGCATGCGGTCTGTCCTCGCCTGGCGTGTGTTGCCCGTGGTACTGCTTATGTCGAGCGTCAGCGCGTGGCCGGACGACGGTCGTATACTCAGCTTCGAAGGCGATGTGAAAGTCAACGGCAAGCCGGTGGCGGCTGATACGGTGTTGAATCGCGAAGACACTATCACCACCGCGCCCGGCGCGTCGGTCAGGGTCGTGTTGTCCGACAACAGCGTGCTCGATGTCGATGGCGGGTCGGAGATCCAGCTCAGTGATTACAGCTTCAATCCCGACGAGCCGAGCGCCAATACCAGCAAAGTCAATGTACTCTCCGGTACGCTGCGCTACGTCAGCGGCCGTATCGCGAAAGACGATCCGGAGAACATCAGTTTTACCGCAGGCAACTCCACCATCGGCGTGCGCGGCTCGTATATAAGCATTTCAGTCGATCCGAAACCGGCGCAGTAAACAGTGCATTCACTGCCCAGAGCTTTAATCCTTCTGCTCATTCTGGCCGCCGCGCCTATGGCCTGGTCCGCGGACGGCCGCATCCTCGATTTTTCCGGCGATGTTCGCGTCAACGGCAAACCGGTAACCCGCACGATCGAACTGCACCAGAGCGATACCATCGTGACGGCACCTGGCGCCTCCGTCCGCATCGTGCTGGCCGACAACAGTGTGCTGGACCTGGAGAGCGGCGCTCGCATCCGCCTCAGCGATTTCAACTTTAACCCCAGGGCGCCGCAGGAAAACCGCAGCGACATCAGCATTATCGAGGGCACGCTGCGGTATGTCAGCGGCCTGATTGCGAAAGAGAATCCCGACAACATCGGTTTTACAGCGGGCGACTCCACCATCGGCGTGCGCGGGAGTTTCACCGGTATCGCAGTGGCTGGAAGCCAGGCCAGCGTCGAGGCCAGGATCGGGACCGCCACGGTCACGCGCAAAAACGACACCGGCAATCCATCCACGGTTGCGGTGCCGCCCGGCCAGGCGGCGCGCACCGATCCCGGCGACGGCAAGACGGTAGTCGCGCCCTCGACGACACCTGACAGGATAAACGATGTGGTGCGCGCCATTGCCGCCGCCGCTCCGGATGCAGCAGCGCGGGCACCGACGGACGAAGGTTGCAGTCGAGGTAGCTACCCGGTACGCACTGCCGCGAACCCCGAGGTCGACGCAAAAACGTCGATCGACATCGATGCTCAGCTGGCGGCTCTCACCAGGGGCGAACTGATAATGGTCATGGCGGTACTGATCAACAACGCCGGGCATCTCTGTATCGACGAGTCTACCGTGGCCAGGACACTCGCCAGGATCGCGGCCCTGCGCCCCGACGCAATAAAGGCTGCGCTTGCCGTCTCTGTTTTGCTGAACCCCGAGAACACCCAGACGTTTACCGAGGCGGCAACGCCTGTGCCTCCTGCCGGACGGGCAAATCGGCCACAGGCCGACGAGCCACCCATCAATAATGAAGTTCCGCCCGGCGGCAATCCTCCCAGTCCCGAATAGCAGCCCACACCCGCGGGCAGCCAATGCAAGAATCCCGTAGATGAAGCGGTACCTGGTCGACAATCGGTTGCGCATCGTACTCGGTATTGCGCTCACAGTGCTTGCGTTGTGGCTGCAACTCTCCGGCGCCGATGCGCACCGCACCCTCATCAACCGGCTTGATTATCTCGCCTACGACCTGCGCCTGAACCTGACCCTCCCCGCGCGCCGCCCCGCACCCTCGACGCCGGTGCTTATCATCGACATCGACGAAGCCAGTCTCAGGGCCGAGGGCCGCTGGCCCTGGAGCCGGCAGAAAATGGGCGCGCTGGTCACTGCGCTGAAGCGGGCGGGCGTGCGCACTATCGGGTTCGATGTGGCATTCGCGGAAACCGAGCGCAACGTCGCCAGGGAACTGATCGACGCCGCGTCGGCCGCGGGACACAGGGAACATATCGACTACCTGGAAAAAATGATCGCCGACATGGATCGGGACCAGGCATTCTCAAAACTGCTCACTGGCCAGAACACCGTGCTCGGTTTCCTGCTGCACGCCACCGACGAGCCATCGGTCGGCGCCCTTCCCGCGCCGTGGTATATGCTCGCACCGGCGCAGCGCGGCCGACTCACTGTACCGATGATGTCCAGTTTCACCGGCAATCTTTCGTTGCTGCAGAAAGCGGCGGGCTATGGCGGCTTTCTCAATACCACCATGGACGCGGATGGCGTTCTGCGCAGCACACCGCTCATCCTGGGGCACGGCGACATGATCTACCCGTCATTGTCCCTGGCAATGGCGCGCCGCCAGACCAATGCGCTGCGCTTCAAGATCGAAACCGCGCACGCAGGCGCTACCGAACGGGTGACCGGGCTGTGGCTGGATCGCACGGTGATACCGACCGACCAGTACGGCAGGGTGCTCATTCCCTACACCGGCAAACGCGGTGGCATACCGCACATCTCCGCCACCCGAGTGCTGCACGCCGCGGCACCGGAGAAACTCACGCAACTCAACAACGCCGCAGTTCTGGTAGGCTCATCCGCGCTGGCGCTGTCAGACCTCGTAAGCACACCCACCGGCCCCACCTTTCCCGGCGTAGAAATTCACGCCACGGTGCTGGAGCGAATTCTCTCCGGCGCGCCGTTTCCCCGCGTGCCGGACTGGGCGAATGCCGCCAATGCGCTCGCCATCGCGCTGTGCGGCATCATTCTCAGCTTCCTGTGCCCCGCCTTTGGCGCAGTCACCATCACGCTGTTCGCAATCGGCTTCATCGCAGTCGTCATCGGTGGCAATGTCTGGCTGTGGACACAGGCTCATCTGGCACTCTCGCCGGTGATGTCCCTGTTCACCGTCGTCGCGATCATCCTGATGAACATCCTGCTCGGATACTTCAGCGAGGCGCGACAGAAGCAGCAGGTGCGCAAGGCGTTCAGCTCCTACATGGCGCCCGCCCTGGTGGACCAATTGGTGGCCAACCCAAAGCGACTCAGCCTGAACGGTGAATCCCGGGTGATGTCCTTCCTGTTCTCCGACATTGCGGAATTCACCTCGTTTACAGAGCACGCGAGCCCTGAGCTGCTGGTTTCGGTGTTGAATGAATACCTCGACGCGATGTGCCGCGCGGTGATGGAGCACGGCGGGACCATAGACAAGATTGTCGGCGACGCCGTGGTCGGCATCTTCAACGCCCCACTGGACCAGCCGGACCATGCGGAGCGCGCCGTCAAAAGTGCCCTGGCGATGGATCGCATCAGCAGGGAATTTGTTGCAAAAATGCGTGCGCGTGGCCTGGACTTCGGCAACACCCGGATCGGGATCAACACCGGTCGCGCCATCGTAGGCAACTTCGGCGGCAGCGAACGCTTTGACTATACGGCACACGGTGACGCCATCAATACCGCTGCGCGCATGGAGTCCGTCAACAAATATCTCGGCACAGCTATCTGTGTTTCCGGCGCGACGGTGGCGCAGTGTCCGAACCATTTCTTCCGGCCGATCGGCGCGCTGATCCTGAAGGGCAAGACAGAGTTGATCGAAGCGTTCGAACCGATGTCGGAAGCGCAGGCCAGCACGCCGCTGGCGACCCGCTATCAGGAGGCTTATGAGCACCTGGCGCGCGCGAACCCCTACGCCAGGGAACTGTTTTCCAGTCTCAAGGCCGATTATCCGGACGATGCACTGGTTTCCCTGCACTACAAGAGAATCACCAGCGGTATGCTCTCCACCACCATCGTGCTAACACAGAAGTGACAGACAGCACTCAGGCGACGGTTTCCTGCAACCCCTGCGCGCACGAAACGCGGAGTGTGTCGCCACCAAACCCCTGGCGCTGCAGCTCGGTCGAGTAACGCGCGATATTCAACTGTGCACCGAACTCCAGCCGATGCCTGAAATAAGCCGTCTGGAACAGGCTGGGCCAGCGACGAAGTTTATCCAGGAACTGTAGTTTTTCTGGATAATACTGCGTATCACTGACGCCGGACGCTTCGTGGCGCAGCGCGATTGAATCTGCCAGATAGGTATCCCACGGCAGACCGAATCCCGAGAGATCGATATCCACTACGTAGGCTACGGACGTATCCCGCGCCGCGCTGGTATGCTGCGTGGCAAGGATGAATTCACTCACACGCGCGATGAATTCGGCGGGCATCGTGTCGGCCGCCACTTGCCGGAAGTAAGCGGCACTCAGGATTTCGTTATCCCGCGCCCCGTAGCGATAAACGCTGTCGTGAAACCAGATCGCCATTTCAGTTGCACTGCGCTCGGTGATGCGGTCACCGGCGAGATCCAGCTCGCGCAGGCAGTGGCGCAGGTGCGCCAGCGTATGGTAGTGGCGATGTGGCTCCTGATAGTGCCGACGCAGGCCCTGCCACACCTGCGCTGCATCGACACCCGCACAGTGCTGCCACAGGGTGCAGAAACGCTCGGCGAGGAAAGTGTCGTCCACGGAGTGCTCCCGTAACTGGCACAGGCGACCAACCCCCGCGATGACAACTGTCGGCGTCAACCGGGGCTGAGTCCACCTGCAACTGCGAGGCCATTGACCTGCTTATATTCTCTGTCGAGCTTAGCACAGCCATACCGGCGCCACGCGACAATAGTGGCGGCCTGGTCACAGTTTTCGCCAAACCCGGCGCGATGCGGACGGCCGGTCAATCGGCGAAATCACCACGCAGCACATCAGACCTGATCACAAACAGGCAGTGGGCGCAGAAGAGGAGGAAATAGCAGAGCAAGCTCAAGTACTCGGGAACAGCCTGCAGCGCCAGTCCAACCAGGGCACAGGCAGCCGCGTACACAACTATGCAGGCGAGCGTCTGCCGTTTGCCCAGTCCCAAGTCCATCAGTGTGTGGTGCAGATGTGAGCGATCGGCCCGCATCAGATCACGGCCGCGACGGTAGCGTCGCAGCATGGTAGCCAGCATATCCATCAGCGGCACGGTGACCAGCCACAGCGCGGTCACAGGTCGGATCAACGCCGGTTCCCCCTGCGAAAAGTAGACCAGGGAGGCTGTGACCAGAAAGCCCAGCGTCACGCTGCCTGCCTCACCGAGAAACATCCTGGGAAGCCAGCGGTTATTGGGACCGAGGTTGAACAGGAGGAAGACTGCGAGCGGCACCAGCAGCAGCAGCAGCATGTCGGCCCGCGCATGGCCGGCCTGCACTGCGAGCAGGTATAACACCAGCAGTGGCACCGCAAGCATACTGGCGGCGAGGCCGTCGATGCCGTCGATCATGTTGTAGGCATTGCTGAGACCTGCCACCGAGAGGGCGGTGAGCGGTACGGTGAGCGCCAGCAGCGGGATGGGGCCCATCGCCAGCAGGTTGCCGACGTTGGCAATGGCGATAGCACCGTAGGTTGCCAGCAACACGCCGGCCATGTACTCGATAAGCAGACGTACGCTGGCACGAATGTGTCGCACGTCGTCGAACACGCCGACCGCGCACAGTGCACAGGCAATCACCAGCAGCGGAGGTGTGTAGGGCGCAATACCGAGCGCGAAGACGCCGAATAAAAAGGTGGCAAATATCGCAATGCCACCGGTGAGAGGGACATCCCCAAGGTGTCGCTTGCGCGCATCGGGCTTATCCAGCAGGCCGAGGCCAGCGCCAATACTGACCGCAAGACGCGCAATAACCAGGGCTGCAACGAGAATCTGGAGTGTCAGCAATGCAACAGGCCCTCCGCCGACACCGTTACAGCATGCCCTCGAAATACCGGATCGTATGCCGCAATCCCTCCTCCAACTGGATGGCCGGCGCCCACTGCAACAGTGCTTTCGCGGCGCTGATATCCGGCTGGCGCTGCAGGGGGTCGTCGCTGGGCAGGGGACGCGACACCAGAGTGGACTTCGCGCCGGTGAGCGCGATGACTTTCTCGGCGAGTTCACGAATCGTGAATTCGTTGGGATTACCGAGGTTCAATGGTCCAGTCACGTCATCCCCGGTGTCCATCAGCCGGAGCAGTGCTTCGATAAGATCGTCCACATAACAGAAGGAGCGGGTCTGGGAGCCGTCGCCAAAAATGGTGATCGGCTCGCCGCGCAGCGCCTGCATGATGAAATTCGACACGACCCGACCGTCATTGGGGTGCATGTGCGGCCCGTAGGTATTGAATATCCGCGCAACCTTGATGCGCAGGCTGTGCTGCCGGTAGTAATCGAAGAACAGCGTTTCGGCGCAGCGCTTGCCCTCGTC
>CAYWWD010000118.1:0-9124 GCA_964461965.1 uncultured Halioglobus sp. | reverse complement strand
ACTGCGACAAGATCACTCCCGGCATGCTGAACGCCACCATGCGCCTCAACATTCCCACCGTGTTCGTCTCCGGCGGGCCGATGGAAGCGGGCAAAACCAAATTGTCCGAGCACAAGCTGGACCTGATCGACGCCATGGTGATCGCTGCGGATGACGGAGCGTCCGATGAAAAAGTGGCCGAGTACGAACGCTCCGCCTGCCCCACCTGCGGCTCCTGCTCCGGCATGTTCACCGCCAACTCCATGAACTGCCTGACCGAAGCGCTGGGACTGTCGCTGCCCGGCAATGGCTCCACGCTGGCCACGCACACCGACCGCGAGCAGCTGTTCCTGCGCGCCGGCCGCCTGATCGTGGAGCTGTGCAAGCGCTATTACGAGCAGGAGGACGAGTCCGTACTGCCGCGCAGAATCGCCAATCTGCAGGCCTTCGAAAACGCGATGAGCCTGGATATCGCCATGGGCGGATCGACCAACACCATCCTGCACATACTGGCGGCCGCGCAGGAAGCCGAGCTCAATTTCACGCTGGCGGACATCGATCGCCTGTCGCGCAAGGTGCCGCAGTTGTGCAAGGTCGCACCCAGCACGCCCAAGTACCACATGGAAGATGTGCACCGCGCGGGCGGCATCATGGGCATACTCGGTGAACTGGATCGCGCCGGCCTGTTGCACACAACTGTACCGACGGTGCACAGCGCTACGCTGGGCGCGGCGCTGGATCAGTGGGACATCGTGCGCACACAGGACGCCGCGGTACGGAAATTCTACAGCGCCGGGCCCGCAGGTATCCCCACCCAGACCGCGTTCAGTCAGTCCACGCGCTGGCCGAGCCTCGATGACGACCGGGAGGGCGGCTGCATCCGCGCGCTGGAGCACGCGTTCTCCACCGAAGGCGGCCTCGCCATCCTGCACGGCAATATCGCGCTGGACGGCTGCGTGGTGAAAACGGCCGGCGTGGACGACTCCATCCTGAAATTCTCCGGCCCCGCGCACGTGTGTGAGAGCCAGGACGCCGCGGTGGACGACATCCTGCACGACCGCGTGAAAGCGGGCGACGTGGTGGTGGTGCGCTACGAAGGGCCGCGCGGCGGGCCGGGCATGCAGGAAATGCTCTACCCGACCAGCTACATCAAATCCAAAGGCCTGGGCAAAGCCTGCGCGCTGCTCACCGACGGGCGCTTTTCCGGCGGCACGTCGGGATTGTCCATCGGTCACGCCTCGCCGGAAGCCGCATCCGGCGGCGCCATCGGCCTGGTGGAAGACGGCGACATCATCGAGATCGACATCCCCAACCGCACGATCAACGTCAAGCTGTCCGACGCGGAACTCGCACGCCGGCGCGCGGACATGGACGCGCGCGGCGAGAAAGCCTGGAAACCGCGCGAGGCGCGCCCGCGCAGAGTGACGCCCGCGCTGAAGGTGTATGCGAAGATGGTGACGAGTGCGGACAAGGGCGCGGTGCGGGATTTGTCACTACTGGAGTAGTGGGGCGCCACTGCCGAAGTACTAAAATCAATAACAGCTTCCTTTCAAGAGGGTAGGACGACATGAAAAAGTGGTTGGCACTGATCCTGATCGCGACAGCGGCACATTTTTCGGCACTTTCCTCAGCAGCACCCGGCACCGCCGGCGCGGCGGCAGCGCCCGGCCAGAAGGCCGTGCTGGTCACCGGTGCCACGCGCGGGATTGGCTTGAAAATTACCGAGCACTTAAGTGGTGCGGGTTATTTTGTCTTTGCAGGCGCCCGCAAGGACGAGGATATGAAACGCCTCGACACCATGAAGAATGTGCAGGCGGTGCGCCTGGACGTGACCAAGCCCGACCAGATCGAGGCGGCGGTCGAAACCATCAAGGCATCCGGGCGCGGCCTCTATGGCCTCGTGAATAACGCGGGGATTACGCTCACCGGCCCGCTGGTCGAAATCAGCGACGAGGACTTTGATGCGATGATGCAGGTCAACGTCTACGGGCCGTACCGCGTGACCAAGGCATTCGCGCCCCTGCTCGTGGAACAGAAAGGCCGCGTGGTTACGATCGGTTCAAAAGGCGGCATCGTGGCTGTGCCAACGTACGGCGCGTACTCCATGACCAAGTTCGCGCTGGAGGCCTTTACCGATGCCCTGCAGCAGGAAATGAATAAATCCGGGGTCCGCGTGAGCATTGTGGAGCCGGGTAACTTCTCACCCTGGGGCGGCGGCGATCCGATCAAGGTGGCCAAGGCCGTCGAGGCTGCGCTGGCAAGCGCAACGCCGAAGACACGCTACCTGGTGGACATCTCCCAGGAGTCGGTCGACAAGACGCTGACGCGCGCCATCGCCAAAGTCGTGCAGCTCGACAAGAATCACGAGTATTCCGTCGGCCTGGATCGACTGGCGGACATGCTCAAGAATCAATACCAGCAGCTGAATGGCGGTGGGCAGGCGGCCGCGAAACCCGGCCCGAATCCGACTCCAGCAGCGGCGCCGCAGCCGCGCTAGTTTTCTCACTGTGACGCGCGCCGCCTCCCTTGTCCCGGTGCATGCTCGCCTGTGCGCCGTCCTGCTTGCGCTGGCGCTGAGCGGCGGCGCCCGGTCCCATGCCCAGGCGCAGGCCACGCCACCGGTCGACGTCCCTTTCACGGGCATCAGCAACGAGGCGCTACTCAACGCGCAGCACGAGGTCGGCCCGTGGCTGCATTACTCCAGAAGCTACGATGGCACGCGCTACTCACCGGATACCCAGATCAACCGCGACAATGTCGGTAAATTGAAACTGGTCTGGCAGTACCAGGCCAAAAAGCACCCGGCCGGCTTTGAGACCACCGCCATCGTGTTTGACGATCGGCTCTATATCACTGTCGGGGGCAATGAACTGATTCGGCTGGACCCGGCGACGGGCAAGCCGGTGTGGACGTTCAACGCAGGCCCCAACCGCAGCGCCAACCGGGGCGCGGCGGTGCTCGGCAAACGCCTGTACATGGGCACCGCAGACGCGCGGCTGGTCTGTGTCGATGCAGACACTGGCCTGTTGCTGTGGGACAGGATCATCGACGATTCGCGCCTCGGCTACCGGGTCACCGGTGCGCCGCTGATCGTCGACGGCAAGGTCCTGGTCGGCATTTCCGGTGCGCCTTTCGGCACGCGGGGCTTCATCGACGCCTTTGATGCCACCACGGGCAAGCGGCTCTGGCGCTTCTGGGTGGTACCTGGCCCGGGAGAGCCCGGCAGCGAAACCTGGGCGGGAAATTCCATGCTGACCGGAGCGGGCTCCGCCTGGTTGACCGGCACTTACGATCCTGACCTCAACCTCGTTTACTGGGGCACCGGAAATCCGGCGCCGTTCTATGACGGGGACGCGCGCAAAGGCGACAACCTCTATACCAATTCCATCGTCGCGCTCGACCCGGACACCGGCAAGCTGGTCTGGCACTTCCAGGCCACGCCACACGACCTCTTCGACTGGGACGGCGTCGCGGAACCTATCCTGGTCGATGAAACCATTGACGGCCGTCCGGTCAAAGCGCTGGTGCAGGCCAATCGCAACGGCTACGTCTACGTGCTGGACAGAGCCAACGGCAAACTGCTGCGCGCCACGCCTTACACCAAAGTGAACTGGGCAAACCTCGATGCCACGGGTAAGCCCGTGATCAAGCCGGAGCTGGCCAGCGCCGAGAAACGCGCCGTCTTTCCCGGCACCCCCGGCGGCGCCAACTGGCCGCCAAAAGCGTACAGCCCGCAAACGCACCTGCTCTACATCCCGAACATGGTCCGGGGCGCAACGTACGTGCCGGTACCTTCAGAGCCCCGGCGCGGCAAGGTGTTGCTGAGCGGCATGGGCTTCTGGAATGAGGAACCGGCGGAGGGCTCCATCGAGGCGATGGACGTGCGGACGGGGACAATCCGGTGGTCCTTCAATACGCAGGGCCCAAACTGGGGAGGGTTACTGGCCACCAAAGGTGGGCTGGTGTTCGGAGGCGCCTTCGATGGCTACCTGCGCGCCTTCAATGATGAAACCGGCGAGGTCCTGTGGCAGTTTCAGACCGGCACCGCTGTCAACGCGCCGCCGACCACCTTTCGCATCGGCGATAAACAATACATCGGCCTGGCCTCGGGGTTCAGCTGGATGGGCGACGGCTCCTCCGGGCGTGCGCCACAACGACGACAGGCGATCTATTACCTGTTCAGCCTGGAGAACCACTAGCATGAAGCCGTGGCGGGTGATGGTTGGCGCAATCGCATTCCTGTTTGCCGGCGGTGCCGCTGCCGCCCCGGCGGTGGATGGCGCAGCCCTGTATCGGGAATCCTGCGAGCATTGCCATGGCGCAACGGGCCTGGGTGGCTCCATGGGCGTCAGCCTGTTGAGTGCGCATGCGGTGAGCCTTCCCGATGCCGGCGTGGCGGAGACGATCCGCACAGGGCGCCCTGCCAGGGGCATGCCGGCGTTTGATTATGCGCCCGGCCAGATCGCGGCCCTGGTGAGCCAGGTGCGCGCACTGCAGCGAAACCAGGACGCCGCGAGCGCCGGCGCGGCGGCGCCGGGCGCGGCCACACCGGCTGGTGCGGGTTCGGTCGTCGACCCGGGGCTGGCGGTCTTCAGGGGTGCCGCGCGCTGTGCCGAATGCCACTCCATCGATGAGAAAGGCGGGATTACCGCACCGGACCTGACGCACATCGCGGACAGAATGACACCCGGGCAGCTGCTGGAGGCGATCCAGAAACCCTCGCAGTCCATCGCCGACGGATTTACCGCCAGCGAGATCGTTACGCGCGACGGCACCACCCTTCGCGGCTGGTCGCGCTTCGAAACACCCGAAACACTCCAGCTCTTCGATCCGCAGGAGCAGTTGTGGACCACGTACTTCCAGAAGGATCTGGTGCAGCGACGGCGGCTATCGGAATCCCTCATGCCGGGCGGGCTGCTCGATGGCTTGACCGACGCGGAACGACGCGACCTGCTCACATTTCTTGCCGGCCTGAAAACCGCACCACCGTGAGAGAGGATGCACCATGCGATTCGCCCTGTTCATGCTCGCACTGCTGCCGCTCATGCCGGCCGCAGCCCAGCCCGATTGCAGCAATGCCATCACCCAGGCCGACATGAACCAGTGTGCGGCAGCGGAGCTGGCCACAGCCGATGCCGCGCTCAATACGGCGTATGCAGAATTGCACCAGCAGCTGCCCAGGGAGCGGCTCGATGCACTGCGCAAGGCGGAGCAGGGTTGGATCGCCTTCAGGACAGCGCAGTGTGAGTTTGAGGCCGGCGCCGCCGCCGGTGGCAGCCTGCAGCCCCTGCTGCGCGACAACTGCCTCACCGAACTCAGCCGGCAGCGCACCCGCGCCCTGCAGGATCTTCGCACTGGCTTGTCACAACCCTGAACGAACCACGTTGGAGCGTACTCCATGAAACAACCGAAGATTGCGATGATCAGTTTCGCCCTTGCCGGTACGATGTGCTGTGCGCACAGCATGGCGCAGGACGATGACTTTGGCGGCGCGGCATCATTCCCCGATCCCGCCGACGCTATCCAGCAGATGGACCAGTCGATCGCCGATGACATAAAACAGACCGACAGCGCAATCAGCGCGCCCGCCCAGCGGGAGATGGACAACCTCTCCAGCGGCGCGAGCAACGTGCAGGTGCAGCAGTCCGGCAACGCCGGGGTGATGACCGGTACCATTACGCCGCAGAGCACCAGCAGCCACAGTGAAAGCACGTCGCACGGTAGCGGCAGCTCCGTGTCGGTGGGCGTCGGCCCGGCGGTTATCGTCGGGCCCGCAACGGTGCCGCAAGCCCGCACCGGGGACGCCGGCGTGGCGCCGCCGAACCCGGATCTGCCCGGCACCTGGATTCTCGGTTTGAACGCTGGAGGGTCCTGTACGATCACCCTCCAGACCACGGCCTGGTACGGCGGCTGGCAGGCCTACCTTCCCACCGGCTGCCCCGAGGGTTTTGCTGACGTCGATCGCTGGGTGCAGAGCGGCAACCAGTTGCTGCTGACCACCCGTAGCGACCTGATTCAGGGACAGTTCTGGCAGGCGGGCCCGGGCCTGTGGACCGGTCGGCGCGAATCGGACGGCGCGCCGATGTACCTCAAGCAGTGAGCCGGTGCGGGTCGGCTGCGGCACTAGGGTGATGCGGTAAGCGGCCTGCCCTCGGCAATCAGCGTCTCCAGGTCCCGGTGCAAGGCATCGAGCTTGTCGCGCAGGAACCTGTCCTGCTTTTCGCTGCGCCCGTTAAGCAGCGTTGCGACCAGCTCGTAGATGACGCGCATGTTGTATTCGTAAATGCGCAGGTAGTCAGGTGACGGGTTTCCCCGTCGCCGGCTCACGGCATCACGCAGCCGCTGCTGCCACTGCGGTTCGCGTTTCAGCAATACGGCCAACTCCTGCAGCCACAGCGCACGCTCGGCAAGCCACGCCCGATCCGAGCGCAGCAGGCGACGGCTGGC
The DNA here is from genome assembly GCA_964461965.1 of uncultured Halioglobus sp. GTDB lineage: Bacteria > Pseudomonadota > Gammaproteobacteria > Pseudomonadales > Halieaceae > Marimicrobium. The sequence goes on along the minus strand of CAYWWD010000118.1, from coordinate 2,698 downwards.
CTCGTGCAACAGCGCCTGCTGCTCAGCGGACAGCGCACCGAGGTAGTCCTTCACGCTCTCGGCGAGATTGTCGTAGCTGTCCTCCCGGAACTCCTCGTCGCTGCGCGACGCGAACTCCTCCTCAAACTCGGCCTGCTGTTCCTGCAGTACTTCGAGGAAACCTGCAATCTGAGCAGCGGAAAGCTGCGCGCCGAGATCCAGCAGCCAGGTGAGCGCCGCGTCTTCCAGCCGCAGCCACGCAGCCTCCATGCGGGCGAACGTCGCCTCGACACCGGCGGGCGTCTGCGGCTGGTCCAGGCTGGCCTGGATCGCGGCGATGATCTCGACATACGCCGGCAACTCCTGGCTGCGATGCCAGGTGAGGAAGGGCGCCAGCAGATTCGCGAGGTACAACTCCTGCTGCGTGTTGAGTTCTGCGTAATCGTCCACGTACCAGGGCACAAGAAAATCCAGCCGGTTGTAGACAAACGTGGTGCTGCTGCAGGCGCCGAGCAGCAGTATCCCGCCGAGCAGGAGAGCCCTGTACCTCCGGCGCAGTCGCAGGCCCATGCTTCAACGCCAGAGCGGCAGGGTTTTGGCGAGGGACACCGCAGGCTCGGAGCGCGGCGTCGCCATTTCCACGCGGTTGCGGCCGTTGCGCTTGGCCTGGTACAGCGCCGCATCGGCGAGCTTGAACCAGTGTTCCATATCCTGCGCCTGCGCCACTGCGCATACGCCCACGCTGATAGTCAGGCTGCCCTCGGGAAGAATGGCCGCGCGCTCCACAGCGGCTCGCAGTTCCTCAGCCACATGCCGCGCCGTCGGCGCGGTAGCTTCGCTGAGCAACAGCGCAAATTCCTCGCCGCCGAAGCGGCAGATGATATCCGCTTTGCGCAGCCGCTGTTGCAGCAGGGTTACCAGCTGCTTCAGCACCGTATCGCCGACACCGTGGCCGAACTTGTCGTTGATGCGCTTGAAGTGATCGATGTCCAGCAACAGCAGCGAGGCCGCGCGATGGTAGCGGTCCCAGTCGCGCAGGTACCGGGCAGCCTGCAGCTCCAGGTAGCGGCGATTGAACGCGCCGGTCAACGCATCGGTCACCGCCATGCCCCGGAGGCGGCGCGATTGTTCGGTCATGGCGAAGACCAGCCAGGCGCTTACCAGCCAGGTGAGGCCCATGCTGATCCCCACCGCAGCAGCAGTGGTGTGGTCGTACTGGGTGAGCACCACCGGCGCCACCAGCAGGCCGCTGAGCACGCCCAGGAATACCGCCCAGCGCGTTCGCAGTAACACCGGCAGAGCCACCAGCAGCGGAAACAGCAGATACAGGTTGTAATTCTGCCCGTAGTAGAGCGACAACAACACCAGGGCAATGCTCAGTAACAACACCACCGATGGTGGCAGGAAGGCGTTCCGGTTCAGGCTGAGCAGCAGGATGTTGACCATGAGTATGCCCAGCAGCAGCAACGCACCCGAGGCCGGCAGCAACTGGCGAATATAGATATTGTGCGCGACGATCGGCAGCAGGATTACGGCCAGCAGCAGCAGGACATAGCGGTAGGCGTGACGCCGGCGTTTCGCGCGCAGCTCATCGGGCGCCTCGTTATCCTGTTCGCGCCGCTGCAGCAACAATTCGCCGGCAAACGACTCAGTAAAGTGCCGCTTCAGCCGCTGCCACAGCGTGTCATTGGATGCCGTCAGGTTGCCGCCCATGCCCGGCGCCGCCGACCCGTGACCGGTGTCGCGTGGCGCTGTTGCTTTATCATGTTGCCAATCCGTGGACTCACGATACCGCAGCGCGCACAGGGTGGCCATTCCGCCACGTGCGCGGGCTCACCAATCCGGAAAAATTGCGGCGGGGGCCTTACGCGGCAGCGTGCTGCGCCTGGCCGGCGGCGCGATTGATAGCGCCGAGGATGCCATCCAGCGACGCCTGGATGATGTCCGGGCTGCGCCCGACACCGCAATAGCGCTCACCGTCGATATTGAGCTGTATATAGCAGATTGCCTCGGCGTCCGCGCTGTGGCTCAGCGCGTGTTCGTTGTACTCCACCAGCACGATCTGCCGGCCAGTGAAGGCCTGCATCGCGTTGACGAAGGCCGCCACCACACCGTTGCCAGTACCGGTGAGGCTGTGCTCCACCGCGCCTTCCTGCAACTGCGCCTGCAACCGGTCCACGCCGTCCTCGCGAGTCACCTGGTAATTGCCGAGCGTCCAGCGGCCATCGTTGGTGAAGTAGGTGTCGTGGAACAACTGGTACACCTCGGCGGAGCCGACTTCCGTCTCGCGCTCCTCGGCGTAGGCCTGCACCGGCGCGCTGAAATCGATCTGCAGCCAGCGCGGCAATTCCAGGCCGTAGTCGCGCTGCAACACGAACGCGATGCCGCCCTTGCCGGACTGGCTGTTGATGCGGATCACCTCCTGGTAGGAGCGGCCGATATCGCGCGGGTCGATGGGCAGGTAGGCCACGTCCCACGGCGCGCTCTGGTCGCGTTTGGCGAGGCATTTCTTGATCGCGTCCTGGTGGCTGCCGGAAAACGCGGTGAACACCAGCTCGCCCGCGTAGGGATGGCGCGGGTGTATCGGCAACTGGGTGCACTCGCGGGCGGTCTGGAGAATCTCGTCCATATGACTGAGGTGCAACTCGGGGTCGACACCCTGGCTGTAGAGGTTCATCGCCATGGTGACGATGTCCATGTTGCCGGTGCGCTCGCCGTT
>CAYWWD010000117.1:0-9225 GCA_964461965.1 uncultured Halioglobus sp. | reverse complement strand
TAGCCGCCGGCCGGCGCGAGGAAACCTTTGGGCGTGGTGTCGGCGCCCACCACCAGCGCCACGTCGCATTCGCCGGCGAGTATCTTGGTGCGCGCTGCGGCCAGCGCCTGCGAGCCAGAGGCGCAGGCGGCGTAGGAGGTGTTGACCTCCGCGCCCTGCCAGCCGAGGGCCTGCGCAAAGGTGGCGCCGGCCACATATCCCGGATAGCCGCAGCGGATGGTGGCGCCGCCGGAGACGAAGCGGATATCGCGCCACGGAATGCCGGCATCGGCCAGCGCTTCGCGTGCCGCAGCCACGCCGTACTGTACGAAGTTGTGGCCCCATTTGCCCCAGGGGTGCATGCCGACGCCGAGAATGGCGATTTCATTGGACATAAAACAGTGCTCCGGATTCAGTCGACCGCTACTAGGCCAGGGGTTGCCACTTCCAGGTGACCTTGATGTCGGTGTCCGTCTCGTGCAGCGCTTCCAGCACCAGTTCCATCGCCATGCCCACCTTCAGGTCGGCCACCGTCAGGCCCTCGACCACCTGTCCGAGGATCACCATCTTTTCTTTCTCCAGCTCTACGGCAGCAATCGCATAGGGGACGAAGGGTTCCTGCGCCACGAACGGCGCGGGCGGCTTGTAGCAGGCGTTGGTGTAGCTCCAGATGCGCCCGGTGCGGCTCAACTGCACCTCTTTGAAATCGGTGCTGTCGCAATTGGGGTTGCGGCAGTAGTCGCTCTGCCTGGGGAAGAAATATGTGCCACAGCCATCGCATTGTGTGCCGATCAGGTGGGGTTGTGCGTCCATGGTGTGCCAGCCGTCGAGGGCGGCGACCCGGGGTTTTGCGCTCATAGGGAACTCCCGCTAAAAACGGGGCACAGGGTACTACCGGGGGTGGAGGCGGGCAAGGGTGGTGGCACGAAGCGCAGGATACTTATCCTAACAGTTCCGGCTTGGTACCTTTAAACCGTCGCATCACCTGTTGTCGCAATTCCTCAGCTCAGTTCCGCCTCTTGATCTGCGTATCCGAACAGCCGAAGCCACGCGAGCGTGGCCAGGTAGAGCATGCGGAGACATTGGATAGTTTCGAGGCGAATTTGTGTGAACAATGGAGAATCATGTGACGGAGCAAGGCTATTTTCGATTTTCGTCTTCTCGCAGCATGGTGCTGATGCACGCTTCAAGCGGCTGTAATTGGTTTTTGATGACCGAGGCAATTGTGAAAGGGTCGATAGTGCCCAAATAATTGTGCACGAGAATGTTGCGAAATCCGCTGATCTCTCGCCACGGAATTTCAGGAAACGCGGACTTTTTCTCCTCGGGCAGCAACTGGGTTGCTTCGGAAAGCGTTTGCAAGTTTCTCAGAGCGGCGTCGTAGAGCACTTGATCCTGAGTTAGGTCGCCACGAGCTTCGATACGCCGTATCCGGGAAATGGCATCCAGTATATGCAGGGCATACGGCTGCCACGGCTTGCTCATATTTGTACTGCTTCTCGCAGAATCTGCTCCCGAATGTGGTGGTTGAGTTCGTGTTCCGGTACCAGTTCAACATTGCGTTGCAGCAATTCGGAAAGTTTTTGTGCAAGCGGCAGACGCTGAGTGAACAGATCGTAACCACGAGGCAGTTCCACTAAAAAATCCACATCGCTGTCGGGTCGCTCCTCGCGGCGGGCAACTGAACCGTAAACACGTATCCTGCGGGCGCCATGTTGCTCCGCGAGTGCTTCAATGGTCGTTTTGTGACTATGCAGATCATCCAACAACATAGTAAATTCCTCGCCCGCGGCTAAAACCTGAAAAGTTGCCTTCTATGTGGCGATATTAACAGCATCGATGTGGTTACAGACGCTGAAAAAATACAATGCATTTCTGGCGCTCAATCCTTTGTCCACTGCGACGGCACCCACAGGCGCCAGCGTGTAATCAGGTTGTCGGCGGGGAGCTTCGGGTCGAGTTTGGCATTCCCTGTGCTCAGCCTCTCCCGGCACTGCGCAATCGCTTCCTCATCGGAGGGAGACAGGCGTTCGAGCAGAAACCCAAGGCGCTTGAAGACGGCGCCGTTACCCAGTGTATCCGCGTAGTCCAGTAGCAGGGCCAGTTGCTTCGCTTCTGATTTCAAATAGTTGGCGAGCATGTCCGCCGTTGAGCGGATACCGCCGCCCAGTTGGGGATCGTTCAACATATCCAGCACCGTGCGGGAAGGGTCCGAGACATCCACTTTCACCCGTCCACGCCAGACAGGTTTCAGGCCAAAACGCGCATGTTCGGGGATGGTGCGCACCAGAAAATCCGTACCGCTGATGTTTGGCCGCCGCTCGCGCGGGCGCTGTGTGGTGAGCACGACGATGGTGCGGAATATCTGCTCCGTCAGGTCCCAATGCTCGGCCGCGCTCCAGCCCGCGATATAACACGGGCGGTAGATCTGGTCCGCGATAATCCAAGGGTCCTCCAGCGCAACGTCCGCCGTCCTCGATTCCAGGGGTACCGGGACGTACAAGCCCTGGCGGATTCTTGAAAGCCAGCCTTTGTGTGCCCAGCGGGCGAGCAACTTGGCGGTGACGGGCCTGGATAGACCCAGCGTAGTCGTTGCGTCCGCGACGGAAATCGCGCCTTTTGCCGCGCGCAGGATTGCCGCGAGGCGTTCCCGGTCTTTGGTGCCGATGCCAGAAAGTGGTTTCATGGTATATCGCGAGTGCTGTAAGAGTAGAAAATAGGGAATATATGCACATACACTATACTTATCTCGTTGCAGTTGATATATCAGAGGCGCACATTTTTCCCTATTGCAGGGAAAAACAGCGTAGGAAGTAAAGTATTTACGAGGCATCTGCCGATAGGGGATCGGCTGAAAGCTGTAGTCAGTTCAAGCCGACTCATTTCGTTGGTTAGCAAGTTGGAACCCAATTCCTGGGGAGCTTTGACTTATCGCTTCAGGCCTACCCGCGCCGACGCAATATTGTCATTAGCCGATACTGGACGAACTTGGTTACGTGCCCTTCAGCCAGGCGGGAGGCGCCTTGCTGTTCCACCTGATCAGCAAGCTGTACGAGCGCACCAGTATCATCATCACCACCAACCTGAGCTTTGTGGAATGATCATCGGTGTTCGGTGACGAAAAGATGACCACCGCCTTACTGGACCGGCTCACCCATCACTCCCACATTCTGGAGACCGGCAATGACAGTTACCGGCTGAAGCATTCGACGAAATAGCAGGAGAGAACGAAAGGCGGCAGGGGAACCCGTTCTGCGTCATCCAGTAATTTTGACCGTCGTGTGGATACACGCCCGCCCCGCTGCGCGGAGCAGTGAATCCGGGAGGTGCCGGACGCGATTCTCGGCAGTAATGGGTGACATGGGTAGGGTCCTGCGCATTCTTCTTTGGCCGGATTCTAACAGCCGTCGTGCACTAGCGCCTACCGGCGTCTACGTCAGTCCGTGAGCAGGGGTTCAAATTCAATAATCGCCCCGTCCGCCATGGTAGCCAGGAACAGGTGCCCGTCCCGCATCACATAGGAGCGAATCCATTCAAACTGCGCGAGGTAGCGCTCGGAGAGTGAATCCGGCGCACACTTCATCCGGGTGGTGGCGATGGGTCCGAACTGTAACTGGCTTGGCCCCGGTGAACTCCAGGTGCCCCCGCCGCGATTGCAGTCGGCGCGCAGCAATAGCTTGCCGTCGGCGACGAAGGTCAATGTGTAATGAGAACGATCCCGTGGCGTGAAGACGCTGTCGTCCATCGACTGAATCTTCACCAACTGCCAGGTAGTGCCGGCGAACGCAAAACCTGTGGCGTCTCCCGCCGCATCGGAGGCCGGCGCGGATTGGCTCACCGTTGGTGCGGCCGCCTGCTGCCCTGCATCCGGATTGGCGGTGGCGCAGCCTGCGAGCAGGGCGCAGAGACAGGTGAGCAGGGCGGATGGCGCTGCGCAAGGCGCGATGCGTGAGGAGGTCAGGAATCTTTTCATGGGCATACTCCCGTGCCGTGGGTCCAGGGCTGATACGCCACAGATATAGCCGTAACGGGCATGACAGGCAAGGGTAGCACCGGTGCCAGAGGGCGCTTGCTGATCCCGCCGCTTTTGGGCACAGTGCAGCCATGTGCGGCCGCTTCAATGTCATCGACAGCCCAGGCTTGCAGCAGTTGCTGCGCGACCTGGGCATCGAACTGTCGCTGCCGCAGCGCGTGAACGTCGCGCCCACGGAGAGTATTTCGCTGGTGCGGCAGGGCGTGTCCGGTGCGCAGGTGGATGATGCGCGCTGGTGGCTCACACCGTCATGGGCGAAGGAAGTGAGCCAGGCCTACTCCATGTTCAATGCGCGCAGCGAGACACTGGCGAAAAGCGCTGCTTTCAAGGGGCCGTTCCGGCGCCAGCGCGGCGCGATCCCGATGAGCAGCTTCATCGAGTGGCGCAATGAAGACGGCGTGAAGCAGCCGTGGCTGATCACCAACGAGCAGCAGGCGTTGTTGGTGGCCGCGTTATGGGACGTGTGGGAGGGCGGCGAGTCGCCGCTGCTGTCCTGCACGGTGGTGACCACGGCGGCAGCGGAGGCGTTCACACCCTGGCACTCGCGCATGCCGGTGTTGCTGGCACCAGGTGAGGAGGCGAGATGGCTGGACAACCGCGCGGCGATTGCAGCGGATGATCCGCTGTTTCGCAGTACACTGAAAATGCCGCTGCTGCTCTGGCGATTGCCGCGCGCGGTGAGCAACGCCCGCAACAAGGAGGCGTCGGCCATGCACGACACGGGTGACGTCATTGCAATCCCGGCTTGCCCGGGTGAACTGGAAGGATCAAGTCAAACCACACACTGAAGGAGATTTCTGACCATGCGTACCTATGCAATGACCGGCGGCGCCACGGGTATCGGCGCGGAACTGAAGCGGCAGCTGCAGGCTGCGGGACACAAGGTAATCTCGGTGGACATCAAGGAGGGCGACGTGATCGCCGACCTGTCCACAACGGCGGGGCGTCAGGCTGCGATAGACGGTGTGCGCAAGCTGGCGCCCGACGGGCTGGATGCCTTTATTCCCTGCGCCGGCCTGCCGCCGGTGGTCAAGCCGTTCTCGTTGATCGCCAGAGTCAATTACTTTGCCGTGGTGGCGACGGTCGCGGGCCTGCGTGACCTGGTGGCGAAGAAGAAGGGCAGCGTGCTGATCGTGTCCTCCAACTCGGCGCCGATGATCGGCGCGGACGATGCGTTCGTGCAGGCCTGCCTGGCCGGCGACGAGGACGCGGCCTGCTCCGCAGTCGAGGCCCGTGATGGACAGACTGCCTACGGCGGTTCCAAACGCGCCATCACGATGTGGATGCGCCGCCATGTGGTGGAGTATGCCGCCAGCGGGGTGCGCATGAACGCGGTGGCGCCCGGAATCACCATGACGCCGCTCACCGAACGCGTGATGGCCGACAAGGACTACGGCCCGGCCATCAAACAGTTCGGCGAGATGGTGCCGGTGGGTATCAACGCCCAGCCGGCGGACATCGCCAATGTCATGCGTTTCATGCTCAGCGACGAGGCGAAGTACCTGTGTGGTTCGGTGTTTTTCGTCGATGGTGGCTCGGATGCCATGCTGCGCCCGGACCAGTTCTGACCTCCGACCGGTGGCGGCGGTTTACCGCGGCGTTGACGCAGCGGCATTTTCGGGCCGCGCCTGATCCGCGCTGATCGCCCCGGCGATGGCCTCGCTCAGTTGCAACAGCAGTGCGCTGTAGGTGCTGGCGACCTGCGCGGGGCGGGTTGCAGCGCTTGAGAGCGGCGCCTGCAGCCGACTGATGCGACGCTGCACCAGCGCGCCGTCCGCCGGGCGGAACACCTGCCACTCCGCCGTCAGCAGCGCCTGTTGTTCTCCCGCTTCCAGTTGCAACACGTTGACCCGCACGCCGTACCCGGGCGCGCGCTGCGCCTGCCAGGGGAAGCCGCTCACATCCTGCGTGTTCAGCAGTCCCGCGAGGTTGAGCACCAGCACGCGCTGTACCCCGGCATCCAGCGGCTCTCCCCACTGGTTGAGGTTCGCCACCTGCAGTGCATTGCCATCGCGGTTGATAACCATGTCCTTGCGATTCTGGTACTCCGGCACCGCGACCGGGCCGATGCCGATCGAAGGGGTGGTGCCGGTCGGTGCGGGAAAATCCTGCGCCGACAACACATAGACATTGTTCGGCGGACTGCTGCCACAACCGGACAGCAACCCGCCCAGTAACAGTGCCCATGCCGGTAACCAGAGTGCCATGTTCATTTGTCGTCTCCGCGCTTGCCCCGGATCACTGACTCGGGTTGTTGTTCGAGGGTGTTTGCCAGCGCCTGCAGGGAGCGGCCGGCGCGCGTCATTTCCTGCAGCGCGCTGTTCAGCTGGTACACGGTGGCCGAATCCGGCGCGACCAGGCCGTCGACGTTGTGCATGCCGCTCTCGAACGTGGCGATCGCCTCGTTCAGCACCTTGAGGTTGCCTTCGATCAGCGCAGCGAGCTTCGGCAGGTTCTGGTTGGTGGTGTTTACCGTAACGGCGGTTTCTTTCAGTAGGGCGTCTAGTTTCGGTCCGGAGCTCGCCAGTTGCTCGCTCAAGCGCGTGCTGAGTTCGCGCACCGCATCCAGTGTGCCAGTCAGGTTGGCGGGCAGACCCTGGAATTCCTCGCTGCTGACCAAAGACTGGATCCCGCTGCTGATGGCTGTCAGGTCATTGCTCAAGCGCCCGAGGTCGATGTCCTCCAGCGTATTGATGATGCGCTGCAGGTTGGTGGGCGTGGTGGGAAGCTGCAGATAGGGGGAGTCGATCTGCGCCAGGTTCAGCGGGCTAGCCGGGAAGAAATCCAGCTCGATGTACAGCAGCCCGGTCAACAGGCTCTGGATGTTGAGCTGGGCGCGCAATCCACGCGCGATCAGTTCTTCCGCGAGCTTGTCGTCCGGGATGTCCCGGCGGCGAATCTTGTCCGGGTCGAAGCTCGCTTCGACCACCATGATGACATTCGAGTTGTCGGCTTCCAGCACGACTTCGATGTCGGTCACTTCGCCCACTTTCACACCGCGCAGCGCCAGCGACGCGCCGATATTGAGCCCCTTCACCGAGCCGTCGAAGGCCATGACGACGGTTTCCCGCCGGCCGAAACCGGAACCCACCAGGAACAGGAGGGTGGCCAGTGCGATCAGGCTCGCGCCGATAATGAAGGCGCCGAGGGCGACGGTATGCGGTTTGCCACTCATAGCGTGTTATCCCTGTTGTCCTCGATCTCGGCTGCGGCACTGCGGGTCAGGAACTGCCGCACCACGGGTTCGGTGCTGTGTTCGCGCAGGTAGGCGGGATTGCCGCTGGCGATCATGGTGCGCGTGATATTGTCCAGATAAACCGAGTTGTTGGCGATCGCGAAAATGCTCGGCAGTTCGTGTGTGACCATGACCACGGTCGCGCCCATGGATTCCTTGATCTGCACGATGAGTTCATCGAGCAGGCGTGAACTGATCGGGTCCAGTCCCGCGGAGGGCTCATCGAAAAACAGCGTGTCCGGCTCCAGCGCAATGGCCCGCGCCAGCGCGGCCCGCTTGCGCATGCCGCCACTGATTTCCGAGGGATAGTAATCCTGGAAGCCGGCCAGCCCGACCAGTGCGAGTTTATAGGCCACGATATCGGCGATCTGGGCGCGCGTAAATTGTGTATAGAGTTCCAGCGGCAGGGTGATGTTCTCGGCCAGCGTCATCGCGCTGAACAGCCCGCCGGACTGGTAGGTGATACCCCAGCGCTGGCGCATGGCGCCGCGCTCGCGCTCGCTTGCGGCAAAGAAATTGACGCCCTCGTACAGGATGTCACCGCTGCTGGGGGGGATCAACCCCAGCATGTGTTTCAGCAGCGTGCTCTTGCCGCAGCCGCTGCCGCCCATGATGACGAAGATATCGCCCTTGTTGATACTGAAATTGAGGTCGCGCTGGATGACGTTGGCACCGTAGGCCATCGTCAGGTTGCGGATCTCGATATGCGCCGGCGCGGTCGTCGTGTCGTTCATAGGCGCAAGTGCTGGAAGATGATATTGATCCCCGCGTCCGCGACGATCAGGTAGACCAGCGCGGTGACTACCGCGTTGGTCGCCGCCTCGCCCACTGCGGCGGAACTGCGGCCTGAGTTGATGCCAGCACGGCAGCCGGCAATGGCGATCAGAATGGCAAATACCAGCGCTTTGAGCAGGCCCACGGCGACGTGGCTGAAGGCCAGTGCGCTCTGGCCCTGAATGACGTACTGCGCCGGCGTGATCCCCATGCCACCGGCGACGATGCCACCGCCGACGATGCCGAGGAAATTGGCGTACACCGTCAGCAGCGGCATGATGACGATCAGCGCCAGCATGCGCGGCAGCACGAGGAATTCGACCGGCGAAATACCCATGGTGGTGACGGCGTCGATCTCCTCGTTGGTCTGCATGGTGCCGAGCTGCGCCGCATAGGCGGCGCCGGTGCGGCCGGCCATCACCACAGCGGTCATCAACACACCCATCTCCCGCAGCATGCCGATGACCACGAGGTTGGCGACGTAGATTTCCGCGCCGAACTGCTGCAGTTGCACGGCGCCTAAGTAGCCGAGGATCATGCCGACCAGGATGCTGGTCAGGCTGATGATGGCAAAGGCGTCGGGGCCGGCCTGGTAGCAGTACGCGAGGAAGTCGGAGAAACGCGTATTGGCTTTGCCGCGCGCGAGGCGGGAAAGCGCCAGGGTCACTTCGCCGGTGAAGCCCAGCGACTCCTGCATGTGCTCCCACAACTCAGCGCCGAGGTGGCGGGGATCCAGTGCCGCCAGCCAGGACGACACCGGCGCCGGTGGCGGCTGGTGTGGTTTTACTGCGGTGGCCACTGACAACAGCTGTGCCACGCCGTCGGGCATGTTGCTAAGGTCAAACGCGATGGCGTGGGCGGTGCAGTAATCGTGACAGCGCAGCAGGAAAGCCATCAACACCGAGTCCCAGCTGCCCAGCGCTGCGCCGTCGGCGGTGAGCCGCAGGGGGCTGATGCGGCTCAGTTCGGATTCCAGCACGCTGAAGTTCGCGGCGTCCTGTCCCTGCACCCAATCGCCTGAAAACGCCAGCATCGACGCATCCTGCGCTGCGTCGTGCAGGTGAAATTCGGGAGACAGTGAACTCATGCCGTGTCGGTGCTGTGTGCAAAGCAGTCAGTCTACTGGCTGCCCGGCGCAATTGCCATGCGAGCCTTTTCCAACGGAACATGAGCCTGAAGACAACGCGTCATTCCAACGGGACGT
>CAYWWD010000116.1:0-9449 GCA_964461965.1 uncultured Halioglobus sp. | reverse complement strand
GCCGAGGCCTTCTCCCTTCGACGCGCCGGCGACGAGCCCGGCGATGTCGACGAACTCCATCGTGGTCGACACCTCTCGTTGTGGTTTTACTATCTCCGCGATCCTGCGCTGACGCGGATCGGGCACCGGCACGATGCCCGCGTTGGGCTCGATGGTGCAGAACGGAAAGTTCTCCGCGCCGATGCCCGCATTGGTCAATGCATTGAATAAAGTGGATTTGCCGACATTGGGCAGGCCGACGATTCCGCAATTGAAGCCCATACAGAATTCCTGAGATTAGGTTGGCGGATTAGGCCGCGTTGAAGCTGTGCAGGCGGGTCATCGCCCTGGTGCTGTCGCCTGCGAGCAAAAGGGGCAGTGCGGCGATGGCCTCGACGATGCAGGCATCCATGCGTTTGCGTTCCGCGGCTGACGGCTTGCCCAGTACATAACCGGTCACGCGCGAGGCGTGGCCGGGATGGCCGATGCCGATGCGCAGCCGGTGGAATGCCTGCTGATTGCCGAGCGCCGGAATGATATCCCGCAGGCCGTTGTGGCCGCCGGGGCCGCCTCCCTGCTTGAAGCGCGCGGTGCCGAGTGGAATATCCAGCTCGTCGTGGGCGATGAGCAGTTGTTCAGGCGCGAACTTGAAAAACCCCGCCATCGCCGCCACGGAGGCGCCGCTGCGGTTCATGAAGGTGGTGGGGATCAGCAGGCGCAGGTCGTGGCCGGCCAGGGTGGTTCGCCCCGTCAGGCCCTGGAACCGCGATTCGGGTGCGAGCGCAGCGCCGCACTGCCGGGCCAGTTCTTCCACGAACAGGGCGCCGGCATTGTGGCGGGTATCCCGGTATTCGCTACCGGGATTGCCGAGCCCAACAATGAGTGCAATGGCCGTCAACGCGCATCGCAGCGAGGGGGTTATGCCTCGCTGCCGCCCTCTTTCGCCGCACCGCTGTCAGCCGCCGCCGCAGGCTCAGCGTCGTCACCGCCTTTCGGTGCGATCACGGAGGCGATCGCTAGGTCGTGATCTTCACCGAGTGCCAGCGCTACAGACGTCACGCCAGCGGGTAGGACGACTTCCGAGAGGTGGATGATCTGGCCGGTGTGCACGTTCAGCATGTCCACTTCGATGTAGGACGGGATGTCCTTGGGCAGACACTGGACTTCGATGTCTGTCGCCTGGTGCTGGATGATACCGCCCTGCATCTTCACGCCGTGGCAGGTGGCTTCGTTGAGGAAGTGGATCGGCACGTGCACGCGTAGTGCCACGTCATCCTTGATGCGCAGGAAATCGGCGTGGATGACGCGGTTCTTCGCCGGGTGGCGCTGCAGATCCTTGAGAATGGCTTTTTCCTTGACGCTGCCGACGTTGATGGTGAGAACGTGGGAGTAAAACGCCTCGTTCTCCAGCGCCTTTTCCAGATCCTTGCGGACCAGGGTGAGCGGTTGCGGCTTCTTGTCACCACCGTAGATGATGCCCGGGATACCGTCGGCGGAGCGACGCAGGCGGCGGCTCGCACCTTTCCCTACCTCGCTGCGTGCTTCTGCGTTCAATTCAAATTGGTCAGACATGGTCGTGACTCCTTTGATCATTCACTGCCGAACCTGCGACCGGCGCGGCAATGGGTTGGTGTAAACGCCGCTCCTACTGGAACAGCGCGCTGATGGATTCCTCGTTGGCCACTCTGCGTATGGACTCGGCCAGCAGGTCGGCCAGCGTGAGCTGGCGGATTTTGCGAATGGTTCGCGCCTCCGCGCTCAGCGGAATCGTGTCTGTTACCACCAGCTCGTCGAGCTGGGAGTTGCGAATATTCTCCAGGGCATTGCCGGACAGCACCGCGTGGGTACAGTAGGCGACGACCTTGGATGCGCCGTTTTCCTTCAGGGCGTCGGCGGCCTTGCACAGCGTGCCGGCGGTATCGACCATGTCGTCGACCAGCAGACAGGCGCGGCCATCCACTTCGCCGATCAAATTCATGACCTGCGCTTCGTTCGACTTGGGGCGGCGTTTGTCGATGATGGCGAGGTCTGCGTCATTCAACTGTTTGGCGATGGCGCGCGCCCGCACCACGCCGCCGATGTCCGGTGAGACGACGATCAGGTTGTCGTATGCACTGGCTTCGATATCCTCGATCAGCACCGGCGAGCCGTACACGTTGTCCACCGGGCATTTGAAGAAACCCTGTATCTGCTCGGCGTGCAGGTCGACGGTCAGCACGCGGTCGACGCCCACGGTGACCATCATGTCGGCCACCACCTTGGCCGTGATCGGCACCCGGGCTGAACGCACCCGCCGGTCCTGGCGGGCGTAGCCGAAGTAGGGCACGACCGCCGTGATGCGCGAGGCCGACGCCCGGCGCAGCGCGTCGATCATCACCACCAGTTCCATCAGGTTGTCATTGGTGGGGGCGCAGGTGGATTGCAGGACGAACACATCCTTGCCGCGAACGTTCTCGTTCAGTTCGACGCAGACTTCGCCGTCGCTGAACTTGCCGACATCCGCTTTGCCCAGCGACAGGTACAATCGGCTTGCCACTTTCTGGGCCAGCTCCGGGTTGGCGTTCCCCGTGAAAACCATCATTTTTGAGGACACTGCGTTCTACCTTCGGGTTGCGCTCGAAAAACGTTGGCTATTCGACACGGCGCCCGATTCGCCCGGGCTTCCGGCGCCGCGTGTATGGCTGGGGTGGGAGGATTCGAACCTCCGCATGCCGGGATCAAAACCCGGTGCCTTTCCGCTTGGCGACACCCCAAACAATCTGTCGGCTTAGGCGAGTTCTTCTGGCAGGGGCGAGGCGTTCACACCGCGGGCGAGGATGCTCGTCCACCCTGCGGGCAACAGCTCCCTGGCCGCTTTGGCCCGCTCGACGTCGTCGAAGCTGATGAATGCACAGGCCCCTGTGCCGGTCAGTCTGGCCTCGCCGAATTTACCCAGGACTTTCAACGCGTTATCGACTTGAGGATAGAGCATCCGGACAAGCGGTTGACAGTCGTTTCGGGAGTCGCCCTCAAAAAAGGCCGCCATTTTGATGGGGATGCTGTTACGTGTCAATTGCCGGTGGGAAAAAATTTCGGCCGTTGATACATGGCATTGCGGCACCACGATCAGGTACCAGCGCTCGGGTAAATCGAGGGGAGTCAGACGCTCGCCGATGCCCTCCGCCCACGCCGTGCGTGCGCCTGCGAACACCGGTACATCGGCACCGAGCTGGGCGCCGAGCGCCTGCAAGCGAGTGCGCGAGTGGCCCAGCTGCCACAGATAGTTGAGGGCCAGCAGCGTGGTGCCGGCGTTGGAGCTGCCACCGCCCAGTCCTGCGCCCGTGGGAATGCGTTTGTGCAGCACGATGTGTGCGCCGAGCGAACCGTGCTGTAGCAG
Source organism: uncultured Halioglobus sp. (assembly GCA_964461965.1). GTDB lineage: Bacteria > Pseudomonadota > Gammaproteobacteria > Pseudomonadales > Halieaceae > Marimicrobium. Next base: position 6,094 of record CAYWWD010000116.1, on the reverse strand, counting down.
GCGCGCCGCGCGCATCACGAGGTTGTCGTGCGGCGGGAGGGCAAGGTCGCACTCCAGCGTGATCTCGCCGCTGTGATTGGCGGTGAACTGCAGCTGGTCGCCCCAGTCCAGCAGCTGGAACAGGGTTTGCAACTCGTGGTAGCCGTTATCGCGCCTGCCGGTGATGTGCAGGAACAGATTCAGCTTGGCCGGTGAGAGGAGAGTGAGCGGCTCGGCCATCAGCGGGGTGCGGTCTCCCAGTCTGTGACGATCACCTTGACGCGTGTCGCGCCGCGCTCGATCTGCAGCCGCGCCGGCAGCGTCACATCGCCGAACCGCCCATATTTCTCGTAGTGTACTTCCCAGCCATCCTGGCGCAGCGCACGCAGCAGGCCGTTCTGCTCGTCGAAGTCCAGGCGCTCCAGCTTCGATTCGGGCGCCGGGAGTCCCTTCAGCCAGTAGACCAGGGCGGGCAGGGGCAGATCCCAGCCCGTGTTCGCGGCGATGGCCTCGGGTGTGGAGATATCCAGCGTACGCTGTTCGTCGCCCTGGCGGATGTACAGCTGCTGACCGTCACTCTCGAGGGTCGTGGCGTTCACGCCGAGCGGGCCGCTCAGCTGTAACAGTGTGTTCGCGTAGCGCTGTTGCCACACCATGCTGGCGGAGTCGGATGAATCGATGGTGCGCAGGGCGAGTTTGCCGCTGGCTGTCCACTGCTGCAGTGCCTCCAGCTGTGCGCGGTGCGCCTGCCATCCGGGCGAGGTGGGTTCCCGCGTTTCGAGGCCGGTACAGGCCGCCAGCAGCAATAGCAGCAGCCAGGGAACCAGAAACCTGCCGGCCTGCATGTCAGGGCTGCGTCGGTGCGGGGGCGTTGTTTACGGGTGCCACGACCAGCGGGTCCACGCCGAGGCGCTGCAGCGTCTCGCGCAGGACGGCGTGTTCGGAGTCGCGCAGGAGCGCGCCGCGCCAGACCGACATGGCCCTGTCCTTGTCGCCCAGTACCCACAACACTTCCCCCAGATGGGCAGCCACTTCCGGATCGGGGAACGCAGCGTAGGCGCGACTCAGGTAGTCCACGGCTTCGTCGTAGCGTCCGGCGCGGTAGAGTACCCAGCCCATGCTGTCGAGAATCGCCGGTTCATCGGGGCGCAGCTCCAGCGCGCGCGCGACCAGTTCCTGCGCTTCCGCGTAGCGTTCGGTGCGATCCGCCAATGTGTAGCCGAGGGCATTCAGGGCGGTGGTGTTGTCGGGATTTGCCGCGATGAGGGCGCGTAAATCTTTTTCCATCCCCGCGAGATCGTCCAGCTGTTCCCGAATCATGGCGCGCGCGTAGCGCAGTGCCGCGTTGTCCGGCATCTCGGTCAGCGCCTGCGTGAGGAGGTCGTTCGCTGCCTGCAGTGATCCCGCACGGCTCAGGATGTCGACTTCCAGGCCGTAGAGTTGCTCCCGCAACTGCGGGAACTGCTGGCGTTGCTCGGCAAACCACTGGCTGCTGCGTTGCGGGTCGCCCAGATCGGCCATAATCTGTGCGGTACGGCCAGCCGCCGCGAGGTAGTCGGCTCCCGGGCCGACTTTGGAGTAATTGACGATAGCTTCCTCGGGTTGGTTCCGGTCCTCGGCAATGCGTCCCAGGTAGAAGTACGCTTCACCGACGTGCTGGTCCACGGCGATGGTTTTGTGCAGGTAGTCACTGGCCGCCTCGGTATCGCCGATCTCGAGGTTGACGAGCGCGAGTGAAAACAGCAGGTCGCCGTCCTTCGGCGAATTCCGATACAGCAACTCGAACTGTTCGCGCGCGGCGGGCATATCGGTAGCAGTCAGAAGGCGCGCGTATTGCAGCCGCAGCTTCTGGTCGTCGGGGTTCTGCTCCAGCGCACGCTCGACACGCGCATAGGGATTCTTCGCTTTCGTTTCGATCAGGATCTTGGATTCGAGCAGGATGGCCTGGAGCTGATCGGGTTCCAGCGCCAGCAGGTCATCGAGGTCCTTGAGCGCCAGGTCGTACTGTTTGTACTCCGTGTGGATCAGGGCCTGGGCCAGCAGCAGGCGGGTGTTCTTCGGGTATTGCCCGGACAATCTGTCGATCGCATCGACCAGTTCCGTGCGCTGCGCCTCGCCCAGTTGCGTGAAGCCATTCAGCAGCATGGCGAAGTTGGCGGTGCCGGTCTGGCGTTCCACCTCCTCGAGGTAGGGCAGTGCCTCCAGCGTGCGGCCCTGTTGCGCCAGCAGTCCCGCCACCGTGTTGTTGGCCTCGGCGTTCTGCGGGTCCAGCTCCACCCACAGCTTGGCGGACTGCAGCGCATCGTCCTGGCGCTGCATGAACTGGGCGAGGTGCGTGGTATGGGCGCTGACCCCGGCGTCGCGCAGTAGCGGCGCCTCTTTGAGGTAATTGTTCAGGGTGATGTCGTACGCCTGGCGGCGCAGCGCGAACTCCGCGACCAGCAGTTCATAGAGACTGTCGTCGGGGAAGGGGCGTTCGGGAGCGGCCTCTGCCGGGTCGGTGTTCGCGGGCGCGGCATCGGCGTCCCGTTCGGCCACAGGAGCCTGCGTGGCGCAACCGATGAGCAGCGCGCAGCTGAGGGCGAGAATAACGAGTTGCTGCATGGTGGCGTGAGGCAGGGCAATCCGGCGAGAAGACAGCGAGTATGATGACACAGCTGCGCCGTGAAACCCACCGCGCGACGCGCCTGGCTGCTACGAGTGCATGGGTGCCATCGCGCGTGCACTGTCGCTTTACGCCCGGGCGCTGTCATTTACCCTCTAACTTGTTAAAATCGGGCGTGTTTTTTACCGGTATTCGTCGCGACGCGCCCGTGTTCACAGGGGCGGACACGTCGGACCGTGATACCCCGTGGAGCCCGTTGCAGTAAGCATGAACCTGATCGCGCTTGGAATCAGCCATCACTCCGCCGCCGTGGAAGTGCGCGAGCGCGTGGCGTTCGCACCGGAACAGGTCGGCGAGGCGTTGGTCGACGCCTGCGAGTCCACAGGTGTAGAAGAGGTCGTCATCCTCTCGACCTGCAACCGCACGGAGCTGTACGCCATCGTGCCCGAGGGCTTTGAGCCCGGTGCCAAGGCGCGTGAAATGATCGACTGGATGGCCAATTACCATCATCTTTCGGTGCGGGAACTGCACCAGTGCGCCTACTGCCACGAGGGCGCGCAAGCCCTGCGGCACCTGGTGCAGGTGGCCAGCGGGCTCGATTCCATGGTGCTTGGCGAACCGCAGATTTTCGGCCAGCTCAAGTCGGCGTATGTGGTGGCGACCGAGGCAGGGACGGTGGGCAGCGAACTGATCCGCCTGTTCCCGCGTGTGTTCGCCGTCGCCAAGCGGGTGCGCACCGACACTGCGATTGGTGAAAACCCTGTCTCTGTGGCCTACGCCGCCGTGAATCTCGCCGGACACATCTTCGCCGACATGAGCCGTTGCAATGCGTTGCTGGTGGGCGCCGGGGAGACCATCGAACTGGTAGCCCGACATCTCATCGGCGCCGGTGTGAGCCAGATCGTGATCGCCAACCGCACACTGGGCCGAGCCCGGGAACTGGCGCAGAAATTTGGCGCAGAAGCGGTGCTGCTGGCCGAGATACCGGCGCAACTGGCGGACGCGGACATCGTCATCACCTCCACCGCCAGCCAGCTGCCCATTCTCGGCAAGGGCGCCGTGGAGCAGGCCCTGAAGGTGCGCAAGCACCGGCCCTTCCTGATGATCGATATCGCCGTGCCGAGGGATATCGAACCGCAGGTCGGCGAACTTAGGGATGTCTACCTTTACACCGTCGATGACCTGCGCGAGATCGTCGACCAGAACCTGCGCAATCGCAGCAGCGAGGCGCGCAAGGCGGATGTCATCATCGATGAGGGTGTACGACAGTACATGGAAGAGGTGCGCAGCCTCGCCGCTGTGGATACCGTCAGGGAGTATCGGGCACTGGCCGAGCAGCTGCGTGACCGCGAGCTGCAGCGCGCCTTGCGAGCGCTGGCTCGCGGTGAGGATCCCAGGCAGATCATCGCCCACTTGTCCCGGGCCATTACCAACAAACTGATCCACGCGCCGACCGCAGGGCTGAAGCAGGCCAGTGTGGAGGGGCGCCAGGACGTGATCCACGGCGCCCGCCGACTGCTGGGCCTGGAGGGACGCGCGCCGCAGCCGGCGGCTCAGGAGCGCATCGACGATACACCGCCCGAGCTCGAGTTGCCGGCAGTGCCCCTGGATCCCACTCGACACACGCTGCAATGAAACCGTCACTGCTCGCCAAACTGGAGTCGCTCTGCGAGCGGCACGAGGAAGTGTCCGCCCTGCTCAGCGACAGCCAGGTTATCGCCGACCAGGCAAAATTCCGCGAGCTGTCACGGGAGTTCGCTGAGCTGGAGCCGGTCATCGCCAGCTTTACCCGGTATCGCCAGGTGATCGCCGATCTGGAGGAGGCGCGCCAGCTGCTGAACGACGCCGACGCGGATGTGCGTGAGATGGCGCGCGAGGAAGTGCAGGGTGGGGGTGAACGGCTGGCCGAACTCGAGTCGCAATTGCAGACGCTGATGTTGCCGCGCGACCCGCGCGACTCGCACAACGTCTTCCTGGAAATTCGCGCCGGCACGGGCGGTGACGAAGCCGCTATTTTTTCCGGCGACCTGTTCCGCATGTACTCACGCTATGCCGAGACGCAGGGGTGGAGAGTGGAAGTGCTGTCGGAGCGGCCTGGTGAGCATGGCGGTTACAAGGAGATCATCAGCCGGGTGGAAGGCCGGGACGTCTACGCCAACCTGAAGTTTGAATCCGGTGCGCACCGCGTGCAGCGTGTGCCGGAGACCGAGTCCCAGGGCCGCATCCACACCTCGGCCTGTACCGTTGCGGTTTTGCCGGAAGCGGATGAGGTGGATGAGATCGAAATCAACAAGGCCGATTTGCGTATCGACACCTACCGCTCCTCCGGTGCCGGTGGGCAGCATGTGAACAAGACCGATTCGGCGGTGCGGATCACGCACATTCCCACCGGCGTGGTGGTGGAGTGCCAGGACGAGCGCTCGCAGCACAAGAACCGTGCCCGCGCGATGTCGTTGTTGCAGGCCAAGTTGCTCAGGAGCGCGCAGGACAAGCAGGCCAGCGAACAGGCGGAAACACGGCGCAACCTCGTGGGGACGGGCGATCGCTCGGACCGCATCCGCACCTACAATTTCCCGCAGGGGCGCATGACTGACCATCGCATCAACCTGACGCTGTACAAGCTCGATGATGTCATGCAAGGTGAACTGGATGCCGTGATCAGCCCGCTGCGCCAGGAGTACCAGGCCGACCAGTTGGCGGCGCTCGCCGACAACTGATGGCAACCGTACGGGAACTGCTGAGCGCAGGAGAGGTGTTGAGTGCAGAGAGTGCACGGCGCGATACGGAAATCCTGCTCAGCCACTGCCTGGGACGCCCGCGCACCTGGCTGTATACCTGGCCGGAACAAGAAGTTGCTCCGGCGTGCGCGCAGCAGTTCAGGCAATTGCTGGACCAACGCAGACGCGGCCGACCCGTCGCCTACCTGGTAGGTGAGCGCGAGTTCTGGTCGCTGTCTTTCCTCGTCAACGACGCTACGCTGATACCCCGCGCGGACACCGAGACGCTGGTGAACTGGGCGCTGGAACTCCCGCTGCCGCACGACGCGTGCGTGCTGGATCTCGGCACGGGCGCGGGCACCATTGCCCTCGCGATAGCAAGTGCGCGGCCCGACTGGCAGGTCGCGGCGCTGGATGCGAGTGCGGCCGCACTGGAGGTGGCGCGCGCCAACAGCGAACGCATGGGGCTGCAACGCGTGCAGTTCCTGCACTCACACTGGTACGGCGCCGTTCACGGCCGGCGTTTCCATGCGCTGCTGGGGAATCCGCCGTATATCGCCGCCGACGATCCGCATCTGCTGCAGGGTGACCTGCGCTTTGAACCCGCTGCGGCGCTGGTGTCGCCCGAGCAGGGTCTGGCCGACCTGCACCACCTGATCGCGGGCGCACCGGCACACCTGCACGACGGAGGCTGGCTGCTGCTGGAGCACGGCTTCGAGCAGGCCGCTGCGGTGCGCGCCATGCTGCGCGAGGCGGGTTTCCAGTCGGTGAGTACGCGTTGTGACCTGGCGGG
>CAYWWD010000115.1:0-9740 GCA_964461965.1 uncultured Halioglobus sp. | reverse complement strand
GATGGGCATGCCCGTGATCGCGTTTTTGAAAATCTGCTCGAAGCCGAGGAACTTGATGATGCCGAGGTACACCGACGGGTGGAACCTAAGGCCACCCTTGTACGGCCCCAGCACGCTGCTGAAGCCAACGCGGAAGCCGCGGTTGATCTGGACCTCGCCGGTATCATCCTGCCACGGCACGCGGAAGATGAACTGGCGTTCCGGTTCACAGATACGCTCGATCACCTTGTGCTCTGCGTACTCGGGGTGCTTCTGCAGCACCGGGCCCAGCGTCTCCAGCACTTCCCGCACCGCTTGGTGAAACTCGCTCTCGCCGGGGTTGCGCTGCATCACCTGATCGAAGATGGCCTGGATTCTGTCGCTTTGCTGAGTCATCGGGATTCAAGATCGTCTTTACGGTTGGCTGCTGCTCCTCGCAGCGGGGCTCAACCATATCAGGCGGCCATAGTCAGGACAATGCGATCTAGCGCAGGCGAAGCGCGACGGTTACCTGGCTCACGCGCCCATCGGCAGCGCTGAACACGGCCTGCAGCGGGTGTGTGCCGGAGGCGCCGGCCGGCGGTGTGACCGACATGGCGACGGTCGTCGCCGCTCCCGGTGCGAGGTCGCCGATGGAAGCGGACGACGCGCTCCAGCCCGCCGGAGTGAAGAACGACACCGCGCCCGACAGGGCCGTCGCCTCCTGGTTCGTCACGGTGACGGGCATCTCGGTCGCAACGCCCGGGTGTAGCTCGCGCGCGGGCACCGTGAGGGGTGCGCACACGTAGTTCAGCCAGGCCTCGTCAAAGGTTGAGAATTGCATCGCGTCGGTGGTGTTGCGCTCCCACAGCACACCGATCAGCCCTGCGTCGAGTACCGCTGCCGAGGCGTAGCCGAAGGCGCCGGTCTCCAGCGTGCGCAGCCCGGGCCAGGTCGCGCCGTTGTCGCAGGAGACGCGCACGGCGCCGTTCACCCGGTCGGCGCTGGCACTGTTGTTGGCGTTGATGAACAGTAGCTTGCGCGCGTCGGCGCTGCCCTGCGCGGCCATCGCGTGCAGGCGGATGAGTGATGCGTTGCTGGTCGGGTCGGGCAGTTCGAGGTCGCGCGTCACCGGGCCGTAGCTGGCGCCGCCGTCCGTCGAGACCGCCACCTTGCGCGCGCGGCCGTTGTCGCTGTCGCGCGCATTCAGCATTACCTGCCCGTCGGAAAGCTCGACGATTTTGTTCTCGTCCATGCCGGTGCCGGTGAAGGCGCCGCGCTGCCATGTCCTGCCGTGGTCGTCCGAGTAGACCGAATATGCCTGCATCGGATTGTCGAGGACGGTGTAGTGCACCTTGCCGGCATACGGCTGGATGAGCCGGCCGGCGTGCGGCCCGTAGCGCAACTGGATACCGCCGCCCGAGGTGGCGAATGTGGAACGCACGTCACCGGCAGCCGGCCAGTAGAAGCCGAACCTCGTCGTGCCGTTGGCGGGCCTGGTGATGCCGGTGATCAGCCGGGGATCGCTCCAGCTGACGCCGGCATCGTCGGAGTGGATGACGGCCGAGCTCAGCACGTTGCGGTCCGCGTCGTCGTTGCCGTACGCGCTGTCGTGGAAGCCGCGGTTCTTCGAATAGACAAAGAAGGCAAACACGCGCCCTGTGTCGCGGTCGACCACAAAGCTCGGGTCGGAGAATCCGAATGCGGGCCCGGGGGCGTCGGCGAGCTTGCCCGCGGCGATGATCTGCAGCGGGCCCCACGTCCGCCCGTTGTCGGTGGAGCGGCGCTGGATGATCGAATTCGGGTTCGGCGCATCCGCGGCGCTGCTGGGCCTGGCGTCCCACGCGGCCAGCACCACACCGTCGCCGAGGTGCGCGAGCGCTGGGATGCGATAGAAGTAGTGCCGTGGCGTGCGGTCGCTGGCGAGGTTGATGGAGGTGAATGTGCCGGGTGCCATCTGAGGAGCGGCCAGGTACTGAGGCGATGCTGCCGCGCTTGCCGGCGTTGCGATGCAAAGGCACGACGCCGCGCAGGCCAATCCGGTGGCGAACCTCATGGTTGTGTGCAGCGCGCGGAATCGACCCGGGCGGATGGAGTGCATGTAGCAGTCCTTGGAAAACCGTGATTGTGTGCTTCAGTGCCGTGCTTGTCGATTGGCCCCCGCCGAAACAACATTGCCCTCGTCAATCGGGTGCCGACGCCGGGGCGCCCTGCTCTTCCACGTCCCGCGTGCGCCGCAAATCGCGCTCCAGCGCAATCTCGAAGTTGAGCTGCACACTCCACGCGCCCCTGCGCGTATCATCGGCATTGTTCTTGCGCAAGCCATAGGACGGTTGCAGCTCTACAAACAGGAACGGCCGGTAAAGCTGCCGGCGAAACAGCACCCCCAGCTGGTAGTTTTTCACGTACTCAGGATCGGTGCGGCCGTTGATCGAGCCGAACCAGGCAAACACGCGCGGGTCGGCCTTGTGTAACGACCGGCGCTGGTACAGGATCAGCGCGCTCTGCCACTCGGTGCCCTCGGTGTTCTCGCCGTAAACGAATTCATTGCTCAGGCGCAGCAGGTTGGTCTCGCTCAGGGCCTGGTCGAGGTTGAGCTCGCCCGTGGTGAAGAAACCTTTGTTATCTTTGTACTCCACCTGCTGAGTGAAGCGGTAGCTGCTGCCTTCGTGGATTGGCCCCTGGTTGCGAAAGCGCACACCGGGTTTGAATCCCATGGAGCTGAGACCCACCGTCAGGTCCACGCGCGAGCGTCGGCGCTGGTCAATCGTGTAGAGCAGGCCGGCGCGGTCCTCGCTCTTGGCCTCGTCGTTGGCGATCTCGTCGCCGTTCTCGCCGCCGAAGAACAGGTTGAGGCGCTTGGATATTTTGGGCAGCTGCAGTTTGCCGCGCAGTAACACCTTGGTGTTGTAGCCATCGCTCTGGTCGAGGCTGTTGCGCCACAGAATTCGCACGAGCGACATGGGTTTCTCGAGATCGTAGGTGGGGTCGCCAAAGAACCCGTCCATCCACTCGGCGAGGGCCTGTGCCTGGTCGGTCGCGTAGGCGTGGGTATCGTCCACCCAGTTGACCGGCTCCTCCTGGGTGTCTGGCTCGATCGCAATTTCATGCAGTGTGTCGCTCTCGGAGGAATCCTCCGTCGCACTCGAGGCCGGCACGATCAGTGCCAGTACCACAACCAGCGCAAGGAGGCCGACAATTGCGGGACCGATTGTCCGCCAGAGTTTGCTCAAGCCATCCATCCGTTCCGGCAATCCGGTTTTCTCGTCACCACACACCAGAGGTTAGACAAGTTGCTCGCCGCACGCGAAAAATAAGGCCTTTTGCCGCATGCCGTGGATACGATACTGTTAACCGCGTCAGAGATTGACAGTAAGGAGAGCCGGTATGTCGAACACCGCAAATGAAAATCTGGTGCGCGAATTTGTCGCCGCGTGGTCACGGTTGAACGTGGAGGAACTGCTGGACTATTTCACCGAGGACGGGACCTACCACAACATGCCCATCATGCCGGTCGCCTCCAGGGGTAACCTGCGTGCCTTCATCACGGCGTTTACCAAGGACTGGACCGGCACCGAATGGGAGATCATCAACCTGGCCAGTAGCGGAAACACCGTATTTGTCGAGCGGATCGACCGCACCAGGCTGGGCGAGCGCAGCGTCGACCTGCCCTGCTGTGGCGTATTCGAGATCGAGAACGGCAAGATCAAGGTGTGGCGCGACTACTTCGATCTGGCGACCTACACCAAAGGAGCTTCAGGCTGACGCTGCCCGCGGAGGCGCGGCGTCTACCGGGCACACGCCACGCAGCGCGTGGCCTCGGGCACCGCGCTCAACCTGGCGGCGCCGATCGGTTCGCCACACGCGTCGCAGGTGTCATAGCTGCCATTCTCGATCCGCTCCAGAGCCGCCTGGATGAGCCGGATGGAATGCCTTGTCTCATTGCCAATCGCATCCACGACCTCATCGTTTTCGCGCTCCTGCGCCTGCTCCGCAAAGTCACCGGAATGCGACTGGCTGGCATCGCTTTTCAGGCGGGACAGGCGCATTTTCAATGCGGACAAGCGTTCTTCCAGTTGATGTTTCAGGGTTTCATGTGTCATGGTTCGCGCCTGTTCGTCATGCAATAATCAAGTTGTCCAACGAGTCTAGCGCCCGAAGCGGCCTGTGCCATGATCCATATCAGCTTGCTGCGGCGTATTCTGCCGGCTCCTGATTTATGTCAACGACGGCCAGGGCCCGCACCCTATACTGGGTTCGAGCCGAGTTCCCGGCGGAGTCCGTATTTGCCGTGCGTCACGAGGAATGCCCCATGCACAAGAACGCCTTCATGGTCGTGATCGACCCGCACCGCGAGCAGCAACCCGCCTTCGAACATGCACTGCAATCGGCCAGGATGACCAGCCGCGCGCTGCACCTCTTTGCCTGCATTCATTACGAAAATGAGGCGGACATTGCGGGCAACCGCGATGAGGAACACAAGGCGCGCATCCTCGCTCGCTACCAGAACGTGCTCGACGAGCTGCAGCAACGCGCCCAGGGCCTCGGGGTGGAGGCCACCAGTGAACTGCACTGGGATCAGAAGTGGCGGCAGAGGATTGTGGAAACCACCCGGCGGCGCACCGACTTCATGGTGTTCAAGAGCTCGCGGGTGCACAGGCAGGCCGAGCGCGTGGGCGCTACGTCCGACTGGGCCCTGCTGCGCGAATCGCCCTGCCCGGTGCTGTTGATGCACGATAACAGCAGCTGGGCCAACCGCCGGGTGCTGGCCGCCATCAACCTGGGTACCCAGGATAAAGCGCATCAGCGGCTGAATGAAAAGATCATCGCCATGGCCAACTCGTTCAGGGATGAGTACGGTGCCGATGTGCATTTCGTCAACTCCGTGCCCCGCGAGCAGATCGCCCATCGTGATACGTCCGGCGACGACGACCTGATGTTCTTCACCGTTCCCGGCGATTTCGCGAACACGACCACCCACGCACCCGAGGTTACCGAGGAGCTGTTGCTCCAGCACTGCGCCACCGACCAGGCCCATGTGCACATCGACCGCGGTGACCCGGTGGAAAACCTGTTGCTGGAAGCCGAAAAGCTGGATGTGGATCTGATCATCGTCGGCACCATCGCCCGCACTGGCATGAAGGGCCGCATCATCGGCAATACGGCGGAAAAACTGCTCGACAAGGTGAAGTGCGACCTGCTGACCTTGACCTGAAGTCTCCGCTTTCTTCCCATCGCATTACATTCGGGCGTCGGCAGCGGGCTTGCCCCCACCTCGCGAATGGTTTACTTTTATAGCCGTAACTATAAACAAAAATTGACAGCCGAATGCGGGGCACCGCACGGGCCTCTCGAAAGCAACGATAAAAGGCAGATAAGGCCACAGGAGCCAGAATGAGATCGATCGTACACACCCGTTTATTCGCCGCCGGCCTCATGGGCCTTGGCGCCACGCTTCCGGCCGCCGCGCAGGAGAGCGGTTCCCTGCAACTCGAGGAGGTGGTGGTCACCGCGCAGAAGCGCGACGAGACGCTGTCCGAGACGCCGATGACGGTAAACGCCATCAGCGGCCAGGAGATCAACAACTTCGCAGCCTTCAGTTTCCAGGACCTCGACTCCCTGACCGCCGGCCTCGCGATCAGCGGCAGCAACTTTGACACTGACGTCGCCACTCGCGGGCTGGGAACCGACCTCAACGCGGCGGTCTCGCCGCGGGTGACCATTTACCTGGACGGCACCTTCGTCAGCCAGCAGCGGGGACTGTTCAGCGGCATCTACGATGTCAGCCAGGTCGAAGTGCTGCGCGGCCCGCAGGGCACACTCTACGGGCAGACCTCGCCGGCAGGCGCCATCACCATCCAGTCCACCAACCCGAACCTGGAGAAGATCGACGGTTACGCGCAGCAGAGTTTTACCGACCAGGACGGTTCGAACTCCCAGCTCGGTGTGTCGCTGCCTATCATCAAAAACGAATTGGGGCTCCGCCTGTCGGGCCTGTATGACACCAATGAGGCCAGCGATGTGGAGAACCTCACGCTGGATCGCGATCTGAAGAACGACACCACGGCCTTCCGCGCGGTGTTGCTGTGGGAGCCTGCCGACAACTTCGACCTGCGCCTGTCCTACCACGACATCACCGACAAATTCGACATCGACCCGACGGTGGAAGGCAACGGCATCCAGGCCAAGGATCGCAACGCGGTGGCCGAGTACAAGTCCGACATGGAGAACCAGGCGGACTTCACGATCCTGGAAACCAATTACACGTTTGACAATGACTGGGTAGTGACGCTGGTCGCCAGCGACCAGAACAGCCGCGTGCCCCGCCACTGGGATCAGGACGCCTCCGAGGTGCGCTCGCGCCAGCAATACGTCGACTCCGTCGTCAACGACGTGCAGGTGTACGAGTTGCGGCTGGCCTCCCAGGACAGCGACTTCTGGAACTGGATTGTCGGCGCATACTACCAGGACACCAAGGCGCATACCGATGTGTCGGCGGATACCTGGGTGATCGCCGGGCCCGGCCTCAACGTGCTGGCGGATGTCGAGTCAACGGCCTATACCGCCAATGAAACGTCCGCCATTTTCACCCACAATACGTTTCACGTGACCGAGAACGGCACCCTCACCGCCGGGTTGCGCTACACGGACGTCGACCGCACCAACTCGCAACCCTTCAGCCAGACCGTCTACCTGGTCAACCCGGATGACTCCCTGGGCCCCATCCTGCGCCAGGTGACATTCGATGGGGTTGCCGAGGATGTGCAGAAACAGGGGGAAGACGCGGTCACCGGCACCTTGAAGTACCAGTACCAGTTCACCGACGCGCTGATGACCTACGCGAGCTACGACCGGGGCTGGCGCGGCGGCTCCGCGAACATTTCCGGCAATCCGTCGCCACCGGTATTCGGCGCCTTCACCAGCGAGGACAGCGACAACATTGAACTCGGCTTCAAGTGGGAGCTGTGGGAGGGGCAAGGCCTGCTGAACGTCGCCACCTACTACCAGGTCTACACCGACTTCCAGTTCCAGGCGGTAGCCGATTACCGCGATCCGAACGGGCGCATCAGCATCGCGGAACCGGTGGTCAACGTGGACGAGGCGGAATCCTACGGCGTGGACAGCGACATCACAGTGCTGCTCACCGAGAACTGGATGGTGCGGGCCGCGCTCAGCTACAACCAGACCGAGCTGACCGATGCCAAGGGCGTGCCCTGTAACACGGGCGCACCGATTCCCACCGAGTTGTGGGCGTTCAATACCTGCGACCTGACCGGCGAGCGGGCCGGCCAGGAAGCGGAGTGGTCCGGCAATATCGCCACGGAGTACTCGCAGGCCCTCAGTAACACCAACATGGAATGGTACGCGCGCGGGCTGGCAAATGCCGAGAGCGATTACTACTCGCAGTCGCTGCGGGAAGATCTGGACAACTACAGCACGCTCGACCTGTTTCTGGGGTTGCGCGCCACGAATGCCACCTGGGACGCCAGCCTGTGGGTTAAGAACATCACGGATGAATCCGCAGTACTCAAGGCCGAATCGCTCCCGGAGATTCCGGATTTCAACGCGGGCGTTATGGTGGATAACCCCTACATCTGGGTGCGCCGCCAGTTGAACCCCCGCACCGTGGGGCTGACGGTGAGTTATCACTTTTAGGCGCAGCGATGAGTAGATGGGGCCAACCCGGCGTCAGTAATTTTTACAGCCGGGTTTTCTCAGGCCGGTGACCCGTCCATAACCTCCGGTATTCGTTCAGTATTTGTGTTCTGGTGTGCAACTTGCATTTTCCCGCCGGGAGTTGGCGGGCTTCCCTCGCGGAAGCCGTCGAATGTGCTCACGGGGGGTGAATCACCATGAACATCGCTAAAGTTTCTGCGCTTCTGGGCCTGCTGCTCCTCGCCCAGCCCGGCATGGCCGAGAACGCGTCGACCGGGCTGCCGCTGGAGATGGGCGGTATCGCGGCTGTCGCGGCGGCCAGCCTGATCATCGCGGTCCAACTGGTCAAACGTCGCAAGTAGCTGGCTCGCTGGGCGACTGCGTTAGCGTCGCGCGGCATTTTTCTGATGGATAATCTACCGGGCACCGTTCTCCTGTGGGGAGCGATTTTCTTCGTTGTGCTGGAGCGCTGTTCCCGCCTGCGCCGGGGTTTGGCGCCGGTGCAGCGTCGCTGGCTCACCAATATAGGCCTGCTGTTGTTGGGTGGGGGGCTGGCCGCCATAGTGTTACCCCTTTCATTGGCGCAAGTGGCGGGCGGCCTGCAAACCGGACTGATCCGCGACATGCAATTACCGCTGGCTGCGGAATTCGTGCTGCTGTTACTCATCGTGGATCTGTGGCGCTATTGGGAGCACCGCGTTCTGCACGAAGTGCCGGTATTGTGGCGGGTGCATCTGGTGCACCACAGCGACACCGCGGTAGATGTCACCACCACCCGGCGCCACCATCCGTTTGAAGTGCTGTTGTCCGCGCTGCTGTCTCTCATGCTGGTGTTTGCACTGGGCTTTTCTGCGGTGGCGCTGGGACTTTATCTGGCGCTGACGACGTTGGCCTCCCTGTTCCATCACGCCAACATCAACCTGCCGGAGCGTCTCGACAGACCGCTGCGCGCGCTGTTGGTAACCCCCGGCGTGCATCGGGTGCATCACTCCAGTTTCCAGCCGGAAACGGACAGCAACTATGGCAGCGTGTTCAGCGTCTGGGATCGCCTGTTCGGCACCTACACCGCGCCCGGCTCAGAACCTGTCCAGTTGGGGCTCGTTTGTTTTCGCCGGGCGCGGGACGAGACGCTGCTCGCGGCGCTGCTGCAACCCTTCCGGTTTCGACCTGGCGCGGCAGCGGCGCGAACGACTACGCCACCGGATTCATCGTTGCCCACCAGCGCATCGTCGCGCGCACACTGGCAGTTGCCGCTGCGTATCGGGATCGCCGGAGTTGCGCTGTCGGTGCTGGCATTCTGGCCCACGGTCGTCGATCTCGTCCGCCTGTGGACGCACCATCAGTCCTACCAGTATGCGCACTTGGTGCCGCCGCTGTTCTGCTACCTGCTGGGATGGCACTACCGCGACCGGTTGTTGACGATGACTCCGGTGGCGGGATACACCGGACTTCCCGTGATCCTGTCGGCGATCGCACTCGGGCTGGCGTCATCATCGGCGCACTTCATGCTGGGCGCGCACCTGGCGTTCGTGCTGGCGTTGCAGGGAGTCGCGCTGTGCGCGCTTGGCAGGGCGGTGTATCGCGAACTGCTGCCCGCCATGTTGCTGCTGTTCCTGATGGTGCCGAGCGGCGATATTGTTCAACCGCTGCTGCTCGGCCTGACCACCCGGTGGCTGGAGTCATTCGCCATAGTGACTGGCCTGCCCTACACCGTTCACGGCTACAGTTTGTCCATCGATGGCCTGCTCTACGACGTACTCGACGCCTGCTCGGGGCTGGCGCTGTTCACGCTCGGCGGGTTCCTGGGTTACTGCTTTGGCCTGTTGGCCGCGGGCACCCTGCGCGCGGTGCTGGCGTTTGCCGCGCTCGGGGCGCTGCTGGGAACACTCGCCAACGGCCTGCGAGTCTGCCTGATTGTCGGCATCGACGTGTGGAGCGGAACGAAAATGGCGCCGTCGGCACACGAGCTCGTCCAGTGGCTGTTGGTGGCGTTGATGATCATCGCACTCTTATTTGCCATCAGCCGGTTCAACTCCGGCGGCGAGGAAAGCTGCGCTCGCGCTCAGTGATCGTAAGCCCACACCACCACCCAGATCGCCGTCGCCCCCGCGATATCCAGAAAAATA
>CAYWWD010000114.1:0-10154 GCA_964461965.1 uncultured Halioglobus sp. | reverse complement strand
CCACACATCTGTCTTCATCGACTTGTTAAACAACGCCCTAACCGCCAGGGTCCAGGGCTCCCAACCGGCTGCGCCTGGGTCGGGGAGGCGTATTATACCGATCGCCATCTTGATGGCAACCCATAAATCTGATTTACGCCTTTCTTTCCTTGCTTGCCGCCCCTCAAATTGCAGAGATACTGCGAATCAAATCGCGACATTGCGTTACGAACGAGAACCAAAACAGCTTCGCGCCGCTCCCAATGCAAGGACGGCGCACTATACGCACCACCGATTCGATGTTCAATATAAATTACGGAAAAATATCGCAGACGAAGTATGGTGATTGCGAAGCGCGGGGGCTTGTGTTCAGCACACCTCAAAAAGATGATGCTTCTTTTTTCCCAGCTTGACGAGATAGAAGCGATTAAAAATGGCTTCCGCCGGCGCAAAGCAACTGGCCGGATCGCCGTTATCATCAAGACCGAGAACCCGGTCATTCACACTCACAGCGTTCCGACTCAAGGCATCCTTCACCTGCTTGCCGGAACTGACCATGCCTACGTCCGAGAGAAGCTGCGTCAGAGTTGCAGGCAGCTGCGCGCGCTCTACAGCACTTGCAGGAAGCCCATCCTGGCGCAATTGAAGCACATCGCTCTCAGACAACGCAGACAGCGTGCCGTTGAATAACGCTTCTGAAATACGCTCTGCCGCGTCCAATCCGGACTGCCCGTGAACCAGCCTGGTCACCTCGCGCGCGAGCACCACCTGAGCTTCAGGCCGGCCGTTTCGCGTCACATCTGCGCGCTCCATTTCACCGATGTCCGTCACGTCAAGAAACGTGAAATACCTGAGGAAACGGTAGACATCGGCATCTTGCGTTCCCAGCCAGAACTGATAGAAGGCATAGGGAGATGTTCTCTGCGGGTCCAGCCATACAGTACCGGATTCTGTTTTTCCAAATTTCGTACCATCGGCCTTTGTGACCAGAGGCATGGTCAAACCAAACACCTGATTGCCGCTCAATCGACGCGTGAGATCGATTCCGCCTGTAATGTTACCCCACTGATCCGACCCGCCCAATTGCAACCCGCAGCCATATCGCTGGTTGAGCTCGGCAAAATCGTAAGACTGCAGAATCATGTAGGAGAATTCAGTAAAGCTGATGCCGCTTCCCTCGCGTTCGATACGCTGCTTTACCGACTCCTTATTAATCATCGCGTTGACGGAAAAATGCTTGCCGATCTCGCGCAAGAAAGTCAGGACATCCAGTCCCGCGAACCAGTCCAGGTTATTCACAACTTCCGCTGAAGCGGCCCCGGCGTCGAAATCGATAAAACGTGAAACCTGGCTCCTGATACTTTCCACCCACCCACCGATGATCTCCGGTGTATTCAACTGTCGCTCCAGCGCCTTGAAACTGGGGTCGCCAATCAAGCCCGTCGCACCGCCCATGAGCGCCAGCGGTTTATGGCCTTTCAGTTGGAAGCGTCGCAGCATCAAAAGAGGAACCAGATGACCGATATGGAGACTATCAGCAGTGGGATCAAAGCCGCAGTAGAGTGTACGACTGCCCCCGTCAAGCCATTGCGGAAGCGCATCTTCTCCGGCGATCTGGAAAACCAAGCCGCGCATGCGGAGATCGTCGAGTAAGGCACTGCTCATGGGTCAGTTCCAAATTAAGTATGGCTTGTTCGATTTTGGGCGCCAACGATACAACAGCCCCTTCCAAAATCAAGCACCGTAGCGGTTTTTCAAGGTTGAACTCTGTGATTTTTTACATATACTGACGACTCTAAATAGAAGACAGAACTCCAAGACCATGTCAGTAGCGAAACTCCCGCGTGGGGATGTTTTATCCCGCGATTACCTTTTGCCTCTACCGCCGCGTCGACTCATCCGTATTCCATGTGTGATTGCACTGGCAGCCTTTGTGCTCGGCAGCGCGATGTTCAAGGTGAATGTCGAAGCCGGCCTCAACAAAAAGTGGGCACACCTCACAGACCAAACACCAACTTCGCTTGCGTTCATGTTTCCCGGTATTGGAGCGGGAGAATTGTTTGCTCCAATTGATCCCGAATCGATCCCACTTGATTCGTCAGCCTGGGTGGATCAAAAAGTGCGCACCGGAGACACGCTTTCACAGATATTCAAGCGCGCGGGCTTTGCCGAGCAGGATGTTCAGGACGTCATCAACCAGTCGCGCGATGGCGAATCCCTGGAGTTGATTTTTCCAGGCCAGACTATCGCATTTGAGGCGGACAGTTCTGGTCAGCTCATCGGGGTAAAACATACAAAATCCCAGTTGGAAACGGTGACGTACCTGCGTACAGACGCAGGCTTTGAGAGCGAAGTGAACGTTCGTTCGCCCGAATTACGCGAGGCTTGGACCACTGGCGTGATCAACTCATCATTGTTTCTCGCCGGGCAAGAAGCGGGTTTGTCGCAAAGCATGATACTCGACATGGCTAACCTGTTTGGTGGTGTGGTGGATTTTGCGCTGGATCCACGCCGAGGCGACACTATGCAATTGGTTTATGAAGAACTTTATGTAGACGGCGAAAAGTTCAAGGATGGCGAGATCATCGCTGCTTCTTTCACGAACCAGGGTGAGACGTTCAACGCATTTCGTTACACCGACAGTCATGGCGATACCAACTACTACAATGAAGAAGGGGTGAGTATGCGGAAGTCGTTTCTTATGGCGCCGCTCGACTTCACCCGTATCAGCTCCAACTTCAACATGCGTCGTATGCACCCCGTTTACAAGACGACTCGCCCTCATCGCGGAACCGATTACGCAGCCCCTACTGGCACTCCGGTTTACGCAGCGGGAGACGGTCGCGTTATAAAGGCCGGCTACACCAGCACCAACGGCAACTATGTATGCATCCAGCACGGCGACCAATACGTTACCAAGTACCTGCATTTGCAAAAACGCATGGTGACGATGGGACAGCGAGTTTCGCAAAGCCAGGTTATCGGTACTGTCGGCTCAACTGGACTCGCCACTGGGCCACACCTGCATTATGAATTCCTGGTCGATGGCGTACACCACAACCCCCGGACCATCGTTCAGGACCTGCCCAAAGCACAGCGCCTTCCCGAGCGTGAAATGGCGAACTTCCGCCAAGCCATCCATCGCGCCAACTTCCAACTGGCCGTGCTGCGCTCAAGCAATCAATTGGCTATGAACAACTCCACCGGCTCTAAACACAGTTCAAACTAATTTGGATGCCGGCGATCCACTGTATGTCGGCTTGATGTCCGGCACGAGCGTGGATGCGATTGATAGCGCCCTGGTCAAGTGCAGCGCCGACCGATTAGAGCTACGCGCCACACACGAACATCCGATCCCTGCCGAAATAAAAGGTCGCATTGCCGCACTAAGTCATTCTGGCGCGGATGAAATCGAGCGTATGGGCGTGCTCGATCGAGAGCTTGGTGCTCTGTTTGCGGATGCCGTGTTGCAGTTACTGGCAACCGCCAACGTCCAACCGCGAGCGGTTCGCGCCATCGGCAGCCATGGCCAGACTGTCCGCCACCGCCCGCCATCAGCCGGCCCTGTTGCCAGCTTTACGCTGCAGATCGGCGACCCCAATACCATTGCTGAACGCACCGGCATTACCACGATTGCCGATTTTCGACGCAGGGATATCGCAGCAGGTGGCGAGGGCGCCCCGTTGGCGCCAGCCTTCCATGCAGCGGCATTTTCCCAATCGGGCGCAAATCGCATCATCGTCAACATCGGCGGAATAGCGAACATTAGCGTGCTTGCGGGAAATGAACTGCGGATGGGGTTTGACTCTGGTCCCGGGAATACGATGCTGGACCACTGGATAGCGCGTTGTCTGGGGCACTCTTTCGATCGCGACGGCGCATGGGCCGCAAAAGGGCGCCCACAACCTGCGCTTCTGGAGCAATTACTGGCACATCCATATTTTCAGAAAGCGGGGCCACGCAGTACTGGCAAGGAGGACTTCAATCTCGCCTGGCTGCAGGCGTGCCTGGCGGATTCAGGCGACCTCGCACCGGAAGACGTACAGGCCACTCTGCTCGAGCTCACCTGCGTCAGTATCGCGCGCGCGATCCGGGGTTGTGGTTTGGATACAGGAGAGGTCTATATCTGCGGCGGAGGCAGCCGCAATCGTCAACTGATGGCACGACTGGCGCAGCTCTTGGCGCCGGCTACTGTAGGAAGTACCGCAACAATCGGGATGGATCCGGACTGGGTGGAGGCCGCGATGTTTGCCTGGCTTGCCAGCCGCACACTGGCGGGCCTTCCCGGGAATTCACCATGCGTAACCGGCGCGGCCGGAGCGCGGATACTGGGGGGTATCTACCCCGGAGGCACCTACATCTAAAGCCAGAGCTAACGAGCGAGCCCGGCGTGCACGACTCTCTCGTACCGGGGTACGCTCTGGTTAAATCGAGAACGAAGAGCCGCAGCCACAGGTCGCCGTGGCATTGGGGTTGTTGACCACAAACTTAGAGCCCTCCAGCCCTTCCGTATAATCGACCACCGAGCCGGCGAGGTACTGCAGGCTCATGGGGTCCACCAGCAGGGTCACTCCACCCGTTTCCAGGGCCGTATCATCGTCTGCCACGGTGTCATCGAAAGTGAAGCCGTATTGGAATCCCGAGCAACCACCACCGGTAATGAACACTCGCAACTTCAACTGGGCATTGGCTTCTTCCGCCACCAGGTCACGCACTTTTTGAATGGCGCGGGCCGAAAGGTTAATGCCGGACGGATTGAATGATTCGACGACAGACATGGGTGTTTTCCAGCGTTGGCAGAAGCCCTGACAGGGATTGACAGGTGCATTATCTTAAATCCGACTAATTAAGTCAACTTTTGCAGCCGAGTCAATTCCCTCTGGCCCCGGATCTTTAGCGCCAGCCGCATCGTTGCCTGGCGCGCTGAAGAGCGTCTGCGCATCCGCATCAGCTACGTGGGTGAGACTGCCGTTAACTTCAGCACCGGCCGCCATTTCCACAAGGGTATAAAAAACATTACCATGCACACGACTCTTGGACGCCAATTCAAGGTGTTTGCCTGAGTACACATTGCCCTGCACCACGCCGTTGATAATGACGCAGGGGACGCGTATTTCTCCTTCGACCCGTCCCTTACCGACCACTCGCAGCAATGCCTCCTTGCCAGATTGCGCGACGATATTGCCCTGCACCAAACCTTCGATATCCAGGTTGCCACTGAAATGCAGATCGCCAACCACGACAGTGTCTTGGGAAATGAGGGTCGTGCCCCCGGAAACACTAGCCGTCTTCTTACTTCCCAACATTGATAAATCGCTCCTGCAACGCCCATGGAAACTGTTTTCTGGCCTCCATCTCGCGCGGCTTGCGGGCACGAGCCAGCAATTTCACTCCCTTGGGTTCAAACCCGTCGGGCAGGGTAATTTCGCCCTCGATAGCCTGAAAATACCTGAAATGCAATGTCGCGGCTTTTTCGTCAAAGCTGCTCGACAACTCCGCCAGTGGGAAGCTCACTTCACGATCGCCACTGTTGCCGTAGATTTCGACCGACAAGCGACCCTCCACCATTTCGTACTCGCGGTCTTTCTGCTGCACGAAGATGCGATATTTCACATGATTGGGGTCGTCTCCGGGCACCAGTTCCGGCGCACGCAAACTCAAACCTTTCGCAAGATCATCGGCCACCACCATACTGCGATAAAAGCTCAACCCTTCCTCAAGCTCCGCTGTGCGCTCTTTTTCCGCGGCCATTTCACTGCGCAGCAATTCGAGTGCATGCCTGTCGACTTCGTGACGTGTGCGCTGCATTTCCAGATCGCCGCGCGCAGCCTTGAGCGCTGCGGCAGTCGCGGCAAGCTCCGATTGCATGCTCTCTATATTCTGTTGGGCAATGCTGCTGGAATCAGCCCAATGGCCACCCAGATAGAAACCACCCGCCAGCGTCATTGCCAATAAGAGTGCGAGTGCGACCAATCGTTTCGAGCCCAGACGGCTCACCCTGTGTGCGATCCGGGAAAGAAGCGGGTTCATCTACCAGCGCACTCAGGGTAGCAAGCCCAGTTGCCGCAACCCCGCCCGTTCATCCAGACCAAGCATGATATTCATGTTCTGCACGGCTTGCCCGGCAGCGCCTTTTACCAGGTTATCGATGGTTGCCATAACGACCACCGTCTCCCTGTCTTGTGGTACGGCAATGGATATCTGGCACCGGTTGGCGCCTTTCACCGTGCGGGTCTGAGGGAGTACGCCTGGGGGCAGGACATCGACGAACGGTTCGTCGGCATACCAGTCTTCGTACAGCGCCTGAAGATCCGGCGTATCGCCACGCAATCTTGCAAACAGGGTGGAGTGGATGCCGCGCACTATCGGCAGGAGATGCGGCACAAACGTTACCTGCACCCGTTGGCCCGCGATGTCGGTCAAACCCTGCTCGATCTCAGGCAGGTGCCGATGTCCATTAACGCCGTAGGCCTTGAAACTGTCCGAGGCTTCGCTGAGCAGGTTGTCGATCTTTGCCTGGCGTCCGGCACCGCTGACACCGGATGCCGAACTCGCGATCAGATTCTGTGGGTCGATCAGATCGCGCGCCAACAGAGGCATAAAACCGAGTTGCACCGAGGTGGGATAGCATCCGGGACAGGCGACCAGACGTGCAGCGGCGATTTTCTCCCGATGGAGCTCTGGCAAACCATACACCGCCTCGGACAGCAACTCGGGGCTTGCGTGGCTTTCACCATACCAGCGCGACCACAGGGCGGCGTCGCGGAGCCGGTAATCCGCCGAAAGATCTACGATACGTGCGCCAGCGGCCAGCAATTCCGGCACCAGATTCATGGCGACATTGTGAGGGGTGGCGAAGAAGACCAGGTCGCACACTGCCAGTTGTCGTACATCGGGCTCCGAGAACGCCAGGTCATAGTGGCCACGCAAATTGGGGAATAATTCATCCACCCGTTTGCCGCGATCCGTGCGCGAAGTGATCGCCACGACTTCCGCATCTTCGTGCAGGGCCAGCAGGCGCAGCAATTCCACACCTGTGTAACCGGTGCCGCCCACTATGCCAACTCTTACCATGTCGTTACTCACTGTCCTGTCGATGTTGAATACGTCCGTAATCTGTTCCGGCAGCTCGCCACTTGCACAGAGGCGTCAAATTACAGCGGAATCAAACTTATCGCACTCTCATCCTGGCGCCAGAGCGGTAGTATAAAAGCATTACACGCCAAGTTAACTGTTATTATTGAATTTTTGACTCGGCCCAGAAGGAACTCCATGTACCGACCGCCAGGGGAAAGGAGGAAGCCGCCATGCTGTGGTTAAAAGCCCTGCATATTGTCTTTGTCGTATGCTGGTTCGCGGGACTGTTCTATCTGCCGCGTATCTTTGTGTACTACGCCGCCAGCGAGCAGCCCGCAGTGCGCACACAACTGGCGTTGATGGCGCGAAAGCTGTACCGCTTCGTCACACCCTTGATGGTATTTGCAATCGCCTTTGGCCTCGCGATGCTGGCAGGCAATTTCGACTATTACCTGGACTCGCGCTGGATGTGGTTGAAACTCGCAGGGGTCGCGCTGCTGGTTGTGTATCACATCGCTTGCGGGCGCTTCGTGCATGCCCTCCAGACCGACCAGAACCGGCACGACCATGTGTTCTACCGGTTTTTCAACGAAATCCCCGTATTGTTCCTGTTCGCCATCGTGATCCTCGCCGTGGTGAAACCGTTTTGACGCGGCTGGCAATCCACTGCGCCAACGCGGATAATTCCGCGCCCGCGATCCGCGACGAACGCACGATCCCACATCTGCAGGACTGTTGACTGATGAAGACATCCGAACAATTGTTCGAACGCGCCAGGCAATCCATCCCGGGCGGCGTCAATTCGCCGGTGCGCGCATTCAAGGCGGTGGGCGGGACCCCGGTCTTTATCGAACGCAGCGATGGAGCCTACCTCTTCGACTGCCAGGGCAAACGGTATATCGACTACGTATTATCGTGGGGCCCGATGCTGATGGGCCACAATCACCCTGCCGTGCGCGATGCCGTGATTCGCCAGAGCGAGAAAGGCCTGAGTTTCGGCGCACCGACGGAACTGGAAATCGAACTCGCCGAACGCGTCTGCGCGCTGCTGCCGGGAATGGATCTGGTGCGCATGGTCAACTCGGGCACGGAAGCCACCATGAGCGCTATTCGTCTAGCGCGGGGCTTTACTGGCCGGGACACGATTATCAAATTTGAGGGCTGTTACCACGGGCACTCCGATTCGCTGCTGGTCAAAGCCGGCTCCGGCGCGCTGACACTGGGAGTGCCGAGTTCTCCTGGTGTCCCCGCCGCACTGGCAAAGCACACGCTGACGCTCACCTACAACGATGTGGATGCCTTGCACGCGGCGTTCGCCGAACACGGTGAATATATCGCCTGTGTCATCGTGGAGCCTGTGGCAGGCAATATGAACTGCATACCGCCTGCCCCGGGATTCCTGCAGGCGCTGCGCAGTGCGTGCACCGAATACGGTGCGGTGTTGATCCTGGACGAAGTGATGACCGGTTTTCGCTTCGGTCTGCAGGGCGCCCAAGGGTACTACGGTATTGAAGCGGACCTCACCACCCTGGGCAAAGTGATTGGGGGTGGAATGCCGGTCGGTGCCTTCGGCGGCAAAGGCGAGATCATGAGCCAAATTGCTCCACTCGGTCCGGTGTACCAGGCGGGCACCCTGTCAGGCAACCCGATCGCAATGGCCGCGGGCCTTGCCACGCTGGATATCATCTCCCAACCCGGCTTCTATGAACCGTTGTTCACCCGGACGGCACACCTGTGCGAAGGCCTTCGGGGCGCCGCCTCCTCCGCGGGTATTCCTCTGTCCACCAACCACGCCGGCACGATGTTTGGATTCTTTTTCACGGACGCGCCCCATGTCAGCCGGTACGAGCAGGTGATGGCGTGCGACACAACCGCGTTCAACCGCTTTTTCCATCTGATGCTGGATGCGGGCGTCTACTTCGCGCCAGCCTCCTATGAAGCCGGGTTTATGTCCAGCGCCCACAGCGATGACGATATTGCCCACACCGTTGCCGCAGCCCAGACGGCCTTCGCCCGTCTTTGAGTGAGGAATTCGACATGACATTTTCGACGCAGCGCGGCATGTTCCCGCACACTCGCATGCGCCGCCTGCGCGCCAATGAATTCTCACGCCGTCTGGTGCGTGAACATTCACTCTCTCCTGCCGACCTCATTTTCCCGGTGTTCGTGCTCGAGGGCAGCGGCCGACGCGAGGCAGTTTCGTCCATGCCGGGCATTCACCGCCTCAGCATCGATTTACTGCTAGACCAGGCGCGAACTGCGGTTCAGCTCGGCATCCCCGCAATCGCGGTATTCCCGGTGATCGACCCCGAGCACAAGTCACCACAGGCAGAAGCGGCCTACGCGGCGGATGGTTTGGTACAGCGCGCCGTGCAAGCCGTGAAGCACGCCCTGCCGGACCTCGGTGTTATTACCGATGTGGCGCTGGACCCGTACACCACCCATGGACAGGATGGCATCATCGACGCCAACGGGTATGTGATGAATGACGCCACCAACGACGTGCTGGTGCGACAGGCGCTCTCGCATGCCGCTGCTGGCGCCGATGTGGTCGCGCCTTCCGACATGATGGACGGCCGTATCGGCGCCATTCGCCAGGCGCTGGAGAGTTCTGGCTTCCAGAACACGCTGATACTGGCGTATTCCGCCAAATACGCCTCGTCTTATTACGGCCCCTTCCGCGACGCCGTGGGCTCTGCCTCCAACCTCCAGGGGGGCAACAAATACACCTACCAGATGGACCCTGCAAACAGCGACGAGGCGCTGCACGAATGCGCGCTCGATCTCGCCGAGGGCGCCGATATGATCATGGTCAAGCCCGGCATGCCTTACCTGGATATCGTGCGACGGGTGAAAGAAGAATTACGCGCTCCGACCTTTGCCTACCAGGTCAGTGGCGAATACGCCATGCACGCCGCAGCCTTCGAGCGCGGCTGGCTGCAACGGGAAGCGGTCATCATGGAATCCCTGTTGGCCTTCAAACGCGCAGGATGTGATGGAGTGTTGACATATTTCGCACTCGAGGCCGCCCGCATCCTTCAAGCCTAGCCCGGATATTTCACTGATAAAGGTCGGCACAGCTTTTAGACCTCGGTAAA
>CAYWWD010000113.1:0-10392 GCA_964461965.1 uncultured Halioglobus sp. | reverse complement strand
CTGGTGCCGAAGATGCCATAGGATTCGCGGTAGTTTACCGTCATCCAGTGGGCATACAGTTTTGCCACGCCGTAGGGGCTGCGCGGGTAGAACGGTGTTGCTTCCGACTGCGGCACCTGTTGCGCCTTGCCGAACATCTCCGAGGTGGAAGCCTGGTAATAGCGGATGCGCGGGTTGAGGATGCGGATGGCCTCCAGCAGGTTTACCACCGCCAGACCCGTGATCTCACCCGTGGTGATCGGCTGGTCGAAGGAAACGCCGACGAAACTCTGTGCGGCGAGGTTGTAGATTTCGTCCGGCTCAGTCTCGGCAACCAGGCGCAGGCAACTGGATGCATCCGTCACATCGTGTTCCACCAGTCGCAGGCACTCGTGCTCTGCGATGCCCAGTTCCTGTATGCGCCAGAAATTCACCGAGCTGGTTCTGCGGTAGGTGCCGGTCACCCGGTATCCCTGCTGCAACAGGAATTGCGCGAGATAGGCGCCGTCCTGGCCGGTAATACCCGTGATAATTGCCTTTTTCATTAGTGTTATGCCGTGATGATGAGGCGCAAAGCCTGCAGGTGCAGGCTGGCGTGCCGGATATGTACTGCGGATTCCTCGATGCGATAACGCAGGTGATCGAGTTCCTCCTGCCGAATGGAAGGATTGATTTTTCGCAGCGCGGCGAGGCGCTCGTGTTCCGCACCCAGTGTGACGCGCATCGATTGCTCCGCTGCCGTGAGGATGCCCTGCAGCCGGGTGCCGGCCTGTGTCGATGCGAGCGACATCTTGGCTTCGACCTCCGCGCCCACTTGCTTGATGATGGCGAGCGCCGTGGATTTCTTCACTTTCTCGATCAGCTGGTTGAGTCGCTCGTGAGGCACCAGTTCAGCGAGGTCCTTGCCGCGTGCGTCCACCAGCAATCGCAGTGGGGACACTGGCAGGAAGCGTTCAATCTGCAGAGATTTTGGTGCGACGCAATTCACGGTGTAGAGCACTTCCAACAGCATGGTGCCGGGCGCAACGCCTTTCAGCTTGAGAGTGCCGAGTGCGGCATTGCCCAGCTCTGTCGAACACACCATGTCCATGGCTTCCAGGATCATCGGATGCTCCCAGGTCAGGAACTCCATGTCCTCTCTGGCCAGGGCGCGCTGACGGCTGAAGGTCACGGTAGTGCCTTCCTCCTTGAGTCCGGGGAAATGCCCCAGCAGCAGGTGTTCGGAGGGACGCAGGATCAGGGTGTGTTCAGAGTGATATTCCTGCTCCACACCGAAGGTCTCGCACAGCGCGTCGAGATAGGCCGGTAGCTGGCTGTCGGCTTCGGTCGCCTCGATCGCAGCGATCAGGGCATCGGCGATGTGCCCCTTGCAGGAGTTGCGCTCCAGCAACCGGTCGCGCCCTTCGCGCAACTCCTGCCGGGTTCTGTTCGTGAGCTCCGCGCTGTCGCGCAGCAGCGAGTCGAAATCATCCGTGCGCTCGGCCAGTTGTGGCAGCAGCCGATCCCGGAATGTTTCAAACAGCATGTACCCGGCGGAACAGCTCTCGCGAAACAGGTTCAGTCCACTGTCGAACCATTCAAACAGGGACTGCTGGGCGCTCTGTTCGAGAAAGGGCACGTGGATTTCGATATCGCATTGCTGGCCGATACGGTCCAGTCGTCCGATGCGCTGTTCGAGCAGGTCGGGATTCAGCGGCAGGTCGAACAGGATCAGGTGGTGGGCGAACTGGAAATTGCGACCTTCGCTGCCAATCTCCGAGCAGACGAGCGTCTGCGCGCCGCCGACCTCATCGGCAAAATAGGCTGCCGCGCGGTCCCGTTCGATGATGGAAAGCCCCTCGTAAAAGGCGCTGGAGCGAATGCCGGCGCGCAGGTGCAGGTGATGCTCCAGCGCCACCGCAGTCGCCGCGTGCGCGCAGATCACCAGCACCTTGGCGGGTCGCAGTTGCTTCAGCGTGCGCTCCAGCCACGCGACCCTGGGATCGAAGGACAGCCAGGCGTCATCGACGCAGGCGAGCTCCGGGTACAGCAGGTCCGTGAGCTTAGCGCCAGTCGACGCGTATTCCGGGGGCGATGGCAGCGGGTAGCGGTGCAACACCCGCTGTGGAAAACCGGCCACGGCGGCGCGGGTGTTGCGAAACAGCACACGCCCGGTGCCGTGCCGATCCAGTATCTGCTCGATGATGACAGCCGGCTTCGCTGTGGCATCCACGCCCGCCGGCAGATCCGCCGTGACCGCGCCGGCCTCCAGCGCATCGACCAGGTCGCTCCACCGCCGGTACTGTGTCTCCTGCACGCGGAACTCCTGCAGGTCGTGGAAGCGGGAGGGGTCCAGCAGGCGCAGGCGGGCGAAATGACTGGCCTGTCCGATCTGCTCAGGCGTGGCCGTCAACAGCAACAGTCCGCCAGTTTGCCGCGCCAGCGCGTCCACGAAGCGGTAGTCGTCACCGGCGGCATCGGGCGTCCACTGCAGGTGATGCGCCTCATCGACCGCAACCAGATCCCAGGGTGCGGCCAGCACCTGGCGTTGCAACTCGGGATACGCCTGCAGGAATTCGATGCTGCTCAGCACCAACTGCTCCGACTCGAAGGGATTACCCTCGCGCGTCTCAGCCAATCGGTCCTGGTCGAACAGTGAGAAGCGCAGGTTGAATCGCCGCAACATTTCCACCAGCCATTGGTGCAGCAGCGTCGGCGGGACCAACACCAGTATCCGCGTGGCGCGACCGGTCAGCAGCTGCTGCTGCATGATCATGCCGGCTTCAATGGTTTTGCCGAGGCCGACCTCGTCCGCCAGCATCACGCGCGGTGCATGGCGTCGCCCGACCTCGCTGGCGATATAGACCTGGTGTGACAGCAGTCTGGTGCGCGGGCCCAGCAACCCGCGTACGTCGGAGCGCTGCAAGGTGTCGAGGTGCAGGAAGGTGGCGACACGCAGCGCAAAGTCGGTGTGTTTGTCGAGATGGCCATTGAGCAGGCGTTGCTGTGGCGTGGTGAGCTGGACGAAGGGGTCGAGCTCGAGTTCCGATACCGTCAGTTCGGTGTCGTGATGATCCCTGCCGAGATACACGACCAGTCCGCGCTGCTCCCGGACTTCCGTGACCAGCATTTCCTTCTGGTTGCCGGTTGAAATACGGTCCCCTGGCTTGAACCGCAGCCGCGTGAGCGGAGCGTTGTCGATGGCATAGGTACGCTCCTCACCCACGGCGGGAAATGACAGCGTGACGCGACGCGCTTCGATGCCGACGACAATGCCAAGGCCCAGCTGGGCATCCGCGTGGCTGACCCAGCGTTGTCCGACTATGTAATCCATCAGTGAGGCTTGCCTGTGAAATCCCTGCGGGCCGCATCCGAAACGGCGCGTAGTCTATCACTGAACCGGCAGGCACGCTTGCATGCCTGGTGGAAACGAAAGTCGTAAGCCCAGCGGAATGCGCGAGCGGGCATCATACGTCCCTGAAGAACACGCGCAGGCTGTTGTGATAGGTCTGTTGCAGCAACACCTCGACGTCCAGTTGCTTGACACTGGCGATGGCTTCGGCGATGAAGGGCAGGTAATAGGGTGCGTTGGGTTTGCCGCGATAAGGGACTGGCGTCAGATAGGGCGCGTCGGTTTCCAGCAGTAACTGCGCGAGCGGCGTGGCGGCGACCACCTCCCGCACATTGTCTGCGCGATTGAAGGTCGCAATGCCATTGAAGCCGAGGCAGTACCCTTGCCCGAGGCAGAACTCCGCCAGCGACAGGCTGGAGGTAAAGCTGTGTATCACGCCCCGGCGTGTGAGCGCAGAGCCCGCATTTTTCAGGATGTCGCGGGTGTCGTCATCCGCCTCCCGCGTATGGATGACAACCGGAAGGTCGAGTTCCGCCGCCAGCTGCAGTTGCCTCTCGAACACCGCGCGCTGCACGGCGCGGTCGGCGTGATCGTAGTAGTAGTCCAGGCCGATTTCACCGATGGCGAGGATGCGTGCGTCCGCTGCGTGTGCGCGTATCGTGCTCTCGACGTTGGCATCGAATCCTGCCGCATCGTGCGGATGGATGCCCTGCGTACCCCAGATCATCGGGGAGCTGCGGGTCAGCGCCATCACGCGGTCCAGATTGTCAGCCGACACGGCGATGGTAATGATCCGTTCGACACCTGCGTCGGCGGAGCGTTGCAGGACGGACGCCAGTTCTGTCTGCTCCAGGTAATCCAGGTGGCAATGCGTCTCCACGATGGGTGATGCAAAACGCGGGATTTCGCGGCGTGGCGTCTGGTTCATGGCAGTCGGGCCGTGTGTTCAGGGGTGGCGGCAATACGCTGGCGCCGCTTGTGTTGCAGCGGTATCCGCAGTTCGCGGATGGCGTGCAGGAGCTGCTCTCCTAGCCAGGTGTGCAGCGGGGAATTGGCCGCGCGCTTGTGCGCGACCAGCGCGTACTGGATGTCGAGGTCGCCGCCAGCGGGCATTGGCAGCCCGACGATACCGGCGGTGGCGTCTCCCTGTTGCAGGAGAAACGCCGGGGCGGGCATGAAATAGTCGGTGTGCCGCAGAACTTCCAGGGCAGTCAGCAGGTGGGAAATCTCCAGCGTCGCCAGTGGGTGATGCCCGATGGGTATCCGTGGCGCGGCGTGCTGCTGTAATTCAATCTGCTCCTGCGTGGACGCATACAGCTTCACCAGCGGGAAGCGCATCAGGCGCTCCCAGGTGGCTGCTGTGGCAACCAGCGGGTGATTCTCGCGCACCAGGATGGCCAGCGGGCCGCCGCCCACGGTTTCCACCCGGTAATCGGCGCCGTAGTGAGCCTGCCGGACATGAAACACAAAATCGAGGTTGCCCTGCGCCAGGGCCTCGAGCTGGTTTTCTAAACGGGTGATCACCCGTAGATTGAGACGCGGCGCCTGCGTGTACAGGCGCCGCGTGAGGCGGGGGAGGAGGGCGACACCGATATATTCGGACAAGGCGAGGGTGACCTCCCCGTGGAAGGAGTGCGGGTCGAAGCTCGGCCCCACCAGCAACTGTGAGATGTCACCCAGGATGTCATTCAGGCCACCGGCCAGTTCGACTGCACGCGGTGTGGGCTGCATCCCGTGGCTGCACCGGGTGAATAACTCGTCACCAAATAGCGTCCGCAGGCGCGTCAGCGTTTTACTCATCGCAGGCTGGGTGATGAACAGGCGCTGCGCTGCGCGCGACACGCTCTGCTCTTCGAGCAGTACATGTAAAGAAATCAATAAGTTAAGATCAACTTTACTGAGATCCCGGGTGTCCATCGCCAATCATATGATTTGAATTCATGGGCTGCATATATTTAATGCATTGGAAACATATCATATCCCGTACTAGGCTACGAGTAACTCGAACCCTCATGTGGAATATGCGCTTTTGCCCTGCCGTACTGGACACGGCGATTGCCCCAATTCCATCCAGGTCCCGACGAGTTGTTGCAAACCCGCCTTCGGCGGGTTTTTTTTGGTTGCTAATAGAGCGATGGATTGCGCGGCGCTGCGGCCCCGGCTTATTGCAGTTTAGGCTTGGCCGCGCCCGTGGCGCGTCGTTTGGCTTTCAGGCGTACCGCGCTGCCGCCGGGCTTGGCCGATACCTGCCTGGCCTTGCGCGCCGGGCTCGTTTTCGGTACGCGTGTGATCGTCTTGCGGGTCTTTTTCGCGGTTTTCTTCACGCGACCGGATCCAGCCTTGCGCCCGGGTTTTCCCCGCTCGCCGGACGCGGGACGCTCGGCGGCGCGCAGCTTCGGCACCACCGGTGCGGGGCGATCGATTGCCCGCTCGCGTCGCGGTGAACTGATTTTGGCCTTGGCCGCCACTGCAGCGTTCTTGGGTGTGCCCGGCCCCAACTTGATGGCCGCCGCGTAGAGTTCCTCATAGGAGGCTACGAGGCAGTCGTGGTAGTACTCCGGGTCGGGCATGATATTCCGGTCTGCGAGTACGGACAGCGTGATTTTCCCGAAGTAGCTGAAGACCAGGTGAAAGATACCCATTCCGGGGGTCAGGACGCCCAGGCCATAGTAATCCACCATCCTCGCGCCCGCGCAGTACAGCGGGAAATCCGGTCCTGGCACATTCGAGATACAGGTCGAGATATTCATGGGGAGGTGTCGCGACAACTCGTTGCGCGACCAGAAACGTGCGACGGATTTCGAGAATACCGGTGAAAATACTCCCGCCAGTTTCAGCGCATCCACGAGTGGGCTGACTTCGCCGCTGGCTTTGGCATTTTCCGTTGACTGCCGGATGGCGATCACGCGCTCGACCGGGTCCGCGATATCCGTGTGCAGGGATGCGAACATCGATCCGACCTGGTTGTTCTCATCTGTCGTGCCGCGACGGGTGCGCATGTTCATGGGCAGGGCGGCCGCCAGCGAGCCGGTTGCGGGCGCCTCACCCTTGGCCTGCAGGTAGCGCTGCAATGCGCCGCCAATGATCCCCAGTGCCACATCGTTGATGGTGACACCTGTGGCTTTCCTGATGTCCTTGAAGCCTTCGAGCGGGAATTCAGCGGCATCGAAGACGCGATGCGGGCCAACCGGTTTATTGAGGATGGTTTTGGGCGCGGACACGTCGGGGGCGGGCACCTGCTTGCGCGCGACGTCCAGCGCGTACTTGCCCATTTGCCGCGCATTGCGCACAGTGCCGGCGGCCAGTTGTATGGTGTTCTTCACGCCGTTGATCGTCGCCTTGGTCAGCAGCTCACCCACCGAGGGCGCCGTATCCACCAGCCGCGGCTCCTGTGTGGTCTCGTCTGCCGAGTCGGGGTTGGGTACAAGGTCGTGCAACGCAGCCATGAAGGAGGCGCCGCCGGCGCCGTCGACCAGGGAGTGGTGCATCTTCGTGTACACGGCAAAACAGCCCTTGGGCAGGTTGGGGATGTTGTCGAGACCTTCGATGATGTAGGCCTCCCACAGCGGTCGCGACATATCCACCGGCCGGGAGTGGAGGCGGGCAGTGAGAATGCACAGTTGCCGCCAGTCGCCGGGTTCCGGCAGCGCGATATGGCGCAGGTGAAACTCCACGTCAAAATTGGCGTCCTTCACCCAGTAGGGCCGGTCCAGCCCACCGGGCACTTCCACCAGTCGCGTGCGGAACAGCGGCAAATTGCCGAGGCGTCGCTCGAAACTGGCGATCACATCCTTGAAGCGGACGAATCCGCCGGGCGCCGTGGACGGGTCGTAAATGCCGATACCGCCGACGTGCTGCGGGGTATTGGTCTGTTCCAGATTGACAAAAGCGGAATCCAGTATGCCTAACTGCTTCATAATATTCTCGGCTCCCCGGGTGTCAGAAGGGTTTGGGAAATGAATGCATCACGGTCGCGCGGTCCGCATCGTGAGTGCCACTGGTTGCGTGCTTCGCTTTGGTAAAGGTAGCGCAGCATTACGCATTTTCCAAAATCATCAGCGCGCCCCTGGCTTTGATGGGCCCGTGCGTCCGCCACTCCAGGGTCTCCGCACTGTGGCGGGCTTCGCAGCGACGGGCCATCTCAAGGAAGGTCGAACGCTCCGGGTCGGCAATGACGATGTGCTTGACGCCGGCCTTGACCGCGCGATTGACCAGGTTGAAGACCGGGTTGACCAGTTCGTCCCAGAAGCAGATATCGGCGGCGATCAGCAGATCAAACCGGGATAGCTGGCGCGTGCTCAACTGCTCGAAGCGGCTGACCAGTGGTTCGGTGCTCACTCCGTTCAAGCGGGCGGTCGCATCGAGAAACGGAAACACGCTGGCGTCGGCATCCATGGAGGTGACCTGTGATCCCAGCGTCTTTGCGCACCAGATACCGGCGATGCCCCAGCCGCAGCCGACATCGAGCACGCGGCGCGTGTGGGTCGGCCGATGTTTGTCGAGGTAGTCGATGAGCAGGCGGCTGGACTTCCAGAGTTTATTGCCGTGAATGGAGGGGTAGACGCCCTGCCTCCTGACCTGGCGCACCAGCGGATGGGAACTGGTGGGTATGGTCACCCCGCGAAAGCGGTGGCCAGTGCGCGGCTTGTTGTGCTTCAACCTGCTACCTCTTGAAGAATTTGCGAACCTGTCCGTGGGAGCAGGTTGTCTTGACGAATGGGACGAGCGAACGCCGGGGCGACACATTGTGGCATTGCGCGGCACGATACGCTACCACGCATTTGGGTCCAGAGTTATGCGCTGGTACCCCCCATGCGTGCTGGGTTACGATGGCAAAAAATAAAATCGGGCGCGCTTGCGAACCCACGCAGAGGTCAGTATGACATTGGTCAGGCAGCCGGTTGAGCTGCTGGAGAAGAACAAGCCCCAGCAGGAGCGAGCCAAACGCACTTATGAAGCGATCCTGCGAGCCGCTGCGGAATTGCTGGTAGAGGTGGGCGTGGAGCGCATCTCGACCAACCTGGTGGCAGAGCGGGCGGGTATCACCGTGCCCGCTCTCTATCGCTACTTCCCCAATAAATATGCAGTATTGAACGCGCTCGGCGCGGTGTTGATGGATAAACAAAACGCCGTGTTCCAGAAGTGGTTCGAGCATTATTTTGATGCGGGCAATCCCCGGCTGCTGTTGCAGAACGCCTTTGAAGTACTGAAGCAGACCTATGAGGTGACGCGCAGGCAGGTTGGCGGTCTCGAAGTGGTGCAGGCGCTGCGTGCAGTTGCACCCTTGCAGGAAGTGCGCCTCGCCTCGCACCGGCTGGTGTCCGCGCAATTTGCGCACTTGGTGGCGAGTTTGCTGGAGCGGCCGGTCGACGAAGCGGTGCAGACACGCGCGCGCCTGACGATCGAGTCAGGCTACGCTATCGTGGAGATGGCGCTGGAAGACCAGTCCCTGGCTACTGACGACCTGCTGCGGGAAGGATCGCGCATGCTCCAGCTCTACTGGCAGGATTACCTCAGAGCGCAATCGACGTAGGCGCGACGCTCAGTTTTCCCCGACCACATCCTCCGCCTGCGGCCCTTTGTCGCTCTGGGCCACTAAGAAGCTCACGCGCTGGCCATCGCGCAATCCGCGGCGTCCCTCGCCGCGGATGGAGCGAAAATGCACGAAGATTTCCTCGCCATCGTCCTGCACGATGAATCCGAAGCCCTTGGTGACGTTGAACCACTTCACTGTGCCGCGCACGCGCCGGGCAGGATCAAGCGGTGCACCGGTGGCAGTGTTGTTCGCGGCAGGGGTCACGCTCTTTCCCGGCCGGCCGGCGGCCAGTGCGCTGGTGACCGTGGCCAGGCAGAAGGCGAGCAAGAGTTTCAGGTCGAACTCGGCGCCAAACACTGCGCCCGATTCCAGTATGTTGTAGAGGGTATAGGCAATGGCTGCGACAACAAGACTGAGGATCAGCTTGGGGATGAGACTCATCGGTTGGCTCCCAATGGAAAGTCCGCGCGACGGGTGCGCGGAGGATGATTCGGCCGGGCATTCTAGCACCACTGCAGATGTGATCCATCGCGGTGCCGGGCAGTCAATCAGAGTTTCAGGACGTCCTCGGCCTGCAGGCCCTTGGGGCCCTCGACAAGGGTGAACTCCACTGCCTGGCCCTCGTTCAAAGTGCGAAACCCGTCGCCCTGGATGGAGCGGAAGTGCACGAAGACATCGTCCTCGCCTTCCTGCCGTGTGATGAAGCCAAATCCCTTGGCGTTGTTAAACCATTTCACTGTGCCGTTTTGTCGATTACTCATACCACCTTCCTCGGGTTACTACCTTACTCTTATTATGTTTGCCCGCATCCGGCGGACAGCGTTGTCAGATGCTCCGGATGCGTTGCATTTGTTCCTGTAGCGTTACCAGTGCCTGTTCCTGCGTCTGCAATTTATCTTTTTCCTTCGCGACGACGGCGGCGGGTGCCTTGTCGACGAAGTCTGCGTTGCCGAGTTTGCCGCGCAATCGAGTGAGGTCGTCTTGCAGCCTGGTGATTTCCCGGTTCAGGCGGGTGACTTCCGCTTCCTTGTCGATAAGATCTGCCATCGGCACCAGTATTTCGAGGTCGCCCGCCAATGCCGTTGCCGCCATGGGGGCCTCCGCGCCGGCATCCAGCCAGTTGATACCGGAGAGTTTAGCCAGCTTTTTGAGGTATGGCGAATTTTGCGCCAGGCGGCGCCGATCATCCTCGTTGCCGTTGCGCAATAGCACCGGGATCGCCGTGCCCGGCGGAATGTTCATCTCGCCGCGAATGTTGCGAATACCCACGATCACACCTTTGAGCCACTCGATATCCGCGCTGGCACGGTGATCGATGGCGAGTTCGTCCGCGCGCGGGTAGGGCTGCAGCATGATGCTGGCCCCGGATTTGCCAGCCAGTGGCGCAACGGACTGCCAGATCTCTTCCGTGATGAACGGCATGAACGGATGCAGCAGGCGCAACCAGGTTTCCAGCACACAGATCAGGGTCCGGCGCGTGCCGCGCTTCGCCTGCGCGGGCGCTCCATCATCCCAGAGGACGGGCTTGGACAGTTCCAGGTACCAG
>CAYWWD010000112.1:0-10591 GCA_964461965.1 uncultured Halioglobus sp. | reverse complement strand
AAATTCCAGCTCATCTGCGGTACACTTTGGCATCGGCACAGCTCCTTGCAAATCTACTTCGCAAGCTGATTTTACCGAGGTCTAAAAGCTGTGCCGACCTTTTCTCTGTGAAATATCCGGGTTAGACGGGTGTGATAATGCCGGCAGATTTTGATCCGGAGGGCGCAGTGGCGAACGGGTGCGAGTATGAATGAACTGAAACGCATGGCGTATCTCGACGCACTCGGTATCGACAGTTATGTATCGCGCAGGCAATGGCCCGGCGCGGCGGTGACCCGACGCCTTGCGCTTGCGCCGCGCGCCGTGGCCGCGCTGCCGGTTGCCGCGGTGCCGAGTGCGTCTGCGCCGGAGACAGGACAGCCGGTACGACCACTTGCTCTACTGGCCGACCCGCCCCCCCGCGCGAAAGCCCGGCCCGCTCCCGGCCCTGGACCTCAGGAAGCTGCGCAGGCCGCAGCTGTCCCGCGCTTCAGTCTCGTCACTATCGCGGCCGGCGATTGGCTGTGGCTGGAGGAACTCGTCGGCCTGCCGCTGACCACGGCTCAGGTCCAACTGGTACAGGCGATGGCGCGGGCCCTGCTGGCCGAGCGCGCGCGGCACCATGCTGCCCAGTTCTCGGAGAGTACCGTGCGCGCCGATGTGCTGCAGTTCGATTGGCCGTTACACGACAATCGCCAGCTCGACCAGGGCGAAGCGGCCGCGCAGGCCGGCCTGGCGGGATTCCTGGCGCGCCGGCTCGAACAAAAAGGCAGCCGCGCCCTGGTGTTGCTGGGCGCATCCGGCGCGGCGCGTGTACCCGTGCGGGAACTGGGCGTGCCTGTGATTCGTTCCATCAGCAGCGCAGACATGCTGGCCACACCCACGCTCAAGCGTCAGGCCTGGCAGGACCTGCAGGCCCTGCTTTCCTCGCGCTGAGGCGCAGCGGTGGCACACACGCCCGAGCGACCGGATGCACTGACCCAGGCGGGGTCGCACGGCATCCGGCAGGCCTGTGCAGCGGACGCTGCGGCATTGGCCGCCATCGATGCCGCCAGCCAGGTCAACCCCTGGTGTGAGGCGCAGTTCACGGCGCTAACCAGTGGCGCTGCTGTACAGACCGTCCTGGTGAGCGACGATAACGGCCGGGCAGTAGGCTATGTGGTGTTCGACCAGGTGCTGGATGAGGCGTCCATCCTGCGCATTGCGGTGCACCCGGAGTATCGCGGTCGCAGGCTGGGGCGAGGCCTGCTCGAGGCGGCCATGACCCGCATGCGCCACGGCGGCGCGCGTCGCTGCCTGCTGGAAGTCCGCCGATCGAACGCCGTTGCGCAGCGCCTGTATGCAAGCTGCGGTTTCCAGGTGGACGGCGTACGAAAAAATTACTATCCCACGCGCAGCGGCCGTGAGGATGCCCTGTTGATGTCCATGAGCCTGTGAAGGAACGCCTATGAACGTGCTGGAGACCGAGTGGTGGACGCTGGCGATTCCGCCGGAGTGGTGGGCGGATGCGGAGGAGGACAGCATCCTGGTAGGCGACCGTGACAATGTCGGCTGCATCGAGATCAGCACCCTGCACAAGGACACGGGCGAGTTCGACCGGGATGTCGTGCGCGGCATTGCGCAGGCGGAATCCGAGCAGCCGATGGACTGGTGCGCGGTGGCGCTCGGCGACTTTTCTGGCGTCACCGGCAGCTACGTGCAGGAGGAGACGGCGGTGCGCGAATGGTACGTGGCCAATGGCGCGCTGCTGCTGTTTATCACCTACAGTTGTGCCGAGGACAATCGCGGCCTGGACGACGCGGCGGTGGATGAACTGCTCGACACGCTGATGGTGACGGGCGCATCCCGCTAGGACAGGGCGCCGGTGACGCGCACTCGCCGTGCACCTTTCACCGGTGCGGGTTGCGCCGCTGCTCGTCGGCGTTGCAGGTGTGTGTCCACCAGGTTTTTAAGAGCGATCAGCAGACCGGTGAGGATGAATGCGGCTGGCGGCAGCGCCGCCAGCAGGAAGGGCTGGTAATCGGGCCAGAGCACAATGCGCCAGCTGCTCGCATCGGGGCCGAACAACAGGTCCATATCGGCAAACAGTGCGCCGCTGGCGAGCAGTTCACGCACCACGCCCAGCACCAGTAGCACGCCGGTAAAACCCACCCCCATGATGAAGCCGTCGTAAAGCGCCGGCCCGGGCGGATGCCGCGACGCGAAGCGCTCGGCGCGCGCGAGTACCGCGCAGTTGGTGACGATCAAGGGCAGGAAAATCCCGAGCAGCTCGAACAGTTCATAGGCGTAGGCCTGCATCAGGAGTTCGATGCAGGTGACTGCCGTGGCGATGATCAGCACGAAAACAGGCAGGCGCACAGCATCCGGCACAGCCGCGCGGACCAGGGATACCGCGAGCCCGGACAGCATCAGCACGAGCGTCGTCGCAAGGCCGAGCCCGAGTGCGGTTGCCACCGTGCCGGATGCGGCCAGCAGGGGACACAGCCCCAGCAGCTGTACCAGCGCCGGATTGTTGCGCCACAAACCGTCGATGGACAGTTCGCGAAAACGGATAGTCGCCATGTTCAGTAGCTCCGGGTGGGCGCCGGACTGGTGTCGCCGAACAGCCGAGCCCGATTGTCCCGCGCAAATTGTAGCGCCCGTTTCGTTGCGGTCACAACGGCGCGCGGTGTGATTGTGGCGCCGGTAAACTGGTCAAAGGCGCCGTGATCCCTCCTGACTGCCCAGGCGTCCATGGCGGGGTTTTCCAGCGAGCGGCCGTTGAATCCCAGCAGCCAGTCGGAGTGTTCGAGTTCAATCCGGTCGCCGAGCCCCGCGGTTTCATGGTGTTCGACAACACGCACGCCGGCGATGCTGCCATCGCGGTTCACCCCCACGCGCAGTTCGATGTCGCCGGCGAAGCCATCAGGCGCGATCACTGGCAGGATGACCGCAACGACGTCGCCGTGCAGCCGCGCGATATGGATGTGGCGCTGCGCCGTGAGGCCGAGCCCTTTATCCTGTGGGCCCACTGCTATCGTCTCATCCAGCATGGCGTTGTCATGACGATTGCGCGGCACGATCTCCAGCAGTTCCTGCTCCTGTGCCAGACGCGCCTGCCGGGCGATGGGTTCGCGGGTCAGGTGATAGGTGAGTGCCACCACCAGCGCGGCGCACGACGCGAGCAGCGTGAGCGGCAGGGCCGTGCGGAGAATAGAAACGCACGGCATGTCACTCGCCCTCGCGGCGTGGGCCGTGACCATAGGCGCGCGGCTGGGTGTAGGCATCGATGAAGGGCGCGGCAAAGTTCATGATCAACACCGCGAAGGCCACGGCATCCGGATAGTCGCCGCGCACGCGTATCACATACACCAGTGCACCGATGCCCGCACCGTACACCAGTCGGCCGCGCGTGGAGGTCGCCGAGGTCACCGGGTCGGTGACGATGAAGAACGCGCCGAGCATGGTGGCCCCGCTGAGCAGGTGAAACAGCGGCGAACCGCCGCTGGCGGAACTACCGCCGTCGTAGAACAGCGCCGCGAGCAGTCCGAGGCTTGTGAGCATGGCCACCGGTGCGTGCCAGGTGAAGATGCGCCGGTACAACAGCCACAGCCCACCGGCGAGGAACGCGAGATTGGCCCATTCCCAGCCGATGCCGGCCCAGCGCCCGAACTGGGCATGTTGCCGCCACAGGTCCTCGATCAGCAGGCTGTGGTTCTGGCGGAGCACGTCCAGCGGGGTCGCGAGGGTGACACCGTCGACGCGCGCGGGCGTGAAGCACGCCTGCAGCGCGTGCAGCAGTCCTGGCACATCGCCGAGACCGCGCGGCGGCGCCCACGCTGTCATCTGCACGGGGAAGGAGATGAGCAGGACCACATAGCCGACCATCGCGGGGTTGAAGGGATTGTGGCCCAGCCCACCGTAGAGATGCTTGGCCAGCCCGATGGCGAAGGCGATGCCGATGGCGACCAGCCACCAGGGTGCAGAGGGCGGCAGCGCGATGCCCAGCAGTACGGCGGTGACCAGCGCACTGTAATCGGCGAGGCCCGCCGCCACTGGGCGTCGCCGCAGCCGCAGCGCCAGGGCCTCGCAGGCCAGCGCCACGCCGCTGCCCCAGAGGATATTCACCAGTGTGCCAAACCCGAAGAAATGCGTGAGCACCAGAATGCCCGGCACCGTGGCCAGCAGCACCTGCTGCATCACCCGGGCGGTGGTGAGCCCGGCGCGCACCTGGGGCGAACTGTGGTGTACGGGTGGCATTTAGTCGTCGCCTGTCGTCGGCAGCTCGCGCTGCGCCGTCTCGATATTCTCCCGCAGGCGCGCGACGGTAGCCTCCAGTGCGAGAATCGCTTTGTCCTGCTCGCCCTCCGCCCGGCAGCGCGCCAGTGCGGATTCCATCTGCTGCAGGCGCAGTTGCAGCGTGCGCAGGTGTGCGCGACTGCGTTCCTGTGTGCTCGCGGCGGCGTGTGTGTGCATCGCCGGTGATGGTGTTGCGGGCAGGTCGACACAATCCGCTGCTGCCGTGGTGCGCGATACGTGCCGATAGTTGTCCAGCGCCTGTTGCGCGGCCTGCAGTTTTGCCTGCGTGTTGGCGACACCGGCCTCAAGCGCGCCCACTTGATCGCTGCCCTGCGCCGTCGCCTCTGCCAGCCTGGCGCGCGCGGCAGCGAGGCGTGCGTGCGCTGCAGCCACCGTGTGTTCCAGGCGAACGGCGTCGCTCTCTTTGCCGGTGCTGCCCTGCAGGGCCGCCTTTCGCGCCCGGACGCGCTCCACAGCCGCGCGGATGGGGTCGTCGACGTCGCCTGCCGCGACCGTTGCTTGCGCGCGCTGCGCTGCGGCGAGCTTGCGCGCCGCGCGCTTTGCCTCTTGCTCCTGCGCATCGCGACGCAGGCGCTGCTCGCGCGCCTCGAAGCGCAGGCGCGCGGTCCGTGACCGCGCGCGATCCTCGCGTCGCTGCAGGATCTGTGATTTGGATGCACGGTAGTACTGCACCAGCGGGATGCTGCTGGGACAGACATAGGCGCAGGCGCCGCATTCGATACAGTCGAAGAGATTGTGGTGTTCCAGCCTGTCGTATTCCCTGCCCTGGGCGAACCAGAACAACTGCTGCGGCAGCAGGCTTGCCGGACAGGCTTCAGCGCACAGGCCGCAGCGGATGCAGGCCTGCGCGGGCGGCGGCGCGGGAAGTTCCGCCGCCGTGGGTACCAGCAGGCAGTTGGTGGTTTTTTCGATGGGGGCATCGAGCGTGGGGGTGGTAAAACCCATCATCGGCCCGCCGACGATAACGCGAGGACTGTCGTTCGCATCAAAGCCGGCCTGTTGCAGAAGGTAGCGTATCGGCGTGCCGAGCAGGACGTCGAAGTTGGCAGGCGCCTGCACGCCGGCGCCGGTCACTGTCGTGATGCGTGAGATCGACGGCCGGCCCAGTAGCACCGCCTCGCGTATCGCTGCGACCGTGCCGACATTCAGAACCAGCACGCCGTCCTGCGCTGGTAATCTGCCTGCGGTGATCTGCCGGCCGGTGAGCAGTTCGATGAGTTGTTTTTCGCCGCCGGAGGGATAGCGGGTGGGAAAGGCGACGATTTCGATGCCGGTGTCGCGCGCTGCGGTTTGCAGGGCAGCCAGCGCCTGCGGCTTGTTGTCCTCGACACCGATCAGGATTTCGCCGGGTGTCAGGATATGGCGGAGTATGAGCGCACCCTCGATGATCCGGTCGGCGCGTTCGCGCATCAGCAGATCGTCGCAGGTGATATACGGTTCGCACTCTGCGCCATTGAGGATCAGCGTGTCGATGCGCACAGGCGGGGCGAGCGATACCTTGGTCGCGGTGGGAAAACCCGCGCCGCCCATGCCCGCGATGCCGGCGGCGCGGATCGCGCGGATCAGTTCGGCTGCAGTATGCGCCCGGAAGTCCGGCAGCCCGGCGTGCGCTATCCACGTGTCCAGACCGTCTGTCGACATGGCGATACACGGCGCGCGCAGGGCGGAGGGATGCGCGATCACCCGCTGCTCGATGGCGCTGATCGTCCCCGAAGTCGGTGCGTGTACGGGCGCGCTAACCGGATCATCCGTCACGGCGATTACCTGCCCCTTGAGCACGCGCTCTCCGGGGCGGATCACCGGACGGGCGGGCGAGCCGCGGTGCTGTGACAGCGGGAGGATAAGCTCCGGCGGAATACCGGCGCTGGCGATGGGCGTGCGCACCGATTGCTGCTTGTTGTCCGGCGGGTGGATGCCGCCGTGAAAACGGTGCACGGCCCTCATTGGGTGGGAGCCTGCGCGATCATGTCGATGCAGTCGACCGGGCAGGGCGCGACACACAGGTCGCAGCCGGTGCACTCGCTGGCGATCACCGTGTGCATGTGCTTGGCCGCGCCGAGGATGGCATCGACCGGACAGGCCTGGATGCACTTGGTGCAACCGATGCACTCGTCCTCGCGAATGAAGGCGACCAGCGGTGCAGGGGGTGTCTCGCCGTGCGCCGCGTCCAGCGGCAGCGGCTCCACCGCGAGCAGCGCGGCCAGCGCCAGGATGCCGGTGTCGCCGCCGGGTGGACATTTGTTGATGGCTTCACCGGCGGCGATGGCCTGTGCGTAGGGGCGGCACCCGGCATAGCCGCACTGCCCGCACTGGGTCTGGGGCAGTAGTGCGTTGATCTGATCAGTGACGGCCGTGCTCCGCGCCTGCAGGCGCTGTGCGGCAGCACCCAGCAGCGCGCCGCAGGCCGCTGCCAGCCCCGCGAGGGCGAGGAGGGCGCTCAGCAGCGGGTACAGTGGCAGGTCGTCACTCACGTGTGCTTACACCAGCCCGGTAAATCCCATGAAGGCCAGCGCGGCGAGCCCGGCGGTTATCATGCCGATCGCCGCGCCCTGGAACGGTGCCGGCACATCCGCCACCGCGAGCCGCCCGCGCATGGCCGTGAACAGCACCAGCACCAGTGCGAACCCGGCCCCCGCGCCGACGCCGTACACCAGCGATTGCAGGAAACTGTGCTGTTCGCGCAGGTTGATGAGTGCAAGGCCCAGGATGGCGCAATTCACCGTGATCAGCGGCAGGTAGATGCCCAGCACGCGGGCGAGCATCGGATGGGCCCGGTTCACGGCGAGTTCGGTCAACTGCACGAGCGCCGCGATGAGCAGCAGGAAGGCGATGGTCTTCAGGTAGCCGAGACCCAGTGGCAGCAGGAGGTAGTGATAGACAAGGTAGCTGGTCGCCGAGGCGAGCGTCAGCACGAAGGTCGTTGCCA
Source organism: uncultured Halioglobus sp. (assembly GCA_964461965.1). Lineage (GTDB taxonomy): Bacteria > Pseudomonadota > Gammaproteobacteria > Pseudomonadales > Halieaceae > Marimicrobium. Next base: position 3,387 of record CAYWWD010000112.1, on the reverse strand, counting down.
GCGCCATGCCCAGAGCGGCTTCGAGCTGGTTGGAGACGCCCACGAACGGGCATACGCCCAGGAACTGTACCAGCACGATGTTGTTGACCAGGATCGCGCTGAGCAGCAGTACGGCGACATCCGCCAGCATGGCCGCGCGCTACTTGACCTGCATGCCGGGCTGCGCGCCCGCGTGCGGCTCCAGCAGGTACAGGTCCCTGCCGCCGGGGCCTGCCGCCAGCACCATACCCTCGGAGACGCCGAAACGCATGGTTCTGGGCGCGAGGTTGGCGACGACTACGGTCAGCTTGCCGACCAGCGACTCCGGCGGGTACGCGGACTTGATGCCGGCAAATACCTGGCGACGGCCGCTGTCACCGAGATCGAGAGTCAGGCGCAGCAATTTGTCCGCACCTTCGACGTGTTCGGCCGCCACGATGGCCGCGATGCGAAGGTCGACTTTCGCGAAATCCTCGTAGGCGATGGTGGCCGCAGTGGCAGGCGCCGGCGCTGCCGGCTTCGCCGCGGATGCGGCTTTGGGGGCTTCTGCCGGCTGTGTCTCCCTGCTTGCTTCCACCATGGCCTCCACCTGTTTGCTGTCGATGCGTGTCAGTAGCGGCTGGAATTGTGCCAGTTGATGTCCGAGCAGTGGGGCCTTGAGCGCCGTCCAGTCCAGCGAACAATTGAGATAGGACTCGGCCTTCCCGGCCATGGCGGGCAGCACCGGCTTCAGGTAGGTCATCAGGGCGCGGAACAGGTTGACGCCCACGCTGCAGATATCCTGTACCTTGCGTTCGGTGCCCGCCTGTTTTGCCAGCGACCACGGTTTCTGCTCATCGATGTACTGGTTGGCGCGGTCTGCCAGCAGCATGATCTCACGGATTGCCTTGTTGAACTCACGCTGCTCGTACAGGGTGGCAATCGTTTCGCCACGCGCGATAAAATCTGCCACCAGCGCCGTCTCGGCGCAGGCGGGCGACAGCTGGTTGCCCGCGCCGTTGCGCAGGAAGCCGGCGCAGCGGCTGGCGATATTCACCACTTTGCCGACCACATCCGCGTTCACCCGCTGCACGAAATCCTCGAGGTTGAGATCGATGTCATCCACGGCGGCGCCGAGCTTGGCGGCGAAGTAGTAGCGCAGGTACTGCGGATCCAGGTGTTCCAGGTAGGTGGCGGCCTTGATGAAGGTGCCGCGGCTTTTGGACATCTTGGTGCCGTTGACCGTGAGGAACCCGTGCGAGCAGATCGCGGTTGGCAGGCGCAGGCCGGCAGAGTGCAGCATGGCTGGCCAGAACAGTCCGTGGAAGTTGATGATGTCCTTGCCGATGAAGTGGTACAGCTCCGTATCGCCGCCCGGCTGCCAGTACGCAGCGAGGTCGAGGCCGGTGCGCGCGCAATAGTTCTCGAAGCTCGCGATGTAGCCGATGGGCGCATCCAGCCAGACGTAGAAATACTTGCCGGGCTCGCCGGGGATCTCGAAACCGAAGTACGGTGCATCGCGGCTGATATCCCACTCCTGCAGCCCCGCCTCGATCCACTCCCGCAGTTTGTTGGCGACCTGCGGCTGCACGGTGTCCGCATCCAGCCAGGTGCGGAGCATGGCGTCGAATTCCGGCAGTTTGAAGAAAAAGTGCGTCGAGTCCTTCTCAACCGGCTTGGCGCCGGACAGCGCCGATACGGGATCCAGCAGTTCCATGGGGCTGTAGGTCGCACCGCAGGCCTCGCAGTTGTCGCCGTACTGATCCACGGTTTTACAGCGCGGGCAGGTGCCCTTGATAAACCGGTCCGCGAGGAACAGTTGTTTCTCCGGGTCGAACGCCTGGGTGATCGAGCGCGTGGCAATGTGGTTGTTGGCCTTGAGTCGCTGGTAGATGTCCTCGCACCAGCGGCGGTTTTCCTCGCTGTGCGTGGTGTGGAAGTTGTCGAAACCGATCAGGAAGCGCGTGCTGTCGCGCAGGTGCTCGGCGTGGATGGCGTCGATCTGCTGTTGCGGGCTGATGCCCAGTTTTTCCGCCGACAGCATGATGGCCGTGCCGTGCGCATCGTCGGCGCAGACATAGATGCACTGCTGGCCGCGCGACTTCTGGAAGCGCACCCAGATGTCGGCCTGCACCTGCTCCAGCAGGTGCCCCAGGTGCAGGGAACCATTGGCGTAGGGCAGTGCGCTGGTGACCAGTATCTTGCGTGGTGCGGATGCCGCCATGGGTGTCGTCTGCGCGGGAAAAAAGGGGCGCTACTATAGCGTTTTTGCCGCGTGTTTTCACGCCTGCCACACGTTGAGTAGAGGCTCTGTCGCGGCTTGATCCTGCTGAAAACCGCGTGAGCCGGGGAGCGCCCACCGGAACACGCCAAAAAGCGCACATCCATGTGCGGGCTCGGGCGGCGACGTCCATGTCGCCGCGAATGCGAGCGGCGTTGTTGAACGCCAGCCATGTGCCTATACTGGCGGCCCGGAAAATAGCGGGGCCGGAGCGACGGCTCCGCTCCCTCGCGTCACGCAGGTAGCCATGAACCAGATCAGACACATCGTCGCCGTCGCCTCGGGCAAGGGCGGCGTGGGCAAATCCACCACGGCAGTGAACCTGGCGCTGGCGCTCAGGGTGCAGGGCGCGAAAGTCGGACTGCTGGACGCGGACATCTACGGCCCCAGCCAGCAACTCATGCTGGGCATTCCCGCTGAGACGCGGCCTGAACAGCAGGGCGGGCAGTACCTGCTACCGGTGAAGGCTCACGGCCTGAAGACCATGTCGATGGGTTATCTGGTGAACGAACGCACACCCATGGTGTGGCGCGGCCCCATGGCCGGTGGCGCGCTGACCCAGATGCTGGAGCAGACTCTGTGGGGCGAGCTGGATTTCCTGGTCATCGACATGCCACCGGGCACGGGCGATATCCAGCTCACGCTCTCGCAGAAGGCGCGGGTCTCCGGCGCGGTGATCGTCACCACGCCGCAGGACATCGCCCTGCTGGACGCACGCAAGGGCATCGAGATGTTCCGCAAGGTGGACGTGCCAGTGCTGGGAATTATCGAAAACATGGCGGTGCACGTCTGCAGCGCGTGCGGGCACCGCGAGCACATTTTCGGTGCGCAGGGCGGCAGCCGCATTGCGCAGGATTACGGCGTGCCGCTGCTCGCCAGCCTGCCGTTGACGCTGGCCATTCGCGAGCAGACTGATGCCGGGCGACCGACAGTCATTTCCGATCCGCACTCGGCCGCAGCAGAACAATACCTGCAGGCCGCGGCCGCAGTGCGCACCGCGCTGGCAGGTCCGCGTGACAGCGGCGTGCGCCAGTTTCCCGAGATCAGGATTTCCGACGACTGAGCGACAGGTGGACAGAGCGTGAGTATCAAGGCAGACAGGTGGATTCGCCGCATGGCGGCCGAGCACGGCATGATCGAGCCTTTCG
>CAYWWD010000111.1:0-10653 GCA_964461965.1 uncultured Halioglobus sp. | reverse complement strand
GCGTTTTTGATCAGCTCGGCGGCTTTCGCCACCATCTGGCCATCGGCGCCGGGCTCCACCAGGCGGTAGGCCGCAGGGGGCAGGGCGGGTTTGACCTCGAGATCCTCGTTGATGACGTGCCCCGGGTACTCGATATACACGGGCCCCGGCGTGCCGGACTGGCACACGCGCAGCGCGTGGCGGATGATTTCATCGGTCTGGTCCGCGTACTCGATGCTCGCGCTCCACTTCACCGAGTTCTTGAACAGGTCTTCCTGCTGGATGAACTGGATGCGGCCGCGGCGCACGCGGCGCTCGGTGATCCGGCCGCGCTGTCCGCCGAGGTAAATCACCGGCGAGTTCTCGACCAGCGAGTTCATCATGGAGCCGGAGGAGAGGGCGATGCCCGGGCCCAGCGTGCAGATACACAGCGCCGGGGTGCCGTTCATGCGCGCGTAGGCTTCCGCCATGAATCCCGACGACAGTTCGTGGTGAGGCGTTACCACGTCCCAGCCGCGCTTTTCAGCGGCGACGAAGAGGTGCACGAAGTTAGGGTCGGGTATGCCAAAGACCGCCTTGATGCCCTCGGCCTCCAGCAGCTCGAGGATGCGCTCGTAGACTTTTACGGTTTTGCGGTCGGTAGCGGGTGCGTTTGCGGCGGCTTTTTTCTCGTCTGCGTACATTATTGTCTTACCTGGTAGATTGAATTGAAGTGGAATGTGTTCGTTTCGCCTACTTGTCGTCCAGCAGGCTGAGATGGCCGCGTCCCATGTACTGCGACAGCACGCGATGGAAGTTCGTCACCTTGCGCTCCTGGTGCGGGTTTGGCAGCGTGCCGCGGAAACCGCGTGATTTCATGCCGCGCTGTACCCACTCCATGTTGGAGAAATCCTGCGCGAGTACCGGTCCCCACTTCTCTGGAGTCGGTTCTGCGTAAACCCACTCCGTCTTTGGCTCTTTCCCTTCGGGATAGCGTTCCAGCGCGTAGGATTCAAAAATGCATTTATTCGGATCGTCGCCGTACGGGCGCGAGCGGTAACACAGCGCAAACGTTACACCTTGAAGGATAGTCTGGTTGGGGAACAGACTCCACGCGAGGCCGGCCTCTGTTTGTTGCTCCGCTGTCATCGTCGGCCAGATCACGCCGCGCGCCGCGTCGTCGGCGCGCGCCCGCGCCATCCAGTGTTTCACCACGTCCGGGCCAGAGGTACCTTCCGGCAGCTCGTCGACCAGCCGCTTGGCTGCGTTAACAATCGTATCGGTGGAACCGGTGTGCATCAGTGACTCATAGTTCTCGCGCGCCAGTTCGTAAGAAGTGATACGCGGGTCGGAGCCCTTGCTGCCGCCAGCACGCGTCACCCCGGTGCCGCCCGCCTTGCGCAGTTCCGGGTCGCGCTCGTCGAAGCCGCTCACGCCATGCAGGCCATAGGCTTTGCTGTACGCGTAAAACTCCCCGTACTTCAGCAATTGCGTGTGCGTACCCGCGACGTGGTAGGGCTCCATGAACGCTTCGATCGCGGTTTTCCAATTACACGGGTAGATCACCCACTGCCGCCACTTGTAGCGCATCTTCTCGAATTCAAAGGGCGCGAGGATGCGATCCACGTCGCCGAGGAATTCCAGCAGCGGTTCGCAGTCCGGATCCATGTTGATGTAGATCCAGCCGCCCCAGGTGTCGACTTGCAGCGGCGTGAGGCAGGTGCGCTCGGGATTCAGCGCGCCTTTCCAGTCCTGCGGGTCGAGCACGAAGGTGTTTTTGCCTTCGAGGTCGTACTGCCAGCCGTGGAAGCTGCACACGAAATGTTGCTTCTTGCCGCGCACCTGGTTGCAGTCATCCGGCGTGTTGATCAGTTGCCGGCCGCGGTGCGGGCACACGTTGTAGAACGCGCTGACTTTCTCGGGCGCGGTGCGCACGACGATGATAGATTCATCCAGGATGTTGTAAGTGAAGTAGTTGCCGACGTCGGGGATGTCTTCCAACCGTCCAGCCATCTGCCAGACTTTCGGCCACAGCAGTTCGCGCTCGGCCTTCGCATACTCGGGTGAGATAAACGCTTCGACCGGATAGGTCAGCGGTTCAGCCAGGTCTTCCACGGCAATGTTGTTCTGCTTGTTCATGTTGTTCTCCTGCGAAGCTCCAGACCGGCCAGATCACCGCTGTCGCGCCAGTCCTGCAGCATCTGCTCGAAGGCCTGCCAGCCGGGGCCGTAGGTTTCACCGAGGAAGTGCCTGTATTTTTCGCGCCCGTCACTGCCGACCCGGGTCTCGCCCTCGTTGTTGTAGTAGCTGGGTGTACATTCGCGCTGCAGTGCCGAGATATCGATGGCGACCTCCCGGAAGTGCCGGACGTAACTCTCCTGCGCCTGTTGGCTGGGTTCAACAGCGGCCAGGTCCCGGGCCAGCGCGGTTTCTATAATGTACGCACAATGACAGGCCTGGCGACGGTACTGCTCGGTGGTGGTCGCGTTCAGGCCGCCCTGGTAGTAGCCGATGAAGAACAGGTTGGGAAAGCCGTGCGTCATGACGCCGTGCAGGGTCTGGTAACCATCGGCCCAGTGCTGGTAGAGAGACCTGCCGTTACGTCCCTCGAGGTAGTCAAATCCCCAGCGCCGGTCCAGGTCGCTGCTCACTTCAAAGCCACTGGCGAAGATCATGCAATCGACGTCGTACTCCACACCCTTGGCGATGAAACCGTATTCCGTCATCGCCTCGACGCCGGCAGTGGCGGAAACATCGATCAGCGTCACGTTGGGGCGATTGAAGGTGTCGTAGTAATCGTCGTTCGACAGCGGGCGCTTGCAGGAAAAACGGTAGTACGGCTTCAATGCCTCGGCGGTCGCCTGGTCTTTCACGAGCGTTTCGACGCGGCGGCGCATGCGCTCCATCACGCGGTAGTCCATCATCTCGTGCCGTGCCATGAATTGCTCGACGGGCAGGGCAGGCCAGCCTTCTGCTGCGAGTTCCGCAGCGAGGTTGCGGTTGATCTCGGTCCAGAAATCGCACACCTGGTCTGCCTCGCCCGGCAGGAAGCCCTGCAGCGCGCCGCGCTGGAAGTTGGCGTGGCGCTCCGCCTGCCAGCCGGGGCGGAGCGTCTTTACCCACGCTGGATCGGTGGGCGGGTTGATGCGCTGATCCACTGTCGAGGGTGTGCGCTGCAGCACGTACAGCTGTCTGGCGTACTTGCCGAGGTAGGGAATTGCCTGCAGTGCCGTCGCGCCCGTGCCGACGATGGCGACGCGCTTGTCGGCCAGTTTGTCGAGCACTGGATTTTTCGGATCGCCGCCGGAGTAGTCGTACTCCCAGCGTGCGGTGTGAAACATTTTGCCTTTGAATCCGCCGATGCCCGGGATGCCCGGGAGCTTCGGGATATTTAGCAGGCCGTTGGCCATGACGACGAAACGTGCGCGGATGTCGTCGCCGCGATCCGAAGTGATACGCCAGCGCAGCAACGATTCATCCCAGCGTAAACCCAGGACCCGCGTGTGGAACAGCGCCTTGTCATACAGCCCAAAGCGTCGGCCCATGCTCTGGCAGTACTCAAGGATCTCCCAGCCGTCCGCGAATTTTTTCGACGGCATGTAGCCCATCTCTTCCAGCATCGGCAGGTAGCAGTACGCGTCGTTGTCGCACTGGATGCCGGGATACCGGTTCCAGTACCACACACCGCCAAAATCACCGGCGTGATCGATGACGCGCACGCCGGAGACGCCAGCCTTGCGCAATTGCGCTCCCGCCATGAGGCCGGACAGTCCGCCGCCGAGGACGGCGACATCGATGTCATCCGTGAGTGGATCGCGCGGCAGCACCGGCATGTGCGGGTCGCTTTCGTAGGACTGCGCGAACTCACCCACCGGCTGCACGTACTGCTCTTGGCCTTCGCGCCGCATGCGCTTGTCGCGCTCGTGTCGGTATTTCTCCCGCAGCGCGGGGATGTCGATTTCCTCGACCGGAGGGATGTCGGTGGGTTGACACTTCATGTCCGGCCTCGGGATGGCAATGGGCGGTGACGTTGTCGGGGAGCAATGAACTTACTAGAAATCAACACCGTTGTCTATAACGGAGAAGGCGGCGCGAAAGATCGGGAAGCCGTGTCAGGATACGATGCCCGATGCGCGCAGGCGATCGATCTGCGCGGCGGGCAGGCCGAGGATATCCCGCAGGATCTCGTCGGTGTGCTCACCGAGCACCGCCGGCGCTGCCGGTGTCGGTTGCGTGCTGCCTGCAAATTTGATCGGGCGGTTGACGATCGGAATCCTGCCCAGGGTCTTGTGCTCCGTCTCGACGACCATCGCTCGCGCCGCAGATTGCGGTTGCGCCAGCGCGGCGCTGATGCCGAGGATGGGCGCGTTGGGCACTTCATGTGCATCCAGCAGATCCTGTAGTTCGCGCACGGTTTTGCGGCGCGTGAAGTTTGCTATCAGCTCATTCACGGTCTCACGGCAGGCGCGCCGCTTCTCCAGCGTGTCAAAGCGCGGGTCCGCGGCGAGAGCCGGCATGTGCAGGGCGCGGCAGATACGCGCCCAGAACGCGTTGGTCAGGCAGGCGATGATGATGGCGCCGTCGTACGCGGGAAACTGGCCGTACGGCACGAGGTTAGGGTGCTGCGAACCCTGGGGCTCTGGATCCTCCCCGTTGAAGAACGCCAGTTGCGCGAGATACCCGAGCATGCCCAGCATGCCGTCCAGCAGGCTGACATCGATCAGCCGCCCGCGACCCGTGCGGTGGCGCTCGTGCAGCGCGGCGAGGATGCCGATCGGGCCGTTGATGCCGCCGATGAGATCGCCCAGCGGGATACCGAGCTTGGTGCCGGTGCCGCCGGGTTCGCCGTTCACGCTGAGCGCGCCGGACAGCGCCTGCAGCACGATATCGAAGGAGGGCTTGTCTCGCAGCGGTCCGGTCATGCCGAAGCCGGAGATGGCGCAGTAGATCAGGCCCGGGTTGAGCGCGCTGAGCGCGTCATAGCCGAGGCCGAGCCGATCCATGACGCCGGGGCGGTAATTCTCGATCAGCACATCGCACCGCGCGGCGAGGTCTTTCGCCAGCGCCACGCCCGCGTCGGTTTTCAGGTCGATGACGATGCTTTTCTTGCCGCGGTTGACGGCGAGGTAGTAGTGGCTCTCGCCCTCGCGAAAGGGCGGGAAGCTGCGGGTTTCGTCGCCCGTGCCGGGCGGCTCGACCTTGATGATGTCCGCGCCGAGGTCGGCCAGCGCCAGCGATGCCGCAGGGCCGGCCAGCACGCGCGTGAAATCGAGTACGCGGATGCCGGCCAGCGGGCCGGGCCATTCTGTCGCTGCCCCGCTTGTGGCCTGATCACTCATACGCGGAAGGTGACCTCTGGCCCCGGTGACGTCATTGGCACCGACACGAGTTTGCTAATTGCCCCGGCTCGGCAGTTGCACCACTGCAGCGCCGGAGGCGGAGAGTTCGCCCCGGTGCGTCTCGGCGCGCTGGGTGATCTCCACGTAGTGGCGCCCGTTTTCCACATACTTGCGGGTGACAGTGCCGTCGATGAAGATCACGTCGCCATCGGGGTTGTGGCGCCGGATCTGGCATTTGCTCTTGTGCAGGAAGCCGTCATCGCCCATCCAGTTGGTGAGGTGGTGCGTCAGCCAGGAACAGCGTTCCGGGCCGTAGTCGTACGCGCCGGGCGTGCCGACCTCGCGCGCGAAGTCGTCGTCCCAGTGCACGCGCTCGGGGCAGTCGGGGATGTTGAAGCGGTTCTTGATGCCGAGACCCGGGTGGGCCTGCTGCATCTTCCAAGCGATTTTGTTGGCGCGGATGTACAGGCCACCCCAGCCCTGCGCGTAGCAGATGAAGCCGGTGACGGTCATCGGGCCCTTCATCATGCGCGGCAGTTCCTCGCCTTCTTGCACGTCTTCCCAGTAACGCGGCTTTGCGCCGCGAATCTCCTCGTTGGCGTACAGTTTTCCCCATTCGGCAAGATGCTCGTCGCTGATCTGCTCGACCTTGCCCTTTACGGAGTCGTACTTGGTGCCGCGCTCGCGGGCCTCGTCGCGCTCAGTGCGGAATACCCAGCTGTCCGCGCCGGCGACGTGGTCGCCGTGCTGGTTGTAGAAGTCGACGTGGTAGATCTGCTGCACGGCGCGCCCCGCGAAGCGCGTCTGGTGTTCGATCAGGTCTTTCAGGTGCGCCTCGGTGGTGATGGCGTCGTTGCGCAGTACCGGCTGGTGCCAGGTCCAGTCGGCGCCGGCCCACATGGCGTGTACACCGGAGAGGCCGCCACAGTAGCCGGAGATGAAGCGGTTGGTGGAAAACAGGAAGCTGGGCAGGGCGACGATACTTCCGTATTTCGTTTTTTCGGCGTACTCGGGATCACACCACAGCGGGTTGTCGTCACCGATGCCGTGGGCGTAGTGGCGGATGGCGTCGCGCGTCGCCTCGTAATTCCAGGGTTCGATGGAATCGGTGATGGTGACGCCGATGCGCTGGCGCAGGTCGTCGAGGCCTTTCTCGGTGATCTTCGGGAAGCGGTTGGCAGCTGCTGTCATGGTGGTACTCCTCTCTGGGATTGCGTTTCTATGATGACTTGGTGGCGGCCGATTCACGGTCGCGCAGGATTTTGCGGTGCACTTTGCCGGCGGGTGTCTTCGGCAGTTCGCTCACAAATGCTACGTGCCGGGGGTATTCATGCTGTGCGAGGCGCTCGCGTGTGAAGGTTTGCAATTCCTCGACGAACGCATCGCTGGCGACGCGGTTGCTCACCACGAAGGCTTTGGCCACCTGGCCGCGCGTTGCGTCGGGCACGCCAATGACGGCGACTTCGCGCACGTCGGCGTGCTTGAGCAGGGTGTTCTCGATTTCCACCGCGCTCATGGTCCAGCCGGCGGAGATGATCACGTCGTCGGCACGGCCGCAGTGGTACAGGTAGCCGTCTGCATCCACTCTGGCGAGATCCTTGGTGGTCTCCCAGTGATCGCGCTTCCACAGCATCAGCTCGCCCACTTCGCCAGGCGCGGTCGGCGTGCCATCGGCGCGGTGCACTTCGAGTTTCAGCCCGGGAATCGGTTTGCCCAGTGAGCCCGGTTTCACCACAAAGTCTTTGGCACCGGGGAAATTCACCAGCACCACACCGATCTCGGTCGTGCCGTACATGCTGCACGCCGGCACGCGAAACGTGTCAGCGATGAATTCCAGCGTGGCCGGATCGCAGGGTTCGCCGGTAAAGGACAGCTTTTTGAAACTGAACGTGAAGTCGCGGGCGCGGCCTGAGTTTTTCATCATCCGGTAGTGGGTCGCTGCGGCGGACATATTGGTGATGCGGTAGTCCTGCAGGGCCTTCATCAGGCGCACGGGATCAAAGCGGCCGGCGAAGGTGCCGGTGGTGACGCCCAGCGCCAGCGGCGCCAGCGTGCCGTGCCACAGGCCGTGGCCCCACGCCGGCGAGGAGGGGCAGAAGAACTCATCGCCCGGACGTATGCCGGTGCCATACAGCGCGGCATACATCAGCGTCACGATCGCGCGGTGGGTATGCTTGACCGCTGCCGGCAATTCGCGCGTGGTGCCGGAGGTGTACTGGAACACGGCGAGGTCGTCGGCGCGCGTGCGGGAGTCGAATCGCGTCGGATAATGGCTGATCGCATCGAGCAGGCCGGTGTCGGCCACGATCACCCGCAGTCCATCCACTTGGCGCGCGATGTCCGCCTTCTCTGCGTTGGTGATCAGCAGGCGCGGTTGGCAGTCGTCCACGCGCAGCCGCAGGCCGTCGAGCCCAAACAGCGTAAAAAGGGGCACGCTGATTGCGCCCATCATCATGGCGCCGAACAGGCTGGTGTAGAACGGCAGGGAAGGCTCCAGCATGAACGCGATCCGCTCACCGGCCCCGATACCGTTGTCCACCAGCCAGTGTGCAAACTGCGCTGATGCTGCGGCGATCTCGTCGAAACTGAGGATTTCGTCGGTGCCGTCCGCGTGCGCTATCCGCACCGCGGTGCGCCCCGAGCCATCCGCGTGGCGGGTCATACATTCGTGGGCGATATTCAGGTAGTCGCGGTCGCCGTCGAACAGCTCCCACAGCGCACTGGAATTGGCATGCGCCTGGGCGTCTGCGAAGGAGGTGTAGTCAGTGAGCCTTGCCATGGGATTACCGGTTTGTTGCTCGAATCGTCGTTGCCGTGCCGCGACATCGGATGAGGGCCATCATGACACCTGAAATAGATATTGTATATATAGAATACTATTCTATATATTGAATATTAAGGCGCCGCAGTAACAGCACGACCTATATATAGAGGCAACTACAATGGTGGAAAGATCGAGACCTTCCCCGGCCCAGGACAAACAACTCGCCAAGGCGGTGAGGGAGAGCAAGGCGCCGGCGATTTCACGCGCCGCCGCCATCTTGCGGTTATTGGGCAAAAGCGATACGCCACTGGGGCTGCAGACAATCGCGCGCACGCTGGGCCTGGTGCCCAGTACCTGCCTGTATGTACTGCGCGCTTTGGTGGCGGAAGAGTTTGTTGCGTTCGACAAGGACACCAAGCGTTACTCCCTGGAGGCCGGCGTGTTGACACTCGCGCGCGGCTGGCTGCGTCGTGATGCGTTCACCGATCTCGCCCAACCGGTTCTCGATCGCCTGAGCCAGACGTTCGAGGTGACGATGCTGGGCACGCACATCGTTGGGCTGGACCATATGATCGTGGTCTCGGTTTCCCAGACGAGCAACAACTTCCAGCTCAGCGCGCAGATCGGTAGTCGCTTTCCCGCGCTGATCAGTGCCACCGGGCGCTGTATTGCTGCCTTCGGCGATCATTCCGAGGCGGAGATTGAAGCGCGGTTTAAAACGCTGCGCTGGGACGAGCCGCCGTCGTTCAAGGAGTGGAGGGCGCAGGTGGAGCAGGCGCGCGCCCAGGGGTTCGCGGTGGATGCCGGGAATTACATTTCCGGCGTGACAGTTGTCGCCGCGCCAGTGTGGAAGACGCGGGCTAAGCTCAGTCACGCGATCGTGGCGATTGGTATCGGCAGTGCGGTGAAGGCGGAGGGCTTGCCCAGGTTGCAAGATGAGTTACTCTCCGCGGCGCGGATGTTGTCCAGCCAGCTTTCGGGTGAATGATACGTTTGGGGGTGATGGAATCGCATTTGCACTGAATTGGAATTGCGATAACGCTGCTAAACCTCGGGCATGGTTACATAGGGAGGTTCTAATTGTGCTTGTCGGTCTGTCAATATATCTATTGATCTACGCAGCAACTACCGGGTACTTTGCGCTGCGCGGAGATGCACCTGTTTTTTCAGCGATAACGGCGATGATATCGGTTGCCGCAGCCGTGGGATTTATTGCCCGAAAAAGGTGGGGCGCGTGGTTGTGGCTCATACTCCTGGGAGCCACCTTCTACAGGTTGATCGAATCCGCATCGCCAATAGTTGCATCATTTGAGAGGCATACTCTCGCATATGCCGTCCAAGTTGCCTATTTCAGCCTACTACACGCGCTCCTGTTTGTGTCTGGAAGTGTGGTGGTTTTCTCGCACTTCTACGCGGCTCCCAGTATTCAATTGAGCGCAAGTGCCAGCTTCCTTGCCGCAATCAAGTTTGCATATTGGATATTGCTGCTCGCAGGCATAATGTACTTCCTGCAGCCTGCATCCATCTTGCTGCTTAATGCTTCCTATATCGCATTTGGTGTCGCGCTGGTTGTCGGACTACCCGCGCTGTTTGGATACATTGTCGCTCGTGCGAACGTGATACCCGACCGACCTCTCCCCTCAAGGATCGCACCAATGCACGCGAGCTCGGCAAAGCTGGGTGGACGTGCCGGCCACCCTGCCGCTGTCGACAAGGTGCGCAAGGTGTCGGCTAATCAGTTCGTCGGAGGATTTTTTCTCAGTATCCCACTGATGATCTTGTTCTATTTGGGTTTCGGCAATTCTTCTACCGTGAACAATGGAATTCTGCTTGCACTGATGGGATTGATGCTGGTCGCAACGCTTCCAGGTTCCCTGCTCTTGTTGTTTATCGGTTTTGTGGCTGCCTTCGGCGGGCCAATCGGAGAGTTCATTACAGGTGTCTGCATTTTCCTTTCGGTGATAAACGCCCATGTCATGGGAATGTTCTATTGCAGGAAATGGCGGCCATAGCCCATTGCTCCTGAATTCTGTCTGCCCCCCGTGTCTGACAGCTTCACCGCCCGCAGCACAGGTCGACCAGGTTGGGAAAGCGCTGCAGCGTACCGTCGAAGTGCCAGAACAGCGAGCCTTTCAGGTAGTCGGTTTTTTTCATTGACGCTCTTGTCCAGCGTGATTCTGTAAATGTTTACACTAGTGAAAAATACTATCCGCTAGTGACCTTTCCAGTGTGGCCGACGCTTCTGCGCAAACGCGCGCGGCCCCTCCTGCGCATCCTCACTGTTGTACAGGTGCTCCGATGCATGTCGCGCAGCTTTGAGTGCAGCCGAGCGACCCATCTCGGTGGCAAGCATCACGGTCTCACGCGCCGCGCGCACCGATAGCGGGGCACCGTCGAGGATTTCCGCCGCGAAGGTGAGGGCAGTTTCCATCAGTGCCTCGGGTTCGGCGAGCCGGTTCACCAGTCCGATCTCGTAGGCGCGCTCGGCGCTGATCGGTTTCCCGGTGAGCAGGATCTCCATCATGATGCGCTGCGGGATCATGTGGATCAGCGGCGCGGCCCACGGCGAGCCCCGACCCACTTTCACTTCAG
>CAYWWD010000110.1:0-10699 GCA_964461965.1 uncultured Halioglobus sp. | reverse complement strand
CGACGGTGTCGATGATGCGGCGCATGTCGGAAAGGTCCAGCTTCGGGTCGACACCTTGCGAGTAGAGGTTCATCGCCATGGTGACAATGTCCATGTTGCCGGTGCGCTCGCCGTTGCCGAACAACGTGCCCTCCACCCGGTCGGCGCCGGCCATCACGCCCAGTTCACCCGCCGCCACGGCGCAGCCGCGATCGTTGTGCGTGTGCAGCGAGATCAACAGGCTCTCGCGACGCTGTACATGATCGCAGAACCACTCGATCTGGTCGGCGTACACATTGGGTGTGCTCATCTCCACCGTGGCCGGCAGGTTGATGATCACCGGCTTCTCCGGCGTCGGCTGCCACACGGCGGTCACCGCATCGCAGATCTCGACCGCAAAATCCAGCTCGGTGCCGGTAAAACTCTCCGGGGAGTACTCGAAGACCCACTCGGTCTGCGGATGGCGGGCGGCACAGTCCTTCACCAGTTGCGCGCCTTTCACCGCAATTTCGATGATGCCCTGCCGGTCCAGCCCGAAGACCTGCTCGCGTTGCACGGTGGAGGTGGAGTTGTACACATGCACGATCACGCGCCGGGCGCCCTTGAGCGCCTGGAAGGTTTTTTCGATCAGGTCGGGCCGCGCCTGGGTGAGGACCTGGATGGTCACGTCCTCGGGGATGCGGTTGTTGTCGATCAACTGCCGCACGAAGTCATAGTCATGGCTGGAGGCCGAGGGAAAGCCGACTTCGATCTCCTTGAAACCGACCTTCACCAGCTGGTCCCACAACTGCGATTTCTGCCGTGCCGTCATCGGTTCGATCAGGGCCTGGTTGCCGTCGCGCAGGTCGACGCTGCACCAGCGCGGTGCCTGTTCGATGACCCGGTCTGGCCAGCGCCGGTCAGGCTTGTTGATGGGCCGGAAGGGTTGGTATTTGCGGTGGTCGAAGCTGTTCATGGTGCGATTCCTGTGTGGCTTGCCGGCTGCCCGGTGTGGATGGCTGATCGCCCGCGCGGTGGGTGTGTACTTACCCTCGTGAGGTGGTGTACAGGATGCGGGGGAGGGGTGTTCCCTCCGCGTCCGCCGCGACGGGCGATGCTTCAGCCGGATGCACAGTATAGTGCTCGCCCCGGAGAGAGTGATTGCAAATATCGCGGCCTAATCCCCTATTTGTGCAACATATCTCTACCAAATATCATCTTCGTAGTGATATGTTCTACACGCCAGGCGTCAGAGTAAAAACTCCCTGGATCGCCTGCCATCAGCAAAGCAGCATGATGCAGGTTTTACTCTGGCCCCAAATAGCCAAACAAGGGGGAGCCCACCGTGAAACTCGACCGCACCGACCGCCGCATCCTGCAGGCCATGCAGGCCAACGCCCGCATCAGCAACCTCGAACTGGCCGACGCCGTGGGCCTGTCGCCCACGCCCTGTTCCCGGCGGGTGCGGCGTCTGGAGGAGTCCGGCCTCATCCGCTCCCATGTCACGCTGCTCAACCAGGCGATGCTGGGACTCAAGCTGACGGCGTATATCGGCATCAGCATGGACCGCCACACGCCGGATCGCTTCGAGGCTTTTGAGGCTGAAGTGGCGCAGTACCCGGAGGTGATGGAGTGCTCCGTCGTCACCGGCCAGGCCTCGGATTACCTGCTCAAGGCCGTGGTGCCCGACATGGAGTACTACGAGCGCTTCCTGCTGGGCCGGCTGACACGCATCGCCGGCGTTACCGGCGTGCACTCGAGCTTCGAGCTGCGGCGCGTGGTGCAGCGGACGGCGCTGCCGCTAGACCATATCGCGGATACGACCGTTCTTTGAGGCGCGCCCTGCACGCCCCAGCCAGTGCCTCTGGCAGGGCACGCGGCGCCAGCACGGGTATCGCGATGAAAAAACCGCCAGTTTCAATGGCCGCTTCAAGACTTGTCCCGCGCGGGGCGTGATCGCAGACTGTGCGCCCCTGAATTCATAGATAAGAGCGTGGGAGAGCCTATGTTAGACATGTCGGGAAAAGTGGCCATCGTCACCGGGGGCGCCAGCGGGATGGGCCAGATTACGGCGCGGCGACTCGCCAGGGGCGGCGCGAAGGTGGCGATCTTCGATGTCAATGATAAAGGGCTGCAGGACACCGCAGCGGAATCCGCCAATATCACCGCCTACCGCTGCGATATCGCCAGTTTGCAGGATGTGGAAGCAAAGGTCGCGCAGGTGGCGGACGAACTCGGACCCATCGAGCTGCTGGTGCACGCGGCGGCGCTGATGCCCAGCCACAAACTCATCGACCACACCCACGAGGGCGTGGAAAAACTGTTCCGCGTCAACTTCTTCGGCACAACCTACATGTTGCGATCCGTGCTGCCCGGCATGCTGGAGCGCCGTCGCGGCCGCATCATCGCCTTCGGCTCCATCGCCGGCGTCGCGCTGGTGCCAAGGATGGGCGCGTACTGCGCCACCAAGGCCGCCGTGAATGCCTACGTTGAAGTGCTGCAGAACGAATTACGCAGCTCCGGCGTGCGGTTGCACCTGGTCTGCCCGCCGGCAGTGAACACGCCCCTGATCGACCAGACCATCGCCACCGATACACCCGGCAGCATTCTTGAAGCGAAAAAAACCGGGCGCCTCGCCGATCCGGAGAAGATGATCGACGCGATCGAAAAGGGTGTGCGCAAGGACAAGGACATCATCTACCCGCAGGAAGCGAAGCTGCTATACCTGTGGCGCGCACTGCTGCCAAAGCTGTGGTGGAAGACGGTGATGAATTTTGAGAAGTGACGCAGCGGAACCCGCTGATGCTCGGCGTTACGCGCAGCCAGAACGATGTTGAATAACATTACTGCGCATACGTGACCTTGGTTTGCGAGATAGTAATGGCGCCTTGCTTCTCAAGTGCTTTGACGATTGCGCCAACTTCTTCCCCTGACAATGATTTTTGAAACAGGGAGTTTATAGTGTTGCTCAACGTTTTGACGGTTCTGGGCCTGGATGCACTGCGCTGTTGCAGATTGGCTAAAACCGCGGCTGTTTGTTCCGAGGTGGATTTGGAATTCGATATTTTTACCAGGGGAATATCTGTGACGGACTTGGAGCGCGATGCGTGGATTTTATTGCTTTTCAGGTGCTGGACCAGCGGGTCGAAGCCTGTGTCTTTGGACACAATGTGAAAATATGCCTCCGGTTCCTTGGCAGCAATTTGTCCAATATAGAATGCAATGTGGAAGTCCAGGGCATTGCTGCCGTTACCCGATATTTTTATATATTGCGCTCTATCACCCATTTGCTGTAATGCCGAAGCAAGCTCCACGGCAATTTTTGCCTGATTGGCGCCGACAAAAACTATTACATTGAAATGCGCTTTATCTAGCGCATCGATAGACCCGGGCTGAACATTCTCGTAGTCAATCAGCACGTAATGCTTTTTCATGGCGCTCGATGTCCTTGTGAGCTGAAACCGTCAATGACACGGAACCTGCAATATTTCGCCGATTCTTTCGATATAAACACTGAACATACCGAACTCTGTTCTGCATCAACCGCGAGTCTATTCCGCCAGTGAAATTGGCCGTAGCTCGCCATTATGCTTCATACGGATAGAACGCTCCCACCCCTCAACACTTCGCTCGCGTATTGGTCTTGAAACTCGTCATCATGCACCGTTTTTTTCCTCTGGCTGTTTCGGTTGCGAAACATCCGGGTTCGAATTCGTCACGCCGACAGGTGAAGCGGCTGCCGGAGAGCCCGCACCCAAAGTCGCGGGAGCCGCGCCATCGATGATCGGCACGGTAAGGTTGTACTGGGCAACCTTCCAACCCTCGCGGCTTCGAACCAACACCCCCGTCCCGCGACCAATACCAAGCTCATCGTGCTCCAGTGTTTCGTCAAACCACGCCACGTTGCCATCGGCGGAGGCGCGAATTTCGCGCTGGCTGCTGCGGTAGGCCCATATACGCTCTTGCGCCAGGTGTACAGCAAAAAACTCGCGCGCGGCCTGGCCCTCAAGTCGCCCCGCGCCAGCAATACCGAGGAACACGACATCCTCTGCCAGCCGCGATTCGAACGCTGCGGCATTGGCGTCTGCGCCGGCTTTGTGCAGCGCATCCAGCGTCGTTTCCGGCGTGGCATCGGCAAGCGCCCGCACAGTGAGTGAAAGACCGAAGAGCGCCGCACCTATCAATGAATCGAGCTTCATAGCATTCCTCTTGAAAACAAGAGCCAACAGTTTACAGGTTAACGCTCCGGCCGGAAGCACACCGACACCTCGCCAACATTGCTTTGCGTTACGCAGGCTCATGGTCTAGCATCGCCGCCCCATGGCCTCCCGACACTTGCATCCCGATTCTCCCTGGCTGCTGGCGCTGCTCGCCGCACTGGTGGCGCTCGGCCCGTTGAGTGTGGACATGTACCTGCCGGCCATGCCGCGCATGATGGAAGCGCTCGGCACCGACATCGGCCACATGCACCTCACGCTCAGCACCTACCTCACCGGCTTCGCCGTGTTTCACCTCGCCTGCGGGCCGCTGGCGGATCGCTACGGGCGCAAGCCCATCCTCACCGGCGGTACGGTGCTGTTCGTGGCGGCGTGTATCGGCTGCAGTGTCTCCACCACGGTGGAGCAGCTCCTGTGGTTCCGTTTCCTGCAGGGCGTGGGCGCGTGCGTCGGCCCCACGCTGGCGCGCGCTGTGGCACGGGATGTGTTCGGGCCGACGCGCGCGGCCCGCGCGTTGTCCCTGATCGCGATGTTGATGGCGCTGGCGCCGGCGGTTGCACCCACGCTCGGCAGCGTGCTCTTGCTGTGGCTGCCGTGGCAGACGGTGTTCGCGTTCCTCGCGTTCTACGGTATCGCCATGCTGGTGTTGATGAATTTGTATCTGGCGGAGTCGCTGCCCCAGCGGCAAAGCCTGCATCCGCTGGCGATCGCCCGTAACTACGCGCAGTTGTTTCGCAGCCCAGTGTATCTCATCGCCACCTTTGCCAGCGGCTCCGTGTACGCCGGCCTGATGGCTTATCTCTCGTCCTCCAGCTTTGTGTATATCAACATGCTGGGCGTGCCGACACAGTACTTCGGCTTTATTTTCCTCACCTCAGTGGCCGGGTACATGGGTGGCAGCGCACTGAGTGCCCGCCTGAGTCGCAGCGGGCACCTCGAGCGAACCGTGCTGACCGGTGCTGCCCTGGCCGCTGGCGCCACCGGCATTGTCTGGCTCTGCGCGACCGCGTTCGGACCACATCTGCTGCTGCTGGTGCTGCCGATGGTGTTCTATTCCGTCGGCATGGGCCTGGTACTGCCCAATGCGATGGCCGTGGCGTTGCAATACTTTCCCCATATCGCGGGCACGGCTTCCGCGCTGATGGGGTTTATCCAGATGTCGCTCTCCGCCGTGGCCACCGCGCTCGTAGGTGCGGTGCTCGTCGACACGCCCGCGCCCATGGTCAATGCCATGTTTCTTATCTCACTTATAGCGCTGGGATTGAGCGCAGCGCTGTACCGCCACCGCGCGCCGGCAACGACCTCGACAACGCCCTGACCCACCGGCACGCCTATGGCATACTTGCCGGGATTTTTCTGGAGAACCCCGCGTGCGCACCGCCTCTGATGTCACCCAACTGATCGGCAACACTCCACTCCTGCAGCTAAAGCAGGTGTCGGAAAAAACCGGGTGCACGATTCTGGGCAAAGCGGAGTTCCTCAACCCGGGCGGCTCCGTGAAGGACCGCACCGCACTCGGCATCATTCGTGCAGCGCAGGCCTCCGGCGAGTTGCGCCCGGGCGGGCGCATCGTGGAGGGGACGGCGGGCAATACCGGTATCGGCCTGACCCTGCTGGCCAACGCGATGGGTTACAAAAGCACTGTGGTGATGCCGATCACGCAGAGCAAGGAAAAAATCGACACGCTGGAGCTGCTGGGCGCGGACCTGCACCTCGTTGGCGCGACGTCTTACAGCGACCCTAACCACTATATCCACACCGCGGAAAAACTGGCGCAGAAGTTTGCCCGGCGCGAGGAGAACGGCGCGATCTGGGCGCGGCAGTTCGACAACCTCGCCAATATGGACATTCACTGCCGCACCACGGGCGCGGAGATCTGGGAGCAGACTGACGGCAGGGTGGACGGCTTCATCTGTTCCGTCGGTACCGGCGGCACGCTGGCCGGCGTGTCCACCGCCCTCAAGCAGCACAATCCGAACGTTACTATCGGCATCGCCGACCCGCTGGGCGCATCGCTGTATCAGTACTTCAGGAACGGTGAACTGCGCGTCAGCGAGGGCAATTCCATCATCGAAGGCGTGGGCATCAACCATGTTACGGACAACGTGGCCCAGGCGCGCGTCGATGTGTCATTTTGCATCAGCGACGAGGAGGCCCTGCCGTACATTTTTGACCTGCTGCAACACGAGGGCCTGTGTCTCGGCGGATCGTCGGCCATCAACATCGCCGGCGCGGTGCGCCTCGCCGAACATCTCGGCCCCGGGCACACCATCGTCACCATCCTGGCCGACTACGGGAACCGCTACCAGAGCAAGCTGTTCAACCCGGTATTCCTGGAGAATAAGGGCCTGCCCGTACCCGCATGGCTCAAAATCTAACCGCTCACCAACCAGTCAAGGATCAGGCATGAAAATCGGTATTATCAGTGGCAGCCACCGGTCGCCCTCACAGAGCGGCAAGGTCGCGCGCTATATCGAACGCGCGCTCAAGTCGCAGGGGCTGTGCGACGAAACCTGGCTGTATGACCTCGCCGGTAACACACTGCCGCTGTGGGACGAGGGTGTGTGGGCGAACGACGATGAGAAGTGGCGTGCACACCTTGCACCGCTGAGTGCAGAACTGAAATCGTGTGACGCGTTTGTCATCGTCTCGCCGGAGTGGCACGGTATGGCGCCCGCCGGCCTGAAAAACTTCTTCCTGATGTGGACGGTCGGCGGCGAACTCGCGCACAAGCCGGCGCTGATCGTGACTGTTTCCATCGCCGACGGCGGCTCTTTCCCGGTCGCGGAACTGCGCATGAGCAGCTATAAGAACAGCCGTATCTGCTACCTGCCCGAACACCTGATCATTCGCTACGTCGACACCGTGTTCAACGACGACCCGGCGCAAAACAAGGCCAGCGCGCACGACTATTTTGTCGACCGATTGACCTATTGTCTGGAGATGTTGCGCGAATATGCGCTGGCGTTCCGGCAGATTCGCGCCAGCGGCAAGGCTTCGGTGGAGAAATACACCAGCGGGATGTGAGTCCGCGCAGGCGCTGTAGCGCGAGCTACTTGGCTTTCGCTGCGCGCTCTTTCTCGATCAGGTATTCGGCGACCTTGAGCATGTCGGCTTGCGAACCCGCCTTGCGTCCGCTGATGTGGTACTTGCCATTGACCATCAACGCCGGTGTGCCGGTAATCTGAGCGGCTTTGGCGGCGGCGATGGCCTGACGCACCTGGCTGCCCACGCCAAACGACGTGAACGCCTTGTTGAAATCTTCCTCGGAGACGCCATTTGCCACGAACAGTGCGCCGATTTCGTTCTGCGATGCCAGCGGTTTGCGATCCACATTCATCGCCTGGAAAAGCACCGGATGCATCTTGTCGAGCACTCCCAGCGCTTCAGCGGTGTAGAACGCCTTGGCGTGCAGTTCCATGCGCTCCTGCCACACCGCAGGGACACCGCGGAAAGTAACGTCCGCCGGCAGCTTCTTCTTCCACGGTTCGATCAGCGGCTCGAAGCTGTAGCAGTGACTGCAGCCGTACCAGAAAAACTCCGCGACCTCGATGGTAGCGGGATCAACCGCCCGCACCGGCGGGTTGATTACGTCGTAATCGGTGCCCGCGACATATTCCTTCGGCGCCTCCGATTTCGCGGCTTCTCCGGCAGCCATGACGTTCAGTCCGAACGCCAGCAGGGACAGGGCCAACAGCACTTTCTTGATCATGAATTTCTCCACGTTAGGTCCGATACACACTGTGACAGTGCAAATCGCCCGATGTTTCCGGCCGGCTTGCCGGCGGCGTGGCGCCGCCAGCACGTCGCGGGATGGTCTACTTCAGGCCTTCCACATAGCTGGACACAGCGTCGATTTCCTTGTCGCTGAGGCCAAACGCGATGGTGCGCATGATTTTGGTGTCACCGTCGTTGGTGCGACCAGCGGGATCCTCGTAGCCCTTGCGATACGCGCGCAACTGGTCCGCCACGTACTGTGCATGCTGTCCCGCCAGCGCCGGGAATCCGCCCGGCGCGTTGCCGACGCCAGTTGGAGAGTGGCAGGCGCTGCAGGCCGCGACGTTGCGCGCGGGAATGCCCGCACGGAAAATCGATGCCCCGAGAGCCTGCAGCGCCGGGTCCGTCTGGCCACCGGAGCGTGATTGCGACGCAAAGTACGCGGCGATATCGGCGAGATCCTGGTCGGACTTGCCATCGAGCTGCCCGGCCATCGTGGGGACGGGGCGAACGCCGTCGCGAATGTCGCGCAGCTGTTTGAGCAGGTATTTCTCACCCTGTCCGGCCAGCTTGGGAAACGGCGCAGTGCTGTTGCCGTCCGCGCCGTGGCAGGCGCCACACGCAACACTTTTGGTTTTACCCGCTGCGGCATCGCCGACGAGGTGGACATCGGCCGCAATACCGCTCGATGCCCAGCCCAGCGTCAGGCTGAGCAGGACTGCTACTCTTTTCATGTTTATTCCAGGATCAACGTGGGTGAATGTGTGCTCATTTCGCCGGCTGCGACATAAACTCGATCAGCGCGGTGTATTCAGCATCGGTGCACTTGGCGCACAGCCCTGTCGGTGGCATGGCATTCAAGCCCTTTTTCACGGACTCCACCAGTGCCGGCATCCCCTTGGCCAGACGCGGCTGCCAGGCCGCGACATCGTGCGACTTCGGTGCGCCGGCCGCGCCTGTGGAATGACAGGCGAAGCAGCTCGCCTGGTACTGCGCCGGCGGGGCCGCATCGGCCATCGCGCTTACCGCTGAGCTCATCAGGATTGCAGCAAACAACTTTTTCATGCGAAGTCCTCATTGTAAGTGAGTGGTCGGGCAATCGCCCTGGCAGTCAATAACAGACGAAAAAAGCTGTGGCATTATAGACGAGGTACCCACACCAAAAAAAGGCAAACTCTCGCGATGAGCAGCCCCGATCACGCCGCGTCGCCATCGGTGCCCAACTATCGGGCGGCACAGTTCCTTACCAGCGCGGCGAAACTGGCGCAGTGCCCGGCGGACGCCGGTTGGGAGGTGGCCTTTGCCGGCCGCTCCAACGCGGGAAAGTCAAGCGCCATCAATGCGTTAACACACAACAGCCGGCTCGCGAAAACCTCCCGGACACCGGGGCGGACACAGTTGATCAACTTTTTCGGGCTCTCGGAGAGCCAGCGCCTGGTGGATTTGCCCGGTTACGGTTTCGCGAAGGTGCCCCTCGCGGTCAAACAGGAATGGACCCGGCAGCTTGAAAATTACCTGCAGAATCGCCAGTGCCTGCGCGGGCTCATCCTGCTGATGGACGTTCGCCATCCCCTGCAGCCCTTCGACCTGCAGATGCTCAACTGGGCGTGGCAGGCGGGGATGCCCGTGTACGCCCTGCTCACCAAGGCGGACAAACTCAAGCGCGGCGCGGCAAACGCTACCCTGTTGAACGTTCGTAACCAGTTGCGGTCACACCCCGGGCAGGTCGCTGTGCAATTGTTTTCCGCCCAGACCCGTGACGGACTCCAGGAACTGGTGGCGGTGCTTAACGATTGGTTGACGGAGAAAAAACTCCCGGACACCTCGCTCAGAGGCGCCCGGGAAACCTAGGGTCTCTTGGGGAAAGAGACTTGCTCGCTCTGGCTCACGAAGATAAGCCACTTAGGGTGTAGCTCGCGCTACATACCTTCAGACCGGGTGGCGTTGGAAAAGTTCACCGGACCGTGAAAATTTTTTTGCCGGGGGGCCGTAGCCGTTTCTGCCGGAAGCTTCGCTGCTCAGTGCGCCTCATCCCAGTTATTGCCGACGCCCGCTTCGACCACCAGCGGAATCGCCAGCACTGCTGCCGCCGACATCAGCCGGCAGATCTGCTCACGCACCGGGTCTACCTCGTCCGCCGCCACTTCGAAGACCAGTTCGTCATGCACCTGCATGATCATGCGAGCCCGCGCCGTGCCCTGCTGCAGCCAATGGTCGACTGCGAGCATTGCCTGCTTGATGATATCCGCCGCCGTACCCTGCATCGGCGCATTGATGGCGGTGCGCTCAGCAGCTTGCGCGCGCATTTTGTTGCGCGCGTTGATTTCCGGCAGGTGCAGGCGCCGCCCAAACAAGGTTTCCACATACCCCTGTTCCCGGGCCAGGGCGCGGGTGCGGTCCATGTAGTCGGCAACGCCCGGATAGCGCTCGAAATAGCGATCGATATACTGCTGGGCTTCATTGCGCCCCAGATGCAACTGCCGGCCGAGGCCAAACGCGGACATGCCGTAAATCAGCCCGAAATTGATGGCCTTGGCCTTGCGCCTCTGTTCCGCAGACACCGCTGACAGCGGTACCTCAAACACTTCGGACGCAGTCGCGGTATGCACATCCCGGCCTTCATTGAAGGCCCTGAGCAGCCCTGCGTCCGCGGACAGGTGGGCCATGATGCGCAGTTCGATCTGCGAGTAGTCCGCCGCCAGGATCTTGTAGCCCTCAGGTGCAATGAATGCCTGGCGTATGCGCCGGCCCTCCTGCGTGCGGATGGGAATGTTCTGCAGGTTGGGATCGGTTGAGGATAACCTGCC
>CAYWWD010000109.1:0-10782 GCA_964461965.1 uncultured Halioglobus sp. | reverse complement strand
TGGGATCGGTTGAGGATAACCTGCCGGTCGCCGCCACCGCCTGGTGGTACGAGGTGTGCACCCGGCCGGTGGCGGAGTTGATCATCTCGGGCAGCTTGTCCGTGTAGGTGGACTTGAGCTTGCTCAGGCTGCGGTACTCCAGCAGCAGCTTGGGCAGGGGATAATCCAGTGCCAGCTCTGCCAACACCTCTTCGGCGGTGGAGGCCGCTCCCGTCGGCGTCTTCTTGATCACGGGCAGTTGCAGTTTTTCGAACAGGATCTCCCCCAGCTGTTTGGGTGAGCCGAGGTTGAACGGTTGGCCTGCCAGTCCGTAGGCCTCACCCTCCAGCTCCCGCAGTCGCTGGCCCAGCTCGGCGCTTTGCTGCAGCAGTAGCTCGCGGGAGATCAGCGCGCCGTGACGCTCGATGCGCGATAACACCGGTACCAGCGGGATCTCGATCTTGGTCAGCACCTCGGGCAGACGGCCCTGTGCCTGCAGTCTGGGCCACAGTGCGTGGTGCAGGCGCAGGGTGACGTCCGCGTCCTCGGCGGCGTAGGGGCCTGCATCTTCCACCTTGATCTGGTTGAAACTGAGCTGCTTCGCGCCCTTGCCCGCGACATCCTCGAAATGAATGGTTTTATGGCCGAGGTATTTCAGCGCCAGGCTGTCCATGTCGTGGCGCGTTGCGGTGGAATCCAGCACATACGA
The DNA here is from genome assembly GCA_964461965.1 of uncultured Halioglobus sp. GTDB lineage: Bacteria > Pseudomonadota > Gammaproteobacteria > Pseudomonadales > Halieaceae > Marimicrobium. Next base: position 10,094 of record CAYWWD010000109.1, on the reverse strand, counting down.
TTCGAGCATCGTATCGAAACGGATGCCGCGCAGGGTGATGCCGTGGTTGGCCAGCACGCTGGCGTCGTACTTGAGGTTCTGTCCCACCTTCGCCCGGCCATCATCCTCCAGCAACGGCTTCAGCGCCGCCAGCACCCTGTCGCGCGACAGCTGCGCCGGAACACCCAGGTAATCGTGGGCCAGCGGCACGTACGCAGCCCGGCCCGGTTCGACGGCAAATGAGACACCGACGATGCGCGCGTCCATGTAGTTCAGGCTGGTCGTCTCGGTATCGAAGGCGAACAGGGGGGCGGTGGCCAGTGCTTCCAGCCAGCCATCGAATACCGCCTGTTCGGTGATGATCTCGTAGTCCGCCGCTGGCACATCCGCCCGGACGGCGGCGGGTTCAGCGTCGCCCAGCAATTCATCCAGCCAACTGCGAAACTCCAGCTTGGTGAACCAGTCCCGCAGCGCTGCGCGGTCTGCGGGCGCGTTCTTAAGCTGATCGGGTTGCAGCGGCAGTGGTACATCGGTACGGATGGTTGCCAGCCGGTGGGAGAGGTAGGCGTTGTCCTTCTCCTGCACCAGTTTTGCTGCCATGCCTTTTGCGCCACGGAACGATAACTCCCCGACGCGCTCCAGGTTGGCGTAGATGGCATCGAGGCCGCCAATGCCCTGCAGCAGTCCGAGGGCGGTCTTCTCGCCGACGCCCGGAACCCCGGGAATGTTATCCACTTTATCGCCCATCAGGGCGAGTAGATCGATCATCAGGGCGGGTGGAATGCCGTACCTGGCCTGCACGCCCGCCTCATCCATCACTGTATCGGTCATCGTATTGACCAGCGTGATGTGAGTGTTCACCAGCTGTGCCATGTCTTTGTCACCGGTCGAGATCACGACACGCCGGCCCTGCTCACTCGCCTGGCGCGCCAGCGTCCCGATGACATCGTCCGCCTCCACGCCCGACTCACAGATGAAGGGGAGGCCCATCGCCCTGACGATGGCGTGGATGGGCTCGATCTGTTCACGCAGTTCATCCGGCATGGGCGGGCGATGCGCTTTGTACGCGGCAAAGATGTCGTCGCGGAAAGTTTTCCCCTTGGCATCGAATACCACAGCCACCGGGCTCTCGGGATAGTCCGCCAGCAGGCGGCGCAACATGCTGACCACGCCGCGCACCGCGCCCGTGTGTTGCCCGCCGGAGGTGGTGAGCATGGGCAAGGCGTGAAACGCCCGATAGATATAGGAGGATCCGTCAACGAGGATAAGCGGAGAGAGCTTTGAATCCATTATAGAACTCGTTATTTTTTGTACGGTTGCCGCAACACGCGGCGGCGGCTCGGTTCAAACTCGGTAAGCAAGTACTCGCATCGATATAAAGCCTGTAAATCCTATTGCTCCCAGAGCGCCCTGGCGGAACGGTAGGTCAGCTTCATCTTTGCCAGGTCCAGGGGCGCCGTGAAAAAGCCGTGGTAATGTCCCCGTGGATTAATGAGTACCACATTGGCACTATGGTCTACCTGATAGTCCTCGCCTACGCCCATCACTTTGCGAAACGGGGTATTGAGCGCCGTGGCAAAGCGGTGAATTTCCAGGAAGTCGCCCGTAACACCGATAAATGCCGGATTGAAGTACGGCACATAGCTCGCCAGTTTCTCCACCGTGTCCCGTGCCGGATCCACGGACACCATGACCACCTGCGTATCCTCGGCCTCGGTGCCCTTGAGGCTGGCCATGAAGTCGTTGAGAAACGCCATGGTGGTGGGACAGACATCCGGGCAATACGTGAAACCAAAGAACACCAGGCTCCAGTGGCCCTTGAATCGCTCCGGGTTAAATGGCTTGCCGTGCTGGTCAACCAGTGCGAACTCGCCGATGTCCCGTGGGGTGTCCAGCAGGTACAGGCCGTTGATCTTCATCTCCGACGGAGTCATCACACGCGGCAGGGAAATCTTGTGCACGAAACCGGCGACAATCAGTGCGATCAGTGCGAGCAGCCCGACAACGGTGAGCTTGATATTGCGGGACTGGCTCAAACCACACTCACCGGAAATAGGTAATGATCGAGCAGCATGATCACGAACAGCGACATCAGGTAGAGGATGGAGTACTTGAACGCCTCCATGGGCGCATTGGGGTTCTTGTCTCGCAGCAGTTCGATCGCCCAGTACAGGTAGCCGCCGCCGAGAATCAGCGCACCGAGCAGGTACAGCGGCCCGCTCATGTGCGTGGCGAAGGGCAGCAGCGAGATCAGGCACAGGAGGATGGTGTACAACAGGATATGCAGCTTGGTAAATGCCACGCCGTGCGTGACCGGCAACATGGGAATGGCTACCGCGGCGTACTCCTCGCGGCGGTGTATCGCCAGCGCCCAGAAGTGCGGCGGCGTCCACGCGAATATGATCAACACCAGCAGCAGCGCATGGCCGTGAATCTCACCGGTGACCGCAGTCCAGCCCAACAGGGGCGGCGCCGCACCCGCCAGGCCGCCGATCACGATATTCTGCGGCGTAGCGCGCTTGAGAAACATGGTATAGACGAACGCATAGCCCACCAGCGAGGCCAATGTCAGCCAGGCGGTGAGCGCATTGATCCACACGATGAGAATTGCCATGCCGAGACCGCCCAGCACCAGGGCAAAAACCGTGGCCTGCGCATTGCTCACGCGGCCCTGTGCGATCGGCCGGTTGTGGGTGCGGGCCATTTTCTGGTCCACCCGCTGATCCACCAGGTGGTTTACAGCGGCAGCGGAACCCGCGCAGAGGGCGATGCCAAGATTGCCGAGCACCAGCACATCCAGCGGCACCATGCCGGGCACCGCCATGAACATGCCGATAGCCGAGGTGAGGATCATCAACAGCACCACATTGGGCTTGGTCAGCTCACAGTAATCGCGCCAGCCAGCGGCGCCTGTCTGCTGTAGGTCGCTCATCGTCCTTTAGTCGCCAGAATTCTTGAGGAGGAACTTGAGGTCCGCGATCACATCTTTATACGGCACGTCCTTATTGTAGGACATCATGACCCAGCCTGCGGGATCCACGAGGTACCAGGTGCTGGCATCCGTGGATTGTTCCGCAAACAACGCGTGTAAACGCTCGCTGGGCAGGGTAACCGCACGCAGGTCGGTGTGATCGTTCGCCAGGTACGCAGAGAAATCCTTGGGAGCGGGGCGTCCGTCGCTCAGGTGCGGCGCGCTCAGGCGTGTCGCTTCCGCACTGTGGTCACTGACGTATAGTCGCTGCAGACGATTGAACTCCTTGCCCATGGCGACATGTATCTGGTGCGTTTCGTAAAGGCGCTTCTCGCAGGCGGTGTCGCATGCGCTGCCCGACGAGGGAATGACCATCGTCCAGCGTGCGTCAGGGCCTGTCACCGTCAGTGGCTCACCGGTGCTGGCACGCAGGTCATCGGTTCGCAGTTGCCGCGGTGGCTGCACCAGCGCGCCCCGGTTCGCGGTGCCGAGCAGGCCTACGAGGTCCAGGTCGCCGCGTACCACGAAGAACCACAACCAGGTGGCCGCCAGGATCATGGTGACCGGAATACCACCGATCAACAGCAGCACCAGGCGATTGCCGGCGGCGGGATGTGTGTTGGTCATTTACTCACCTTTACTGCCAGCGCCCAGCAGTACCTGCCGCAGGTTACTACTGCGGAACAGGTAGTAACCGAACAGCACCGCCGCCATCGCGAACCATTGCACCGCGTAGGCCTGGTGTTTTTCCGGGCTCATGTTCACGACCTGCCACTCTGCCGCCAGAGCACCCACTTCGCCAGCATCGATGCGCACCGAGTACGGGAACACAGCACCGGCCTGCACTGCGGCGATCGCCTGCGCCAATTTATCCATCTCTACGGCCTGTATACGCTTGGGCCAGCCGCCCTTAAAATTTTGCTCGGCAAGCAGGAATGGCTCCCCTGGCGCAATATAGACATGCCCGGTAATCGTCACCACCCCTTCGACAACCGGCACCGGCGGCAATACCTGCCGGAGCGCATCCCCGGCGATCCAGCCACGGTTAACCACCACAAGGCGGGCATCGGCGGCCAGTTGCATGACACCCAACACCTCATACCCGAACTGCCTTCCCCGCATCTGGTTGTCCAGCAGGAAATACGTCTCCGGCAGAAAGCGCCCGGTGAGCGACACCGGCGCGTAGGCCAGCGCGTCGGCGGGCGCATCCCACAACTGAACGATTGGCGTGGGGATCTGGCGCTGGCGCGCTTCGAAGCGCGCCGCCAATGCTGCTTTTTCCGCAGCGCGCTGCAGTTGCCATACCCCGAGGCCGATCATCAGCGGCACCAATACCAGCGTCGCCAGCGTGATGCGCCACTCGATATCGAATCGCAGGCCGGGCCGGGCGGCGATCATCATCGCGGCCCGGCGCAACCGCTCGCGCCTGGTTTATACTGCGCCTGTCTATCGAGGGGGGTGGCCATTGTTAACTGCTGCGATCGTACTGTTGATGCTGGCACTGGTGGCCAGTCTGGTAAGCGGTTTCTATTACCTGATGGTGGACCAGGGAAGCCGCGAAAAACGGCGAACATTCCACTCCCTCGGCGTCAGGATCGCCATCGCCATCACCCTGATGGTGCTGATTATCTACGGCGTTGCCACCGGCCAGTTAGGGCACAGCAACCCCTGGGATCGCGGGCCGGCCCCGCAGGCAACCCAGGGGCCGGCGCCGGGATAGAACCTAGAGAATGTAGACGAACAAGAACAGGAACACCCACACCACGTCCACAAAGTGCCAGTACCAGCTCGACGCCTCGAAGCCGAAATGGTCGGTGGCGGTGAACTGCTTGCCGACCACCGAACGCAGCAACTGGATCAACAGCATCGTCATACCCATGAAGACGTGGAAGCCATGGAAGCCCGTCAGCATGAAGAAGGTGGAACCGTAGGTTCCGGAATTCAACGTCAGGCCAAAATGCTGATACGCCTCGCGGTATTCCATGACCTGCAGGACAAGGAAGAGCATACCCAGCACTACCGTGACGGCCAGCCACAGGTTGAATTTTGCGCGGTTGCCCGCAAGGATGCCGGCGTGCGCAAAGTGGCAGGTGAGGCTGGACGTTAGCAGGATGACCGTGTTCCACAGCGGCAGCCATTTCCACCACACGTGGGCATCGGCAAACGCCATGCTGGTGTGCGCGCTGGTAAACGAACCGTTATTCGCAATGGCTTGCGCCGCCGCGCCACCCACAGCTTCCTGCGGCGTCTGCATCATCGGCCATGAGAACTCAAAGCCCGGCCACAGCATGCCGTTCATGCGGCCCACGCCCTCACCCGCCAGCCAGGGTCCAACCAGTACGCGCAGGTAGAAGAGCGCGCCAAAGAACGCAAAGAAAAACATCACCTCGGAGAAGATGAACCAGAACATGCCCAGCACATAGGATTTCTTGAGCTGGGCGCTGTTCAGGCCGGCGATATTCTCCTTGATCGTCGTGCGGAACCAGCCAAACAGCGTGGCGAGGAAAAAGAACAGGCCGAACAGGAAAATAGTCCAGGAATTGGTTTTTTCGCCGGGATCGCCAAACGTCATGTCATTCATGATGCTGGCAGCGCCGAAGATGCTCAGCAGCAGGCCGATCGTGGCGCAGACGGCCAGCCGGCTTTTCTCCGGTACGTAGTATTTTTCGTGCGCTGTGGACGTCTGGGTTGCCATGTAGTTTCTCCGTTTATAGGGCGCGGCTGGATTGCGCCTCAGCGGGCAGCGACTGCCGCGCCCGCCATTTCTGTAACATCAAAAATTGTGTACGACAGGGTAATGGTCCCGATGTCGCGCGGCAGGTCGCGGTCGACGATAAACTGCAGCGGCAGCTCGGCCGCGGCCCCGCCATCCAGCGGCTGCTGGTTGAAGCAAAAACACTCTGTCTTGTGGAAATACTCCACCGCCCTGGCGGGGGAAATACTCGGAATCGCCTGTGCAACCATGGCATGCGACATGGGGTTGCGCGCCAGGAACACGGTGTCATTCACCGCGCCCGGATGCACATTCATCATGGTGCTGGACGGGGAGAAATCCCAAGGCATGCCGTCATTTTTCGTGGCGATGAACTGTATCGTCACGGTGCGGCTCTCATCCACGCCGGCCTGCACCGCCGTATACGCCTGCCCATCCGTTTTGCCATTGATGCCAAGGGCATCGCAGAGCACGTTGTACAGCGGCACCATCACGACAAAAACAAACGCGAACATCACCACCGCCAGTGCGACCAGCTTGGCCGCAGTGTCGACGGTGGGATTGTCGCTGAGTCGGATCATCGGTTGCCGCTTATGAGTGCGCGTGCGCCGGATCGATCTTCGGCGGCGTCTCGAACGTGTGGTAGGGCACCGGTGTGGGAAGCGTCCATTCCAGGCCTTCCGCGCCGTCCCAGATTTTCTCTTCGCTCACGGGCTTGCCGGCAACAATCGTGGCAATCACGTTGTACAGGAACAGGAGTTGCGATGCGCCGTAAATGAAGGCGCCAATGCTGGACATCATGTTGAAATCAGCAAACTGTAGCGCGTAATCGGGAATACGTCGCGGCATACCCGCCAGCCCCACGAAGTGCTGCGGGAAGAAGGTCAGGTTGAAGCCGATGAAAGAGATCCAGAAATGTGTTTTGCCCATGGTCTCGTTATACATGCGGCCACACCACTTGGGCAGCCAGAAGTAAATGGCCGCCGTCATGCTGAACAGCGCGCCGGCCACCATCACATAGTGGAAGTGGGCAACCACAAAGTAGGAGTCGTGATACTGGAAGTCGGAAGGCGCGATCGCCAGCATCAGGCCGGTGAATCCGCCGATGGTAAAGAGCACAAGGAAGCCGATCGCGAACAACATCGGCGTTTCGAAGGACAGCGCCCCACGCCACATGGTGGATACCCAGTTGAAGACTTTCACACCGGTTGGCACCGCGATGAGCATAGTGGCGTACATGAAGAACAACTCGCCGGCGACCGGCATGCCCACCGTGTACATATGGTGCGCCCATACGATGAACGACAGGAAGGCGATGGACGCGGTGGCGTACACCATGGAGTCATAGCCGAACAACGGCTTGCGGGAGAACGCCGGAATAATCTGCGACACCACGCCGAATGCCGGCAGGATGATGATGTAAACCTCGGGGTGCCCGAAGAACCAGAACACGTGCTGGAACAACACCGGGTCGCCGCCGCCAGCGGCAGAGAAGAAGCTGGTACCAAAATGCACATCCATCAGCATCATGGTCACTGCGCCGGCGAGTACCGGCATTACGGCAACCAGCAGGAAGGCCGTGATCAGCCAGGTCCATACGAACAGCGGCATCTTCATGTAAGTCATGCCAGGGGCACGCATGTTCATCACCGTGGCGATGATGTTGATCGAGCCCATGATGGACGACAGACCGAGGACGTGAATACAGAAAATAAAATAGGAAACCGAGGGGCCGGCGTACGTAGTCGACAACGGCGCGTAGAACGTCCAGCCAGCCTGTGGTGCGCCGCCTTCCATGAACAGCGTGGAGGCCAGCAGCAGGAAGGTGGGTGGCAGAATCCAGAAGCTCCAGTTATTCAACCGGGGCAACGCCATGTCCGGCGCGCCGATCATCATCGGGATCAGCCAGTTCGCGAGGCCGACGAATGACGGCATGATGGCACCGAACACCATGATCAATCCGTGCAGCGTGGTCATCTGGTTGAAGAACTCGGGTTCCACCAGTTGCAGGCCGGGCTGGAAGAGCTCGGCCCGAATGATCATGGCAAAGGCGCCACCGAGAATGAACATGCAGAACGAGAACCACAGGTACATGGTCCCGATGTCTTTGTGGTTAGTGGTAAACAGCCACCGGCCGAGACCCTTGGCCGGACCGTGGTGATGATCGCCGTGGTGATGATCGCCCATCGTTAAATCCTCCAATTAGCCTTTCTTGTGGTTGTAGACATCGATGGGCTGGATCTTGTCGCCCATGTTGTTGCCGAACGCATTGCGTTGATAAGTGATGACCGCCGCCATATCGACGTCGTTCAACTGCGCGCCAAACGCCTGCATGGCCGTTCCCGCGACACCTTTGATGGCCACGTCCAGGTGATGTTTCACATCTCCCGTCGCCACTTTGCTGCCTGCTATCGCCTTGCCGACCCCGCCTTCACCATTGGCGCCGTGACAGGCCAGGCAGTTGGCGGTGTAAACTTCTTTACCGCGCGCCATCAACTCATCGAGCGTGAAGGTTTTGGCCATCAGCTCCTTGATCTGTGCCGCTTCGGCCTGCTTGTCGCCATACCATTTCGCGTAATCTTCCTTGCTCACCACATTGACGACAATCGGCATGAAGCCGTGGTTCTTGCCACACAGTTCCGCACACTGGCCGCGATAGATGCCGATTTCGGTTGGGTGCGTCGATGCCTCGTTAATGAAACCGGGAATGGCGTCACGCTTGACGGACAGTCGCGGCACCCACCAGGAGTGGATAACGTCGTTGGCGGTCACGAGGAAACGGACTTTGGTATCGACCGGCAGGACCAGCGGCTCGTCCACTTCAAGGAGATAGTGCTCTCCCTTGGCCTCGGTGTTGTGAATTTCCGACTGGGGGGTGCGCAGGTTACTGAAAAAACTTACTTTTTCGCCGTTCGTGCTCAGGTATTCGTACTTCCACTTCCACTGGTATCCCGTAACGACGATATCGAGTTCTTCTTTGTCGGTATCGTAGATATTGAGCAGGGTGCTGGTGGCGGGGATGGCGATGGCGATCAGGATGAGAAAGGGCACCACCGTCCAGGCGATTTCCACCTTGGTGCTTTCGTGGAAGGTAGCCGGCGTTACGCCGCGCGATTTTCGGTGGTAGATAATGGAGTAGAACATCACCCCAAACACCAGCACGCCAATGACGGTACAGATGATGAGGATCACCATGTGCAGGTCGTACACTGCATGGCCGATGGCCGTGACGCCTGGATCCATGTTGACGTCGCTTAGTTCGTCGCCGGCTGCCATCGCGAGAACGCTGGTCAGCAACAGCACAGGACCAAGCGCGAGCCGGCGCAGCCACTTCGCTTCAAAACCCATTTCCCGTGTCTCCCTAAAGTAAATATGCAGTCATTCCAGTACCGGTTTTTGCCGCATCGGAGGCACTTGCCCGATCGCCCGATAAACGGAGAAAAGCCCGGAAAATACACCAGAACTGGGCTGGCGTTCCGAGCGCACATCCTGTTGGAACTTGTCGATTGATTTTCGTATTTTTCTGGCGGCCGGACACGGCCCCAGTCAAAACCGCGCGAATTATAGCGGAAGTAGGTCCCAAATCCTACTTTCATTCCGGGTTTGGGGAAGACTGGTATTTTTCACTTCCCCGCTCGCCAACGATGTCGTCCAGTCACGCGAGACACGCCAATGCTAGCGAAACGCGGGAGATGTACTAGCCTGTAGTCAGCCTTTTTCTCCCGCCCACACCAGGTCCAGGTCGATTATGGTCCACCCGGGCATCAAAACAACGATCAGCGCAGCGCTCCGCCGGGAGCGCGAATCCGGCCGCTTGCGCTCCCGTATCGAGCTGCAACTTCCAGCGCTGCGGCGCAAGTTGGTGGTGCCGGAGCCTGAACCGGTTCAGGCGCTGATGTCATTTATTACGCGTTACGTGGAAAGCGTTCCCAGCTGCCTGCGTCTGGTCACTGCCGTGAGCAAGCGCCTCGGGTTTTTCGAGTACGCAGCGCCATTTCTACATCTGGCGGAAGACTATTTCCTGCAACCGCCCGACGGTCTGCCGCGCGACGGCGGGCTCGAAGCCCTGCTGGATGAGGCGTTTCTCGCGCACCGCCTGCTGGAAGAAGTGAACGATCACCACATCCGGCATCTGCAACGCCCCCTGCTGCCCGTGGATATGACCGAGGCCAACATCATCGTGCACCATCTGCTGGGCGATGAGTTCGCCTCGCGGCTGGAGCAACTCGTCCAGTTTACAGCGTCGCAATTACTGCACCGGGAGCACGTCTGGGAGCAGGTACGCAATATGCCCGGCAGTCGTGAGCTGGCAGCGCCACTGGTTTCGTCCGAGAACCTGGCTGAATCCGGGCAGAAAATCCGGTTGCGCCTCGCGTCCTAGCCCGGATATTTCACTGATAAAGGTCGGCACAGCTTTTAGACCTCGGTAAA
>CAYWWD010000108.1:0-11675 GCA_964461965.1 uncultured Halioglobus sp. | reverse complement strand
CGCGCGGGCCGAGACCTGGGTGCCGAAGATCACCGCCCGCGTCTACGACCCGCGCAACGTGCCCGATGGGCAGAAGCAGGGCGTCACCATCGGCATGGCGATGACCGAAAAACAGGGCGGCTCGGACGTGCGCGCCAACACCACGGTGGCAGAACCGCTGGCTGCGCCGGGCCCGGGCAGGCTGTACTCACTGGTCGGGCACAAGTGGTTCTGCTCGGCGCCCATGTGCGATGGCTTTCTCGTGCTGGCGCAGGTGTCCGGCCGGCTGTCCTGCTTTCTGGTGCCGCGCTGGCGCGAGGACGGGAGCAAGAACCCGATCCACATCCAGCGCCTGAAGAACAAGCTCGGCAACAAATCCAACGCCAGTTCCGAAATCGAATTTCGCGGCGCGCACGGCTGGCTGCTGGGAGAAGAAGGTCGCGGCGTCGCCACCATCATCCAGATGGTGGCGCTGACCCGTTACGACTGCATGCTCGGCTCCAGCGCGCTCATGGCACAGGCAGCCAAGGAGGCGATCTGGCACACCGCCGGGCGCTCGGTGTTCGGCAAAAACCTGCACCAGCAGCCGCTGATGCTCAACGTGCTGGCCGACCTCGCGCTGGAAGCGGAAGCGGCGCTCGCCATCTCGCTGCGCATTGCGTATGCGCTCGATCACAGCACCGATCCGCAGCAGGCCGCGCTGGTGCGCAGCGCGACCGGCATCGGCAAATACTGGATTTGCAAGCGCGCCATCCAGCACACGTACGAGGCGATGGAGTGCCTGGGCGGCGTGGGTTACGTCGAGGAGAGCGTCGCCTGCCGCCTGTACCGCGAAGCGCCGGTGAATGCGATCTGGGAGGGCTCCGGCAATGTGCAGTGCCTGGATCTATTGCGCGTACTGCAGCGGGAGCCGGAGACGCTCGCCGCGCTCATCGCCGAACTGGAGCAGGCCCGCGGTCGGCACCGGTTGTTCGATGCCCGTCTCGATGGGCTCCTGCTGGAATTGGCGGGGCAACAGGAAATCGAGATGCGCGCCCGGCAGTTGATGGAATCGCTCGCGCTGCTGTGGCAGTCCGCCACGTTACTGGTGTACGGTGAACCGTGGATCGCGGAGGTTTTTGTCGATGCACGGTTGCGGGACAGACAGTACCACCAGTACGGCACGCTGGATGCGTCCGTGAAAGTGCAAGCTATCGTGGCGCGATCACTCATCAGCCGGGGCTGACGCGAAGTTCCTGCCGGGGTGCGCTGAAACAGCGTTCTGCCACCCCGGCCGCGGAGGGTAATCACCCGCCAGCGTTTGCCAGCGGCAATGTCAGCCGCGCACAAAATCCCTCGCCGCCCTGCCAGGGGCCGGTGCTGAACCGCGCGTGGTGCAAAGCCGCGATGCGCTCGACGATGGACAGGCCCAGCCCTGCACCCGTCGGCACCGTGCCGGGTACACGGTAAAAACGGTGCCCGACCTGCCGAAACTCATCCGGCGACAGCGGCGCGCAGGCATTGCAAATTTCCAGTTGCACCGCTTCGGCCTGCACGAGGCTGACATGCACCGTGCTGCCCGGCACCGCATAGCGAAACGCGTTGACCAGCAGGTTACGCAGCAGGATAGCCAGCGCCTCGGCATTGCCGTTCACAGTCAATTCCGGCCCGTCGGGAAATTCAACGGACAAATTATTCGCACTCGCCAGATGCCCGGTGTCGGCCAGCACTTCCACCAGCAGCGCGCGCAGCGGCACGGGCTCACACTCCAGTGGCGCTTCAGGATCGAGTCGCGCCAGCGTGAGCAGTTGCTCCACCGTATGGCTGGCGCGGTCCACGCGGGCGGCGATACCGCCGAGCAGCACTGCGGTCGGTGTGTCGCGCAACTGCCGCTGGCAGAACTGCACCTCGGCCTTGATGGCCGCCAGCGGCGTGGTGAGTTCGTGCGCCGCGTTGGCGGTGAAGCGCTGCTCGGCTTCGAGTGCAAAGGCAAGGCGCTCCAGCAGTGCATTGATCGAGGTCACCACGCCGGCCACCTCGGCCGGCACGTCGGCAGTCGGCATCGGGTTCAACTGGCCCGGCCGGCGCCGCGCGATCTGGCGCACCAGGCTGCGCAGCGGCACCAGGCCGCGCAGCACGCCGCCGTACACCACCACCAGCGTGAGCGGCAGCACGATCAGCAACGGCGCCAGTCCGCGCAGCAGCGTGTGCCACATCGCCTGCCGCGCGGGCGCGACCTCGATGCCCACCGTCAGCCACAACTCGCTCACCGCGTCGTACTGCGAGCGCGTGCGCCACACAGCGCCGTCCGGTGCGTCCTGGTAGGAGAAGCCGTCGCGCACCGGCTGCTCGAAGCGCGGTGAACCCGCCATGATCGCGATCAGTTTGCCGCCCAGCCAGATGTTCACCGCCGGCGCCAGCGTGTCCGCCTCCGGCCGCGCGACGACCAGCGGCCGCTGGCGCAGCGCCTGCAGCGGGTTGTCCTTCCAGCTTTCGTACAGCGGCAGACCCGCGTCGATCTGCCGCGCGAACACACGGGAAATGTAGACGACCAGGTGGGAGTACTGCTGCAACTGGTTGTCGATCTGTTCCTCCAGCACCTCGTCGGAGGAGGCGTACAGGAGCAGCGCCGAGACCAGCCAGGTGAACAGGATCAGGCCCAGCAGAATCCAGACCAGCCGCCATTTCAGCGAAGGCGTCACGCGGGTATGCGGTAGCCCACGCCGCGCAAGGTTTCGATGCGCTCGCTGCCGAAGCGCTTGCGCAGGCGCGAGATGTACACCTCCACGGTATTGGAGCCGACCTCTTCGCCCCAGCTGTAGATACCCTCTTCCAGTCGCGGGCGCGAGACGAAGCGGCCGGCGTTGCGCACCAGGATTTCCAGGATTGCGAATTCGCGCGCAGTGAGATCAACACCCGCACCCTCGAACTCCACTACCCGCTCCACCGGGTCCAGCATGATGCCGGCGACTTCCAGCCGACTGACCGTGCGATCACTGCCGCGCCGCAGCAGCGAGCGGATGCGCGCGAAGACTTCATCCATGTCGAAGGGTTTGGCCAGGTAGTCGTCGGCGCCGGTGTCCAGGCCATCGACCTTATCTGCCACGGTGTTGCGCGCGGTGAGCAGCAGCACGGGCAGGGTGTGTTTGTCGGCACGCAACTGGCGCAGCACCTGCATGCCCGGCACGCCGGGCAGCCCGAGGTCCAGGATCAGCAGGTCGTAGGGCGTGGCACGCAGGCTGGCGCGCACCGGCTCACCGCTGCGCAGCCAGTCGACGGCGTACTGTTCCAGGCGCAGCGCTGCTTCCAGCGTCTGCCCCAGTTGCATGTCGTCCTCGACCAACAGTACCCGCACCGGCAACCCAGTTTGCTGATGAACCACGGCACCCAGCGTATACCCTCGCTCGTGCGGAGGGAACCGCCATAAAAAAGGCCAGCGTGGCTGGCCTTTCTCCTTTCCTGCCGCGCGATCGCGCGAGCTACTCACAGGCGCCCGACTGGCTGTTGATCCACTCGCGAATCAGCGCCACGCCTTCATCGTGCACGATACTGCGGCCGATCTCCGGCATGCGCACATCCGTCTCGTTCGAATTCATACGATACGGCAGGATGGACTGATCGGCAGCGCCGGGCACGATGGCGTACTGCAGGCCGCCGGAGCCGGCGCCCGCCGCCACCGGCGTTTTGCAGATGCCGTAGGCGGTATCGACCGGACGCCAGTACTCCAGGAACAGGCCGGAGTTGCTCGCGAAGCCGCCAGGGTTGTGGCAGTGCGCGCAGTTGCTGTCGAGGTAGGCCTTGGCGCGGCTCTCCAGCGGCGCGGCGGTATCCTCCCAGTTGGGCGCGGTCTCGATCGCAGCCAGATCCGCCGGCACGCCGGCCAGCACACCCTGCGCTTCGAGATGCGCAAGCTGGTTCACGGTTTCGCCGCCATAGACATTGTCGCGGTTGAGGAAGCGCGCCTTCGGCCCGATGGGTACGAGGACAGTCTCCATGTTCACACCGCTGCCGGTTTCGAAGCGCGACAGGCTGTGGCAGTTTTTGCAGCTGTTGGCGTCCGGGATCACGTAATTGGTGCTGCGAGGGCTGCCGTCGGTGTGCACCCAGTTCACCGCGCGGGTGCCGCCCGCGAGGGTGAGGTCGGCGTCGCTGCCGTCCGCGCGCCAGATGTACGGCAGCGCTTTCCAGCCGTCCTTGCGGTGGATGAGCAGGCGCGTTTCGATGATCTCCTCACCGGCCGCAGCGTTGAGAAAATCGCGCGGCATGGTAAACGTCTTGGCGATGATGGTACCCACCGGGAAATCCAGCACTTCCCTGCTGTTGTACGCCGCAGTCTTGCCGGGTGGCACGTAAATGAACCGGTACTTGTGCGCGTAGTCGGTAAACAGTGGCGTGGTCAGGTCGTAGTGAATGCCCGCATTGGCGCCTGAACGGGGTTCGACCTGGTCCGCGAACAGGTTGTAGGACGAAAGCGACGCACAGTCCACTTCGACTGCCTCGAAGTTGGGTTTGTCGCCCTCGGGCGTGCACAGTTCGGCGATTTCAGCATCGGTCGGCGGGCGCTCGCCGTCGGTGATCACCTCCGGCGTATCCAGTACCACCGCCGGCAGCGAGGCGTGCGCGCAGTCAAAATAGGCGTGATCCACGCTCGGGCCGCCACCGGGCCCGAACACGATCCCGCGCGTGATCGCCGCATCTTCCTGGATACAGATGCGATCCGCGTCGGCGAAACGGCCGCCCAGCTCGCCGAGCCCGTCATAGACGATCATCGGTACGCCGCCGAGCGCGGCGAACATGCCCGCGACCTCGCTCAGGGTACCGCTGGGCGCATAGCCGTTGTTGCTGTACTGGTTGTCGTGCACGTATACACGCCGCGGTGTGCCATCGTAATCCACGTCGTCGGTGGTGAGGCCGCTGATGTCGTAATCGACGATCACCACCGCGGCAGACTGGTTGTTCTCAATGGTATTGTCGAACATCTCGACGTCAGAGAACGCCATCACCAGCATGCCCGTGCCCGCGGGCACTACGCCGACGATGTTGCCTGCGGGCGCGAAGTTAGCCGTATTGTTGTTGCGCACCACGTTGTCATACACGCGCACACGCTTGCCTTCACGCGACAGGTTCGGCAGATCGAATACCAGGATGCCGCCGGTGTTGTTCTCGGCGGTATTCTCATACACCTCGGAGTTGGTGGAATTCTCGATCTCGATGCCAGCCACGTTCAGGGAGACGCGGTTGCGCCGCACGATGATCTTGTCGGACTGGCCCACGTACACGCCGGCGTCGCTGGCGCCGATCACCACGCTGTCCTCGATCAGCACGTTCTCGGTCTGCACCGGGTACAGGCCGTAGGCGCCGTTCTCCTCGCAGGCGCCGCAGGTCCACTCCACGCGCATACGGCGCAGGGTGACGCCATTGCTGAACTTGAACTTGATACCGTCGGAGGGCGGATCCACTACCGCGAAATCCTCCAGCACCACGTTGTTGCTGGTGACGAGCACGCTTTCGCCGCCGCTGGTCTGAGTGGCGAAGTTGAGTACGGTGCTATCCTTGCCCTTGCCGCGCACCGTGACATTGTCCACATCGAGACTGATACTGGAATTGAGAGTGAATTCCCCCGCGGGCAGCTCGATGATATTGCCGGGTTGTGCCTTGATCAGCGCTTCCATCAAGCGGGTCTGGAAGCCGTCGCCCGCCGCCACTTTAATCACGTTGGGGTCGGCCGGCGAATTCGCGCCGAAGGACAAGCCGTTGCCGCCGCCGTCCGAGCACGCGGCCAGCATCACCAGGCCGGCGATCAGTGTCACGGACCGCGTCAGGCGTTTCACTACCACAGGTATATTCATAGTCGGTGCCATCGAAGTTTATTGAATGGGAGCTGCAGGTTCCGAGGGTGGCATTTTGGTTGGGCAATCTGAAACGAGCCTGAAAGCGGCCCTGCCAGCCGTCGCGAACCATCGGCCGCAAATGTGATCTACAGTGGAAAGGCAGGAGGAGGACGCGACATGCGATCGACTCACCCTACGGCACACACCTTCACGCACCCGGCACCTCACTCCACGCCGCCGCCCGTACTGCGCGCGCTGGCGGACGCGGCGCACATCCGCTTCAACGGTGATGCGCCATGGGATATCCAGGTTCACGACCCGGAAACCTATCACCGCATCCTGTCGCGCGGTTCGCGGGGATTCGGCGAGGCCTACATGGATGAGATGTGGGATGCCGACCGTCTCGACCAGTTGTTCCACCGCCTGCTGCGCAGCGACACCGACAATAGTATCCACCGGGTCAGTCGCGGGCGATACCTGCTGGCCGTGTTGCGCCAGCGACTGTTCAACCTGCAATCCGTCCACCGCGCGTTTCAGGTGGGCGAGCAACACTACGATATCGGCAACGATGTGTTCGAGGCGATGCTCGATACCGGCATGATCTACTCCTGCGCCTACTGGCCGGGCGCGGGGGACCTGGAGCAGGCCCAGCGCAACAAACTCGATCTCATCTGTCGCAAACTGGAATTGCAACAGGGCGAACACCTGCTCGATATCGGCTGCGGCTGGGGCGGCATGGCGCGTTTCGCCGCGCAGCAGTACGGCGTCGAGGTCACCGGCATCACCGTCTCGCGCGAACAACTGGCACTGGCGCAGGAGCGCTGCCGCGGCCTGCCCGTCACGCTGCAACTACTCGACTACCGCGAACTGCGGGGGCGCTTTGACAAAATCGTCTCCATCGGGATGTTTGAACATGTCGGCGCGAAAAACTACCCCGCCTACTTCGACACGATCAGCCGGCTGCTGGACGACGACGGCCTGTGCCTGCTGCACACGATCGGCTTCCACCGCACGACGGCCACCTCCGACCCGTGGATGGACCGCTATATATTTCCCAACGGCCACCTTCCCTCCGCGCGGCAGTTGACGGACGTGCTGGAGGGCCGCTTCCTGATCGAGGACTGGCATAATTTCGGCCTCGATTACGATCGCACCCTGATGGCGTGGTGGGACAACTTCAACCGCGCCTGGCCGCGCTTGAAAGCGCGCTATGACCGGCGCTTCTACCGCATGTGGAAGTATTACCTGCTGTCGTGCGCGGGGATGTTCCGCGCCCGGCAGGGGCAGTTGTGGCAGCTGGTGCTGAGCAAGCGGCGCGGGGGTGCGCAGTATCGGTCGGTGCGATGATGCTCGCGCAACGCCGGGCAGTAGCGAGCGTCGAGCAGGAGGCCAATTGTCGATCTATGTTTGCTTCGACGTTGCTCATCCTTCTCGCTTACCTTTTTTTCTTACACTTCTGACGACCAACCCAGCAAGAAACTTCGCCAAGGGTTTGATATCACCATCCACACTCGCGCGCTCCAGCGCCCCCATGTAATCGGCGCGGCGCTCCATCGGCACGATGGCCCACGGGTATCCGCCGGAAGCGAGCATGAGGTTCATCAAGAACCGCCCCATGCGGCCGTTCCCATCCATGTACGGATGGATGTAAACGAACATGAAATGCCCGAGCACGACGCGAACCGACGCCTCGGCTTCCTGTTCCAGTAGTTCGAAGAGCGCGGGTATGAGTTCGCGCACTGCCTTGTTATTCGGCGGCGTGTACATCGAGCGCCGGATGTAGACCGGGCCGTTACGGTATCCGGCGAGATCGGCGGCGCGCAGAATGCCCGCCGTCACGCTCGGCCCAAATAGCTCGCGATACCACGTGGCGTGGTCCTGGTCCGCGACGTGCCCGGCGTTCTCTCCGCCCAATACCTTCTTGATGCTCTGCTCGACCGCCTGAAACGCCTGCCAGTAGCCACGCGCGGCCATTGCGTTTCGCTGGTCCCGATCGTCTTGGTTCGTGTCCGGGTTCCAGTTGCCCGTGCGGACCCTCTCAATAAGGGTGGTGCTGACCTTGTAGCCCTCGATGGAGAGCGAGTTGTATGCGTCGTTGACGTATATTTCTTCGACCTGTTTCAGGTAGGCGGCGGCATCTGCGGGCTGCCCCGGCGCGGCTGGAAATATCTTGCGCACGTCGTCGCGCATCCTCGCCCAATCCATGCGCATACGGTTGACGTAGGGGGAAGTCTCGCGCGCGCCGAATGAAACGAGCGACCGGCCCTCGAACGGATCGCTCTGGCTGATCGTATAGCCGGCGGCCTGCATCGCGCCTGTAATGTCGTCGGCAATCCGTTCCCGGCCGATGTTTCGGAAGGCCGCCGCCAGCCGCCCGGCGATTGTGCTGTGGCCGCCGTCCAGCAATCGGCTTAGAAGGTCCGACGCGTCGTGAATCATCGCGAGCGCCGCCCGCATCTCCGTGGGCCGCGCGGCGAAGTGCGCTTGCGAACAACCCAGCAGCGCAGCCGGGAGTTTGTAGACCCGGACGCCGTCCTTCACTTCCCGATCGGCATCAGGCGGCAACGCCAGCCGGACATCGAATATCGACGTGTCGTGAACCAGTCCGGTCGGCTTGTTATTCCCGCGCGGGGAGCGCACAAGCAACTGGCGCGGCACGGTCCAATTGCCTGTGTGAAGACTGATGGATTGCTCGGGGCTGACACACCAGTCTTGTGCGAATCGGGACTCCAGATACGACGCGCAGAATGTCCAGAACGAGGCATACCACGAGGTACTCTCCCCCGCGGGCTCGTCGGGGCGGGACGGGATGTACCATCCCTTCATCACTTCCTTGACGTACCCTGCTTTGACCAGCCGTTCGCGATGCGTTCGGGTCATATCGCTGGCACGAAGCGCAACGCGCTCCGCGTCCTGAAGCTCCTTCAGGACGGCCAGTGAAGCGGCCAATTTGTCGGCGGGTGTCGCCATGATCCGGGTCCTGAATCCAGGGTTTCACGCAGTGCGGTATCTAGGTTATTAAGTTTTATGCTTTCTAGGTTTTTGCGTCAAGTTATTTCCAGGTTATTACGTAAACGTGTATCCCACCCGCGCAGGGCTGGTCGATGGGGTTCCAACGGGAGAGCGAAGTCTCCCTGGTCATGAGGATGTCGGGGGGTACATGCAGGTCAAACCGCGGCTGGCCCGCTTTATGTTGCTCACGATGCTCACCGCCCGTCGAGCCCGGGCCAAGTTGCCTGGGTACCTGGAACTGCTGGAACAACCGTGGTGTTAAATTTCTATCTGACCAACAGTTGTGCCCCACCCTTGTCAGCTATCCAAATAGCTAAGTTATTGTAAAAGCACTTATTAAATTTAACTTTCTCGGCTTTGAAATACGTAAAAGTTAGACTTCAATTGCTTTTTTGGTGGTCGTAGTTTAACTTTCTCGTATATCAAATACGCGAAAGTTGAAAATGCTCTATTTTGTTGGCGAAAACATCGACAAGTCCCAAAGCCACTATCAGGCCGAGATGGGGAAACTCGTTCAATTAATGCGCGGCATATATGCCGATGCTAACGATGATGTTGATGCTGCGGTTCTTTCCCATGCGGTGCGGATAGCCCGATACCTGTACCCAAATACCTTTCTAGCGGCTGCTAGCGCCGTCCTACTTGGACCAACACAGGACGGGAGGCTCTTCCTGAGCGGGAAACGGATGCAGCGCACCCGTATTCGCGGGCTTGAGATCATCCAGAACAAGGCCCCCCAAAAAGCATCTGTCGCTTCCGCAACAGTGGCGGACAGTATGGGCGAGTTTCAGGTGAGCATATCCTCATTTAGACAGCGCTTTTTAGAGGCGTTCCGGGTACGCAGTGAACATGCTGCTTCTATCGACGCCGAGATGCGGGCAAGCACCGCAAATCGGCTGCTCGAAGAATATGGAACCCCGGGTGCCGCCAGCGACGCCGTCTGGGCATTGGCGCGCGAAAATGACTGGTATCGGGAAGGTGAACGCGCAGAACGCTTCCTCCTCAAGGCCCGAACCGTTGTGCCGCCAACCAATGCAGCGGCATTCAAGCTGACGGTAGCCTGGCACGGAACGCCGGTCGGAATTCTTGCGCACGATGGATTTGAATGGCGATGGACGGCGCTTGACGTGTTAATGCCGCATATCATCCGTCAGACAACGCCCGGTAAATTGCCGCCTTTTGTTGTGTCCTTGCTACCAGAAGGTTGGTTGGAATCCGTTCTCACCGGGCGCAATGAGCGGGAGATGCTGCGCTCTGGCAAGCGGTACATGTCGAATATTACGATTGTCGAGCAGCAGGAAAGCCTGGCCGATCTGCCGCCAGATATTCTGTTGACCCGCCTTGGGAAGTACACGGCTAATGGTGTCTTTACTGGAAGCTACCAAGGTCCAGGCCGTCCCGAGATCGAAGAAAGCTTTGAAGCGAACTTGGCACGTCTCTATCAACAGGCAGAGACGCCTCGGCTTTCTGGCGTCCAGATTAAGGCCCCTATGTTTCTTGATTCGGATGGCGTCTTAATGCCGAGCATCTCCACGCCTTTTACCCATATCCTCAAACCAGCTGGAACTAGCGGATTTGAACACTTACCGATTATCGAGTGGGCAGCGCTCTCACTTGGACGAGCTGTTGGATTTGACGTTCCGGATGCCGCACTCATTGCAATGCCTGATGGAGTGTCACCGGCCTTGCTGGTTGAACGATTTGACATCAGAACCGACAGGAACGATTTGCGACTGATTGCCATGGAAGATATGTGTTCTGTTCTCGATCTCTCACCCGCAGCTAAATATGACGGAACGATTGAACGGATGAGTCGAGCGGTTCGCCCACTTTCCACCAGCCCGGAAGAAGATGTCATGCTGATCTTGAAACGGGCGCTGTTCGCTTGGCTGATCGCTGACGGTGACATGCATTTAAAAAATTTGGCCCTCCTAAAAATTGGCGAGACAGGAGATACGACATTCCATTCGGTTCGTCTCGCACCTCTTTACGATGCAGTTACTACGCGAGTATTCCCTAGCCTGGAAAGGGATCGCATGGCTATGAAATTGAATGGCAAAGATGAACGACTACGGCGTGCTGATTTTCGAAAGCTGGCTGCGACAATAGGATTAAAGGCAAGCGATACCGATATGGCTATCGATGAATTGCTGGATTCTTTGAAGAACGCCGTCCAAGCAACCAGATTGCCGGCAATCCAGAACCATGATGAAAAAAGTGAAGTTATGTTCTCGAAGATGATGGATATTTGCCTGGACAGGATTGGATCGCTTGAATAAGTTGGCGATCCAAAGTTTCGAGAAACGTACGGCAATCGGCCAAAGCCCGCAGCCGATCCAGTCGCACGGCATAAATCCGCTCGAATATGTCCTTGGAAATTCTGGGAACCAGGGCATTTGGAGCATGAACGTTTGGTGTTAAAACTGACTTTTGCGGAGAAACTCACCTATGTCCGAAATGAAGGCTTTAGAACCGCCAATTTTGCTTGGCCGTTCAAAGCCCTCATTTCGGACACGGCGAATTGCAGATACTGGGCCGTGCTGGATTGATGATTGCAGCCTTAGGGCTGCAATCACCCCTGCGGGGCGCCTTTGCTGCGCTGCGGCGTCGAAATTGCTTTCGCAATTTTTCGAACGATGGTTCGCCCCAGACGAACCTACCCCGTAAATAAAAAATGCCACCGCTAGGGTGGCATTTTCTGTTTATTGGTGGGCCGTGCTGGATTCGAACCAGCGACCAATTGGTGAAAAGTCGACCCATCGATTTCCAACCAATTGTTTTAATTTAACTTTTATCGGTGACGCCCGTTGCAAGTTGCACCGAAATGCACAACAAAGCAGGACTGATCCCGGCAAAAGTCCGGCAGTGGCGACC
>CAYWWD010000107.1:0-11983 GCA_964461965.1 uncultured Halioglobus sp. | reverse complement strand
GCTGGAGACGGTGTCGGTGATCCTGCAGGTTGCGTCATTCAAGATGACCGGCAAGCGGATCTTCCGCATGGCACCCATTCACCACCATTTTGAATTGAAAGGCTGGCCGGAACCGCGCGTGATCGTGCGCTTCTGGATTATCACGGTCATGCTGGTCCTGTTCGGGCTGGCAACGCTGAAACTCCGCTAGATGGGAATGCACATGGCGGCACGCAACAGGGCGAACAGCGAACACCGGGTGGTGGTGGGCCTCGGCACCACCGGCCTCTCCTGCGCCCGTTTCCTGCACCGGCGCGGTCTGTCCTTCAGCGTGGTGGACACGCGCGCAGAGCCGCCCGGTCTGGCGCAACTGCGCCAGGAAATGCCCGCCGTGGCTGTGTTCACCGGTGCCTATCCACAGGCGCTGATCGCCACCGCTACCGAAGTCATCGTCAGCCCTGGTATTGCGATGGATGCGCCCATCGTGTACGCCGCGCTGGCTGCGGAGACTCCCGTGGTTGGGGACATCGACCTGTTCATGCGCGAGGCAGCGGCGCCGGTGATTGGCATTACCGGCTCCAATGCCAAGTCCACGGTGACGGAACTGGTGGGCCAGATGGCGCGGGACGCCCGCTGGAACGTCGGCGTGGGCGGCAACCTCGGCACCCCCGCGCTGGACCTGCTGGCCCCCGAGCGCGAACTCTATGTGCTGGAGCTGTCCAGCTTCCAGCTGGAACGCGCGCACCGCCTGGGCCTGATGGTTGCCACCGTGCTGAATGTCAGCATGGATCATCTCGATCGTCACCGCACCCTGCCGGCGTACCGGCAGGCCAAGCATCGCATCTTCCAGGGCTGCCGCAAGGCGGTGGTGCATTGCGATGATCCGGCCACCATTCCCGCGCCGGACCCCGACGTGGATGTCGTCAGCTGGCGCATGGCGCAAGCGGAACCGGGTGGCTTTGGCCTCGCCGGGCGCGACGGTGTGGAGTACCTGTGCCACGGCGCCACGGCGCTGCTGCCGGTGGGTGAGCTCGGGATTCAGGGCCGGCACAATATCGCTAACGCGCTGGCGGCCCTCGCCCTCGGGCACTGCGCGGGAATGCCGATGGCGTCCATGTGCGAGACGCTGCGTACCTTTCGGGGATTGCCGCACCGCTGCGAGCTGGTCGCCGAGATCGTCGGCGTGCGCTACGTCAACGATTCCAAGGGCACCAACGTCGGTGCCACCGAGGCGGCCCTGCGCGGGCTGGGCGGCGACCGCAATGTGCTGCTGATCGCCGGCGGCCAGGGCAAGGGGGCGGACTTCTCCGCGCTCGAGCCCGCAGTGGCGCGCCACTGCAAACTGCTGTTGCTGATCGGTGAAGACGCGCCATTGCTGGCGCGCGCTCTGGCGGCGAGCGTGCCCGTATTAATGGTCACCTCGCTCGCCGCGGCGGTGACTGCGGCAGCCGCGCAGGCGACGTGTGGTGACGTGGTGCTGCTCTCGCCGGCCTGCGCCAGCTTCGACATGTTCAGTGGCTACGCGCAGCGCGGCGAGCAGTTCAGCGCCGCCGTGATGCAATTGTCGGAGGCGCAGCGGTGAAAATTTCGCTGAAAGAGCCGCCGGCCATCATCGCGCCCGACACCACGCTGGTAGTGCTGGCGCTGGCTTTGCTGCTGGTAGGCCTGGTCGCGATCAGCTCCGCCTCGATCGAATACGCCGAATGGCATTTCCAGAACGCCTGGTACCACAGCCAGCGACACCTCGTGTACCTGCTGGCGGGCGTGGCGGCGGCGGTGGCCAGTTACAGTGTGCGGCCGGACTACTGGCAGTCCAGTAGCTGGTGGTGGCTGTTCGCGGCACTGGCCCTGCTGATCCTGGTGTTGATCCCGGGCGTCGGGCGCGAAGTCAACGGCAGCCAGCGCTGGCTGCCCCTGGGGCCCTTCACGCTGCAGCCTTCGGAGCTCGCAAAGCTGGCGGTGGTGCTGTACCTCGCCGGCTACATGGTGCGCCGCGAGCATGAAGTCCGGCACCAGTGGCAGGGCTTCCTGAAGCCGATGACGGTGCTGTTCGCGACCACGCTGCTGCTGATGATAGAACCGGATTTCGGCGCCACGGTGATCGTCGCGGTGACCGCGTTCGGCATGCTGTTCCTCGCCGGAGTGAAGGTGGGCCACTTCCTGGTGGTTGGTGTGGGCGCGCTCGGTGCGTTGCTGGTGCTGATCGTCTCCGAGCCGTATCGGGTGAAACGCCTGACGGCGTACACCGATCCCTGGTCCGATCCCTACAACACCGGCTTCCAGCTGACGCAATCCCTCATCGCCTTTGGCCGCGGCGAGTGGCTGGGCGTGGGCCTCGGCAACAGTGTGCAGAAGTTGTTCTACCTGCCGGAGGCGCACACCGATTTTGTATTTTCCATCTGGGCGGAGGAGACCGGCTTCGTCGGCGCGGTCGCAGTGATCGCGCTGTTTGCTGCGTTGATCGGCAGGATACTGTGGACCGGATACAAGGCGATTCGCTCCGGTAATGATTTCGGCGCCTACGTGTGCTATGGCGTGGCGCTGGTGCTGTCCGGCCAGGCCTTCGTCAACATGGGCGTGAGCTCAGGGCTGCTGCCCACCAAGGGCCTCACACTGCCGTTCGTCAGTTACGGCGGCACCAGCCTCATCGTGTGCTGCGCCATGCTCGGCATCGTGCTGCGCATCGAGCGTGAAACGCGCGTGCCAGTGCAGCAGCGGAGGGTGGCATGATGGCCGCGCGCAAACCGCTGGTACTGATGATGGCCGGTGGCACGGGCGGCCACGTGTATCCCGCGCTGGCGGTGGCTGCCGAGCTGCTGTCGCGCGGCTATCGCGTGGAGTGGGTGGGTACGGTGCGCGGCCTCGAGCACCGCGTGGTACCCGCCGCTGGTATCGAATTGCACTACCTGCCGATGCGCGGTGTGCGCGGCAAGAACATCCTGCACCAGCTGGTCGCGCTCTGCTGCCTGGTGCTGGCGGCGCTGCAGGCGCTGTGGCTGGTGTTCCGCCGCGCGCCCGGGTGCGTGGTGGGCATGGGTGGCTATGCCTCGGGGCCGGCTGGCCTTGCCGCGTGGCTGCTGCGCAAACCGCTGCTGATCCACGAACAGAATGCCATAGCCGGCACTACCAATCGCCTGCTGGCGCCGCTGGCAACCACGGTCATGGCCGGCTTCGCCGGCGCGTTTCGACCCGGCCTCGCTTATACGGTGGCGGGCAACCCCGTGCGCCGTGAACTGCTGGCGGCGCGGGCAGTGACGACGTACGACTTCACCGGGCAGCGCGCCCTGCGGCTGCTGGTGCTGGGCGGCAGCTTGGGTGCGCGCCCGATCAACGAGGCGGTACCGGGTGCGGTGGCGCAGCTGTTGCGCGAAGACCGCAGTGCGATCGAAGTGTGGCACCAGACGGGTGCGGGACACGAGACCGATGTCAGCCAGCGCTACGGCGAATTGCTCGGCAGCGGCGCCAGGGTGATGCCGTTCATCGAAGACATGGCGGCGGCATACGCCTGGGCGGATCTGGTGCTGTGCCGCTGCGGCGCGTTGAGCATCGCCGAGCTCGCAGTGATGGGCCGTCCCGCGATTCTGGTGCCCCTGCCACACGCCATCGACGACCACCAGAGCGCCAATGCGCGCGCGCTCACGGAGTGCGGCGGCGCAACACTGCTGCGGCAGTCCGATATGAATGAGCAATCCCTGCTCACCCTGTTCAGGGACCTGCGCGCAGAGCCGCAGCGCCTGTCCGCCATGGCGGCGGCGGCGTTCGCCAGCGCGCAGCCGGACGCCGCCCTGCGCGTCAGCGACGCCTGCGAGGAGTTGCTGTATGCCTGAGCGCCGCATGCCGACCAGCAGGGAAACATTCCGGCAGCCTGAGATGCGCCGTATCCGCCGCATCCACATGATCGGCGTCGGCGGTTCGGGAATGAGCGGCATCGCTGAAGTGCTGGTGAACCTCGGTTACGAGGTGGCGGGTTCCGACCTGCGCGCGAGTGCGGTGACCGAGCGCCTCGCGCAACGCGGCGTGGAGATTTTCATCGGCCACGCCGGACACAATCTCGGTCTGGCGGACGTGGTGGTTTCCTCCAGCGCGGTTGACGAGGCGAACCCGGAAGTGATCGCGGCGCGCCAGGCCAGGGTGCCGGTGATACGGCGGGCGGAGATGCTGGCTGAACTGATGCGCTACCGGCATGGCATCGCGGTGGCCGGCACGCACGGCAAAACCACTACCACCAGCCTGATCGCGGCCATTTTCGCCGAAGCGGGTATGGACCCCACGTTCATCATCGGCGGGCTGGTGAACAGCGTTGGCAGCAATGCGCAGTTGGGCGCCGGCCGCATCCTGATCGCCGAGGCGGATGAGAGCGATGCATCGTTCCTGCACCTGCAGCCGATGGTGACGGTGGTGACCAATATCGAAGCGGATCACATGGAAACGTACGGCGGTGATTTTGCCGCGCTGCGGCGCACGTTCCTGGAGTTCCTGCACAACCTGCCGTTCTACGGTGTCGCAGTGCTGTGTCTCGATGATCCGGTAGTGCGCTCGATGCTCGGGGAGATTTCGCGCCAGGTACTCACCTACGGTTTTGCGGAAGATGCCGACTACCGGATCGTGGATATGTGCCGTAACGGGCTCAGCACCAGTTTCGTGGTGCACAGGCCGCAGGGCGCTGCACCACTGCCAATCGAATTGAACATGCCGGGTGCGCACAATGTGCTGAATGCCACCGCTGCGATAGCGGTGGCCTGCGATGAGGGGTTGCGGGACGCGGATATCCAGCGGGGTCTGGCGGCATTTGCCGGCGTCGGCCGCCGTTTTACGCGGCTCGGCGCAATCAACTTCCCCGGCGGCGCGGCCGAACTGGTGGACGACTACGGCCACCATCCCACTGAAGTGCGGGCCACGCTGGACTCGGTGCACCAGGCCTGGCCCGGCCGCCGCGTGGTCATGGTGTACCAGCCGCACCGCTACACCCGTACGCGCGACCTGTACGAGGATTTCGTCGCCGTGTTGTCCGGCTGTGATGTGCTGGTGCTGCTCGATGTTTATCCGGCCGGCGAAGCCGCAATACCCGGCGCAGACAGCCGCAGCCTGATGCGCAGCATTCGCCAGCGCGGCCAGGTGGAGCCGATCTTCGCGGAGCGCATCGAGGATGTACCGGAATTGCTGAGCGCCATCGTGCAGGGCGGCGACGTGATCGTCACGCAGGGCGCCGGCAACGTGTCGCGCCTGGCACAGGATTTGAGCGCGCAGTTCGTCACACAGGGGACATTGCTATGAACCTCGACCAGTTGCGCAACGGCAAGGTGGCGGTGTTGCTTGGCGGCAATTCAGCGGAACGCGCTGTATCGCTCAACAGCGGGCAGACCGTGATCGATGCCCTGAAGACGCTCGGCATGAATGTTGTCGCGGTGGACCCGGCCGAGCCGGACTGGGCTGCCGCGCTCACCGGCGTGAGCATGGCGTTCATCATCCTGCATGGCCCGGGCGGCGAGGACGGCAGCATGCAGGGCGCTCTGCAGACGCTGGGGATTCCCTACACCGGATCGGGTGTGCTGGGTTCTGCCCTGGCCATGGACAAGAAGCGCAGCAAGCAACTCTGGCAGGGCATCGGCCTGTCGACCAGCGGCTTCGTCACACTGGATGCGAATACCGACTGGCAGGCGGTGATCGATCGCTTCGGCAAGGTGTTCGTCAAGCCGGCCTGCGAGGGTTCCAGTATCGGCATGAGCAGTGCTGACAGCGCAGCAGCGCTGCGCACGTCTTTCGAACTGGCGCGCCAGTATTCCGGGGATGTGCTGGCGGAGCGCTTCATCGACGGCCCCGAATACACCGTAGCGGTGCTGGGCGACCGGGCGCTGCCATCCATCCGGCTGGAGACTGACAACGAGTTCTACGACTACGAGGCGAAATATATCTCGGACGATACCCGCTACCACTGCCCCAGCGGCCTGTCCAGCGCGGACGAAGCCGAGATCGCAGCGCTGGCGTTGCGGGCGTTCCGCTCGCTGGGCTGTTCCGTCTGGGGTCGGGTGGATGTGATGCGCGACAGCGCCGGTCGCTTCCATGTGCTGGAAGTGAACACGGTGCCGGGCATGACTTCACACAGCCTGGTGCCGATGGCAGCGGCCGCAACGGGGATGCGCATCCCGGAGCTGGTGGCGCGAATCCTCGAACTGAGCCTGCAGGAGGCGCATTGATATGGCCGGACTGTTTCGCAGGCGCAACCCGAAAGCAAAACCCCGACCGCGCATCGAACCGACACTGGTACCTCCGCGCGCGCCGACGCAGGCGCCAGCGCGCAAGTCGGCCGGCCGGCGCCCGGGCCGTCATCCGGTGCATGGCGCGACGCGCAATCCCGTGGCGACACCGAAGCGCCCGCGCGGCGGGGCGTCCGTGTGGCTGAACCGGTGTTTGATCCTGGTTGGCGCGGTCGTGGTGGTGGCCGCTGCCACCAAGGCGTTCCTGACGGTACAGCGGCTGCCGGTGCAGCGCATCAGCGTGACCGGCGAGCTGGAACACACACAGGCGCAGGCGGTACAGGACATGGTGCAGCCCGGGCTGGCCGGCGGTTTCCTGAATGCAGACCTGCGGCAGATACAGCGACAGCTCGAGGGGCTGCCCTGGATTTACGAGGCCACGGTGCGCCGCAAGTGGCCCAACGCGCTGGAAATTCACGTCGTCGAAGAGCTCCCGATCGCGCGCTGGGGTGAGAACGGCTTCCTCAATCATGAGGGCGGGGTGTTCTACTCCGACAAAAAAAGCGGTGAGTGGGATGCGCTGCCGCTGCTGTCGGGGCCAGAGGGGTCGGCGCAGTCGCTGGTGGAGAAGTACCAGCGGCTGGCCGAGATACTGACGCCGTTGAATCTCGTGGTGCGGCGGCTCGATGTGGATGAGCGAGGGCAGGTGGATGTGGAGCTGGAAGGCGGCATGCAGCTCAGCCTGGGTAGCGAGGAGTTCCTGGTTCGCATGCAGCGCTTCGTAGGGATTTACCGCGATGAACTGGCGGCGCGCCGCGCCGAGATCGCGCGCGTGGATTTGCGGTACGAAAGTGGCGTAGCCGTGGCGTTCAACCAGGCGCCGCCGGCACAGCCGTCACATATAGCAGGACTATAAAAAAGTATTGGGAAGTCAGGGGGAGACACTGCCATGGGCAGCGCGCAGGAGAAAAAATTGATAGTTGGACTCGATATCGGTACCTCCAAGGTGGTGGCGATCGTGGGCGAGATCGGCCTCGACGGCGGTATCGAGATCGTCGGTATCGGTTCCAATCCGTCCAAGGGCATGAAAAAGGGTGTGGTGGTCAATATCGAATCCACGGTGCAATCCATCCAGCGCGCGGTGGAAGAAGCCGAACTGATGGCCGGTTGCCAGATTCACTCGGTGTACGTGGGGATCGCCGGCAGCCATATCCGCAGCCTCAACTCCCACGGCATCGTCGCGATCAAGGACAAGGAAGTGTATCGCGCTGATCTGGAACGCGTCATCGACGCCGCCCAGGCGGTCGCCATTCCCGCCGACCAGAAGGTGCTACACATCCTGCCGCAGGAGTACATCATCGACAACCAGGAGGGTATCAAGGAACCGCTCGGCATGTCCGGCGTGCGCCTTGAAGCGAAGGTACACCTGGTGACTTGTGCCGTGAACGCGGCGCAGAACATCGAGAAGTGCATACGGCGCTGCGGCCTCGAGGTGGAGGAGATCATCCTGGAGCAGCTCGCCTCCAGCTACTCGGTGCTCACCGATGACGAGCGCGAACTGGGCGTGTGTCTCGTGGACATCGGCGGCGGCACCACCGACATCGCAATTTTTACCGAAGGCTCGATCCGCCACACCGGCGTGATCCCCATTGCCGGTGATCAGGTCACCAACGATATCGCGATGGCGCTGCGCACGCCCACCCAGCACGCCGAGGAGATCAAGATCAAGTACGCCTGCGCGCTGACGCAACTGGCCGGCGCCGACGACACCATCAAAGTGCCGAGCGTGGGCGACCGCGCACCGCGAGATTTGTCACGGCAGTCGCTGGCCGAGGTGGTGGAGCCGCGTTACGACGAGCTGTTCACGCTGGTGCAGGCAGAGCTGCGACGCAGCGGCTACGAGGATATGGTGCCGGCCGGTGTGGTGCTGACCGGTGGCACCGCGAAGATGGAGGGCGTGGTGGAACTGGCCGAGGAGATTTTTCACATGCCGGTGCGCGTGGGTTATCCGCAGACGGTGCGCGGCCTGAACGACATCGTGCGCAACCCGATTTATGCCACCAGCGTCGGGCTGTTGCAGTACGGGATGCTGCATCGTCCGGACAACGGCGCGGCCGCGTCGAGCGGCAGGTCTGCCGGTTCGTCCGAGAGTGTATGGGGTCGGGCCAAGGCCTGGCTGCAGAGCAATTTTTAGCAGTGTTGTTGGGGTGTTGTTGTAAGAGCGTCGCGCGCAAGCGCGGCAGGTCATTATAAAAGGGGAGTAAGACTATGTTTGAACTTATCGATACGGTTCCTGCGAATGCAGTCATCAAGGTCATCGGGGTAGGCGGCGGTGGCGGTAACGCCGTCAAGCACATGATCGACAACCAGGTGTCGGGCGTGGATTTCATCTGCGCCAACACCGACGCGCAGGCGCTCTCGGATATCGCGTCCAAGACGGTGCTGCAACTCGGCGGTGATATCACCAAGGGACTCGGCGCCGGCGCCAATCCGGAAATCGGTCGCGCCGCCGCGATGGAGGACCGCGAACGCATCGCCGAGGCGCTGAAGGGCGCCGACATGGTGTTCATCACCGCCGGCATGGGCGGCGGCACTGGCACCGGCGGCGCGCCGGTAGTGGCGGAAGTGGCGCGCGAACTGGGCATCCTGACCGTTGCAGTGGTCACCCGGCCGTTCGCGTTCGAAGGCAAGAAGCGTCTCAATATCGCGCTTGAAGGTCTGGCCGAGCTGGAGCAGCACGTCGATTCGCTGATCACCATCCCGAATGAGAAACTACTCGAAGTGCTGGGCAAGAACACCAGTCTGCTGGATGCATTCCGCGAGGCGAACGACGTGCTGTTGGGCGCGGTACAGGGTATTGCCGACCTGATCATTCGCCCCGGCATGATCAACGTGGACTTTGCCGACGTGCGGACGGTGATGTCCGAGATGGGTATGGCGATGATGGGCACCGGTTACGCCAAAGGCGAGAACCGCGCGCGCAAAGCCGCCGAGAAGGCCATCAGCAGCCCGCTGCTTGACGATATCAACCTCGCGGGCGCACGGGGCATCCTGGTCAATATCACCGCGGGCTTCGACCTGTCGCTGGGTGAGTTTTCCGAGGTTGGCGAGACCATCGAGGAATTCGCGTCCGAGGATGCAACCGTGGTGGTCGGCACCGTGATCGATCCCAGCATGCAGGAAGAAATCAAGGTGACCGTCGTTGCGACAGGCCTCGGCAGTGGCGTGGCGCGGGTGCCGCTGCAGATCGTCGAACCCCTGGCCAAAGCGGCACCGGCTGACCCCAGCACCGAGACCGACTACCGGAAGTTTGAACGTCCGCCCGCCATGCGCGCATCGCGCGGTGCGACGGCCGGCGCCGGCGGGATTGCGGGAAGCGGGGCCGGCGAAGACTACTTCGATATACCGGCGTTCCTGCGCCGCCAGGCCGACTGACCGCAGCCTGCACCGCTGCCGTCGCACGGGCCGTGGCCGGTGCGCAACGGCAGGTATGGTGCGAAGGAGGGATTGTGCTGCGCCAGCGCACGCTGCGAACGGCGGTGACGGCTTCGGGCATCGGTTTGCATTCGGGTGAACTGATCCACCTCACCCTGCATCCGGCCCCTGAAGACAGCGGGATCACGTTTCGCCGGGTGGATCTCGACCCGGTGCCGGCGATACCCGCGCGCGCGGAGTGTGTCGGCGACACCGTCCTTTCCACCTGTCTGGTGGCGCAGGGTGCGCGAGTGTCGACGGTGGAGCACCTGCTGGCAGCGCTGGCCGGGCTCGGCGTTGACAATGCCTGCATCGATGTCAGCGCGCCCGAGGTGCCGATCATGGATGGCAGCGCGGCGCCGTTCGTGCGTCTGATACAGGCAGCGGGCGTCTGCGAACAGACTGCGGCGAAACGGTTTGTCCGCGTGACGCGCGAGGTCAGGGTCGAGGACGGCGACAAGTGTGCCAGCTTCCTCCCCTTTGATGGCTTCAAGGTGTCGTTCACCATCGACTTTGACCAGCCCGTCTTTCGCGGCCGCACCGCCCACGCCGAGATGGACTTCTCCCGCACGTCGTTTGTCGGCGAGGTGAGCCAGGCGCGCACCTTCGGTTTCATGCACGAGGTCGAGTACCTGCGCTCGCGCGGCCTGGCCCGCGGCGGCAGTTTCGAGAACGCCGTGGTGGTGGACGACTACCGCATCCTCAACACCGGCGGATTGCGCTGCGAGGACGAGTTCGTCAAGCACAAGGTGCTCGACGCTGTGGGCGACCTCTACCTGTTGGGCCACAGCCTCATTGGCGAGTACCGCGCATACAAATCGGGGCACCACCTGAATAACGTTGCGGTGCGTGCCCTGCTCGCCCAGACGAATGCATGGGAGTGGGCAGTGTTCGAAGATGTGGCGACCGCACCCTGGTGCTACGACGCCAACACCATCTAGCACGGGATTTCAAGGCCCCTGTGGGGTTGGCTTGGCTGTAGGGGCTGTGGCATAGTCCCGTGCAAAATTCACAAAGTACCCGCCGTTCAGTGAATCATAAATGAAAGTTATCTTTATTAGCCGCAAGCATGGTGGCTCCCGCTCAGTCGAGCTGAGCCGCTGGTCGCGTGCGCTGCTGTCCCTGTGTTGCCTGGGACTGCCGCTCGGCCTGGCTGCCTCCGGCTATATTGCAGGTCAGGAGAGTGGGACGCGGGCACTGCGCGGCGAGTCCCTGGATGCGCCTAGCGATACCGCCCAACAGGCGGGACTGGCTGCGGCCGAGCCCAGCCAGGAAAAATTGCAGGCCATGACGCTCAGCCTGGCGGAACTGGAAGCCAGGATGACCCGGCTTGACGCGCTCGGACAGCACCTCACACAAGTGGCCGATCTGCAGGAGGGTGAGTTCGATTTCAGCGCACCGCCTGGACTCGGGGGGCCGAACACCGGCGAGAACAGCCAGGCACTGAGCTCCGGCGCTATCGGTAGCGAACTGGACCGTTTCGAGGCCAGGCTTCAGAACCGTGAACAACAACTGGCAATGCTGGAGTCGCTGCTGACCAACCGCAAGCGGCAGGAACAGGCGCTGCTGTCCGGCCGGCCGGTGAAGGGCGGCTATATGTCGTCGCACTACGGCTGGCGCACCGACCCGATCACTGGCAAGCGCTCCATGCACAGCGGGCTGGATTTCGCCGGTAAGGCCGGCTCCGATGTCGTGGCAGTCGCGTCCGGTGTGGTCACCTTTGCCGGCCGGGATGCCGGTTACGGCAATGTGGTGGAAATCTCGCACGGCGATACCTACACCACGCGTTACGCCCATAACAAGGAGAATCGCGTTGCGATCGGCGATGTCGTGCGCAAGGGCGATACCATCGCGTTGATGGGTTCCAGCGGCCGCTCCACCGGCTCCCATGTGCACTACGAAATCTACAAGAACGGCCGTTCCGTCGATCCTTCCAGTTACGTCGCCCGCACCCAGCCCTGAGTTACCCGTTTTCCTCGTCCTGCGCACCCGTTCGGTCTTTCCGAAGGGGAATACTTCTATCCTGCTGCGATGAAACACCATGCTCAATAAATCCCTGATGAACCTGTTCGGCACGCGCAACAGTCGCGAACTCAAACGTATGGGCAAAGTGGTCAGGCAGATCAACGCCCTGGCTGCGGACATGAAGGCGCTGGACGACGCGCAACTGGCGGCCAAGACGACGGAGTTCCGCTCGCGCCTGGCCAACGGCGACAGCCTGGACAGCCTGCTCCCCGAAGCCTTCGCCGCAGCGCGCGAAGCGGGTGAACGGGTGCTGGGGTTGCGGCATTTCGACGTGCAGTTGATCGGCGGCATGATTTTGAACAAGGGCCGAA
>CAYWWD010000106.1:0-12438 GCA_964461965.1 uncultured Halioglobus sp. | reverse complement strand
GCGATCAACGACTTCATGACTTCGCTGTGGCAGGCGATCATCATCATCCTCGCCTGCAGTTTCGTGAGCCTCGGCGTGCGCCCTGGCGCGGTGGTGGCGCTGGCGATTCCCTTTACGCTGGCCATCGTGTTTGCGGTGATGAACGTACTGAACATCGACCTGCACCGTATCTCCCTCGGTGCACTGATCATTGCGCTCACCCTGCTGGTGGACGATGCGATGACCACGGTCGATGCCATGATCCGCCGCCTCGCGGCGGGGGACTCCAAAAACGACGCGGCAACCTTCGCCTACCGCACGCTCGCCGCGCCGATGTTGATCGGCACCCTGGTGACCATCGCGAGCTTCGTGCCGATCGGCTTCGCGCAGAGCTCGGCGGGCGAATACACCTTCTCGATTTTCTCCGTGGTGGGGATTTCGCTCATTGTGTCCTGGCTGGTGGCGGTAATCTTCGCGCCGCTGATCGGCAAAGCGATCCTGCGCGCGCCGAAGGGCGACGTCGACGCCAAACCTGGCAAGTTGCTGAGCACGTACAGCGCCTTCCTGCAGGGCGCCATTCGCGCCAAGTGGCTCACTATTGGCCTGACACTGGGCGCCTTCGTCGTCGCGCTGCTGTTGTCCGGCTTCGTGCAGCAGCAGTTTTTTCCCGCCTCGGACCGGCCGGAGCTGACGGTCGACATGACGCTGCGGCAGAACGCCTCTATCCATGCCACGGAGGCGCAGGCCAGCCGCCTGGAAAAAATACTCAACAGCGACCCCGACGTCGATCACTACAGCACCTACATCGGCCGCGGTGCGATCCGCTTCATCCTCACGCTCAATGTACAACTCGCCAACCCGTTCTTCGCCCAGTTCGTGGTAGTGGCCAAGGATATCGATGCGCGTGAGCGACTGCAGGCCAAGCTGGAAAAGACGCTGGCCGAGGAGTTCCCCGAGGTCGTGGCGCGCGTGTCGCCGCTGGAGCTCGGTCCGCCGGTGGGCTGGCCGCTGCAATACCGCGTGTCGGGTCCCGACAAGGACAAGGTGCGCGAGATCGCGCTGGCGCTCGCCGATGTGGTGGGCGCTGATTCGCGCACGCGGCACGTCAATTTCGACTGGATGGAGCCGGCGCGGCAGATACACGTCAAGGTGAACCAGGAAGAGGCGCGGCAACTGGGCATCAGTTCTCGTGCGCTGGCCGGGGCGCTGAATGCCGCGATTACCGGCACCACGGTGACGCAGTTGCGCGATGATATCTACCTCATCAATGTGGTGGCGCGCGCGACCGACGACCAGCGGGCCTCGTTCGAGACCTTGAGTTCGCTGCAGGTGCCGACGGCGGGTGGGCAGATGGTGCCGCTGTCCCAGTTCTCCACGTTCACCGAGGAGCAGGAATTCCCGCTGGTGTGGCGGCGCGACCGCGTGCCCACGCTGACGGTGCGCGCCGATGTCATCCCGGGTGTGCTTCCGGATACAGTGGTGGGCGCGCTGGAAGGGAAGATCGAGGACTTCGCCGCGACGCTGCCGCCGCAGTACTCGGTCGCTACCGGTGGCCTGTACGAGGAGAGCAATATCTCCAGCGCCTCCGTGTATGCGGTGGTGCCGTTGATGCTGGTGCTCATGCTGACCATCATGATGGTGATGCTGGTCAGCTTCCGTCGCCTCGCCATGGTGGTCTGCGTGCTGCCGCTGGGCTTGATCGGCGTGGTGCTGTCGCTGCTGCTGTTCAACCAGCCGCTGGGCTTTGTGGCGATTCTCGGCATTCTCGCGCTGATCGGCATGATCGCCAAGAACGCGGTGATCCTGATCGTGCAGATCGAAACCGACCGCGGCGAGGGCAAGAGTGTGCGCGAGGCGGTGCTCGCGTCGGCGACCTCGCGCTTGCGGCCCATGTTCCTGACCGCGCTCTCCACCGTGCTCGGACTGGTACCGATCGCGCCCACGGTGTTCTGGGGTCCGATGGCGTTTGCCATCATGGGCGGTTTGCTGGTGGCCACGCTGCTGACGCTGGTGTTCCTGCCCACGGTGTACGTTGCGGTGTTTGGCGGCGAGGATGGCGACGGCGGGAAAAAGGTCACAGGTTCCGGCGCGCGCATCGAACCGGTCAGCACAGGGCTGGTGGGCGATGCCTGAGCAGATCGTCCCGCTCGCCAGTGTCGCTGGGCAATTTTCGCCGACACTGGATTCACCGCGCCGCAGTGCGTGTTTGCGCTTCGTTGCGTTCTTCGCGTTGTGGCTGGTGCTCATGCAAAGCGTGAAAAGCTACGATCTTATCTTCGGCGTGTGCGTCGCCATCACCGCGTCCTGGGCGAGTCTGCGGCTGTTGCCGCCGGCTGCGGGCAGTGTGCGCTTCACTGGCCTGCTGCGACTGCTGCCGCATTTCCTGTGGCAGTCGGTGAGGGCCGGTACGGATGTTGCGCGCCGCGCGCTGTCGCCGCGTGTAAGACTGCACCCGGGCCTGGTCACATGCTCGCTGGAGCTGCCCCCGGGCCAGGCGCGCAATACGTTCGCGGCCATCACCAGCCTGCTGCCGGGCACCGTGCCCTGCGATGACACGGCCGACGCGCTGGTGTATCACTGTCTGGATACGTCGCAGCCAGTCACCGAACAGGTACGCGAGGAAGAGCGCCGGCTGGCACTGGCGCTGGTAGCGGGGCGTAGCCATGTCTGAGTTCCTGTTCGGCGCGGCGGGCGTGGTGCTGCTCACGGTAGCAGTGGGCTTGCTGCGCGTACTGTTCGGGCCGAGCAGCGCCGACCGCATCATGGCGGTGCAGTTGTTCGGCACCGGTGGCGTGGCGATCCTGCTGCTTCTGGGTGCTGCCTCCGGCGCAGCCGCCGTGGTCGATGTGGCGCTGACGCTGGCGCTGCTGGCCGCGTTTGTCTCCATCGCCTACGTCAAGGCGTTCGCTTCTAGTGCCACCGCTGACGCTCCCGAGGAGCGCGACGCATGAACGCCGTGCTGGATGGGCTGACGCTGGCGTTGCTGGCGGCCGGCGTCTTCTTCTTTATTGCGGGTACCGTGGGGCTGCTGCGATTTCCCGACTGTCTGACGCGCGTGCACGCACTCACCAAAGCCGACAACCTCGGGCTCGGCCTGATCGTACTGGGATTGCTGTTGCAAGTGGACAGCGCAGCCGCCGCGTTCAAGCTGGTGTGTGTGTGGCTGCTGGTTCTGCTGTCCGGCGCCTGCGTGTCACAGCTGATCGCGCGCCATCTGCGAGAGAGCGAGCCGCGCCCGTGATCAGTGTGTTCAACATCGCGCTCGCGGCACTGATACTTGCGCTGGCGGCCTGGACCTCCGTGGCGCGCGGACTGTTTCCCGCAGTGACCGGCTTCCTTGCCTACGGCGCGCTGCTGGCGCTGGCGTGGGTGCAATTGAGCGGTGTCGACGTGGCGCTGACCGAGGCCGCCATCGGCGGCGGCCTCACCGGATTCCTGCTGCTGGGCGCCGCCGCCCGCGTGCGCGGCGGTGATGCCCCGGTTCGCGTGCCGCCGCGGATGGGGGCGGCGCTGCTGTCGGCGGCGGTCAGCGCGGTGCTGATGGTCTGTGTACTGTCGCTGCCCGACCCGGTGCCGACGTTGGCTTCCCAGGTTGCCGCCAATCTCGAAAGCACGCAGGTCGGCAACCCGATCACCGCGGTGTTGCTCGCGTTTCGCGCGATGGACACCCTGCTCGAGGCGATCGTGTTGCTGTTCGCGCTGATCGGTGTCTGGTCGCTGTGCCAGGACGAGCACTGGGGCGGCCGCCCGGGCCCGCGGCACGCCTTTGAACCCAACGGCATCCTCGCCTACGCCGCGCGCGTGCTGCCGCCCATCGGCATCGTGATCGGCGCGTACATTTTCTGGACCGGCGCCGATAATCCCGGTGGCAAATTTCAGGGCGCGACGCTGCTGGCCGCGATGTGGTTGCTGGTGTTGATGGCGGGCCTGAGAGACGCACCGCCCATCAACCGCACGCGCTTGCGCGTCGCGCTCAGCGCCGGGCCGCTGGTGTTCATCGCCATCGGCTTTATCGGCCAGCACACGGCCGGTGCGTTCCTCGGCTATCCGCAGGGCTTCGCCAAACCGCTGATCGTCGCCATCGAGTTGGCCTTGCTTCCTTCGCTGACGTTGGTACTGGGCCTGATGCTGCTCGGCGCGCCGCAACGCGGGGTCGAGCGATGAACGCGGCGACGCTGTTCGGCCTGCTGGCGGCGGCGCTGGTCGGCCTCGGTGTCTACGGGCTGATCGTGCAGCCGCAGCCGCTGCGCAAGATTTTGTCGCTCAATGTCATCGGCAACGGCGTGTTCCTGCTGTTTGGCGCTGTCGCGCACCGCGGCGCGGTCGCAGGGCAAGGCAGCGACCCGGTGCCGCAGGCGCTGCTCATCACCGGACTCGTGGTTGCCTTCGCCGCGACCGCGCTGGCGGTGGCGCTGCTGCTGCGCCTGTTCGACGCCACCGGCTCGGACACGCTGGCCAACGAGGCGGCGACGCAGGCCGCTGCCAAGGGTGATCTGTAAATGGCGTTTGCACCGAGTCAGGCAACAGGCGGACTACTGCTGGTGCTGGCGGTGCTGCTGCCGTTCGTCGCATTGCTGATCGGCCTTGCCCTGCGCGCCACGCACGCCCGGCGTGTTGCGCTGCTGACACTGCTGCCGGGGCTCGCCATCGCCCTGGCCATTGCCGCGAGCTGGTGGCAGGCGGATACGGACCTCGTGTACCTGCTCGGTGGCTGGACGCCGCCGCTGGGCGTCGCGCTGCGCGCCGATGCGGCGGCAGTCACCATGCTGGTGGCCGTGGCGGTGGTGGTGTGCGGGATCGGCGTGTTTGCCGCGGCCGATTTCAATCCGTCGCGTGATCCCACGCGTACGCGCGCCGCGCACACTTATTGGCTGCTGCTGCTGGCGGTGTGGGGTTCGCTCAACCTGGTGTTTGTCAGCGGCGACCTGTTCACGCTGTACGTCGCGCTGGAGCTATTGACCTTCGCCGGCGTGCCGCTGGTCTGCCTGGACGGAGGCGGTGAAACGCTGCGCGCCGCGCTGCGCTACCTGCTGTTTGCACTATTCGGCTCGCTGCTGTACCTGCTGGGTGTGGCGCTGTTGTATGGCACCTACGGTACGCTCGACATTGCGCTGCTGCGTGAAGTCGCACAACCGGGGCCCGTCACCTGGGCCGTGCTGGCGCTCGCAACCGCCGGGCTGCTGGCCAAGACGGCGCTGTTCCCACTGCACATCTGGCTGCCGCCGGCCCACGCCGGTGCGCCCGCCGCGGCGAGTGCCGTGCTCTCGGCGCTGGTGATCAAGGGCTCGTGGTTTCTCGCCATACGCCTGTGGTTCGATGCGCTGCCCGGTGCGGTGACGTTCCCGGCCGCGCAGGTGCTGGGCGCGCTGGGGACTGCCGCGATCGTCGTGGGCAGTATCGTCGCGCTGCGCCAGGCGCGTCTCAAACTGATGGTCGCCTATTCCACGGTGGCACAGATCGGCTACCTGTTCCTGATGTTCCCGCTGGCATTTGACGCAGGGGATGGCGCGATAATGCACGGCGATGCACTCACCGGCGGCATCCTGCAGGGCATCTCGCACGCCACCGCCAAGGCCGGCATGTTCATGGCGGCGGGCCTCGTCTATGCCGCGCTCGGTCACGACCGCATCGCCGACCTCGGCGGCGTGGCGCGCGCCATGCCGGTTACCGTGCTGGCATTTGCGCTGGCGGGCTTCGCGCTGATGGGCATCGTGCCGAGCGGTGCGTACCTCGCGAAAAAACTCCTGCTCGATGCCGCCTACGGCTCGGGGCAGTGGTGGTGGACGCTGATCCTGAAGAGCGGTGCCGCGTTCACCGCGGGATACGTCATTCTGGTGCTGGTCAATGTGCTGCGGCGACCGGGCGCTGTGCCGCCAGAAATCAGGCGTGTTCCCGCTGCTTCCCAGTACGCCGCCCTGGCACTGGCGTGTTGCTCATTGCTGCTGGCACTGGCAGCGCTTGGGCCATTGCCCGCGGGGCTGATCTCCAACCCGTTGTCGGCGAGTGAACTCGCCGCAACGATCCCGGTGCTGTTGGGTGGGCTGGTGCTCGCCGCAGCGCTATCGCGAAAATCGTTGTTCGCGCCAGCGGCGAACAGCGAGGCGGACGGTGAAGTGCGTGGCGGGGTATTGCGGCGCGTGGCGGGTACCTTCGGTGCGGTCTTCGAACGCGGCGATCAAGTGGCGCGCACCTGGGCCGTCGCCTGCCTCAGCCTGCTTGCACTCGCGCTGTTGATTGGCGCCCTGCTGGCGGCGCCACACACAGACGCCGTGCGGAATATTGTTACAATGAGCACTGGCAGCGAGAGCGGCGCAATTTTGAATTTGCAGCGCAGCGCCACGCCACCTGCCATCACTACAAGGACATCATTATGAGAATCGGCACCCTGGTGCTGCTCGCCCTGCTGGTTGCCGGTTGCACCCTCGGGCCTGATTACGAGCGCCCCACCGTTGAGACGCCCCAGAGCTGGCGCATCAGTTACCCGGCGGCCATGGATGTTGCGAACACCCGCTGGTGGGAGCAGTTCGGCGACCCGGTGCTGAACCAGCTGGTGGAAACCGCGCTGCGCGAAAATCTGGACGTGGCCATCGCCGCCGCCCGCGTCGACCAGTTCATCGGCACGCTGGAGTCGGTGCGCTCGCAGCTCTACCCGCAGATCGGCTACGGCGTGGATGCGGCGCGCGCGCGCGCCAGCCGCGTCGGCCAGCCGCCCATGCCGCCTGGCGCTGACCCGTATTTTTCCCTGTACCAGGCCTCACTCGGCGCCTCCTGGCAGCTCGACCTGTTCGGTCGTGTGCGCCGCCTGAGTGAAGCTGCGCAGGCGCAGGTCTACGCCAGCCAGCAGGCGCAGCGCGGCGTCGTACTCTCCGTGGTGACTGGCGTGACCACCAGCTACATCACCCTGCGCGCGCTGGACCGGCAACTGGAAATCGCCAGGGCCACCGCCGC
Organism: uncultured Halioglobus sp.; assembly: GCA_964461965.1. GTDB lineage: Bacteria > Pseudomonadota > Gammaproteobacteria > Pseudomonadales > Halieaceae > Marimicrobium. Next base: position 5,511 of record CAYWWD010000106.1, on the reverse strand, counting down.
GAACTTCAGCTCGACCGCGCGCCTGTTCGACCTGCGCTTCAAGGCCGGCATCGTGTCGAAAACCGAAGTCATGCAGGTCCGCTCACAAGAGCAGCAGGCTCTCGCCGCGATTCCCGCTTTCGAGCAGGCCATCGCCTCGGTGGAAAACCTGATATCGACGCTGCTCGGCCAGCCGCCTGGCCCCATTGCGCGCGGCAAGACCATTGACGAACTCGTCGCACCATTGATCCCGGCGGACCTGCCGTCGGCGCTGCTGGAGCGTCGCCCGGATATCCTGCAGGCAGAGCAGAACCTGGTCGCCGCCAATGCCAACATCGGCGCGGCGCGCGCACTGTACTACCCGGATTTCTCCGTCACCGGCGTGCTCGGCAGCGTCAGCACGGCGCTGGACGATTTCCTCACCGGCCCGGCCGCCACGCGCGCCATCGCTGGCAGCATCACGGGCCCGGTCTTCACCTTTGGTGGCATCGAGGGTGTGGTCATCTCGGCCGAGGCGCAGCAGCGCCAGGCGGAGGCGTTCTACCAGCGCACCATCCTCAACGCGTTCCGTGAAACCAACGACGCGTTGATCGGCACGGAGAAAAAAGTCGACCAGGTCGCCCTGCAGCAGCAACGTGTCGAGGCGCTGCGCGAGTTTGCGCGGTTGTCGCGTCTGCGTTTCGACAAAGGCGTCTCCGGATACCTGGAAGTGCTGGTGGCCGAGAACGAACTGTTCGCGGCGGAACTGGCGGCCGTCGGTTTGCAGGCCGATCGTTTTGCGCAGGTCATCAACGTGTACCAGTCCATGGGTGGCGGTTGGGTGGAAATCGCCACGTCCATGGCGCCGGCGCCGCAGGATCTGATCAAGCTGAATTAGCCGGCGTGTGCCGTCAATTGTTGTCCTGGATCAAGCGCGGTATGAAAAGCATGCTCGACGATTGTCCAGCCCGTTGCGATTCTGCAATCATTGACGCAGTCAAAAGTTCCAGTGGAGGGTGCAATCATGAGTCTGGCCAACACCGACAGCCGCTATGGCAACCTTTCCATCGCCATGCACTGGTTGATGTTTCTATTGCTGGTGGGCGTGTACGCCTGCATCGAACTGCGGGAACTGTACCCCAAGGGTAGCGACCCGCGGAATGCGCTGAAGGCCTGGCACTTCACGCTCGGGCTGACGGTGTTTTTTCTGGTCTGGGTGCGCATCGCACTGCGGTTGTTCCAGGGTACGCCAGCGATCGCCCCGCCGATTCCCGGCTGGCAGCATGTCCTTTCCAAGGTTATCCACCTTGCACTCTACGCCATGATGATCGGCCTGCCGATTGCGGGGTGGTTGATCCTGAGCGGCGAGGGAAAGCCGATACCGTTCTACGGCATACAGCTCCCCGCGCTGATAGCCGAGAATAAGGCGTTCGCGGAATCCCTGGAAGAAATCCACAAAACGATCGGCAAGATCGGCTACTTCCTGATCGGCCTGCATACCGTGGCAGCGCTGTACCATCACTACTTCATGCGTGACAACACGCTGCGACGAATGTTGCCAGCGCGGTCGCAGGATGCTGTATAGAAAGCGTCACATTGGGTTAGTGCGGTGAGCGGCAGTCAGGGCGGGTACTGGCCTCTCTTGCTCAAACAGCCAAGATATTCGCCGAGAGGCCAGTACCCACCCTGACTGCCATCGTGCTCTACGTAAACGCGAAGGCTCGCTGCACACACTCGATGCGAGGCCGGAGCGTGAAGCCTCCCACGGCGAATATCTTGGCCGTCTGAGCCGTGGGAGGCTTCACGCTCCGGTCGTTGAAAGTAGTCTCCACCAGCAACAACGTGCTCGGAAAATCCAACTCCGGGTCTCCGTCGGTTAGAAATCCCTGCGCACCGTGAACCAGAGCTCCGTCGAGCTGTATTCGTGGGCCAGCATGTTGCTGTCGTCGTAGATGTAGAGGATCTCGGGGTTGAGTGACCAGTGCTCGGCGAATTCCCAGGTCAGTCCGCCGCCGGCCTCGTACAGATCGTCCTGGCGTTCACCGATGCCGAGGATATTGTCCGCCGCATCCACGTTGAGCAGCTCCGCGTTGTAGCGGTCGTGCTGCCACCAGGCGAACACCCAGCCGCCCAGTGTGTCGGTGAGCGTGAAATTGAATGACGGCGAGAGACTGAAGAAATTGGAATCCCCAGAGGGGCGGTCGTCGGTTGCGAACTCGCGACCGCCGGCCGCCACCAGGCCGAAGCTGGCGGTGCCATCCAGCATGGCGTGGGTCCAGCCCACGGTCAGCTCGGCGATATTGCGGCTGCGCTCGCGCAGTGGACCGTGCGGGTAGTCGCGGCGGCGGAATTCCGCGCCGAAGTCGAACTGGTCGATGGAGGAGAAGCCCCAGCGCCAATTGCCGTACACACCGTAGTCATTGCGCCAGTCGCCATTGCCGCGGTAGCTGGCGCGGCCGCGCACGCCGCCGGCCACGTTGTTCTCGCCCAGGCTGCGGCTCACCGCGCCGTTCCAGCGCAGGTCCTTGTCATCGCGGCGGTCGTCGTTGTCGTAGTAGTCCCGGTAGCGGTAATCGAGGCTGCCGATGAGCGCATAGTTGTCGTCGAGCTGGTAGGTGAGACCACCGCCACCGCGAACGCTGAGGAAGTTGTCGTCGGTATCGCTGCCACCGAATTCGTCCGTGCCGTCGGTGGCATTGACCGAGTAGTTGCCGTAGCCGGCCATCAGGTAGGCGTTGGGCAGCAGCCGGTTGCCTGCGGTGTAGTCCTGTGCTGCCTTGGCGTAAATCTCCACCTGCTGGTGCAGGTCGGCTGGCAGGTCGTCGATGCGCAGCACCTTCTCGAACTCGATCTTGGCGCTGGCATAATTGCCCGCAGCGAGATAGGCGCGCGCCAGTCCCAGGTGGGCGTCGATGGAGTCCGGGTTGGTTTCGAGCGCGCGGCGGTAGTGCATCACTGCATCGTCGAGGTGATGGGTGTCCAATGCCGCCTCACCAGGCAGGGCATCCCCGGCGCCTGCCGGATTGCCGGCACACAGGCCGACGATGACAGCGACTGCCGCCAGGTGTCTCGCAGGAAATTTCCACACGCCATTGGAACTGCTGGTGCGCGCCGTGGTCACAGGGTGCGTCGTTCGTACTTGGTCATGTTTCGGCGCGATCTGGAGAGAGTTTTTTGTTGGCACTTGCATCGAGTTCGTTCCCTGATCGTGAAATCGCGGTTGCGTATTTTAGCCGCAGTCTATATCGTCAAATGGTCTTACGCCATGCACATGCACATGCACATGCCTGTACTTACGAGACCAAAAAGCCTGTCCATCACGCGTTTTTTTGGGGTCCGGTGTTGTAGGTGTTGATACGCAGCACTACACGTTCACTCGGGCTGTGGTGCGTGTGGTTACCGTTTAAGAGTGGTAAAAAATTTAATCTAAACCGGCAAAACGTGATCTGAATCAATCGCTACAGGTGTGGAGTTCAGTTCCATGCCAGACAAGGAGGACGCATGGCTGCAACGGAACAAAAAATGCCATTGATGACGCTGACCGCGATGGTGGTCGGCGGCATGGTCGGGGCGGGAGTGTTCTCGATCCCGCGCAATTTCGCGATGGCGACCGGTGTCTACGGCGCGGCGATCGCCTGGATAATCGCCGGCTTCGGCATGCTGATGCTGGCCTTCGTGTTCCAGACGCTGGCCAACCGCAAGCCCGATTTGGACGCCGGCGTCTATGCCTACGCGCGCGCCGGTTTCGGCCCCTACCTCGGATTTGCCTCGGCGTTCGGCTACTGGGCAAGTGCCTGCGTGGGCAACGTCTCCTACTGGGTGTTGATCAAATCGACGCTGGGTGGTGTTGCGCCGATTTTTGGTGATGGCAATACGGTGGCAGCGGTCGCGGCGTCTTCGGTCGGTATCTGGTTGTTCCATTTTCTCGTGTTGCGCGGTACCAAAGAGGCTGCGGCCATTAACAAGATCGTCACCATCGCCAAGATCATTCCACTGCTCGTCTTCCTGGTACTGGTGATTTTCTTCTTCAAGACGGACGTGTTCGTTGCCAACCTGTGGGGTGGCGCGGGTGTGGAGCAGGAATACCTGCATGCCAACAGCGATCTGATCGCGAGCGGCGCGACGGCCTCGCAGCGCGACTACGGCAGCCTGTTCCAGCAGGTCATGGCGACCATGCTGGTCACGGTGTTCGTGTTCCTCGGTATCGAGGGGGCGAGTAACTATTCGCGCTTTGCGCAGAAGCGCTCGGACGTCGGCAAGGCCACGGTCACCGGCTTCCTCGGCGTGCTGGCGTTGTTCGCCTCGGTGTCCATCCTGTCCTTCGGCATCTTGCCGCGCGCGGAATTGCAGGCGTTAAGCCAACCCTCGGTGGGCGGCGTTCTGGCGGCGGCAGTCGGGCCCTGGGGCGCCAAGTTCATCGGTATCGGTGTTATCGTCTCGGTGCTGGGCGCCTATCTTGCCTGGACACTGATGGCGGCCGAGGTCCTGTCAGTGGCGGCGAAAAAGGGCGATATGCCCAAGTTCCTGGCCAAGGAGAACGCGGCAAGTGTGCCGACCAACGCACTGCTGATGAGCACCCTGCTGGTACAGACAGTGCTGATCGCCACGCTGTTCTCGGCCGATGCGTTCACGTTCGCGCTGTCGCTGTGCAGCCACCTGTCGCTGCTGCCCTATTTGCTGTCGGCGGCTTACCTGTTGAAGCTGGTATTGACGCGCGAGACCTATGCGCCGACCGATGCCCAGCTCCGCCGCGACATGCTGGTCGCGGTGTTCGCGGTGATCTATTCGATCTTCCTGGTGTTTGCCGGCGGCCTGAAATTCCTGGTGCTGTCCTTTCTGATCTACGCGCCGGGCACCCTGTTGTACTTGAAAACGCGCCGCGAGCAGAACGCGCAGGTATTCACCACGGCGGAATGGGTCGTGCTCGCGGTATTTATTGTCGGCGCGCTGTACGCGCTGTTTGGACTGATCACCGGTTATCTCACCATCTAATGGAGGAAAGAAAGCATGGCTAAGGCGAAGAAGACAACCAAGACAGCACCTGCGAAGGCTGCCGCCAAGGGCAACAAAAAAGCGGCGTCGGCATTCGGCGTCCACTCCGAGGTTGGGCAGTTGCGCAAGGTCATGGTGTGCGCACCGGGCCGCGCCCACGCGCGCCTGACGCCGTCAAACTGCGACCAACTGCTGTTCGACGACGTGCTGTGGCTGGAGAACGCCAAGCGCGATCACTTTGACTTCATGACCAAGATGCGCGATCGCGGCATCGAGGTGCTCGAAATGCACAACCTGCTGGCCGAGACGGTGGCCACACCCGCTGGCAAGAAGTGGATTCTCGACAACCAGGTGGTGCCCAACCAGGTGGGCCTCGGCTTCATCGACGAACTGCGCAGCTACCTTGAAGGCCTGGATGACCGCGATCTGGCCGAGACGCTGATCGGCGGGCTTTCCACGCTGGATTTCCCCGAGAAAGTGGGCGGCGCGGCGTTGAAAGTGGTCAAGCAGGCCGCCGGCACTACCGAATACCTGCTGCCGCCGCTGCCGAACACGCTGTAC
>CAYWWD010000105.1:0-12499 GCA_964461965.1 uncultured Halioglobus sp. | reverse complement strand
ATGGGATTTGCCGGCGGCATGTCGATACAGTTCGTGCTGCCGCGCATGGGCGCGATCTTCGATTCCGCCAAGGCTGAGGCAGCGGGCGGGGCGGACAAGCTGGCGACGCTGTCGCCGGAAGCGTTGCAGGAGGTCATCCGCTACGCGTCGGTCGAGTCCTTCCAGTCGGTCGCCTACGTGCCGCTGTTGTTGCTGCCGGTCTTCGGGCTGATCTGGCTCACGGACCGCGCCAGGGGCGGTCACCGCGCGCAAGCCCTGGCCAGGCCAGGCGCAAACGCCAGACAGTAAGAGGAACCAAAAGTTGCGCGTCAAAATTGGTATGAACATGCTGCTGTGGGGCACCCGCATTACCCCGCAACACATCCCGGTCTTTGCCGGGCTGGCCGCCGCCGGTTACGACGGCGTGGAAATCCCCGTGACCGGGCAATCCGCCACTGACCTGCGCGACATGGCCGCCGCCTGCGACGACCTGGGGCTCGCGCGCACCGCATCGGCGTTTGTGAACGAACAGGTCAACCCCATCGCCGCCGATGCCGCGATACGCCGCGCGGCCGTGGACAGTCTCAAGCAGGGCATCGACAACGCCGTGCTGCTGGGCGCCGACATCCTGATCGGCGGCCTGTACCAGGCGCACAAATACTTTACCGGCAGGGGCCCCACCGCGCAGGAATGGCAGTGGTCCGCCGAGTACCTGCGCACCTGTGGCGAATACGCACAGCGCTGCGGCGTGCGCCTGGGCCTGGAATTCCTCAATCGCTTCGAGGTGTTCCTGATCAACACTTCCGCTGACTGCAAGCGGATGGTGGAGGAGGTGGGCCTGCCCAATGTGGGCGTCCACTACGACACGCATCACGCGAACATTGAAGACCCGCACCCCGGCGCGGCGCTGCGCGACATCCGCCATGCGATCAACCATGTCCACCTGAGCGAAAGCCACCGCGGCACGCTGGGCACGGGGCAGGTCGACTGGGACGCCACCTTCGCGGGGCTTCGCGAGATCGACTACCACGGCTGGCTGGTGATCGAAGCCTTTGGCACAGCCGACCCCACGCTCGCCGCGGCGGCGAATGTCTGGCGCAACGCTTTCGACTCGCCCGAGGCACTCTACCGCGACGGCATCGAGTTTATCCGCTCGCGTCTGTGAGCAAGGCTGGCCGAATGACACGATTCCCACTACAAAGAGGCGTTTGACATGCTGCTATCCCCACGCCGTTGGATCATCGCCACTGCCGTGGCGCTGTACCTCTACTTCCTGCTGCCGGCCACCGCGAACCTGTTTTTCTCGCTGTACCATCTCACCGATGTCGGCTGGATCTACTGGGGTTACAGCCTCTTCAAAGCCGCCGGCTATTACTTCGGCGTCTATGAATACAAACTACTGGTCTGCTTGCTGGTCGCGGCCGCCATCATCCTGATTCCCGCGCTGTATCGCACACTGCGCCGCGCCTAGAGAGGTCATCATGAACCGACGAGAATTCCTGCAATGCGCCGCGATCCTGGCCTGGGGCGCCAGCGCCAGCCAGCTCGGCTTTACCCTCAGTGAGGAGCAGCAGCAACATCTGGCGAATGCGTCCAACTTCAATACCACGGCGGTAGACTACTTCACGCCCGCGCAGCGCAAGATCGTCGCGGCGATGGCGGAGGTGGTGATCCCGCGCACCGACACCCCCGGCGCCATCGACGCGGGCGTACCCAAATTCCTCGAACTGATGGCAGCGCTCTGGCTCAAGGACGACGAGCGGGCCATCTTCACCGCGGGACTCAAGGACATCGAAACCCGCGTTCCTCGGGAATACGGCAAGCCCTTCGATGAACTCGGCGCTGCCGAGCAACTGGAGATCATGGAAGCGCTGGAAGACGCGGCGTCGGACCATGCCTGGTACGACTTCGGCAACACGGATCGCGAGTACATCAGTGACGCACCGTTCATCTGCCAGTTCAAGGAGCTCACGGTGTGGGGATTTTTCACCTCGGAAGCCGGCGGCTCGCAGGTGCTGCGCTGGAACCCCATGCCCATGTATTTCGACGGCAATGTTCCCCTGGGGCCGGACGAGAATTCCTGGTCCTCCATGTTCCTACTTTGACGAGTGATGCGCAGCCATGAGTGAATCCAAGCAATACGATTTCGACGCTATCGTCGTGGGCTCCGGTATCTCCGGCGGCTGGGCCGCCAAGGAACTGACGGAGAAGGGCCTGAAGGTGCTGGTGCTGGAACGCGGCACACCGCTGGAAGCCGGCACGGGCTATCTCGGGGAGCACGCGCCCAACTGGAAGCTGCCTTACCAGGGCAAGCGCCCGCGCCAGCTCTACGAGGAGGAGTACCCGGTGCAACGCAAGGTGTACGCGTTCAACGAGGCGACGCGGCACTTCTGGAACAACGACAAGCAGAATCCCTACGCCATGGACGAGGGCAAGCCGTTCATGTGGGCGCGCGCCGACGTGGTCGGCGGTCGTTCGCTGCTGTGGGGGCGGCAGGCCTACCGCTGGAGTGAGCAGGACTTCCTGGCGAATGCGACCGACGGCCACGGCATCCCCTGGCCCGTCGGCTACCAGGACATCGCGCCGTGGTACAGCTACGTGGAGAAATTCGCCGGCATCAACGGCAAGAAGGAGGGCTTGCCGCAACTGCCGGACAGCGACATGCAGAAGCCCATGCCGTGGTTCGCGCTCGAGCACACCATCCACGAACGGCTGAAGAAGCATGCGCCGGACGTGACGCTCACCAGCGCGCGCGTGGCGGTCCTGACCGAGGACCTGCCCGGGCGCAGCGCCTGCCACTACTGCGGTCCCTGTGAACGCGGTTGCTCCACGGGCAGCTACTTCAGCTCGCTCAGTTCCACGCTGCCAGCGGCACGGGCCACCGGCAATCTCACGCTGCGGCCCAACTCCGTAGTGGAGAAGCTGGAATACGACAGCGCAACACAGCGCATCTCGCGCGTGCATGTGATCGACACCCAGACCCGCGAGCGTCTGGCGTTTTCCGCGAAGATTGTCTTCCTCTGCGCCTCCACCGTGGGCAGCACGCAGATCCTGATGAACTCCGCCAGCGAAGCCTTTCCCAACGGCCTTGCCAACCGTAGCGGTGTACTCGGGCACTACATGATGGACCACACGCTGGGTCTCTCCGGCCTCGGTGTGTTCCTCGACAACATGGACAGCTACTACCACGGCAACCGGCCCACCGGCCTGTACATCCCGCGCTTTCGCAACGTCGGCAAGCAGGATGCGGACGCGGACTTCGTGCGCGGCTACGGCTACCAGACCATGACCATGCGGATCGACTGGATGACCGGCATCAATACCAAAGGCTTCGGAGCCGGGTTGAAGGACACCCTGCGCAAACCCGGCCCATGGGTGTTCGTGCTGGCCGGCTTTACCGAGTGCCTGCCGCAGAAATCCAACCGCATGTACCTGAGCAAGACCCAGGTGGACCGCTTCGGCATCCCGCAGGTGGTGTTCGACTTCGAATGGAGCGACAACGAAATCAAACTGCGCAAGGATGCGAAGATCAATGCCGAGCGCCTGCTGCGCGCTGCGGGCGCCGCGCTGTTGCTGCCGGGCACCGAGGCCATGTCCATGCCTGGCGAGGGCATCCACGAGATGGGCACGGCGCGCATGGGCGCCGATCCCGCCGAGTCGGTGCTGAACGCGCACAACCAGGCGCACGACATCCCGAACCTGTTCATCACCGATGGCTCGTTCATGACCTCGGCCTCCTGTGTGAACCCTTCACTGACGTACATGGCCTTCACCGCGCGCGCCTGTGACTACGCGGTGACGCAGCTGGCGCAGGGCGCGATCTGAGACTCTGAGCCCGCTGGTTCAATGACCTAGACCTTTTCTCGCCGCAGCGCGCGATCAGTGGTCGCGCGCCGTGCGGCGCTTGCCTGCGGCGCGGGTGTTTGGTATCACTGACCCTCCCGCAAATCACCCCACGCTGAATAGAGAAAATGTATGTCTATGACCGATGCTGAGAAGAGAGTGCTCGATGGCACGACCTGGGACCAGTTCTGCGATGCGCTGAAGGACGCAGGCAAGATCATCCGCAGTCCGAAAGCGCCGCAGGATGCGTTCAACCAGGCGGAGGGTTACCGGTATCTGTCGCGCCTGTTGCGCGGTGGACTGGAGAGCTTCCTGGAATTCCGCGACCCGCTGTTCCCGCAACTGCGCAGCGGCGCGCACGAGACCATCAAGCTCGGCGCCGACAATCCCGATAACCGCTACGAGAGCGCACCGCTGAATCCCAAGTACGACTACCGCATCACCGGCAGCCGCGGCACGGTGAATTACCTCGGCTTCAGCACCATCATCAACAAGTACGCCTCCGGCGGCACCATGGAAGTCACCGGCCACATCGATACCCGGCAGATGGAGATTGGCCCCAACGGCGAACTCGAACTCATCATCAGCCGCAACAAGCACCCCGGCAACTGGTTGCCGATGGGGGAGGAGACCAACTCCATCAACGTGCGCCAGACCTTCCAGGATCGCATCAATGAAAAAGCGGCCGAGCTGAAGATCGAGCGCATCGGCGCAAAGGACGACCGCCCGGCGCCGTTCAGCGCCGAGCTGCTGGAGCGCGGCCTGCAGGGCGCGGTGGGTTTCGTCAGGGGCTCCGCTACGTTGTTCGAGAACTGGTCGGAGAGTTTCCTCCCTTCGCTGAACGAACTTCCGCCGGCGGACCAGGCCTACTGCCAGTTGATCGGCGGTGACCCGAATATTTTCTACTTCCACAGTTCCTGGCAACTCGCGGACGATGAGGTGTTCATCATCGACGCCCCGGACATTCCCGAGTGCCAGACCTGGAATTTCCAGCTCGACAACTGGTGGATGGAATCGCTGGACTACCGCTACCACACCATTCATATCAACAAACACACCGCGAAGTACAACAGCGACGGCAGCGTGCGCATCGTGGTCTCGCACACTGACCCGGGCGTGCCGAACTGGGTCGAGACCGCCGGCCACTCGATGGGCACCATGTGCTGGCGCTGGATCGGTGCCAAGCGGCACCCGCTGCTCAACACCCGCGTGGCAAAGCTGGCGGACCTGCGATGAGCGCTGAGACTATCACCTTCAATGCGGATGAACTGATCGCCGAGGCGCGCGCGCAGACCAAACTGGAGGATTTCGGCGAACCACCTTACCGCGAGGGGCTCGACGTCCTGCTCGAAACCTACGACCGCCATGTGCGCGACCCAGCGGGACGTGCGCGTTGCCGCGACAAGGTCGTGATGCAACTGGGCACCCGGCTGAAATGCGAGCACGCATTCAGGACCATCCCCGAGATCGCGCGACAGGAAATCAAGGCGCCGATCTTCGTCACCGGCCTGCCGCGCTCCGGCACCTCGGCCCTGCTCAACCTGCTCGTCGCCGCGCCGGACAATCGCGGCGTGCTGCAATGGGAAGTGCAGTTCCCCGACCCGTGGCCCGGTAACGCGCCCGGGCAGGAGGACCCGCGCTATCCGTGGCTGGTCAAGGCGCTGGAACAGAACCGCGATTCCGAGTTCGCCAAGATCCATTTCATCGACGCCGATACACCCGAGGAATGCGTGCTGCTGCACGCCTTCGGCTTCCACGGCGTGCAGCTCGGCTTCGAGATCATGCTGGAACCCTACCGCAGCTGGTTCATCGCGCAGGACCTGACGCCGGTGTACGCCTACCAGAAGCGCCAGATGCAGATGCTCAACTGGCGCAACCCCGGCAAGCAGTGGATGCTGAAGGCGCCGGCGCACATGTGGGGCATCGACGCGATCCTCAAGGTGTTCCCCGATGCGCGCTTCGTCTGGTGCCACCGCGACCCGCAACTGGTGGTGCCCAGCATCAACAGCATGAACCGCGTGGTGATGGGTATGTACGCCGGCGATTACAGCCATATCGATGCAGGCACTATCGGCCGCGCCGTCATGGACTGGTATGCGATGTCACTGGAACGGGGACTGGCGGAGCGCGAGAAACTGCCGCCGGAGCTGTTCGTGGACTGCTCGCAGCGCGAGTTCGTGGACGATCCCATGGGCGTGGTGGAAAAAGTGTACAACGCGTTCGGCCTGCCGCTTACCCGTGAATCGCGCGCCGCCATGCAGGCGCACATCGATGCCAACCCCAAGGGCAAGCACGGCAAGCACGAGTACAACCTGGCGGAATTCGGGCTCACCCGCGACATGATCGAGAAGCGCTTCGCGTTCTACACCAACGACAAGCGGTGGCCGATTTCCGACTAGCCGATTGATCCAGCCAGCCCGCTTACAGCATCGACTCTCTGATTCGAGATAGGCCTTTCACGCCAGCGGGCTTGGATCATTACTTTCGACAGCCGGGTCGGTGAAGCCCCCCACAGCTCAGCCGGCCAAGATATTCGCCGTGGGGGGCTTCACCGACCCGGCCTCGCACCGCGCGTGTGCAGGGAAAAAATCCATCGAGTACACTGCCAGCAAACGTGTTCAAGTAACGCGCGTTGGCAGTCAGGGTGGGTGCAGGCCGCTCGGCGAATATCTCAGCCCTCTGAGCAAGAGCGGCCTGCACCCACCCTGACTGCCGCACACAGCCCGCCACCCCTTCGTGTGGTATATTCGCCGCCATCAATTACCCCGGCGGACAGACCGTAGCCGATCAGGCCTCGACAAGGTTTCGACGATGTCAGTAATCATGGAGTTGACGCGCATCGTGCAGGCCGCGGCCGAGGCCGACACGCCGTCGGCGCAGGTGTCGGTGATCGTCGAGTCCATTCAGCAGTACATGGATCTGGATGTCTGCAGTCTCTATCTCGCCGATACCAACGGCGACATGGCGCTGCTGGCCAGTCACGGCCTCGATCCCGCTGCGGTGGGGAAGGTGCGCATTCCCGCTGGCAAGGGTCTGGTAGGGCTGGTCGCGCAGTCACGCCACCCCATCAATATCGCAAACCCCGACCAGCATCCCGCCTTCTACGGCGTCGCCGCCACGAAGGAACAGCGCTTCAACAGTTTCTTCGGCGTCCCGCTGGTGCGCGCCGGTGTGGTGATCGGCGTGCTGGTGGCGCAGAGTAAAGAGGCGCGCACGCTCTCGGATGACGAAGCAGGCGTGCTGGTTACCCTGGGCAGCCAGCTGGCGCTGGTGGTGAGCACTGAAACGGTGTGGCAGGGGGTAGACGCCGGCGGCATGCTGACGCTGCCGGGGATCAAGGGTGCGCCCGGCGTGGGCATCGGCCAGGTCGCGCTGTGCGACGGTGTAGACCTGTTTTCCGTTGCGGATGCGCCGACCGACGACATCGACGCCACGCTGGCCGAGTGGCACACGCTGGTCGCCACCGTGCTGGCCGATGTGCAGCGCGAACAGGCGCGGCTGGGCGACCTGCTGTCGCAGGATGTCGCCACCGTCTTCGACGCCTACCGCCTGCTGCTGTCAGACCCTGCGCTGGTCAATGGCGTGGCGCAGCTGATTCGCGAGGGCCACCAGCTTCCCGGCGCGCTGAAGCGGGTGATCCAGCACCACGCCGAAGTGTTCCTGGCCATGGATGATCCCTACTTGCGCGCGCGCCACGAGGATATCCGCCACCTCGGCAACAAGCTCTACAGCACTTGGCGCGGGCTGCACACCGCGGTCGAGGAACGCAGGCCTGGGGAACGCACCGTGCTGGTCGGTGCACAGGTGAGTGTCTCCGACATCGCGCAGATACCCGGCGAGTTGCTCGCCGGTATCGTCTGCTTCCAGGGCTCGAATCTCTCGCATACCGCAGTGCTGGCCAATGCGCTCGGCGTGCCCGCCGTGATGGGCGTGGGAGAGATCAAGGGTATACAGGCGCACGATCTGGTGGTCGTGGACGGCAACACCGCGCGGGTTATCGTGCGCCCGGTGGCGTCGGTGCTGGGCGAGTACAACCGCTTCCTGAAAGCGCAGCAGCAGCTGAAAAGCGACCTGCAGGCGCTGCGCGACCTGCCGGCGCTCACGCTCGACGGCGTGCGCGTGCAGCTGTACGCCAACAGCGGCCTGCTGGCCGATATCTCGCCCGGTCTGCAGGCCGGCGCCGAGGGGCTTGGCCTGTACCGCACGGAAATTCCGTTCATGGTGAGCGAGACTTTCCCCTCCGAGGACGAGCAACTGGATGTGTACCGCCAGATCCTCGCGGCCTACGGCGACAAACCGGTATATATGCGGGTGCTGGATATCGGCGGCGACAAACCACTGCCGTACTTCCCCATCGAGGAGGACAACCCCGCCCTCGGCTGGCGCGGCATCCGCTTCTGTCTCGACAACAGCTCGCTGTTCCTCAGCCAGATACGCGCCATGCTGCGCGCCTCCGAGGGGCGGGAGAACCTGCGCATCATGCTGCCGATGGTGGGCAGCACGTCTGAACTCGAAGGCTTCCACGCCCTGCTCCGGGACGCGCTGCAGCAACTGGCGGAGGAGGGGATACACGTCCTGCCACCGCCAATCGGCATCATGGTGGAAGTGCCCTCGGCGATTTCGCAGCTCGCCTCCTGGCGCGACCAGCTCGATTTCATCTCCATCGGCTCCAACGATCTCAGCCAGTACCTGCTGGCACTGGACCGCAACAACCCTCGCGTCGCCGCGTCCTACGATCACGTCCACCCGGCGGTGCTGCACGAAATTGAGCGCGTGATCGGTATCGCCGCCGCCGCGCGCCTGCCGGTCAGCCTGTGCGGGGAAATGTCCTCGGACCCTATCGCCGTGGTGCTGCTGGTCGGCATGGGCATCCGCACGCTGAGCATGAGCGCGGCGCAACTGCCCAGGATCAAATGGCTGCTGCGGCACATCAGCGTGGAGGACGCGCGGGCACTGGTGGCGGAGACACGCTCGCTCAACGCCTCCCGACTGATCCGCGCACGCGTGGCGCAGCGGCTGGAGGAACTCGGCGCGGGGGAGATCATCCCGTGACGGCCCGGTGCGCACCCGCGTCACATCCCACGCGATGAGCGGCACGAAACCGCTGGGCTGGCGGGAGTGGATCAGCCTGCCCGATCTCGGGATTGCGCGGATCAAGGCCAAAATCGATACCGGTGCCCGCACCAGTGCGCTACATGCATTTCACGTGGAGGCGTTCCGGCGCGGCGGACAGAGCTGGGTGCACTTTGCCATGCACCCGCTGCAGGGCGACACCGACACCGTGGTGGAGTGCGATGCCCCGGTAAAGGACCGGCGCCTGGTGCGCGACTCCGGTGGACACGAGGAACTGCGCTATGTCATCGACACACGGATCCAGGTTGGCGAGGATCGCTTTGGCGCCGAAATGACGCTGACCGATAGAGACACCATGACCTTCAGGGTACTGCTGGGGCGAACGGCACTGCGCGCACGTTTTCTCATTCACCCGGGACAGTCCTACCTGAGCGGCGGACCCGTGAAGCACGGCAGGGGAGACTGACAGTGGCAAAAAAACCGGTACCACAGGACGCAGTCATCGGCGGTGTGCGCATCGCGCCGGGCACGCGTGCCATCGTGAACATACCGGTGGCGCCGCTGTACACCCACGACGATCTCGCGCTCTCGGTACAGGTGATTCACGGCAGGCAGCCGGGACCGACCTTGTTTGTGAGCGCCGCAATCCACGGCGATGAAATCAACGGCGTGGAGATCATCCGCCGACTGGTGCAGCACAAGGCCATGCGCCAGTTGCGCGGCACGCTGCTCGCGATTCCCATCGTCAACGTCTACGGCTTCCTGAACCATACGCGCTACCTGCCGGACGGGCGCGATCTCAATCGCTCCTTCCCCGGCTCCGCCAGAGGCTCGCTGACCGGCCGCGTGGCGCACACGTTTTTCCGGGAAATCGTGCAGCACGCCACCCACGGCATCGACCTGCACACCGGCGCGCGCCACCGCTCGAATTTCCCGCAGATCCGCGCCGACCTCGAACAACCTGACGTACTGGCCATGACCGAGGCGTTCGGCGTGCCGCTGGCGCTGAATGCAAAACTGCGCGACGGCTCGCTGCGCGCCTGCGCGCAGGAGGCCGGTGTGCCGGTGATCCTGTACGAGGCGGGCGAAGCGCTGCGCTTCGAGGAACTCTATATCCGTGCCGGACTCAAAGGCATCGTCAATGTGATGCGCAGCATCGGCATGCTGCGCGCGGGCGCGAGCCGCAAAGCGCCACCGGCGCCCGTGATCAGCCAGCAGACCGGCTGGACACGCGCACCGGAGAGCGGCGTGCTGCGCACGCTGGTCGCCCTCGGCGCGAAGGTGGCGGCGGGGCAGGTGATTGCACAGGTAGCCGATCCGCTCGGGAGCAGCGAGACTCCGGTGCTCGCCCAGAATGCCGGCATTGTGATAGGGCGCACCAACCTCCCGCTGGTGTATGAAGGCGATGCCATTTTTCACATTGCCCAATACGGGAAAGACGTCGCCGCCGTGGCACGCGAGGTCGAACAATTCCAGGAGGAATTGCAACCGGGGATGGATTCCGCCGACAATGCCGACCCGCGCAATACACCCATCGTCTAAACTGCTCAACGCGGCACGGTGCGATCACTCCGCCGCGACGTCCCGAGGAACCTGAACCATGAAACTCGCCATCCTCTCCTGCGCCCCCAATGCGTACAGCACCCGTCGGCTGCGGGAAGCCGCGCTGCAGCGCCATCAACACGTCGATGTGCTGAACACACTGAAGTTCGCCATCGACCTCGACCGCGGCTCGCCCGATCTCTACTACCGCCAGCAGCCGCTGCCGCACTACGATGCCGTGCTGCCGCGCATCGGCGCGTCCATCACGTATTACGGGACGGCCGTGGTGCGCCAGTTCCAGGAGATGGACGTGTTCTGCGCCAATACCGCCCACGGCATCATGAACTCGCGCGACAAACTGCGCAGCCTGCAAATCCTCAGCCGGCACCAGGTGGGCATCCCGCGCACGACATTTGTGCGCGACCGCAAGGACGTGCTGCCGGCGATCGACAGGGTAGGGGGTGCGCCGGTCGTCATCAAACTGATCGAGGGGACGCAGGGCATCGGCGTGCTGCTGGCTGAATCGGTAAAGACGGCGGAGGGGATCGTCGAGTTGCTGCAGAGCCAGAAACAGAACGTGCTCATCCAGAAATTCGTGGCCGAGAGTAAAGGGCGCGACATCCGCGCCTTCGTGGTGGGCGACCGTGTGGTGGCGGCCATGCGGCGCGTGGCGCAGGGGAAGGAGTTTCGCAGCAACGTGCACCGGGGCGCTATTCCCGAGCCGGTGGAACTGAGTGACGAATACCGTGAAACCGCGGTGCGCTGTACCCAGATCCTCGGCCTGCAGGTCGCGGGGGTGGACATGCTGGAGGGGAGGGACGGGCCGCAGGTGATGGAGGTCAACTCATCACCTGGCCTCGAGGGAATCGAGAAATGCACCGGGCTGGATGTGGCCGGCGCGGTCATCGAGTACATCGCCGCGCAGGTGGACTTCCCGGAAATCGACGTCCGGCAGCGTCTCACGGTGAGCAAAGGCTACGGGGTGAGCGAAATCTATGTGCCCGAGGGCTCGCACTTCGTCGGTCAGAAAATCAACGAAACCGGACTCGCGGAGAGCGATATCAACGTCCTGACCCTGTACCGCGGCGCGAAGGTGATCCCCAATCCCCGGGCCGACCGCCAGCTGGAAGCCGGGGACAAACTGCTGTGTTTCGGCAAGCTGGAGAGCATGCGCCACATGGTTCCCGCACGCACGCGCAGACGGCGCCGGCCGGCAGTGCAGGAACTGGAAAAGCTCGCGGCCAATGGCTAGGGGCAAGTACGCGGGCGACTGGTAGCCCGCAGTGTGCTTTGCATCGATTTGCATCGGCAACGCAAGTTACCCGTATTTACCATAACATTATTATTTTATACGTCTTCAGCCGCACTTATCATTTATGCGTATAATATAGATTATGTTAAATAAAGGATTTGGACACACGATTGTCCACAGGCGAATCCCGGGGGGCCCGCTCTCCTGCTGGACGTTGGCAGCGTTACACGCTACTCAGCGTGAAAGGTCATCAGTGATGCGGTGGTGAATCGTGGTGTGCACGCATGGCGCTGACGCGCTGCATTCCGGTTTGGAGTGCGCTGACATTGTGCCGCAGCGCTATAGTGGTCAGTTGGGCCAGTAGATGTATTCATCGCCTTGTTCATACGCCACTCCACCTGGCTTGTCGATCAGCTGCGCCTGCTGCACGACGCTGGGCCACAGTGGCGCGGCCTGCCCGGCATTGTGGACGTTGAGCAGCGCTTCAAGTTCTGCAACCTTGGCCGGCTGTTGCTGGGCAAGGTTGTGCTGTTCTTTCGGATCTGCACCGAGATCGAACAGCCATTTCGCCTGGCCGGTACCGGCGGGTTTGTCCGGTTGATCGGCGCGGATCAGCTTCCAGTCGCCCTGCCGTACGCTCTGTTGATACCCCTCGCGCCAGAACAGCGTCTGGTGCGGCGCCCCGCCCGTTTCACCGCGCACATACGGCAGCAAATCAACGCCGTCCAGTACGCGATCATCGGGTACTTGCGCACCGGCGGCTGCGGCAAATGTCTTGTAGAGGTCGACATGGTGGATCGGGGATGACAT
>CAYWWD010000104.1:0-12532 GCA_964461965.1 uncultured Halioglobus sp. | reverse complement strand
GTCGATTTTCGCTATCTCATTTTCAACGCCGACGGTTCGGAGGTGGAGCAGTGCGGCAACGGCGCGCGCTGCTTCGCGCGTTTTGTGCGCGAGAAGAAACTGACCACCAGGAAAGTCATCAGCGTGGAGACTGCCGCCGGCGTCATCACGCTCAAGGTGCGCCCCAACCATGACGTCGAAGTGACCATGGGCGTGCCCGAATTCGAGCCGGGGAAAATTCCGTTCCGCGCGCCAGCGCGCGCCAGCAGCTATGCCCTGCAGGTGGGCGACACGACGCTCGACATCGGCGCGGTTTCAATGGGTAATCCGCACGCCGTGTTGCGCGTCGATGACACCAGTCGCGCGGACGTAGAGACACTGGGGCCGCTGATCGAAGCGCACGCCGACTTTCCGCGAAGGGTCAACGCGGGATTCATGGAAGTCGTCTCGGAGCGGGAAATCAAGCTGCGGGTGTTCGAGCGTGGCGTGGGCGAAACACTGGCCTGCGGCACCGGCGCCTGCGCCGCGGTGGTGTACGGCATTGTACGCGGCTGGCTGCGCGATGCCGTGACAGTTGCGCTGCCGGGCGGTAAGCTCTCGGTGACGTGGGCAGGGGAAGGCCAGCCGGTCACGATGACGGGACCCACCGCCATCGTGTTCGATGGCACAATAAAAATCTGAGGCACCCGGTGCCTCCACAGCAGGGAGAGCCGCTGAGTATGTCAGTCAGTAAAAAACGGGGCGCCGCCAGTGCCGGAGCAATCGACAGCGCAGTGCTCACTGACGAGATGGTGCGTGAATACCTGAAAAATCACGACGATTTCCTGCAGCGCAATCCCGAGCTGCTGGATTACCTGCATGTCACGCACGCATCCGGCAGCGCCATTTCGCTGGTGGAAAAACAGGTCAGTGTGCTGCGCGAACGCAACAAGGATATGCGGCAGCGACTGAAAATGCTGACCGCCAACGCCAGGGACAACGACGCATTGTTTGAACAGACCCGCGCCCTGGTGTTGAAGCTGCTGGATGCCAACTCGGTCGCCGCACTCTACACCACCTTCATCGCGGCCATGACTGCGGATTTTCGCGCGGACTACGCCACGCTGATCGTATACGGCGACCAGCATGCCGAAGCCGGCAACGACACAGCGTGGCGCACGGAAACCCCGGAGACCGTGAAGCGCGAGATAGGCTCCCTGTTCCGGGGGCACAAGGCAGTCTGCGGCGCGTTGCGCAAGGAGGAACTGGCCTTCCTGTTTCCCGCCGGCAGCGGCGGCACCGGCTCGGCCGCGCTGATGCCGCTGTCCGACGGCGCCGTGCCGCTGGGCCTGATCGCAGTGGGCAGCGCGGACGCCAACTACTACCACAGCAAGGTCGGCACCCTGTTCCTGTCCCATCTCGCGGACGTGCTCGTCAAACTCCTGGCGCGGCTGCAGCCGGGCAGCGACTGAGCGGCCGGTGGCCGCGGCCCTGGAGACGGCGTCGCCACTGGCGGATTCCGCTGAGCGGTTCCTGGCCTACATCAGAGACGTGCGGCGGCTGTCGCCGCACACCGTCAGCAACTACCGGCGCGACCTCGAGTCCCTGCACCGCTTCTGCGAGGTCCAGGGTCTGCGCGGTCTCGAGCAGCTGGTGGAAGCGGACCTGCGCACCTGGGCGAGCCAGTTGCACCGGCGCGGGCTGGCGGGCGGCAGCATCCAGCGCAGCCTGTCCGCGGTGCGCTCCTTCTACAATTACCTGGGGCGTGAGAGCGGCCTGCCGCGCAACCCCGCCGCCAGCGTGCAGGCACCGCGCAAACCGCGCAAACTGCCCAAAACCCTCGATACCGACCAGGTCGGTAAATACCTCGCCTTCGATGCCGACTCCATCGTCGCCCGCCGCGACAGTGCGATGGCGGAACTGTTCTACTCCTCGGGTCTGCGCCTGGCGGAACTGGCGGCGGTGAATGTCGACGATATCGACGCGCACGCACAGCTGCTGACCGTCACCGGCAAGGGCCGCAAGACGCGCACTGTGCCGGTGGGCAGGGTGGCACTCGACGCCATCCGGCGCTGGCTCGAGGTGCGCCCTGGAGGCCCCGGGGCAGATGCCAGCGGCGGCGCGCTGTTTACCAGCAACCGCGGCCGCCGTATCAGTGTGCGCAATATCCAGGCGCGCCTGAAGGTACAGGGCCGCCGCGCCGGTATGCACCAGGACGTACACCCCCACATGCTGCGCCATTCCTTTGCCAGCCACCTGCTGGAATCCAGCGGCGACCTCAGGGCCGTGCAGGAGCTGCTGGGGCACGCGAACCTCTCCACCACGCAGATCTACACCCACCTGGACTTCCAGCACCTCGCCAAGGTCTACGACGCCGCGCATCCCAGGGCCAAACGTCGCTCCGGGGATTGACGTGGCGATCTCCGTCATCACCTTTGATCTCGACAACACCCTGTGGGATGTGGAACCGGTGCTGCTGCGGGCGGAGGACGCGCAGCGGCAGTGGTTGCAACAGCACCGTCCGGGTGCCATGGAGCACTTCGATCACGCGGCCTTGTTGGAGTTCAAGCAGTCGGTGTGGCAGCGCCACCCACAGCTGCTGCACCACGTCAGCCAGATGCGCATCCAGATGCTGTACGAATTGCAGGTGGCCGCCGGCTACCCCGAGCGCGACGCCCGCAGCGGTGCGCAGCAGGCATTCGAGGTATTCCTGGCCGAGCGCCGCAAGGTCACGCTGTACGACCAGGCCCTCGCCGTGCTGGAGCAGCTGGCGACGCGTTACACGCTGGGGGCGCTGACTAATGGCAATGCCGATATCTACCGCACGGACGCCGCCGAGTACTTCGATTTCGCCTTCCTCGCCGAGGACATCGGCGCCAGCAAGCCCCATCCGGACATGTTCCGCGCCGCACTGGCGCGGGCCGGCGTCACCGCTGCGGACTGCGTCCATGTGGGCGACGACCCGGAGCACGATGTCCGGGGCGCACACGAGGTGGGCATGCACACCGTGTGGGTGAACACCCGGCGCAAACCATGGCCGGGTGGTGTACGGGCAGACCGGGAGATCGACTGCCTGGAGGAACTTCCCGATGTGATCGAGGGTCTCAGGAACGCCGGTGCCCGCGGCTGAAACCTGTTTATAAACGAACGCATCAACGGCGCCCCGAGGCCGCGATGCGGTTCGACCGCGCGTACGGCCGGGCCGTAGGATACCCACAGCAACAACCGTCGGGGTTTTTAGATTCAACGGGTTACGAGACTTTCCCCAACTGTGAAATAACTCTAGAAAAGTTCAGTTTTTCATAGAACTGCCATTGCCGGCTTGCTAGATTAATACTCGGACAACTCCCGTCATGCCCGAGCAACCCTCGCACCGGGTGAGTGGGTATCGGTGCAATGGGACACAACAGGGTCGGGCTTTACTCGATGCATATGCCTCACGCTTACAGGGCGGCTCACAGCGGGTTCACCGTCGTCGAACTCATGATCACCCTGATTCTGGCTGCCGTACTGCTTACCCTGGCGGCACCGGCGTTCACCGACCTGATCGCGAACAATCGCCTGCGCAGCGAAGTATTCGCGCTCCGGGGCCTGCTGATGGAAGCGCGCACCGAGGCGCTGAGCGAACGCAATAACGTCACCGTCTGCCCCAGCAGCAACGGGACCACATGCACCGGCACCTGGAGCGATGGGTACATCGCCTTCTTTGACACCGATACCGAGGGCGACGTGGACGGCACCGACCGCATCATCCTGGCGCGGACCCCCGATACGCACCGGATCGACGTCACGTTCAGCAACGCCGCCAACCGCGTGGTCTACAACAGCCGCGGCAATGCCCAGATCCCCGGCACCACCTTCAATGGCACCTTTACGTTCTGTGACGATCGCGGCCCCACCAAAGCAGCGGGCCTGATCATCACACCGGTGGGCAGCCTAGCCGCCGCCATCGAGCGGGACGATCCGGCGGATGGGATTTTCAACGATGCGGAGGGCGATAACCTTGAATGCGGCTGACCGTACCCGCCATCTCGCCAGCTTCGAGCGGGGATTCACCCTGATCGAGGCCTTGGTGGCGTTTGTCGTCCTCGCAGTGGGGATCATCGGCATCATCAGCCTGCTCATCATGTCCAAGAACTCCCTGCACCAGTCGGTGCAGCGGACGCAGGCGATCAACTTGGCGGATGCCATGGTGGAGCGCATACGCATCAACCCGACAGCCATCGCCACCTACGACGATGCCGATCTCGCCAACCCGGTAGGTGAAAGCAACCCGAGCACGCCTCCAGCGGTCGATTGCGCCGTAAACCGCTGCAGCCCGGCCGAACTGGCCACGTTCGACCTGTGGTCCTGGAAACAGTCATTGATGGGTGAATCTGTGGTCGTCGACGGCGAAAACGTGGGCGGCCTGATCGATCCGCGCGCCTGCATTACCTTCACCGCCCAGAACGGCCTGGTCCGCAGCGGCCTGCTGAACGTGGTCATCCAGTGGCACGGACTGGAGGAGTCCAATGACGCGGTACCGGCCGATGGCGTCGCCTGTGGGGGCGCGGACCCGGGGCAGGATCCTCACCGACGGCAGGTGGTGGTGAATACCTTCGTGGTGGACGAGTCGGAGTTCTGACATGAAGCACGCGCCCACAATTTCACGATCCGGCGGCTTCTCACTCGTTGAGTTGATGATCAGCGTGGTGCTGGGCCTGCTGCTCATCGCCGGCGCGGCGGCGGCCTATCTGTCCTCCAAGCGCTCCTATACCGAGGTAGAAGCGTTCTCGACACTGAACGAGAACGCCCGTTTCGCGGAACTGATCATGGGCGATGCCCTTCTGCACGCAGGATTCTTCGGTGAAATCACACCCGAGCGCCTGGAGGTCAACCCGAACCTTATCCCCATCGCCAGCGGTGATTGCACCGGGGGGGCACAGGCTTACGATTTTGGCCAGTACATCATTGGCGCCACCGTGGATGGCAGCGGCAGTGCGCTGGGCTGCATCACGGACGGCGTGACGGGCACGGACGTACTGGTGATCAAGCGGGCTGTGCCCCGCCCGCTTTCCGATGGCGCGCGGGTGAACGGCGTGCGCGACGGCACCATCGATACGCCAAACGCAATGCAGGCCGGCACGACCTATATCGTCACCAATAACGTCATGGGGATGCCATTCGATGGCAGCGGTACCGCCCCGAATATTCTCGCCGGAGGTGATGTCCCCGGTGGCGTGGCCTGGCCCTATCTGTTCGAGGCCTATTATGTGCGCGATCCGGACCCTGGTGACGCCGATGACATACCCGTGCTCGCGCGCAAGGTGTTGTCCTGGAATGGCGGAGCCATGGACGTCGTCTCCGAAGACCTGGTGGAGGGGGTGGAGGATATGCGCCTGCGCCTGGGTTTTGACGGCGATGGCGATGACGAAGTCGACACCTACGTGGATGTTGCCGGCATTGCGGGAGCCGCCAACTGGCAACGCGTCGCGGCCGTGGAAGTTTACCTGCTGGTGCGCAGCACGAGCCCCGATCCCGAATACGTCGACACCAAGACGTATACGCTCGGCGGCGACAATGTCGTCACTCCTGCCGCCAATGTGCAGAAGTACCGCCGTCTGCTGGTCAGTACGCAGGCCTCCCTGCGCAACCCCAAACTGGTTATCAGAAGGTCAAACTGATGCAAGCATCCCCCGGACTGAACACGGAACGCGGCGCCATACTGGTCGTATCGATGCTCTTCCTGCTGGTGGTGACCATCATCGCCGTGGTCGCTGCGCGCAACAGTACATTCAGCACCAAAATGTCATCGAACCTGCAGGATTCATACTCCTCGTTTCAGTCCGCCGAAGCAGGCATTCTCGCGACGCTGATGCTTTCAAGAACGCCGAATGACCCGTTCGACGGCGACGATGAAGCCGAGCCGTTTTCCGCTTACAGCCCGGAAACCCATCCGCTGCGCGCGTTGAATGATGCGTCGGCCGCCACGGACGTCGATGTCTGGTTCACCGGCAGTTCACTCGCATGCCCACGCTCGGTGCAGGGTTACAGCGAAGGCTTATTGGATTGCGACTATTACAGGGTGGAATCCGAACATGAGGTTCCAGAACGCGCCCGTACCCAGGTGGAACTGGGCGTTGTAAAAACCATTATCGGGAGCGTATCTCGCTGAGCGCGGACAGACTGCGCTTGCAGTTGGCGCAGCTTGCGTCCAGGCGACGATTCAGGAGGTTAGGAAAATGACGAAGAAGCTTTTGAAGACCATAGCCGCGCCGAGCGCGCTTTTGTTCACGGCGAGTCTCGCGACCAGCTTGTTCGCGGATGATACCGAGCTCTATTCCGCCACCTACCAGTCCGGCGCCACCGGCAAACCGAAAGTGCTGGTGCTGTTCGATGACTCGGGCAGTATGAGTGAAGTCGTGGAGGGCGTGAAACCGCCCTACGATCCCAATGCCACCTACGTCGAGAAAGTGCCCGCAAACCGCATTTACTGGAGCACTTCCGGCAACCCGCCCGACGTCAACGGCAGTGGCAAAGATTACTGGTTTACCGCCGGCGCCAACGGTTGCGGGGAGTCTATCTCGCCGCTTGCCACCGCAGGCCGGTTTACCGGCACGCCAATGTACTGGCAGGAGGCCGATGGCGAGTGGCGGCGTACCTGTACCAAGCGGAATAAATACGGCAATTGTACCCGCTGGGAAAACCAGTGGAACGGCGATGCGGCCGGCTGGAAAAACCTCGACAAGACTGTCAACAACCCCTACACAGTAGATTGCCGGCAGGATGTACTGGCGGGTAACGACGACAACGCCAGCGGCATCGGCGACGGCTATCCGCGCAAGGCCAACGATCCCGATACCCCCAATGGAAGCGCCTATACCACCCAGGCCAGCAGTTCCAACGTCAGCTGGGGCAGTGGCGCCACCCTGTTCACCTCGCATTATATGAACTGGTACTACGACACCTCGATCGTCCCGGAAGACAAGGATTACCTGCAGATTGCCCAGGAGGCGATCGAGGCGATCATCCGCTCCAATCCCAACATCGATTTTGGGCTCGGCGTATTCAACAACAACGACGGCTCCCGCTACTTCGGTGGCAGTGACGACGGCGGACGCATTGTCAAACGCATCATCAAGAACATGACGGAAACCGATCGCGACAGCCTGATCGACGTGCTTTGGGGCCTGGATCACGACGGCAATACGCCGTTGTGTGAAACCGCGTGGGAGGCCTACCTGTACCTGAACGGGATGACGCCCAAATACCACATCAGCGGCGATAGCCGCGATGTGCCGCTGCGCGACACCAATGCCGAAAGCGGCGGCAAGTATGTTTCGCCCATGGAGGACTGCACGAACACGTACATCATTTACATGACGGACGGCCTGCCGACCGCAGACACGGGCGCGGACGCACTGGTTAAAGGCCTCAAGACACCCAACCTGTCCTGTCGCACCTACAGCAGCACCGACCCCCAATACGGCGATATTGTCAGTTTCACCAACTGCCTGGCGCCGTTACTGGAGTACATGGCGGACGATCTCGATGGCAACGCGGGGAACGGGGTCCAGAGCGTGAAAACGGCCACCATCGGCTTCAATGTCGATCCCCGCGCGGACCAGTTCCTGGCGGATTCCGCGACGCTGACCAAGAAAGATGGCACGCCGGCATACTATTATGCCGAGTCGGCGGACGAACTGACGGCGTCGTTCACGGACATTATTCTGGGCATTCTCTCCTCGGAATCCACCTTTACCTCGCCTGCCGTGGCGGTGGATACCTTTACCCGCACCCAGAGCCGCAACGATGTGTTTTACGCCATGTTCGAGCCGGGCACGTCCACCGACTGGTGGGGCAATATCAAGAAGTTCAAACTTGAAATCGGTGACGATGAGATGGCGGTGATCGAGGATGCGGACGGCAACGAAGCATTCAACAGCGCCGGATTGATCCGGGATGCCGCGAGGACGTACTGGAGCCCCACCGCCGATGGCCCCAAAGTGGCAGCCGGCGGCGTTGGCGGCGTGCTGCAAGCGCGGAACCTGAGCACCCGCGATATACGCAGCAACACCGGCACCAATGGTGCGCTGGAGACCTTCAATATTGCCAACGTCGATGCCGCAGCCTATGGCTTCCCGGACGCCGCGACACTCTATGCGTACTGGATGACGGCGGGGGCGACCGACTTCGCCAACACCATCCGCTGGGCCTGGGGCTATGACGTCGACGACGTCGACAGGGACGCTGACACCAACGAGACCCGCAAATGGATCATGGCCGACATCCTCCACAGCAAGCCGTTGGTGGTCAACTACGGCGCCCTGGATGGCTTCACCAACGAAAATCCCGACATGCGCATTGTCGTCGGCACCAATAACGGCATGCTGCATATGTTTAACAATACCGACGGCGAGGAAGACTGGGCATTCTTTCCCAAGGAGCTGGGGCCGGTGCTGGCGCAACGACGCAAGAATATCCGCACCGGAGGCAAGAACGTCTACGGCGTGGATGCGCCCCCGGTGGTGTACGAGATCGACAAGGATCGGGACGGCACGCTCGACTACCAGGATGGCGACAAGGTCTATCTGTATTTCGGCCTGCGCCGGGGCGGCAGGAATGTGTACGCGCTGGATATTTCCAACCCGGACAATCCGGCGTTCCTGTGGACCATTTCGAACGACAGCACCGGTTTCGGCGAGTTGGGCCAGACGTGGTCCACGCCCGTTGTCACCCGGATTCCCGGCTACCAGGATGCTAACGGCAAACCCAAGCCGGTGCTGATCTTCGGCGGCGGGTACGATGAAGTGAATGACAGCCACGACACGCTCGCCGATACCGATGCGGACACCATGGGGCGCGGCATCTTCATCGTGGATGCGCTCACTGGCGAGCTGGTCTGGAGCGTGACACCGGCCGCCAACAGCGCGAAAAACATGCAGGCCAGCGGCCTGGCGCATGCGATCGCGGCGGACGTCACCATCGTCGACAGCAATGGCGATCAGCTCACCGATCGCATTTATGCCGCCGATGTCGGCGGCAACGTGTGGCGGATCGATCTGCCCGGCAATGCGTTACCAACCAGCTCGCAGACGACCTGGTTTATCACCCACTTGCTGGATGCCAACAATAATACGGAAATTACGGACCGCCGGTTCTTCAACGCACCGGATGTCGTAAGAACCAGGGTCGATGGGAAATCAGTGGACGCCGTGATGATCGGGAGCGGCGACCGCACCAACCCCATCGCGAAGGATATTCCTGGCACGCCGACAGTCGATGATCAGTTCTACATGATCCGCGACCAGCGCACGACCCCGTACGCCGCGGCGCTCGATCCGGATGACTGCGACGATGGACTCGACTTCCGCTGTGTCCTGCCGCTGCAACCGTGGGCAACCAGTCCGGTCGATCTGTACAACATCACGTCCAACCAGATCCAGGATGGCAGCGACGATGAGCAGAAGGCGGCAGCCCTCGCCGCACTGGGTGAGGCCCACGGTTGGCAACTGGACCTGGGCGCGAATGGCGAGAAAGCCCTGGCACGCGCACTCACCATCGGCGGCAAGCTCTTTTTCACCACCTTCTCGCCGGTGGTAGACGTAGTGGGTTGCGGTTTCTCGGCCGGCTCCGGACGGCTGTACGAAATCGACCTGCACACGGGTACCGAAATCAAAGACTTTGATCTCGACGAGAATATGGAGCGCTCCTGGATCATCGGCGGCCTGATACCGCATACACCGTCGCCATACTTCGCACCCGGTGGCGATATCTGGCTGCTGCTGCCGCCCGGTGACAGTGGCGATTCGGATGCGACCGGTAACCCGTTCAAAACCGGTGCTTCACTGCCCGGCCCCTACGGCTCTTACTGGGATCGGGGAGACTATCCTTGATCCGCGCGCGGTCACACAGCTTCCGCCCGACGCCCATGCGCCGGGCTGCGGGCTTCACCCTGATGGAGATATTGGTGGTCGTGATCATCGTGGGCATACTCGCCGCCATCGGCCTGCCCACGTACCAGGAGGCGATGCGCAAGAGCCGCCGCACGGACGCGCGGGAGTCGTTGATGGAAGCGGCCAGCCGGGAGGAACAGTACATGCTCGATCGTTCCAGCTACACGGCGGATATGACGGATCTCGGTTACGCCGCGGATCCCATGATCTCCGAAGAGCAGCACTATTCGATCGACAGGGTCGCCTCTGCCGCCTGCGCTGTGGATGACGACAACTGCTATGTGCTGCGAGCGACACCGCGCGCGAGCTCGCCCCAGAATGACGATGAGCGCTGCAAAACCTTTACGCTGGATTCCACGGGCGCGCAGACCGCCACCGGAACCGACGCCGCCAACTGCTGGTAACGAGAGGAAGATGCGATGAAACAGAATGCACTAAGACAGATCGTGCCACTGCTGGTGCTGGGGCTGTCCCTGACGGCGGCTTCCGCCCAGGCGGAGTACGGCAAATTGCGCTTTGGCTGCCAGGTCACCACGAAGACCGACAAGCAGGGCTACATCTCGGTGCGGGCCCACTCGAAGGAAGACGCCATAGCCGCCGCCGGGCGCGCCAAGGACGTCCCGACCCGCCTCGGAACCTCCGAACCCGTCAAGGCGGTGGTGGAATGCGTGCCCATTCCCGGTGGCCGCTTCGCGGATGCCGACTTCCAGACCTGGGTGGATGAGTTATTGCCGCGCTGACCTGCGGCACTTAACGAACACTTATTTCTGCTCGAGAATCGCGTTCTTCGTGCGTTTGTACTCGCTCTCGGAGATCACGCCTTTATCGTAGGCCGCTTTCAGATCCAGCAGCTGCTGACCCTGCGTCTCCTTGCTATGGATATTGGTCTGCGTGTCGTTGCCGCCACAGCCAGACAAACCCAGCAGCAACACCAGTGTGCCGGCACTCAAAATTGCTCTCTTCAACATGGTCACTGTTCCTCTTTGGCGATTGCATCGCGGGAGTCCGGATGCGACGACCCGGCGGCGCATCGGTGTGGAAAATAGGCCGATGATTATGGGATAAAAAAAGAGGGGCCGGAAGACCCCTTCAACTACGCATCGTGAGACGCGCCCGCAAGGATGTTCAAGAACGCGCTCCGCGGGTGGAGCGAGTTCCAATCGACTAGTCGTTGTACGCACGCTCGCCGTGCGAGCTGATGTCCAGGCCCATGACCTCGGCTTCTTCATCCACGCGCAGCCCGATCGTCAGATCCACCAGTTTGTAGGCGATCGCGGCGACCACACCGGAAATCACGACGGTGGTGAGCACGCCCTGCGCCTGGATCCAGACTTGTGTGGCGATCGAATATTCAGGTGTCACCGCATTGGCCACATAGTCCCAGACGCCCGTGCCACCCAGGGAAGGCGCTGCGAACACCCCGGTCAACAATGCGCCGAGGATGCCGCCCACACCGTGCACGCCGAACACGTCCAGCGAATCGTCCGCCCCCAGCATCCGCTTCAGGCCGGTGACGCCCCAGAGGCAGACCACGCCAGCGAGAAGACCGATAACCAGTGCACCGCCGACGCCGACAAATCCACAGGCCGGGGTGATGGCTACAAGGCCTGCTACCGCACCTGACGCCGCGCCCAACATGGACGGATGCTTCTTGAAAATCCACTCGGCGAACATCCACGATATCGCCGCCGCCGCCGTGGCGACCCAGGTGTTGATGAACGCGAGGCCGGCGATGCCGTTGGCTTCCAGCGCTGAACCTGCGTTGAATCCGAACCA
This sequence comes from uncultured Halioglobus sp., assembly GCA_964461965.1. GTDB lineage: Bacteria > Pseudomonadota > Gammaproteobacteria > Pseudomonadales > Halieaceae > Marimicrobium. The sequence goes on along the minus strand of CAYWWD010000104.1, from coordinate 863 downwards.
GCCGAACCACAGCAGGGAGGCGCCCACCATGGTCATGGTCAGGCTGTGGGGATACAGGGCTTCCCTGCCGTAGCCGCGGCGCTTGCCGACGAAGTAGGCGCCGATCAGGCCGGCGATCGCCGCGTTGATGTGCACCACGGTGCCGCCCGCGAAATCCAGCGCGCCCTTGGCGAACATGAAGCCTGCCTTGGCCGTCGCCACTGCTGCCGCTTCCGCATCGGTATAGCCGTTGGGGCCGTCCCAGTACCATACGATGTGCGCAATGGGTGTATAGGCGAAGGTAAACCAGATCACCACGAAGGCCAGAACCGCAGAGAACTTCATCCGCTCCGCGAAGGCGCCGACGATCAGACAGCAAGTGATGGCGGCAAAGGCGCCCTGGAACACCACGTAAATCAGTTCGTGGACGAAGACGTCCTTGCTCCAGGTGGCCGCCAGCGAGTCGGGGGTGACACCGCTCAACAGCATTTTCGAGAGCGAACCGAAGAACGGATTGCCCTCGGTGAAGGCGATGCTGTAACCGTAGATCACCCATAGGAGGCTCACCAGCGAAAACACCGCGAACACCTGCATCAGCACCGACAGCATGTTTTTCTTGCGGACCAGACCGCCGTAGAACAGCGCCAGGCCCGGCAGCGACATCAGGATGACGAACGCGGAGGATGTCATCAACCACGCGTCATCGGCCTTGTCCGCCGCAGCTGCCGCCAGTGCGCTCACAGGCAAGCTAAGCAAGACACTAAATACTCCCAGGAACACGAATAATTTTTTCACGATAACCTCTGCTTCACAGGTCGAAATGAGTAAATGAATTCAAGGGTGATGACCTAGATGGCGTCCTCGCCGGTCTCGCCGGTACGGAT
>CAYWWD010000103.1:0-13520 GCA_964461965.1 uncultured Halioglobus sp. | reverse complement strand
GCAGTTGAAGATGATGGAAGACTTCGGCGCCAACTGCGTGTACATCACCGATTCGGCGGGTTACATGCTGCCCGACCACGTCACCGAGCGGGTGGCGCTGGCGCGGGCCGAACTGCGGCCGGAGACGGAACTCGGCTTCCACGGCCACCACAACATGGCCATGGGTATCGCCAATTCGCTGGCGGCGGTGGAGGCGGGCGCGAACCGTATCGACGGCTCACTGGCGGGCCTCGGCGCTGGCGCCGGCAACACCCCGCTGGAAGTGTTCCTGGCGGTGTGCGACCGCATGGGCGTCGAAACCGGCGTGGACCTGTTCAAGGCGATGGACGTGGCGGAAGACCTGATCGTACCGATGATGGATCACATGGTGCGCATCGATCGCGATTCACTGACGCTGGGTTATGCCGGCGTGTACTCGTCCTTCCTGCTGTTCGCCAAGCGCAGCGCGCAGAAGTATGGCCTCTCCAGCCGCGATATTCTCGTGGAGCTTGGGCGCAGGAAAACCGTGGGTGGCCAGGAGGACATGATCGAGGATCTGGCGCTGGACATGGCCAGAGAGCGCGGCCTGAAGGTGAAAGCGTCGGCCTGAATTGTGCCGGGAGGAACATCGTTGCACGGCAGTTCAATACTGCCGCACAGCGATCTTCGAAGTTAAGTCTGCGCCGGATATGCCGGCGCGTCTTTCACAGAGCGAAGCAGGCTGGCCGCGCGCGACTCACTTGTCTTGCTTACTGCGGCGAACACCCAATGCCGCCAGTCCAAGGCCAAATAGAGCCAGTGTGGCCGGGACGGGCACATCGCCGTTGCGCACCTGCCCATCCTGGTTGAACACGGTTTGCCGGGTCGCCATGTCCACCATGCTCCACTCGGTGATCTCCTCGTTGTTGATATCGAACAGGTCGATATCCACCAGTTCGTAGGTGTTGCTGTAGTTCGCGAATTTCGAGAACGAGCCGCCGCCCACTGATTCGCTGGCATTCAATTGCACAAACGCGCTCGTCCAGTACATCAGGCTGATCACCTGGTCCAGTGGCATGCCGCCGATGTTGTAGGTGAAAGTGCCCGGGCCGAACTCCGTCATCGCGCCGTTGGCGTCGTCGAACAAATCAAAGAAGTTGAGCGCGGTATTGGTGGTGGCGAGAAAATCCAGTCGCGCCGTTGCGCAGTTTGAGTAGATGGAATTATTTGGGTCACAGGTTGCGAGATCGCTCGGCGATTCCGAACCCGTGACATTCCACCGGAATACAGCGCGGTCCGCCAGAGCTTGCGCCGAGAAAAACTGGACCGAGGTGCGCGAGCCGGATCCACCGATGGCGTAGTAGCCGTTCTCATCGGCGATATTCGTCACGTTCAGGCTGGCGGCGTTGCGCGCCGTGAAGAAGCCGCCGGGGATGCTGGATGCGGTTGCGGAAATAGTGGCACCGTTCTCCACAAAGGTCTGGCCCATGCTGAGAGGCTTAAATGCGGCTGTGCTGCCCCAAATCTCGCCTTCAGCCATGTCGGTGAAAAAGCCACCGTCCGGATTGGTGGCAGCCGCGTACGCGTAATTCTGGTAGTACGAGTACGGAAGGCCTGGGTCGTTGATGTCACCAATGATAATGTCAGCCTGGGCGATGCCGGCGTGTAACGAACCTGCGAGCAGTGCGCCGACCGCGAGTTTGAAGTGAGTCGTCTTTGCGGTTTCGGAATTCATGGGGTTTTCCTCCTGTCTGTCCAAAAAATCCCTCGCATAATTTGTGCCAGAAAAAAATAGCTTCACTGTCAATGCATTGCGTGCTCCGTGAGTCACAGCTGTATAAATTCCTGACGCGCTGCCGCCGCAAACTGTGATGTACTTCACAGTATTGCGGCGGCACAGGACCGGGTGATCCCTGTCACTGGCGGCGTTGGAATCGCGCGTGAATCTTGCCCGGGATCCGAAACAGTGACGGCGCCCATTCGATGCTGGCCTCATCGACGTCGATTGCTGTAAACCGCAGAGCCATCTGCCTGAACGCTACCTCTGCATTCATGCGCGCGAGGTGCGAACCGAGGCAGAAATGGATACCGCCGCCGAAGGCACAGTGGCGGGCACCGTCGCGAGTGATATCGAACCGATCCGGGTCGGTGAACACGGCGGGATCGCGGTTAGCGCCGATCAGGACGGCGAAGACCACGGCATTGGCCGGAATCGTAACGCCGCTGAACCGCGTGTCCTCCCACAACACCCGCCGTGTGACGGGCACCGACGGCTCGAAGCGCAGGCATTCTTCCACCGCTGAGCCCGCCAGTTCGGGATGCTCTGCCAGTTGTTCAAACGCTTCCGGATGGCGGGCAAAACACACCATGCCGTTCGCGATCAGGCCGACCGTGGTTTCGAGGCCTGCCACCAGCAGGCCGATGCCCTGCTGCAGCAGTTCGTCGTGGCTCAAGCGGTCGCCGGCTTCCTCCGCGGCTACCAGTTGGCCGAGGATGTCATCCGCAGGCTGCCTGCGCCGCTGCTCGATCAGGTCGCTCATGTACACCGCCAGCTCCATGAGCGCGGCCTCCGATTGTGCCTGCAGCTGCGGATAGGCCTGTTTCGCGAGGCGGTAGGTGGCCAGTGACACCAGCCTCGTCAGCCTGTGCCGATCCTCGAACGGCACACCCAGCATCGCGCACATCGAAGCCGCCGGAGCCACCAGCGCGAGATCCGCGACGAGATCCATTTCGCCCTGTGGTGCAACGCGTTCGAGTTCGTTTGCCACCTGCATTTCGATGCCAGGGCGCATGGCATTGAGTGCGCGCGGTGTAAAGGCTTTGCTGACCAGGTTGCGCAGGCGGTCGTGGTCGGGCGGGTCCATGCGCAACATGAATTTGGACGCATCCGACTCGGCGCGTGTTTCTTCCGGAATCAGGCCATCCAGGTCGCGCATCCCGCAGCGGCTGTGTTTCAGCAGCGTCTGGACATCGGCATAGCGCGACAGGCGCCACGCGCCGGTCGGCGTAAGGTTCACGGGCTGCACCTCGCGCAGGTGTTTGTAGAGCGCATGTGGATCGGGTTTGAGATTCATGCGCGTGGGATCCACACCGTACCACCCGGGGACCGGCTGGCCGCCGGTGGTGCTATTTGCAGTGATCATGACGGGAATTTTCCCTGGGGCGCCGGGCGCGATGGGCTTCAGTGTAGACTTGCGTCCGGTGCGGGTAAATTGCAGTGGCGTGGACGCCGCGCGAGGAGGGCCATGTGAGTGTTGCTATGCTCGTGCCTATCGTGTTTTTCACCTCGTGCCTCGCTGCCGTCATGGGCATGGGCGGTGGGATTCTGTTGATCGCCGTCATGCCGGGACTGGTCCCGGCGCCTGCGATCCTGCCGCTGCACGCCGCGACCCAACTGGCGAGCAATCTCTCCCGCGCCGCCTTCGGCTGGCGCGACATCGACCTCGGGATGATTCCCGCCATTGCGTTGGGCGCCGCGGCCGGTGCGTGGCTGGGCGCCGGGGTCTACCAGCGTCTCGACACCCACTGGCTGCCGGCGTGGATCGGTTTGCTGATCCTGCTCTTCACCTGGGTGCCGCTGCCGAAGGTGCCCGGCGGCGGGCAATTGTCGCTGCTGCTGCTTGGCGTCTACCAGACCGGGCTCGGCATGGTCGCCGGTGCCACCGGTCCGCTCGGCGCCGCCGTACTGCTGCGGCGCAACACCGAGCGTGACTGGCTGGTGGTGAATACCGCAGTGTATATGTCGCTTAACCACGCCCTGCGCCTGGCAGCGTTCGTGTTGCTCGGCTTCAGCCTCGGGGTGTGGTGGCCGTTGGTCATCGGCATGATTGCGGCGGGTATCGTAGGTTCCTGGGTCGGCACGCGCCTGCGCCACCGCGTTCCGCAACGCAATTTCGAACGTCTATTTCGCGCGCTGGTGACGCTGCTCGCGCTGCGCATGATCGCGCTGCCGGTGTGGGCGCTGCTGTAATCGTTGCGCGGGTGCATCCCGCATTCGGCGTTGGCGCGACGCCATCGAATGGATTCAGGCTATACTGCCGCCGTGCATATCGATCCGGTTTTCAGCGCCCTGCTGGGCGAACTCTATCAGGGGCCACTGGAGGAGCCGCCGTGGCAGGCGTTCCTCGCCAGTGTCCGCGAGTTGCTCGGCGCCAGCCTCGTGACGCTGCTGCTGCGCCCGCCAAGCACGGAAGAGCGGGTAGTCATGCTGGCGGACGGCGGTTCGCTCTCGGCGATCCAGAGCTATAACGAAGGGCAGTTTGTGCTGGACCCCTTCGTCGACCTGCCGAGCGGCGAGGTGATCAGCCTGCACGAGTACCTCGCGCCCGGAACCCTGCTCGACAGTGATTTCTACCGCGTCATCATGCAGCCGCAGGGCTGGTACGATTTTCTCGGACTCGATCTGCGCGATGATAAGGAACTCGACGTACGCTTTCGCGCTGGCCGGCAGGAGGGCGCGCAACCCTTCGGTGATGCGGAAAAATCCCTGCTGCGAGCCCTGGTGCCGCACCTGGAGCGGTCGATCCGGCTGCAGGCATGCATGAACCGCAGCGAACGGGAGCGTGCCGTGTACGCCGGTGCTGTCGAACAGCTTCTGGTCGCGACCATCATCCTCGACGAGCAGTGCCAGGTGTTGTCGATGAATGCGCCCGCCAGCGCGCTGCTGGCGGCGGGGGATGGCGTAGCGGTCAACGGCACGAGACTGCGCCTTGCGGACAGCACTGCGGATCGTGAATTGCGAGACCTGTTGGCGGATGTGATGCGATCGCGCCGTGAACGCGTCCCGCAGGCGGCCAGCGCGATGCATATCCCGCGCTCCGGCGAGAAGCTCCCGTTGGGCCTGGTGGCGCGCGCGGTACCGGCGGCCGGTCGTGCCGAAGGGCAGGGTATGCCCTGCGTCGCGGTATTCATAAGGGACCCGGAGCACCCTGCCGACGCGCCGCAGCAGGTGATCAGCCGCCTCTACAAGCTGACCTTGGCCGAATCCAATCTCGCCATGCTGCTGGCCAATGGCCTGACGCTGGACGAAGCAGCGGCGCAGTTGCAGGTGAGCCGCAACACGGCGCGCGCACACCTGCGTGCGGTATTTGCGAAAACCGGCGTGACGCGCCAGTCGGGTCTGGTGCGTCTGCTGTTGAACAGCGTCGCCTCGTTTGCTTCCCCCCGGACGGAGGCGCCACCGCACAGGGAATGAGAGCGCGTGTGTTGCGCGTCCTTTGACGGGGATCAAGATTGTGTGACGTGGCACGCAGGCGAGGCGGGTCTGCGCGGCGCTGAACGTGGCAATACCCGCAGCTTTACGATAACCTTTAGAGCGATTTTGAATTGAAATCCAGCCTGCGGCCGCCATGCTCAACCAACTGCTCCTGTACTGCGACAATCTCCTCAACCGGGACAAATATCTGGCTACTCTTAGCCAGCGAATCGATCATTTCAAAGATAAGCAATCTGCACGTGCCCCGCGGGTGATCGACGAGCCGGCGGATGCCAGCGCGGTGGGCGATTACCAAATTCCCGAAGTTGCTGCGGCCGACCTGACGGTGGAAGTCCTGAAGAAAGCGATTCGCGAGAAGGGCTGCCTGATCGTGAGGAACTTTTTTGACGCGGCTGACGTGCGCCTGATGCGATCTTATGTCGATCACTCGTTTGCCGTGAACGAGAATAAAACCAACTTCGTCAACCGGTATCTCACCAAGCAAGTGGATCTGCATGAAGTCCTGGAGAAGACCAGGGCGGATATTGCCCAGAAGCAGAAAACCAATCCGACTTACACCAATACGGTGAAGCTCGGAAAGACGCTGGCGCAGCCACTGGGCAAGAACAAATCCTGCCTGGCCGCGCAAACGCCAATGCTGACGGAGAAATTGCTGCGCCTCTACGAAAGAAAACAGTTGAAGCCGCTGCTACAGAGTTATCTCGGCAGCGAACCCTGCGTCTCCGTGTACAAGTGGGTGCTGCGGCGCGCGGGTTCGCCCGAGGCGCCCATCGATTTTCATCAGGACGGCGCCTTCATGGGCGATGAAATCACCAGCCTGAACTGCTGGATCGCGCTCTCCGACTGTGGTGCCGGCTATGACGTACACGGCATGGATATCGTGCCCATACGACACATGAACGCGTTCGAGAAGGGGTCGGGCGTACTCAACTGGACGATCTCGGCCAACAGCGTGGTGGAAAAGTATTCCGAGGCGGCAATCGTCACGCCGACCTTCAACGCGGGAGATATGTTCTTCTTCGATCACCTGCTGGTGCACAGGACGCAGAGCATCCCGAATCCCGCAGGCAAACGCTATGCGATCGAGACCTGGTTCTTCGACTCGGTCAATTTCCCCAAGAACCAGATTCCCATTCGCTGGTAAGTCACGGGCTCGCCGGCGCCTCTGCCGCAGGCTCGACAAATGCGGCGTTGCCGGGCTCGTCGGGATAGTACTCCCAGATAGCGCGATCGCCCTTGCGGCAGTAGGCGATGCTTTCGCCGCTCTGCAGTCGCGGTACACCCATGCCGACGCCGGGGTCGGTGTAGAACATTCCCACCTGCACTCCGGTACCAATACCCACGAGTCCCGGCGGCGCACAGGAAAAATACTTGCTCCAGTATTTTTCAGAGTAGAACACCGAGCAGTAGGCGACGTTGCGGTACTCATCGAGGAAGACGAAAGCGCCATTATTGATCGACGGCCACAGGTGCAGCAGACAGTCGTGCAGGCTGGCGTAATAGTCCACGTCCCAGAACGCCATCGCGATGGGTCCTTCGTGATGCTGCAGCGTATCCTTGAACCAGCCCTTGTGAAAACTGCAGACTTCAAGCGCACCCCAGCGACGCACATTCTCCTGTACTTCCTCCAGCGCGCCGCCGTAGACGCCGGGGATAAAGCCCTTGCGGAATGAACGCTGTGCGATGGGGTCGCCCGGCGTCGGCGGAGGCAGTCCCTCGAAGGAGTCGTAGACCTTGAGCTCGCGCCCAGTGATCTTGCAGATGAGGGAGAGGTTGACCGTGGCTCCGCCCTTCCAGCAGCCGCACTCCACGACCGCGCCCTGTACGGACCGTGGAATCTCGAGCAGTTTCATCGCCATCACCAGGTGCGCCCGCCAGTTGGTACCGGAAATCATTTTTGAGTAATTGCGCCAGTAACGCACCCCGAGCCACATGCGCTTGCCCCACGTCATGCCGTATTCCGGCTGGATTTTCCGGGAGTAGGTGAGAAATACGATGGCCAGTGGCGTGGAAAGAAAATTGTAGGAGAGGCGCACATAGTTCATGAGCCGAACTTTGAAGCCCCGCTTGTTCTTGGGTGGCATGCGGATTCTCATGGGACAAACGAACGTCGAGTATACGTAAATCAACAGGGGTAGGGAACGGGACTGCCGCGTGACAGAAGATGTTCACGGCAACGGAGAACCGCCGCGCAAATTGCCAGCCGCCGAACAGATCGTTCTATTTGCGCGACTTTCATTATTCCGTTGACGGGTATCAATGCAGTAGCTGCCGGGTGCTCTTAGTATGCCTGTACGGGTCGTGTAACGACCGACAATCCACAGGGAAAAGACGATGAGAAATGCATGGAGGTTGGCGCTGGCAGTCGCGCTGGGCAGTGCCAGTTTTGCGGGGCAGGCATACGAACAGGGCGATTGGGTATTGCGAGTTGGCGCAACCACGGTAGAGCCCGATACCAGGAGTGACGACATCAATTTACCCGGCGGCCTGGTGGCGAAGGCGGACGTGGACAATGACACGCAGCTGGGCATCATTCCTGTATACATGTTGACGGATGTGTTAGCGATCGAAGTCCTCGCCGCTACCCCGTTCGAACGCAATATCGATGCCCACGGCCAGGGTGCCATCAGCGGCACCACGCTCGATGCCGGATCAACCGACCTTTTGCCACCCACCGCGAGCGTACAGTGGTATCCGCGCGGTGGACAGCCAGGTTGGCAGCCGTATGTGGGTGCCGGTTTGAACTACACGACATTCTTCGACACCAACACAGATGAACAGCTGGTGAGTCTGCTGGGCGACCTGACCGGCGGCGCGGTCAACGATGCCAACCTGGATCTCGACGATTCGTGGGGCCTGGCGCTGCAGGCGGGCGTGGATATTCCCATCGACGAACGCTGGGCATTCAATGCGGGTATCTGGTACATCGATATCGATACGACCGCCGAGATAGACGCACAAGCGGATGGTGTAACTGTCGCGACAGTGAAGTTCGATTTGCAACTCGATCCCTGGGTGTACAACGTCGGAATCGCGTACAAATTCTGATTCACCCTTGCGCGCGGCCGATCGGCTCACAGTCACGAGTCCCCTGGCTACGCTACGCATTGGCGGCGCGGACGGGTGTGACCGGCTCAATGCCGGTGTATCTGGGACGGCTCGGTGTGTTGCATATTCATGTGTTGCGTGCGGGAGAGATGGCCACTGTGAGCCGCTGTGATGTAGAGCGTCCACGCACCAGCCCCGATCAGCAGGAGTGCAATTCCGATCCGTAATTCGCGTCGTCGCAGGAATGCCTGCAGTTGCTGCGCCCCGAACCCGGCCGCCAGCATCGCCGGCAGGGTGCCGCAGCCGAACGACAGCATCATCAACGCCGAACCTGCGGCGGTTTGCGCGGTAGCCGCCCAGGCGAGGCTGCTGTAGATCAGGCCGCAGGGCATCAGGCCCCAGCACAGGCCGAGTGCGAAGCCCTGCGGCCAGCGGCGCAGCGGCAACCAGCGAGCACTCAGACGTTGCACCGGCTGCCACAGCCGGCCGCCGGCGCGTTCCAGCCACAGCATACCGCTCCACCAGTTGGCGATGTACAGGCCCATGCCGATGAGCAGCAAGCCCGCGAGGTAGCGCAGGCTGAGGGTCCAGGCACCGATATCGATGCTGCCGGCCGCAAACCCCAGCACTCCACCGAGCAGTGTGTAGCTGGCGATGCGGCCGCTGTGATACGCAACGGTAATTGTCGTGGAGCGCACGCCACCGAGGCCGAGTGCCGCCGCAATGCCGCCGCACATGCCCAAGCAGTGTCCGGCGCCCGACAACCCGAGCAGGAAGGCCGAACCGGCCTGCGTCGCATCGATCATGGTTCGTCGTCGGTCGCGCTCGCGCCATGCTCGCGCGCGTCGGTGGCGGGTGTCGCCTCGGGTGGGTCATCCGCAAGGATGCGCCAGGCGTCCTTGTCCAGGTCGTCGTACTGGCCGCTGTTGATCGCCCACAACAAGAGCCAGATGGCGATGACGCAGAACACCAGGGCGATGGGAATCAACAGGTAGAGGCTGGCCACGACGCTTCGCTGTCCCTCGCCGTCACCGATTCAGGCGCAGGGAATTGGCAACCACCAGCAGCGAACTCAACGACATGCCGATCGCCGCTGCCCACGGCTGTACAAATCCCATCGCCGCCAGCGGGATGGCGCAGAGGTTGTAGCCGAGCGCCCAGGCAAAATTCTGCCGCACGATGCGCCGGCAGCGCCGCGACTGGTGCAGGGTTGCGATGACTTTCAGCAGGTCGCCGCCGGCGATGACGAAATCGGCCTGTCCGCGGGCGAGATCGGTGGCGCCAGGTACTGCGAATGACGCATTGGCGACGCTCAGCACGGGTGCGTCGTTCAACCCATCGCCCACCATCGCCACTACTGCGCCGGTGGCCTGCAACGCCTGCACCCGCGCCATTTTCTGCTGCGGTGTCTGGCCGCTGTTGACCGTTTCGATGCCGAGCGCGCGCGCGAGTCTTGGCGCCTGTGCGGAGCTGTCACCCGTGAGCAGTTCCACCACCAGGCCCAGGTCGCGCGCCTGCGCAATCACGTCGCCGGCTTCGGCGCGCACTGTGTCTTCCAGCCCTATCCACGCCAGCGCGGCACCGTTCCGACACAGGCCGACCCAGTAAAATTCCTCATCCGGCGGTGCGGGAAAGTGCGCCACCAGGTCGCGGCAGAAACGCTCGCTACCCATGCGATAAACAACGCCGGCGCGATGCCCCTCGATGCCGGCGCCGAGGCAATGCGTCGCGTCAGTGAAGCCGGGCGACGCGCTATGCGCTGCAAACGCCCGTGCTACAGGATGATTGGAGTACTGCTGCAGCGCGGCGGCGATACCCAGCAGCTGTTCACGATCGAGGTCGCCGAGCGGCTCCACGCGCGCGATGGACAATGCGCCTTCGGTCAGCGTCCCTGTCTTGTCGAACAACAGATGCGTGCAGGTCGCGAGCGCCTCCAGTGCGTTTTCGCCGCGCACCAGTATGCCGCGACTGCGCAATGCATTGGCGGCGCTGGTCAACGCCGCCGGCGTGGCGAGCGCCAGCGCGCAGGGACAACTGATGACCAGCACCGACAGTGTGATCCAGAATGCTTTTTCCGGCGCCAGGTACCACCAGATGAGCGCCGTGGCGGAGGTGACCACGAGCAGCCGGCCGACAAACCATGAGGCCATGCGATCCGCAAGTCTGGCAAGCGCCGGTTTTTCGGTCTGTGCCACATCCACAGAGCGCTGCAGCGCGGCGAGCCGGCTGTCGCGGTAGTCACCGAGGACGCAGGCCTGCAGTGCATCGCCGACGTTCACGGTGCCGGCGTAGACCGTATCGCCCGGCGCCACCGGGCGCGGCAGGTGTTCGCCGTTGAAGGAATCTTCTTTTACAGAGCTCTCGCCCAGGCAGACGGTGGCATCCACGGGCACGGTTTCGCCCGGTTTGATGAGCACGGTGTCGCCTGCGCGCAGGCGGATACGTGCCAGCGCCACCCACTGTTCGCCCACGCGTGTGAGCACGGCGCTTGGCAGGCTGCTCTGCACATCGAGCCAGGTGAACAACTGCCGCTGTCGCACGCGGCGCTCCAGGAAGCGGGCCAGCAGCAGGAGGAAGGTGAACATCACCACTGAGTCGAAGTACACATCGCCCGTACCGGTGAGCGTGGCCCACACACTGGCGGCAAACGCGAGGCCAATGGCCAGTGCCACCGGCAGGTCCATGACCAGTGTGCCGTGGCGCAGGTGGCGCCAGGCCGTGGTGAAGAACGGGCGCGCGGAATACCACACCACGAAGGCGGCCACCGGCAGGCTGACCCAGCGCAGCAGGGCCTGGTAGCGCGCCTCGATGCCCTGGATGTCGCCGGCATGCAGTGCAATAGCAAACATGCCGACCTGCATCATGCCGAGCCCGGCCACCGCAAGCCGGCGCAGGTCAGCTCGGTACTGGGCCGTGGACTGCTGTCGCAGGGCGCTGCTCTGGAACGGGCGCGGCCGATAACCGAGCCGTTCCAGGCGCGTGAAGATCTGGCTCAGCCGGCACCGGGCGGGGTCGAACTGGATGTCCAGGCGCGACTGCTGCAGGTTTACCCGGGCGTGGGTGGTGCCTGGCAGCGCCGACATGGCATGCTCGATCAACCAGGTACAGGCGGCGCAACTCATCCCGCCGAGCAGCAGGCTGGCGCGGATCAGGCCAGTGTCATCGACGGTGGTGAATGTCGCAGCCAGTTCTGGATCATCGTACACGGCAAAGTGTTCCAGCGCGGCGGCGTCCGGGTCGGCGGGGCGTTCGCTGTAGGCGGTACGCTGGCGATAAAATTGTTCGAACCCGCTCTGGGCTATCAGGCCGGCAACCGCGCGGCACCCCGGACAGCACATCGGCCGGTCGACGCCCCCGATCACCACCGTGAAGACGACGCCCTCGGCGACAGGTTCGCCGCAGTGATAGCACGCTGCGGGTGCCTCGAGTGCGAGCGCGTCAGTCGCTGCCGTCATCCCCGATATCCTCACTGCGCACAGTGCCTTCGAGGCGCCAGCCCGCATTCCGCTGCTGCTCCAGCGTCCAGTGCCAGTGCGGCGCGATGGCATGGGCGAGCGTGCCGCGATACTCCCCGGATGCTGCGCGCGCCAGTGTCACGGCAAAATCGCGATCGGCTTCCAGCGGGTGCGCCAACGACAGGTACAGCTGCGGCTGCGCAGCGTGCCCAGTCAGCGTGACGCGCACGGTGTCGTCGGTGAAGCGCAGGCGAGGGGAGAGCCCGAGTGCCTGCGCCTGCTGCTCACGTTCGAGGCGGCGGTTGATGGCGAGCCCGTCCTTGTAATAGTCGCTCACCACCAGGTCATCCGCACCCTGGCTGGCGAGGAACACGGTGTACAGCGACGCCACGACCACGCAGGTTGGCAGCAGGATCAGGAACCACGGCCAGCCCTGTCGGTACCAGGGCATGGCATCGCCGCCGGGGAGTTGCCTGTTCACAGTGGCTTCATGAAGCGCGACTCGGCGCTGACGCGCAGTGCCGGCTGGTCGGTGGCGACGGCGTCGAAGGTGAGCGTCGAGGCTGGCTTGTCCAGCTGTGCCGGATCGGCCCGTACCCGCAGTGTGATGGAGCGGACCTCGCCGCCATTGAGTGTGTGCAGGGTTTCACCGATCAGCGTGGCGCCCGGCATGCCGGAAATGCCGATCTCGAATTCATGCATGGCGCGATCCATATTCACCAGCTGCAACGTGTAGATGTTCTCGATATCGCCGCTGTCGGTGGTGACGTACAGCTGGTTGCGGTCGTGGATGGCGGTCAGTTCCAGCGGGACGCGACTGAACATCGTGTACCAGAACACCCCGACCATCACCGTGAGCACCACGACATAGCCGACGATGCGCGGGCGCAGCCAGCGCGTGGGCTGCCCCTGCAGTGCGCGTTCGCTGGTGTAGCGGATCAGCCCGCGCGGATACTGCATCTTGTCCATGACGGAATCGCACGCATCGATGCACAGGGCGCAGCCGATACACTCATACTGCAGGCCATCGCGTATGTCGATCCCCGTGGGACAGACCTGCACGCACAGTTCGCAGTCGATGCAGTCGCCGAGGCCCAGGTTCGTGCGTTCCGCCTCGCGTTTGCGGGAGCCACGCGGTTCGCCACGACCTCCGTCGTAGGACACGATCAGGGTGTCCTGATCGAACATCACCGACTGGAAGCGCGCGTAGGGGCACATGTAGGTGCACACCTGCTCGCGCATCCAGCCGGCGTTGATGTAGGTTGCAAGCGTAAAGAAGATGATCCAGAGCGCGGGCCAGCTGGTGAATTCCAGGCTGGCGAGATCCACCAGCAATTCCCTGATCGGTGTGAAGTAGCCGACAAAGGTGAAGCCCGTGGCGAACGCGACCAGGAGCCAGGCGCCGTGTTTCGCGGTTTTGCGGGCGATTTTTTCGAGCGACCAGGGCGCCTTGTCGAGCTTCACGCGCTGGTTGCGGCTGCCCTCGGTCTTCTGTTCCAGCCACATAAAGATGCTGGTCCATACGGTCTGGGGGCAGGTGTACCCGCACCAGATGCGCCCGGCGAACGTAGTGACCGCGAACAGCGCAAACGCCGCGATAATCAACAGGAAGGCCAGCATGAAAAAATCCTGGGGCCAGAAGGTGAGGCCGAGGATATCGAACTTGCGCTCCGGCAGGTCGAACAGCACCGACTGCCGTCCGTCCCAGGACAACCACGGCAACAGGAAATAGCCGATTAACAGCGGCCAGCCGGTGAACATGCGGATGCGCTGGTAGAAGCCTTCGAAGCAACCACATTGACACGGCCGCCAGCTACGGCGACGCCGAGCTGCGCCTCGGCCCC
>CAYWWD010000102.1:0-13571 GCA_964461965.1 uncultured Halioglobus sp. | reverse complement strand
AACGTCTTGTGCAGGTTGAGGTGGGAGACATCCGCGCCGAACGTGCCCGGCGCGGCGATGCCCACCAGCGCGTTGAGGTTGGCGCCGTCCACATACACCTGCCCGCCGTGACGGTGCACGATGTCGCATACCTCGATCACGGTCTCCTCGAACACGCCGTGCGTGGAGGGGTAAGTGAGCATGATGCAGGCGAGGTCGTCGGCATGGCGCGCGGCTTTCTCGCGCAGGTCCGGCAGGTCGATGTTGCCCAGCGCATCGCAGTCCACGATCACCACGCGCATGCCGGCCAGCGCCGCGCTCGCCGGATTGGTGCCGTGCGCGGAGGACGGAATGAGGCACACATCGCGCTGCGTGTCACCGCGGCTTTCGTGGTAGCGGCGGATCACCAGCAGCCCAGCGTATTCGCCCTGCGAGCCGGCGTTCGGCTGCAGCGAGATCGCGTCGTAACCGGTGCACTCGACGAGCATGCGCTCCAGCTCGGAGAGCATGACGTGGTAGCCGGCAACTTGCTCCGCAGGGGCGAAGGGATGCAGGCTTGCAAATTCCGGCCAGGTGATGGGCAGCATCTCGGTGGTGGCGTTGAGTTTCATGGTGCAGCTGCCGAGCGGGATCATCGAGCGGTTGAGCGCGAGGTCCTTGCCTTCCAGGTAGCGCAGGTAGCGCAGCATCTCCGTTTCGGAGTGGTAGCTGTTAAATAGCGGGTGCTTCAAGTAGTCGCTGGGGCGCAGCAAGGTGTCGGGAATGCCGGCGTTTTCGCGGACTTTCTCGTCCAGGTGCGCCGCTGCGGGCAGCGTGCTGTCACCGGTGAAGGCTTCCCACAGCGTTTCGATATCCCGCGCGGTGGTGGTTTCATCGAGCGCAATACCGAGGCGGTCGTTGCCGATGATGCGCAGGTTGAGGCCCAGCGCAAGTGCGCGCTTGACGATGCCGTTCTGTTTTTTGCCCACGGTGTAGGTGAGTGTGTCGAAGAAGGTGTTGTTCTCGGCTGTAAAGCTGGCATCGGCAAGACCCCTGGCGAGAATGCCGGTGAGCCGCTGGATGCGGGTGGCGATGCGACGCAGCCCCTGTGGCCCATGGTACATCGCGTAGAACGCCGCCATGTTGGCCAGCAGCGCCTGCGCGGTGCAGATGTTGCTGGTCGCCTTCTCGCGGCGGATGTGCTGCTCGCGTGTCTGCATCGCCATGCGCAGCGCCTGGTTGCCGCGCCGGTCGATAGAGACGCCGATGATGCGCCCGGGTGTCGAACGTTTGTATTCATCACGCGTGGCGAAATACGCGGCGTGCGGCCCGCCGAAGCCCATCGGCACGCCGAAGCGCTGGCTATTGCCCACGACGACATCCGCGCCCATGGCGCCCGGCGGTTTCACCAGCAGCAGGGCCATGATGTCCGCCGCCACCGCCACCAGCGTATTCGCGGCGTGCGCGGTGGTGATCAGCGGCGTGAGATCATGCAGGTGGCCGTAGGTGCCCGGGTACTGCAGCAGCAGGCCGAAGGCTTCGGTGGTCTTCAGCAGTTCCACCGGATCGCCCACCGCGACCTCGAAGCCCAGCGCCTCGGCGCGCGTGCGCACCACGGCGATGGTCTGCGGGTGGCAATCGTCGGCGATGAGGAACGTCGTGCTGCGGTTCTTTTTGTTCACGCGCTGGATCAGTGTCATCGCCTCGGCGGCTGCCGTGCCCTCATCCAGCATCGAGGCGCTGGAAAGCTCCATGCCGGTCAGATCGAGAATCATCTGCTGGTAGGTGAGCAGCGCCTCCAGTCGGCCCTGGGAGATCTCGGGTTGATAGGGTGTGTAGGCCGTGTACCAGCCCGGGTTTTCCAGCACGTTGCGCTGGATCACCGGCGGGGTGATGGTGTCGTGGTAGCCCATGCCGATGAAGGAGCGGTTGATGACGTTGCGGTTCGCGAGTTCGCGCAGCCTTGAGAGCACCTGCTGTTCCGTTTGCGCGCCGGGCAGTTGCATGGGCTCGCGCCGCCGGATCGCCCGGGGTACGGTCGCGTCGATCAGCGCATCGAGATTGTCGTAGCCGATGGCGCGGGCCATCGCCGTCTGCTGTGGAGCGGTAGGTCCGATATGGCGCTGGATAAAGTCGTCGTGATTTTCCAGGTCAAACAGGGAGGGACGGCTCATGGATGCTCCGTAGGTTGCCAAAAAACAGGTGGTGCAGCGGGGTAGCTTCGAAGCGCGGATGGTAGCAAGACAGGTAAGTGAGGGGCAATAATCTGTCCTTCCGGCGCGGACACCGCGCCTTTCCCAGAAGGTTGTTGCATTGGCACGCAAATCCCGCTCAGGCGATATCCCGCTCACGCACCTGTTGCAGGAGATTCGCCGGTGCCGCCACTGCGAGGCGTCGTTGCCGCTCGGGCCCAACCCGGTGCTGCGCGCAAGTCCCACGGCGAAGCTGGTGATTGTGGGGCAAGCGCCGGGCACCAAAGTCCACGCCAGCGGTGTGCCCTGGGATGACCAGAGCGGAGTGCGCCTGCGCCAGTGGTTGTGCATGGAGCGGGAGCAGTTTTATGACGAGTCGCGCATTGCGATCGTACCCATGGGCTTCTGCTATCCCGGCCGGGGTAAATCGGGCGATCTGCCGCCGCCGGCCCAGTGCGCGCCGCTGTGGCATGAACGCTTGTTTGCACACATGCCGGCCGTTGAATTGGTGCTGCTGGTCGGCAGCTACGCGCAGGAGTATTACCTCGGCCGCTCCACGCAAAACCTCGCCGAACGCGTGCGGCGCTGGTCCGACTTTGCGCCGCATTTCTTCCCGCTGCCCCACCCTTCGCCGCGCAATACGCTGTGGCTCAAGCGCAATCCGTGGTTTGAGGAGGAGGTGGTGCCAGCGCTGCGTGAGCGCGTGGCACGGTTGTGGATTTGATGAAGAAGCGCCTGACGCGAAGTCATCCGGTATCTGCACTGCGATACAGGTCGTCGTGGAGGAAAAGGATTACTTTCCTGACAAACAAATATTGTTACCATGGCTGTGTCGGGCGTTGCGGTCTTCGCTCCGTTCGCGAGACCCTACGGTGAGAATCCAAGTTGATACGCAGCAGGGAGGACACAAACATGTCAAGCGCCAAAGACGCCGCCCGGCAGATTATCGAGCACATGCCCGAGCAGGCGACCTGGGATGACATCATGTACGAGCTATACGTGAAGCAGAAGATCGAACGAGGTCTGCAGGCTGCCGAAGAGGGGCGTACCGTATCCCAGGAGGAAGCCAAACGGCGGTTGCTCGGTGATGCGCCTTGATTGGACTGACCCCGCGCTCGATGACCTCGAAGGAATCCGTGACTACATCGGCAAGGACTCACCTTATTACGCGAGACGTTTTATCGAGAGGATCTTCGATGCCGTCGAAATGCTGAGAGAGCAGCCCAGAATGGGGCGCCTCGTGCCGGAGGCCAACCGCGACGGGGTACGTGAACTGCTCTTTCACGGGTACCGTATCATCTATCTATACTAGGCCGAACGTGTGCGAATCCTTACGGTGCTGCATGGGCGCCGTGATCTAGCAGCGAAAGACATGGATACCTGGGATTCGGAATAAACACCTGCACCGCCGACTGCCCTAACCCTGACGCCAACGCCCAATTGCTCTCTGTGCCCAGGGGTAGGAACGCCAATCCGGCTGTTTCATTCAATCTTCTTCCGTGATCGCCAGCGTCCACACGCGCTTAAGAGGTATCTCTGCCTTGATGTCTTCGTCCAGTGAATTGTAATGCTGAAAAAACTCTTCAACTATCGAAGCCGCATCCCACAGCCTGACATTAAAGAACTGACTGGGAATTTCCTTGTCGACCGAATTCTTGAAGCCGCCCCACGAGACCAATAATCCCTGCTCAGCCTTGAAGTTATGCATCGTCCCGATCAGCTGATCAAGAGTAGGACGATCAAGCGGAGTGTCGCTACTTTTGACCTGTACACACAATCGGGGACTGCCGAACCCGAGGACACCCGGAGCGGCTAGTATATCAACGCCTTTGTCAGGCCCGGGAGAACTGACGTGGGTGGTAAATCCTTTTGCCGTCAAGATGGCATCCACCAGAACAGCCAGACCGTGTCCCTTGTATTTACTGATAATCAGCTTTGCGATTTGGTCTCGCGCTAACTGCTCAAGGTCAATCTGAGTGTCCTCATCGGTATCCTCATCTGAGGCGATGTCTTTGGATGATGATTTCCACCCATTCTGCGACATTTTCTTGATTCGGCTTTCAGCATCATTTCGCTTGATCCTGCAGATGGTCAGGAATGCACCGAAAGAATAGAGCAGGTCTTGATCAAAATTTGATCTGGGAATGTCCGTGGCGAACCAATCGACAGTCCGATAGTGGAAGTAAGGGGAACCGAGTGAGGGTGAATTGACATACGCACCGGTAACCTCTCCAATGTGAATGGAGGCCTTTTTCTTGCTGGGCAGTACCACCCAATCGCCGGTAGCAATCCCGTGGGCAAACGGCCATATCTGGCTCACCCAATTCCTTCTTTGCGCCTTTTTGCTGTTCGGGTAGTAATTTTCGACGAGCTTTGACAATTCTTCTTTGGCGGTAAGTTTGGATAGATCGTCGCTGAGGTGATGCCAATTAAGGTAAATTCGCCCCTCCGAAAGGAATTTGTCTTCGTATTGGCCGGAATTGCCCGCCCGCACTAACCAAAGCGCCATATCGTTCCCTGTATTTATTGATACACTTGTGTGGCTTTATACAGGAACGAGGAATTGCTTGTAAGGCGGCCGGCTCGAAATTTGGCTGCGTCCAATCAGTCGCGTATTGTCGTGCGCGGCACTTCCCCCGCAATGGCATGCAAACTTGCTGAGAATGCAACCGGATGTCGGCAGTCTACACATGCCGCATGCTCGTCGGCCGACTGTTCAGTGCGCTTCAGGTTCGCGTTGCCGCCTATTCACATGCTATCCGTTAGTTTCAGCACTCTGTCGGCAATCGGGATTTCATCAGCTGTCCTCGTCCCTTGGATGAGATGAATCACACCACCGCCGGTTGGATAGCCGATTGTCCTGGTTCACTTGCCTTTTGCGGGCGGGACGGGTTCACTGACAACTTTTCACTTAGCGAGGAATGCGCAGTGCTGGACCTGGCAACACCGGAATCCGTCGGTCTCGACAGCGGGCAGCTGGCCCGCGTGCGCGAGCATCTGGCCAAACGCTACGTCGAGCCGGGCAAGATTCCCGGCTGCATCACGCTCGTTGCGCGCCGCGGCCAGCCGTGCTTCCTCGATGTGCAGGGCCTGCGCGATGTGGCGCGCGGCACGCCGATGACGGCGGACACCATCGTACGCATCTACTCCATGTCCAAGCCCATCACCTCGCTGGCGCTGATGACGCTGCACGAGCGCGGCCTGTTTTCGCTCGATGATCCGGTGCACCGCTTCATTCCCGCGTGGCGCAACCTCGGGGTATGGACTAGCGGTTCCTACCCGCTGTTTGCCACCTCGCCCCCAAATCGCGCCATGACAGTGCGCGACCTGCTGCTGCATACCAGCGGCCTGACCTACGATTTCCTGCGCGCTACCAATATCGATTACGCCTACCGCAAGTTGCAGGTAGGCAACCCGCAGCCCGGGTATACGCTCAAGGATATGATCGACCAGCTGTCACAACTGCCGCTGGAGTTTTCACCCGGGGAACGCTGGAACTATTCGCTGTCCACGGACGTGCTGGGCTACCTGGTGGAAGTGATCAGCGGGCAGAGCCTGCCGGACTACCTGCGCGCCGCTATTTTCGAGCCGTTGGGGATGCATGACACCGGCTTCAATATCGAGCCCGGCAAAGTATCGCGCCTCGCCTCCTGCTATGAACGTAACCTGAAGAAAGAGATGGTGCTCAAGGACGATGGCCAGAACAGCCAGTTCGTCGGGCGCGGTTTCTACTCCGGCGGCGGCGGGCTGCTCTCCACCGTTGGCGACTATTACCGCTTCTGCCGCATGCTGCTCGAAGGTGGCACGGTGGACGGCGTACGCATCATCGGCTCGCGCACACTGGCGTTCATGACGTGCAATCACCTGCCGGGCGGCGTCGACCTGGCGGCAGTCGCCAATGGCGGTTTCAGTGAATCCGCCTACGAAGGCGTGGGCTTCGGCCTCGGCTTTGCGACCAAGCTCGATCCGGTGCGCAACGGGTTCCCCGCCTCGCCGGGCACATTCTACTGGGGCGGGCTGGCCAGCACGCTGTTCTGGGTAGACCCGGTGGAGGAACTGGTGGTAGTTTTTATGACGCAGTTGATGCCCTCCAGCACGTTCAATTTCCGGGGGCAGCTGGAAAATATCATTTACGCCGCGCTGCGTTAGCGCACCGGCACCAAGCCACCGTGATGCGTCGAGGTAGTCGATGAATTCGTCCGTGAAAGCGTTTGTTCCGCTTGCGTTGCTGATAGCGCTCGCAGCTTGTTCCGATGGCAGCGATAACGCGCGCATTGCGCCCATTCACATCGACACGCCGAATGCCGAGCGCTGTGAAATTCTCGACCCGGACAACTGCCTGTTCCCCTGGCCGAGCAGCGCCTTCACCGTGGAGGACAGCAGCACGCCAACCGGCCGTCGGGTGAATCTCACGCTGGAATCCATGCCGGTTAACAAGCAGGGTGTGCCGGTGCAGGTGGCGGAATTCAATCGCAACGACGGTTTTTCACCCTCGCAGAAGATCCTCGCCCACGTCCCGGGTGTCGATCTCGACCAGAGCGATGTGCCGCGCATCACCGATCTGTCACGCTCGCTGGAGCCGGATTCGCCCGTGGTAGTGATTCGCGCCAGCACTGGCGAACAACACCTGATCTTTGCGGAACTGGACGCCAATACCGATGATCCCGCGGAGCAGTCGTTCATCATCCGCCCCATGGTGCAGTTTGAACGCGGCGAGCGTTACATTGTCGCGCTGCGCAATCTGCGCGACGCGCAGGGTGAACTGCTCGAAGCGCCGGAAGTGTTCCGCGCGCTGCGCGACGGTGTGATCACCGACAACCCGGCGATCGAGGACCGCCGCGGCGCCATGGAGGATATTTTTACCGTTCTCGAAGATGCAGGCGTGGCGCGCGATGAACTCTACCTCGCCTGGGAATTCAATATCGGCAGTGTCGAGAGCATCACGGGGCGTCTGCTGCATATCCGCGATGACGCGTTTGCCGATCTCGGTAGTGCCGCGCCGGATTTCAGCGTAGACGAGGTCATCGATTTCAACCCCTGTGGCGATGACGGTTGCCAGGACGGCGAGGACGAGCAGATGTCGCGACAGATATCCGGCACGTTCCAGGTACCTAACTATTTGAACAGCGACACGGGCGGCCCGGGCTCCGGCTTTTATTACGACACGCCCGACGACGGCCTGCCAGACCGTATCGGCGGCGACAATCTGTTCGAGGCCCGCTTCGTCTGCCGCATTGCGCGCTCCGTGGCCGAGGATTTCGACGCGCCGCCCAAGGTCCAGGCCAGACCCTCGCTGTACGGACACGGCCTGCTCGGCAGCGCCAACGAAGTGCGCGGCGGCACCGGCGACAACATCGACATCATGGCGAACACTCACCAGATGATGTTCTGCGCCACGGACTGGAGCGGTTTCGCGGCCGAGGACGTGGGCTATGCCATTCAGGCCCTGCAGGACTTCAGCCTGCTCGGCCCGGTCTTCGATCGCCAGCAGCAGGGCATGCTTAACTTCATGTACCTCGCGCGCCTGCTGAAGCACGACGCGGGCTTCCGCGCCCACGAGGCTTTCCAGGCCGGCCATGTGCCGGTGTTCGACAACCGCACGGTCTACTACGACGGCAACAGCCAGGGCGGTATTCTCGGCGGCGCGCTGATGGGCGTCATCCAGGATGTGACGCGCGGCGTGCTGGGCGTGCCGGGTATGGCGTATAGCTTTCTGCTGCGGCGCAGCATCGACTTCGCGGACTACAGCCTGTTTTTCAGCGGCAGCGCCACCGGGCCGGACGGCGGTGGCTACCCGAGTATCAAGGACCAGACCATCCTGCTGTCAATGGCGCAGATGCTGTGGGACCGCGCGGAGTCCAGCGGCTATGCCTACCATATCCAGAACCACCCGCTGCCCAACACGCCCGCGCACGCCGTGCTGCTGCAGGTGGCCTTCGGCGATCACCAGGTCAGTATGTGGTCGGCGGAGGCCATGGCGCGCACCATCGGCGCCTATCTGCGCGTGCCCGCAGTCGAGGAGGGGCGCCACCCGGACAGCAATCCGTACTTTGCCCTGCAACCGGTCCCCGCCGGTGAGGTCACGGGCTCGGTACTGACGGTGTGGGATAACGGGCCGATCGGCGGCGGTGCCAATGGTGGCGGCACGGCGCCGCCGCCCATCACCAACACCGCGCCGTTCGAGCCGGACTACGGCGACGACCCGCACAGCCTGCCGCGCAAGGACACACTGGCCCAGGCCCAGAAGTCCGCCTTTCTGCGGCCGGACGGGGAGGGCAGGTTCGTCGATACCTGCGACCCGGCGTTGCCCTGCACAACGGATGGTTATGTGCCGAACGGCCTGATGTCGCGCCTGTTCCCGCAAGCAGAGGAGGCGGTGTTCCGCTTCTGAGCGTCCCGGTGCCGGGCGGCGGTGCGACATCCGCGCCCGGTCTCAGCTATTCCCGACTGGTGGATCGCCCCAGAGTGAAAACGGTTCTCATTTAATATTGAATCTGAGAATGATTGCTAATAACATCGCCTTCCTTTCATGACGCTTTATTCTTGGGGAAGAGCATGGGAATCAACAAGTTATTGGCAGGTCTGGCGCTCGGCCTGTGCACGATGGCGGCCGTAGCCGCGACACCTACGCCCAGCATGGAAGAAATGTGGGCCATCATTCAGCAGCAGCAAGCGGAGATCGCTGAACTCAAGGCACAACTGGCCTCGACCAAACAGGAGGTCAAGCAGACCAGCACCAAGGTAGAGGCCACGGCGAGTGCGGTGGAGCAGGGCTTGCCGGCGGGCGGTGAATCGTTGGCCTCTAACTGGGCAGAGCGCACCCGCATCGGCAGCTATGGCGAGATGCACTACAACAATCTCGATGACAAGAACGACGTCGGCGACGACAAGGATGAGCTGGATTTTCACCGCTTCGTACTGTTCCTCGGGCACGACTTCACTTCGACCACGCGGATGTTCTCCGAACTCGAAGTGGAACACTCAGTGTCCGGCGACGGCGAAGAAGGCGAGGTCGAACTGGAGCAGGCCTATGTCGAACACGACCTGAACAGTACCACGCACATGAAGGCCGGCCTGTTCCTGGTCCCGGTCGGTATCCTCAACCAGACGCACGAACCGACGACGTTCTACGGCGTGGAGCGCAACAACGTGGAGCGCAACATCATCCCCACCACGTGGTGGGAAGGTGGCCTCGCGCTGAACGGCGAGTTCGCGCCGGGCTGGAGCTACGATACGGCCTTTACGTCCGGCCTGAAACTGGATGCCGAGGAAGGCCAGTACAAGATTCGCGACGGCCGACAGAAGGTTTCCGAGGCCGATGCCTCCGACCCCGCGTACACGGCCAACCTCAAATACACCGGCGTGGCGGGGCTCGAACTCGGGGCAACCTTGCAGTATCAGCAGGATATCTACCAGGGGCAGTACCTGGATGATATCGACGCCATGCTGTACTCGGCGCACGCCGTGTGGCGCACCGGCCCCTTCGGCCTGCGCGCGGTGGCCGCATCCTGGGATATCAACAACGCCATCGACGATATCAAGGCGGGCGCCGACAAGCAGGAAGGCTGGTACATCGAGCCGTCCTGGCTGTTGCAGCGCGACCTCGGCATTTTCGCCCGCTACAGCGAGTGGGATAACCAGGCCGGCGGTGGCGGGGATACCGAGTTCGGTGAATGGAACCTGGGTGTGAATTACTGGCTGGTGGAAGATGTCGTGTTCAAGGCCGATTACCAGTGGCAGGATGCGCCCTCCAACCAGGCGGAACTGGAAGGCTTGAACCTCGGAGTGGGCTACTCGTTCTGATGATTGCGCGCTGCATCAACCTCCGGCGACTGCGCCGCATCGGACTGGCCGCGCTGGCGGTGACGGCCGGCGCTGTGCACAGTGAGGAATACCTGGGGCGCGATGAATTCCTGCGGCTGGTGTTTGGTGCGACACCGCCTTCGATGCATACGCTGTGGCTCACCGACGAGACCCGCGCCGCGGCCCAGGCTGCCGTGGGCTGGGCACCCGGGGCGCTGCGCTTGCGCTATTGGCAGGCGGGCGAGCAGACCGCCTGGATACTCGAGGATATCGGCAAGGAGAAACCCATCACCCTGGGTGTCGTCATAGCGGGCCGTCGCATCGCGCGGGTGGATGTGCTCGCGTTCCGGGAAAGCCGCGGCGGAGAAATTCGCTATCCTTTTTTCACCGACCAATTCAACGGTGCCAGCCTGTCACCTGATGGCTACCTGTCGCAGAACATCGACGGCATCACCGGGGCAACGCTGTCAGTGCGCGCGGTGGAGCGTGTGGCGCGTCTCGCCCTGTGGCTGGACGCGCGGGTGCGCGGTTGATGCCACGCCGGCCGCGGCTGGTTGGCATTCTGTGGCACTGGCACCGGCGCGTGGGTCTGCTGGCCGCGGTATTTGTCGTCGTGCTGGCGGCCACTGGCCTCCTGCTGAATCACGCATCGCAACTGGGGCTGGATCGCCGTTTCGTCGACTGGGCCTGGCTGAATGGGGTGTACGGCGATGACTCCGGGGAGCTTCGCGCCTTTCGCCTGGGCGAGCAGTGGCTGTACCGCACCGCCGACGGACGTGTGTATCTCGACGCACGGGAAGTGGCGCCGTGCAGCGGCGAATTCGTGGGTGCGGCCGAGGCGGGCGAGGTGTTGCTTGCGGCATGTGCCGAGGAACTGCTGGTCATCACGCGCGATGGCGCGTTGCTGGATTCGGCGACGGCCACCCTCGGCCTGCCGGTACCATTGCAGGCGATAGGCCTGGTCGGTGACCTGACCGGCAGGGCGGCCGCAGTACAGGCGGACGGTGCCTGGTGGCTGGTCGATCTGGAGCAGATGAATTTCAGTCAGCGTGCGGGAGCCGGTGGTGCCACCGTCAGCCAGGTTGCCCCCGAGGCCCTGCCGGAACGTATTCGCGCCCGGATCCCCACACCGGAGCGGTGGCTGAACTGGGAGCGTGTGTTGCTGGATCTGCACAGTGGCCGGCTCCTCGGCTCGCTGGGTGTGCTGGTAATGGACGCTGTCGGTGTGTTGTTGGTTACGCTCGCGACCAGCGGTTCTGCGATGTGGTGGCTGCATCGGCGGCGCGGGCGCCGCGAGTGACATCGCCGGTCGAGCGCACTCGCACCGCGTCTCAGTTCGCGCCGTAGCCAATGCCGGTAATGTAAAAACGCTGCATGCCCGACGGGCTCTGCACCTGCACCTCGTCGTCCAGCCGTTTACCCAGCAGGGCGCGCGCCAGCGGTGAATCCATGCTGAGTTTGCCGTTCGCGAGATCGAACTCGTCCGGGCCGACGATGCGCCAGTGCTTTTCCTCCCCGGATTCGTCTTCCAGTGTGACGCGCGCGCCGAAGAACACCTTCCCCGTGTCATCGGGTGTGCGCGTGACGACCTCCAGCTCATCGAGGCGCTTGCGCAGAAACCGCACGCGTGAATCGATCTCGCGCAAGCGGCGCTTGCCATAGATGTAATCGCCATTTTCGGAGCGGTCGCCGTTCTTGGCCGCCTCGTGCACGGCATCCGCGACCACCGGCCGTTCCACTTTCCACAGTTGCTGCAGTTCCTCCCGCAGCAGTTTTTCGCCTTCGGGTGTGATATAGCGTGAGCCGCGTGCGCGCGGGGGTCGGTAGCGTGACATGGCGTTATCTTAGCCGCGATTGCCCGCTGGCAAAACGCCGCTGGACGCCTTTCAGTTCCGCTGTTAGAAAGGCAGCGGAATTCTTTCGCGGGAGGAATCATGCGGGGACGACTAAGTAGTGGTGGGTGGCGAGCACGGCTTGCAGCCGGTGCGCTGGTGAGCGCTGTCGCGGCACACCCGGCGGTGGCGGCCTGCGTGGCGCTGCAGGGCAACCTCGTCCAGGGCGGGCTGGTGTGGGGCAATGTGCCGCCGGGCAGCGTCGTTCGTCTCGACGGCGAGCGGCTGGATGTGCTGGAGGATGGCACCACGTTCGCCGGATTCGGCCGCGATGCCGCGCGCACCGCGGAACTGGTGATCGAAGGCCCCGTACCCTGCCGGGAGACGTTGCAGATCGTGCGGCGCGAGTACGACATCCAGCGCGTGGAAGGTGTGCCGCAGAAAACGGTGACGCCACCGCCAGAGCAGCTGGCGCGCATCCGGCGCGAGCAGGCGCTGGTCGATGCGGCCAAGGCGCAGCGCCTATCGCGCCCCGACCTGCTGCTGGGTGCGCTGGCGGGGTTCCAGTGGCCTGCGCGCGGGCCGATCTCCGGCGTGTATGGCAGCCAGCGGTATTACAACGGCGCTGCGGCCAACCCGCATTACGGCGTCGATGTCGCCGTGCCCACGGGAACTCCGGTGCGTGCGCCCGCCGCGGGCCACGTCACGCTGGCGGAGCCGGATCTGTACTTCTCCGGCGGCACCGTCATCCTCGATCACGGCTTCCGGTTTTCATCGTCATTCCTGCACATGAGTAAGGTGCTGGTGGCCGTGGGGCAGGAAGTGAAGGCGGGTGACGTGATCGGCGAAGTGGGCGCCACCGGGCGCGCGACAGGTGCGCATCTGGACTGGCGCATGAACTGGCGCAACCAGCGCGTTGACCCGCAACTGCTCGCCCCGCCGATGCCGCAATCGGATCCGGGTTCTGCGCCGAACACGATGCCAAAGCCGTAAGAATGCCCGTATAATGTCGCCCCCTCCTGCGTTTCGCGAGCCGGTGATGATCGACAAAAGACTGCTTAGTATCCTGGTGTGCCCGGTGACCAAGGCGCCGGTGGAATACGACCAGGACAAGGACGAGCTGATCTGCCGGGCGTCCGGCCTGGCCTATCCGGTGCGCGACGGAATTCCCGTGATGCTGGAAAGTGAAGCCCGGCAGCTCACCGCAGACGAGAAACTTGGCTAGCGGCGCGGTCGCGCACCCCGCCAGAAAACAGGAATCCCCCGAGCAATGTCAGACACGGTATTCGGCAAGATCATTCGCGGCGAAATCCCCAGCACGTTCATCTACGAGGATGAACACTGCATCGCCATCAACGACATTCACCCGCAGGCGCCGGTGCATGTGCTGATCATTCCCCGACAGGGCATTCCCCGGCTGGTGGATGCCGATGATGGCGACCAGGCCCTGCTGGGCCACCTGATGCTGGTCGCGGGCAAGGTTGCAGCGCAACTGGGCGTGAGCGATGCGTTCCGCCTGGTGGTCAACAACGGCGCCGGCGCCGGCCAGAGCGTGTTCCACCTACACCTGCACATCATCGCGGGCAAGCCATTCGCCGAGAGCCGTATCGCGGGCTGATCGAATCCCGCGCCATCGACCTCCAACCGAGAGCAAGTATGAAGACCGTGGAAATACGCGAGGCCTTCCTGGCCTATTTCGAGCAGCACGGACACACCCGTGTGGCGAGCAGTTCGCTGGTGCCGCACGACGACCCGACGCTGCTGTTCACCAACGCCGGCATGAACC